>NZ_JBVKCA010000006.1:0-583736 GCF_055656965.1 Streptomyces sp. NPDC111656
AAACGCCCGGTTACATTCCGAACCCGGAAGCTAAGCCTCACAGCGCCGATGGTACTGCAGGGGGGACCCTGTGGGAGAGTAGGACGCCGCCGAACAATCTTTGGAGGACCTCTGGTCCCAGCGACTCGCTGGGACCAGAGGTCCTTTTTTGTTTTTCCGAAGCGCGCCGGGTACCCGGCTGCGCGAGAATGACTTGCGGTACCGATGACAGGAGTCACCCATGTCCACCAACTCTCCCGACGAGCGTCCGGAGCGCGATCAGCGCCGCCGGGACAGTGGTGACCGCGGCGGTTACCGCGGAGGTCCGCGCCGCGACAACGACCGTCGTGACGACCGCCCCAGCAGTGGTCCGCGTCGCGACGACGACCGCGGTGGGTTCCGTCGGGACGACAACCGCGGTGACCGAGGCGGCTTCCGCCGCGATGACAACCGTCGTGACGACAGCCGTCGTGACGACAGCCGTGGCGGCGGCGGTTTCCGTGGCCGTGACGACCGGCGTGAGGGCGATCGGGGCGGTCGCCCGCCGTTCCGCCGTGACGATCGACCCACAAGTGGTCCGCGACGCGACGACCGGGAACGTGGGGTCCGTCGGGACGGGGACCGTCCGGCGTTCCGCCGTGACGACCGACCCAGCAGCGGCCCGCGTCGCGACGACCGACCCAGCAGCGGTCCGCGCCGCGATGACCGCCCCAGCAGCGGTCCGCGTCGTGACGACGACCGTGGTGGGTTCCGTCGGGACGACAACCGTGGTGGCGGTGGCGGCGGTTTCCGGCGCGACGACCGCAGCGACTTCCGCCGTGATGACCGTCGGGACGACCGGCGCGACGACCGGCGCGACGACCGCCGGGGCGACGACCGCGGTGGTTTCCGTCGTGACGATCGCCGTGATGACCGTCGCGACAGCGGCGACCGCGGCGGGTTCCGCCGTGATGACCGCGGTGACTTCCGGCGTGACGACCGTCGGGGCGACGACCGTGGCGGGTTCCGTCGCGAAGGGGACCGTCCCGCGTTCCGCCGTGACGACCGACCCAGCAGCGGCCCGCGTCGCGACGACCGCCCCAGCAGTGGTCCCCGTCGTGACGACGACCGCGGTGGTTTCCGTCGCGATGACCGCCGTGATGACCGTCGTGACAGCGGCGACCGCGGTGGGTTCCGCCGTGACGACCGCCCCAGCAGCGGCCCGCGTCGCGACGACCGCCCCAGCAGTGGTCCCCGTCGTGACGACGACCGCGGTGGGTTCCGTCGGGACGACAACCGTGGTGGCGGTGGCGGCGGTTTCCGGCGCGACGACCGCAGCGACTTCCGCCGTGATGACCGTCGGGACGACCGCCGTGAGGGCGACCGTCCGGCCTTCCGCCGCGACGACAGGCGGGACGACCGGCGCGACGACCGTCGTGACGACAGCCGTGGCGGTGGCGGCTTCCGCGCCCGCGACGACCGGGGTCGCGACGACCGCGGACGTGGTGGCCCCCGTCGTGACGACCGGGGCGGCCGTCCCGGTGGCGCCGGTGGCTTCCGGGGCCGTGACGACCGTCGGGGCGACGACCGGCGCGGTGGCGGCTTCCGTGGCCGCGACGAGCGCGACCGGGACCGTGAGCCGATCAAGCGGCTGCCGATCCCCGATGACGTCACGGGCGAGGAGATCGACGCGGACGTACGGCAGGAACTGCTCAGCCTGCCGAAGGGGCTTGCGGAGGACGTCTCCAGGAACCTGGTGATGGTCGCCCGGCTCATCGACGAGGACCCCGAGGGCGCGTACGCGTACTCGAGGATCGCCCTGCGGCTGGCGTCGCGTGTGGCCGCCGTACGTGAGGCGGCCGGGTTCGCCGCGTACGCCAACCAGAAGTACAGCGAGGCGCTCGCCGAGTTCAGGGCGGCGCGCCGTATGACCGGGAACGTGGACCTGTGGCCCGTCATGGCGGACTGCGAGCGCGGCCTGGGCCGGCCCGAGAAGGCGCTGGACATGGCGGGTGCGCCCGAGGTGCACAAGCTGGACAAGGCCGGTCAGGTCGAGATGCGGCTCGTGGCGGCCGGCGCCCGGCGCGACATGGGGCAGCTCGACGCCGCCATCGTGACGCTCCAGAGCCCGGAGCTCGCCTCGAACTCCGTACAGCCCTGGACGGCCCGGCTGCGGTACGCCTACGCCGACGCGCTGCTGGCCGCCGGTCGTGAGGACGAGGCGCGCGAGTGGTTCGCGAAGGCCGTCGAGTCCGACAAGGACGGCAGCACGGACGCCTCCGACCGGCTTGCCGAGCTGGACGGCGTCGAGTTCGTCGACGCGCTCGTCGAGGACGAGGACGAGGACGAGGTCGAGGGCGAGGTCGCGACCGAAGCTGAGGCTGAGGACGAGATCGACGCTGAGGACGAGATCGAGACCGAGGACGACGATGAGGACGACGATGACTTCGACATCGTCGAGGCCGAGCAGACCAAGCCGGTCGTCGAGGCCGACGACGATGACGAAGCTCCGCGGGGCTGACGTACAGCGGTTGTCGTAGGACACGGGCGGCGGGATTCCGGAAGGGATCCCGCCGCCCGTGGCGTTTCAGCCCCTGTATTTCGCCTGGGCGCCTCGCCTGGGCGCTTCAGAGAGGCAGCGCCCGCAGTACCAGCCCCGACGCCGGCTTCGGGCCGAACGACGTCGACTTGCGGGGCATCGTGACGCCTTGACGGGCGAGGTCGCGTACGACCTCCTCGCGGACCGGGTGCATCAGGACGGCCGTGCCGCCGTCGCGCTCCGCCTTCTCCACCGTGGCGGCCGTGTCGTGGATGTACGCGATGTGGGCGGGCGAGTCCTCGGGGATGCCCCAGATGTGGGCCAGGAGTGTGGCGTGCAGGACGGTCGCGTCCAGGGTGCGCCAAGCCTCGGGGCGGTCCGCCGGGACCGTACGGGCGAGGAGCTCCGGGGAGGGGCGGTCGACCAGGTGGAACGAGCCGTCGCCCGCGAGGAGGAAGGCGTTGCCCTCGGCGGCGGCCGCGGCGAGGGCCTCCAGGGCCTCGGGGAGCGGAACGTCGAGGTGACGTACGCGGAACGAGTCCGCGAGGGCGGTCAGCGCCTCCGCGACCGGCAGATTGTGCAGCAGGCGGTGGATCGCGCGGACCCTGAGCGGGTAGCGCGCGGTGTCCACCAGGAGCACGAGGCCGTAGTCCCAGGGGCTGGGTGAGGGGTGCTCGGCGCGTAGCCGCAGGTATGTCGCCCAGCGGTGGTGGCCGTCCGCGATGAGAGCCTGGTGCCGGCCGAGATCCGTCTGGACCTCGGCCAGGTCCGCCGGGTCGGTGATCGCCCACAGACGGTGGCTGAAACCGTCCTCCGTGGTCGTCGAGAGCAGCGGGTCGCCCTCCGCGGCGCGTTCGATGACGGCGGCCGTGCCGACCCGGGAGCCGTTGCCGCGGTAGGTCAGCAGCAGCGGTTCGAGGTTGGCCGAGGTGGCACGCATCAGGGCCGCGCGGTCCGCGATGATGTGCGGCATGACGTCCTCGTGCGGGAGCACGACGCCGGCGGACGGCTCCGACAGGCGCAGGGCGCCGATGATGCCGCGTTGCAGCATCCCGCCGTCGTGCTGCTCGTAGACGTACAGGCCCGGCTCGGGGTCGGCGGCGAGGACGCCTTCGGACACCCAGTCGTGCAGGGTGTCCGCCGCCTGGCGGTTGCGGGCCGTCGGGGTCGTGTCCTGGGGGAGGATCAACCTGACGATGTTGTGCGGGTCGGCGGACTCGAGGTGGAGCAGACCGTCCGGCCGGACGATGACGTCGTACGGCGGAGATGTCACGGCGGCGAGGCTGCCGACCCGGTCGGGGTCGTAGCGCAGGCCCCGGAACGGGGTCAGTTCGAGGCCGCTGCGCGCCGGGGTTTCCTCCGCGGGACCTGCATAGTTCATTGAGGCATCGTAAGTGTGCAGACGCTGTGGGGGATGATCGGGGGAAAGAGATCGAACGAGGAGCGATGCGTAATGAGCCAGACCGCCAGGACCCGGCCCGAGGCCAGTGAACAGGCCCTGAGTGACGCCTACGACACGGCTCTGCTCGACCTCGACGGCGTGGTGTACGCGGGCGGCAACGCGATCGCGCACGCCGTGGCATCACTGGGCACGGCCCGTTCGGGAGGGCTGCACCTCGCGTATGTCACGAATAACGCGCTGCGTACGCCCGATGCGGTGGCGGAGCATCTGACCGAGCTCGGCATACCGACGGACGCCGATGACGTCATCACCTCGGCGCAGGCCGTGGCGCGGCTGATCAGCGAGCAGGTGCCCGCCGGTGCGCGCGTGCTGGTCATCGGCGGCGAGGGACTGCGGGTCGCGCTGCGCGAGCGCGGGCTCGAGCCGGTCGAGTCGGCGGACGACGACCCGGCGGCGGTCGTCCAGGGGTTCGGCGGTCCCGACCTGCCCTGGGGGCGCTTCGCGGAGGCGTCCTACGCCGTCGCGCGCGGGGTGCCGTGGTTCGCGTCCAACACCGACCTGACGATCCCGAGCGCGCGGGGGATCGCGCCCGGGAACGGGGCCGCGGTGGAGGTCGTACGCATCGCCACGGGCGCCGAGCCGCAGGTGGCGGGCAAGCCGTTGCCCCCGATGCACCGCGAGACGATCCTGCGGACCGGGGCGAAGCGGCCGCTGGTGGTCGGCGACCGGCTGGACACGGACATCGAGGGCGCGTTCAACGGCGAGGTGGACTCGCTGCTCGTGCTCACCGGGGTGACGGACGGCGCGCAGCTCCTCGCCGCGCCGCCGCAGCACCGGCCGACGTATGTGGACGCCGATCTGCGCGGGCTGCTCGCCGGGCAGCCGGAGGTCGTGGAGGAGGGCGACGCGTTTCGCTGCGGCGGGTGGACGGCGCAGGCGGGGAGTGAGCGTCTGGAGCTGGCGGGCGACGGTGAGGCGCTTGACGGGCTGCGGGCGCTGTGCGCGGCGGCGTGGACGGCCGCGGGGGACGGGGCGTGCGCGCTGGACGGGGGGAAGGCGCTCGCGCGGCTCGGGCTCTGAGGGCCCCAGGGCTCGTCGGTGGTGGGGCGTAGTCACCCGGGATCGAAGCGTGAGCGAGGGTAGGCTAACCTAACCACGTGTTGGTCGACAGCCCCCCTGAACAGCGCGCGGAGACCGCCCCCGCGCCCCCAAGCCGTCAGGCGATACGCGCCGTTGGGCTCCTCGCGTCCCTGGCCCTCCTGGTGCTCGTCGCGTTGGCGAGTATCGCGATCGGTGCGAAAGCGCTGCCGCTGGACCAGGTCTGGCACGGCCTGTTCCGCGGTACGGGGACGTACTCCGACGTCGTGGTGGACGACCGGATCTCGCGTACCGTCCTCGGGCTGCTCGTCGGCGCGGCGCTCGGACTGTCGGGTGCCGTCCTGCAGGCGCTCACCCGCAATCCGCTGGCCGACCCCGGACTGCTCGGCATCAACGCGGGCGCGTCCGCCGCGGTCGTCACCGCCATCACCTACTTCGGTGTCACGAGCCTGAGCGGCTATGTGTGGTTCGCCTTCTTCGGCGCGGCCGCGGTCGGGGCGCTGGTCTGGTTCCTGGGCGGCAGCCGCGGCGCCACCCCGGTGCGGCTCGCGCTCGCCGGCACGGCGATCAGTGCCGCGCTCTACGGCTATCTGCAGGCCGTGATGATCATGGACGACGCGGCGCTCGGCAAGATGCGCTTCTGGACGGTGGGTTCGCTGGCCTCGGCCACCGACTCGACCATCCGGCAGGTGCTGCCCTTCCTGGTGGTCGGCACGGTCGTCGCGCTGGCGCTCGCCCGGCCCCTGAACGCCATGGCCATGGGCGACGACACCGCCCGCGCGCTCGGCGCCAACCTGAACCGCACCCGGGCGCTGTCCATGGCCGCAGCCACCGCGCTGTGCGGCGCCGCGACCGCCGCCTGCGGGCCGATCGTCTTCGTCGGGCTCATGGTCCCGCACGTGGTCCGCTCCTTCACCGGGCCCGACCTGCGCTGGATCCTGCCGTACGCGACCGTGCTGTCGCCCGTGCTGCTCCTCGGCGCCGACGTCGTGGGGCGGATGGTCGCCCGGCCCGCGGAGCTGCAGGTCGGCATCGTCACCGCGGTCCTCGGCGGGCCGGTCTTCATCTATCTCGTACGACGGCGGAGGACGGCCCAGCTGTGACGATCACACGTACCCGAGCCGTGCGAACGCGCGGCGGTCTCTCCGTCCGGTTCGACGTCCGGGCGTTCACCGTCGTCGTACTGCTGCTGGTGGCCGCGCTCGCCGCGAGCGTGGTGCTGATCGGCACCGGCGACTTCCCGATCCCGGCCGTCGACGTCCTCAAGACGCTCGTCGGCAACGGGAACGCGGGCCAGGAGTTCATCGTCAACGACCTGCGGCTGCCGCGGGTGCTCGTCGGCCTGCTGGTCGGGGCCTCGCTCGGGCTCGGCGGGGCACTGTTCCAGTCCATCTCCCGCAACCCGCTGGGCAGCCCGGACGTCCTCGGCCTCGGCCAGGGATCGACGGCCGGGGCGCTCATCATGATCGTGCTGTTCTCGGGCAGCGCGAACCAGGTCGCACTGGGAGCGCTCGTCGGCGGCCTGGTGACCGGGCTCGCCATCTATCTGCTCGCCTGGAAGCGGGGCGTGCACGGATACCGACTGGTCCTGGTCGGTATCGGAGTCTCCGCGATCGTCACGGCGGTCAACGGCTATCTGCTGACCAAGGCGGACATCGTCGACGCGGCCCGCGCGGTCGTCTGGATGACCGGCTCCCTCAACGGCCGTGACTGGGCGCAGGTCTGGCCGCTGCTCGTCCTGTGCGGCGTCCTCGTCCCGCTCGTCCTCGGCAACGCCCGGGGGCTGCGCATGATGGAGATGGGCGACGACGTGTCGTACGCCCTCGGAGTGCGCGTCGAGCGCGTACGGCTGCTGCTGATGCTGGCCGCCGTGCTGCTCACCGCCGGCGCCACCGCCGCCGCGGGCCCGGTCGGCTTCGTGGCGCTCACCGCGCCGCAGCTCGCCCGGCGGCTGACCCGCTCGCCGGGACCGAACCTGGTGCCGTCGATGTGCATGGGCGCGACCCTGCTGATCGTCGCGGACTGGGCCTCGCAGCGGGCCTTCGGCGCCGACCAGCTGCCCGTCGGCGTCGTGACGGGGGTCCTGGGCGGGATCTATCTGCTGTGGCTGCTGGTCACCGAGCGCAAGGCGGGCCGGATATGAGCGCCGCAGCGAACAAGAACACTCAAAGGAGCACTGTGAACCGCCTGTCCGCCGACAACGTCACCCTCGGCTACGACCAGCGCGTCATCGCGGAGAAGCTGTCGGTGGAGATCCCCGACCACTCCTTCACCGTGATCGTCGGCCCGAACGCCTGCGGCAAGTCCACGCTGCTGCGCGCCCTGTCGCGGATGCTCAAGCCCTCCGAGGGACGCGTGCTGCTCGACGGGCAGGTCATCCAGTCGATGCCCGCGAAGAAGGTGGCCAGGACGCTCGGGCTGCTGCCGCAGTCGTCGATCGCGCCGGACGGGATCACGGTCGGCGACCTGGTCGGCCGGGGCCGCTACCCGCACCAGGGCCTGCTGCGCCAGTGGTCGACGGAGGACGAGCGGGTCGTACAGGAGTCGATGGCCTCGACCGGCGTCGCCGAACTGGCCGATCGCTATGTCGACGAACTGTCCGGCGGCCAGCGGCAGCGCGTGTGGATCGCGATGGCACTCGCCCAGCAGACCCCGTTGCTGCTGCTCGACGAGCCGACGACCTACCTCGACATCCAGCACCAGATCGACGTGCTCGATCTGTGCGCCGAACTCCACGAGGAGCAGGGGCGCACCCTGGTCGCCGTCCTGCACGACCTCAATCACGCGGCCCGCTACGCCACCCACCTCATCGCCCTGCGCGAGGGCCGGGTCATCGCCGAGGGCGCGCCGAACGACATCGTCACGGCCGAACTGGTCGAGGAGGTCTTCGGGCTGCGCTGCCAGGTCATCGACGACCCGGAGACCGGGACGCCGCTGGTGGTGCCTGCGGCGCGGAAGGCCCGCGTGAAGGTGGCCGCCGGAGCAGCTGCCGCCGAAGCCGCTACAGAAGCTTCCTGAGGCGGAACAGGTCGAGCAGGGCCGCCTCCAGCCGCACCCGGCCCGAGCCCCAGGCCTTCGCGAAGTTCAGCTGCCCGTCGACCATGGCGACCAGGTCGTCGCCGGACATGGCGAGTCTGATCTGGGCCTTCTCGACGGGTGGGCCCTGGAGGGTGTCGAGCACCTCGATCCGGCCGCCCTTGAGGCGACCGACGAAGGTGATGTCGAGGTCGGTGATACGGCAGCTGAGCGAGCGGTCCAGGGCCGCCGCCTCGCGTACGTTCCCGTCCGCGCCCGCCATGTTGTCCGAGAGCTTGTCGAGTGCGCTGCGGCACTCCTCAATCGTGGCCATCGCGGTCGACGGTACCGCAGGGCTTCGGGGTAGCGTCGGGGCATGAACGAGTCAGTGCCGGAGGTCGGGACTCCGCAGGGCCCGATGCCGGAGCCGGAGGTTCCGGTCGAGGTCGAACCCGAACTCGAGTACGACCCTGCCGCCCCGGCCCCGCTGGACGTGGACCGCACCCCCACCGGGAACGCCGAGGTCGACGCCCAGCTCGACCGGCTGAGCGACGCCGACCACCTCGCCACGGACGGACATGTCGAGGTGTACGAGGATGTACACCGGGGGCTGCGCGACGCGCTCACCGCGCTCGACGCCCGCCCGGGACCTCCGGTTCCCACCCGCCACCCGACCACCGTCCCTCAATGAGACCCTTCGGGTCACCCCTATCAATGGCCGTACGACCGCAGGAGCTGAACCCAACGTGGCAGGAGTGGCACGCCGCCGCCTCGACGCCGAGCTGGTCCGCCGGAAGCTCGCCCGCTCGCGCGAGCACGCCAGCCAGCTGATCGCCGCCGGCCGGGTGAGCGTCGGCAAGACCCTCGCGACCAAACCCGCCACCCAGGTGGAGACCGCGGCCGCGATCGTGGTCACCCAGGACGACAGCGACCCCGACTACGTCTCGCGCGGCGGGCACAAGCTCGCGGGCGCCCTGGCGGCCTTCGTACCCCAGGGACTGAAGGTCGAGGGGCGGCGGGCGCTGGACGCCGGAGCGTCCACCGGAGGCTTCACCGACGTACTGCTGCGCGCGGGCGCCTCCCACGTCGTCGCCGTCGACGTCGGCTACGGTCAACTCGCCTGGTCTCTGCAGAGCGATGAACGCGTCACCGTCAAGGACCGTACGAACGTACGCGAGTTGACGTTGGAGGCGATCGATGGGGAGCCCGTGGATCTTGTTGTCGGGGATCTGTCCTTCATCCCGCTCGGCCTGGTGCTGCCCGCCCTCGTGCGGTGCGCGGCGCCCGACGCCGATCTGGTGATGATGGTCAAGCCGCAGTTCGAGGTGGGGAAGGAACGACTGGGGAGTGGTGGAGTCGTACGCAGTCCGGAACTGCGCGCCGAGGCGGTGCGCGGAGTGGCCCGGCGGGCCGCGGAGCTGGGGCTCGGGGTGAAGGGCGTGACCGCGAGTCCGCTGCCCGGACCCTCGGGCAATGTCGAGTACTTTCTGTGGCTGCGTGCCGGGGCACCCGAACTCGACCCGGCCGACGTTGACCGTGCAGTGGCGGAGGGGCCGCGTTGACAGAGACCCGAGCTCGTACTGTTTTCCTGCTCGCCCACACCGGGCGGCCGGCCGCGATCCGCAGCGCCGAACTCGTGGTGCAGGGGTTGCTGCGCTCCGGGATCGGGGTGCGTGTGCTGGAGGCGGAGGCGGCCGATCTGCCGCTGCCGCCCGAGGTGGAGCTGGTGAAGGAAGCCACTCCGCAGTGCCTCGACGGATGCGAACTGCTGATCGTGCTCGGCGGTGACGGCACCCTGCTGCGCGGCGCCGAGTTCGCCCGCGCCTCCGGCGTGCCGATGCTCGGCGTCAACCTCGGCAGCGTCGGCTTCCTCGCGGAGGCCGAGCGTGACGACCTCGACAAGGTCGTCGACCGGGTGGTGACCAAGGCGTACGAGGTCGAGGAGCGCATGACCGTCGATGTCGTCGTCCACCAGAACGGCGACATCGTGCACACCGACTGGGCGCTCAACGAGGCCGCCGTGCAGAAGGTCTCCGCCGAGAAGCTCCTCGAGGTCATCCTGGAGATCGACGGGCGGCCGGTCACCGGCTTCGGCTGCGACGGCATCGTCTGCGCGACCCCGACCGGGTCCACGGCGTACGCCTTCTCCGCCGGCGGACCCGTCGTCTGGCCCGAGGTCGAGGCGCTGCTCATGGTGCCGATCAGCGCGCACGCGCTGTTCGCCAAGCCGATGGTGACCTCGCCGAACTCGGTGCTCGCGGTCGAGGTGCTGCCGCACATTCCGCCGGGTGTGCTGTGGTGCGACGGGCGGCGGACGGTGGAGCTGCCGCCGGGGGCCCGGGTGGAGGTACGGCGGGGGGCCGTGCCGGTGCGGCTCGCCCGGCTGCACCACGCCTCGTTCACCGACCGGCTGGTGGCCAAGTTCGCGCTGCCGGTCTCCGGCTGGCGCGGGGCGCCGCACTGACGCACCCGCCAGGTCCACTCCCGTGGGTGACAAGGCACCGTTTGTAGGTGCTTGTCACCTGCGGGTTCGCGGCCGTGGGGCGGGGGCCGTCGCACATCCGTTGCTGGACCTCGTAAGGTCGTGTCCGTGTTGGAGGAGATGCGGATACGGTCGCTCGGAGTCATCGACGACGCGGTCGTCGAGCTGTCGCCAGGCTTCACCGCCGTGACCGGTGAGACCGGCGCGGGCAAGACGATGGTGGTCACCAGCCTCGGGCTGCTGCTCGGCGGGCGCGCGGACCCCGCCCTCGTACGGATCGGCGCCAAGAACGCCGTCGTGGAGGGGCGGATCACCGTACCCACGGGCGGTACGGCGATCGTACGGGCCGAGGAGGCGGGCGCCGAGCTCGACGACGGCGCGCTGCTGATCAGCCGTACCGTTTCGGCCGAGGGGCGCTCACGGGCGCACCTGGGCGGCCGTTCCGTCCCGGTGGGCGTGCTCGCCGAGCTGGCCGACGAGCTGGTGGCCGTGCACGGGCAGACCGACCAGCAGGGGCTGCTCAAACTGTCCCGGCAGCGGCAGGCGCTCGACCGGTACGCCGGGGACGCGGTCGCCGTGCCGCTCGCCAAGTACGCGGGGGCCTACCGGCGACTGCGGGCCATCTCGGCCGAGCTGGACGAGATCACCACACGCGCGCGTGAGCGGGCCCAGGAAGCCGACCTGCTGCGCTTCGGACTCGAGGAGATCGCGGCGGTCGAGCCGCGCGCGGGCGAGGACGCGGAACTGTCGGCGGAGGCGGAGCGGCTCGGGCACGCGGAGGCGCTCGCGTCCGCCGCCACGGCCGCCCACGCCGCGCTCGCGGGCAATCCCGAGGACCCCGAGGGCATCGACGCGGCGACGCTCGTCGCGGGCGCGCACCGGGCCCTGGAGGCCGTACGGTCGCACGACGCCGCGCTCGCCGGGCTGTCCGGGCGGATCGGGGAGATCAACATCCTGCTGCGCGACGTGGCGGGGGAGCTGGCCGGGTACGCCGACGACCTCGACGCCGATCCCTTGCGGCTCGCGGCCGTGGAGGAGCGCCGCGCCGCGCTCACCCAGCTGACCCGGAAGTACGGCGAGGACATCGACGCCGTACTCGCGTGGGCCGAGCAGGGCGCCGCGCGGCTCCTCGAACTCGACGGCGACGACGAGCGGATCGACGAGCTGACCGGCGAGCGGGACGCGCTGCGGGCCGAACTCGGCGGCCTTGCCCAGGCGCTGACGGACGCCCGCACCGAGGCCGCCGAACGGTTCGCCGCCGCCGTGACCGCCGAGCTGGCCTCGCTCGCCATGCCGCACGCGCGTGTGTCGTTCGAGATCCGGCAGACCGACGACCCCGAGGGCGTGGAGCTCGGCGGGCGCACCGTCGCGTACGGGCCCGCGGGTGTGGACGAGGTCGAGCTGCTGCTCGCCCCGCATCCCGGGGCGCCGCCGCGGCCCATCGCCAAGGGGGCTTCCGGTGGTGAGCTCTCACGCGTGATGCTCGCGGTGGAGGTCGTCTTCGCGGGGACCGACCCTGTGCCGACGTATCTCTTCGACGAGGTCGACGCCGGTGTGGGCGGCAAGGCCGCGGTCGAGATCGGGCGGCGGTTGGCCAAGCTCGCCAAGAGCGCCCAGGTCGTCGTGGTGACTCATCTGCCGCAGGTCGCCGCGTTCGCCGACCGGCAGCTGCTGGTCGAGAAGACCAACGACGGGTCTGTGACGCGCTCCGGGGTGAAGGTGCTCGAGGGGGAGGAACGGATCCGGGAGCTGTCCCGGATGCTGGCGGGGCAGGAGGACTCGGAGACGGCCCGGGCGCATGCAGAGGAATTGTTGGCCACGGCTCGGGGCGACGTGTAGTTCCGTCTGCGGGCGGGGTCGGCTTTTTGCGTCGCTCCGCGACGGGCGCCTTGACCGCTCCGCGGTCTGCTCTTCTCTTCTCTTCGCCGCTCCGCGGCGGATTTCCCGCCCGCCCACCCCTTTTGCCGCTCCGCGGCCCCCGAACCGCCCGCTCCGCGGGCCCCTGGAGTTGTCGCATGATCACCAGCTTCGGTACCGCCGTCGCCGTCACCCGCGCCACCCTCGCAGGCCTGCGCACCAAGACCCCGGGCGGCCCGGAGCGCTGGCAGCGCACGAACTACGCCGGGCGCACCGTCGAGTTGTACGCCGGCCCCGCCACCACCCTCGGAGCGGCGCTCGCGGCCGCGCGCGTCCACCGGGGCGCCGGGGCCGCGGTCCTGGCCGCCGGGGCGTGCGGCGCGTACGACGACGTGGTCGGGGCGGGGGACCCCCGCCGGGGGTTCCGGGCGCATCTGGGGGCGCTGAAGGACGGGGAGGTGACCAGTGGGGCGGTCAAGCTGTTGGGTATCTCGGCCGCGGGGCTGGTGGCGGGGGCCCTGCTCAAGGAGCGGCCTGTGGACAAGCTGCTCGCGGGGGTCGTGATCGCCGGGAGCGCGCACTTCGTCAACCTCGTGGACGTCCGGCCGGGGCGGGCCGCCGGTGCGGTGCTCGCGCTGGGGGCCCCGGGGCTGCTGCGGGGCGGACCCGCCGGGCGGCTGTCGGCCGCGGCGATGGGTGCGGCGGCGGCCGTGTTCCCCGACGACCTCGGCGAGCGCGCGATGATCGGCGACACCGGGGCCCACGCGCTCGGCGCCGCGCTGGGCAGCGCGATCGTCGCGGGCAACGGGCGGGCCGGGCTCCTCGCCCATGCCGCGGCGCTGGTGGCCGCGGCCGTGTACGGGGACAAGCTCAGCGAGGCGGTCGCGCGACCGCTGGGGTGAGGGGCGGAAACTCCGACGGGCCTCCAGCGAGGGACAACCCGTCGCGAAGACACGCGACTTATCACTCTTGTGGGTGACAGCTGTCGTCGAGTTGGGCGCAGCGCCGCAAGGCTTGCTCCGATGGCGGTCCCGGAACACCCGTACGGCCTGGCATCCTTGGCGTAGTACGCGGAGCACGACGTGCGGTACACCCCCCTCTGCCTTTCCCCCTGTACGTTCCCCGTGCCCGTCCGACGCCGAACCAGGAGCCCCGGCCACGTGAGCCACGTGAGCAGCCACTCACCGCACGGTCAGTCGCCGTTGCGCACCGTGCAGGTGCTCGGCGGCGCAAGCGCGGGCAGCAGCGCGCATGTGCGGTCGCTGGCCTCGGGGCTCGTCGCCCGGGGTGTGCGGGTCACCGTGTGTGCACCTGCCGAGGCCGACCTCGCGTACGGGTTCAGTGGCGTCGGCGCCCAGCACGTTCCCGTGCCACGCAGCAGTGATCCGACCGCCGTGGCCGCGCTGCGGGTGGCCTGCGCGGACGCCGATCTCGTGCACGCGCACGGGCTGCACGCCGCGCTGCGGGCCGCGCTCGCGCTCAGCGGCCGACGCACCCCGCTCGTCGTCACCTGGCACACCCGTTCGCACGCGGAGGGGGCGCGGGCGCACCTGCTGCGGCTGCTGGAGCGGCGGGTCGCCAGGGCCGCGGCGGTGGTGCTGGGCTCCTCGCCCGACCTCGTGGACCGCGCCCGCAGGCGCGGAGCGCGGGACGCCCGGCTCGCGGCCGTCGCGTTCCCGACGCCACGCAAGGCCGTCGAGTACGGGGACCCCGACCGACTCCGCCACAAGGCGCGGGCCGAACTCGGCGCCACCGACCGCCCGTTGCTCATGGCCGTCGGCTCCCTCGACCGGCATCGCGGATACGACACCCTGCTGGACGCCTCGCGCGCGTGGCGCTCGCTCGACCCCGTGCCGCTCCTGGTGATCGCCGGGGAGGGGCCGCTGCGGGCGGTCCTCCAGCGGCGGATCGAGGACGAGGAGCTGCCGGTGCGGCTCGTCGGGCGGCGCGACGACGTCTCCGAGCTGCTCCTGGCCTCCGATCTCGCGGTGCTGCCGAGCGGTCGGGAGACCCGTTCCGTGCTCGCCCAGGAGGCCCTGCACGCGCGTGTGCCGCTCGTCGCGACCGCCGTCGCAGGTATCCCCGAACTGGTCGGCGACGCGGCCGAACTCGTCCCGTGCGCGGACGCCGACGCGCTCGCCGCGGCCGTCGTACGGCTGCTCGGGGACGACGATCGCCGGGAGTTGCTCAAGGAGCGGGGGGTGCGGCAGGCCACGACCTGGCCGACCGAGGACGAGACCGTCGCCCAAGTGCTCAGCGTCTACGACGAGTTGACCCAGACGAGGCCCCTTGCCTAAGTGCCGGCCGGTGGCTCAGGGCACGTGCCGTCGCGCTCGCAGTGCCAGGCTCAACGCCAGTACCGTCTGCGGGTCGTCCAGGTCCGTGCCCAGCAACTCCCCGATCCGGGCGAGCCGGTTGTAGAGGGTCTGCCGGTTCAGGTGCAGCTCGCGGGCCGTCTCCGCCTTGCGGCCCGCGTGCGCCAGGTACGTCTCCAGCGTGGGCAGCAGTGGCGGCTTGGAGCGGAGGTCGTGGTCGCGGAGGGGGCCGATGGCACGGTCCACGAAGGCCGCCAGGTCCGGATGGTCGCGCAGCCGCCACAGGAGCAGATCGGTGTCGAGGCGGCGGGCGTCGTACCAGGGGCGGTCCGTCAGGCCCTGCGCGGCCGTCGCCGTCTCCGCCGCGTGCCGCAGGCCCGCCGAGGCCGCCGCCCAGCCGCCCGCGACCCCGACCACCACCACGGGCGGCTGCGCCCCCGGTCGCTGCATGCCCGCGCGCTCCACGCCCGCCCTGAGGGCCGCCGCGACCCGGTCCGCGACCGCCGCGCGCTCGGATTCCGAACGCAGGCCCAGCAACAGGGGGACGCGGCCCTCCACCGGGCGTACGCCCAAAAGGACCGGCACACCCACCGAGGCCAGCTCCTCCGCGACCGCGCGCGCCAGGACGGCCCAGCCGCCACCGGGGGAGGGGCCGTCGGCGAGCCGCATCACGACCGGCAGGAGCGGGCTGTTGCCGGGCTTGAAGCCGAGCACGCGGGCCTGCGCGGGGGCGTCCTCGGCGGCGATACGGCCCTCCGCGAGGTCGGTGAGGAAGTCGCCGCGTCCGCGTGCCGCGAGCTCCTCCTCCTGGCGGGCCTGCATGAGGACGACGGCCAGGATGCCCGCGGCCCGCTCCGCCGCGATCCGGTGCACGGGGGCGACCGGGGCGCTGACGGGCAGCAGGACCAGCCGGGCGCGTACCGAACCGGTGCCGGGGCCGCCGCCCGGCACGTCCACGAGGGTCGTCCCGGTGGGCGGCTCCTCCTTGTGCTGGCCGCGCATCCCCTCCCACACCTGGAGCGGGTCGGCGCCGGCGGAGCCGGCCCCCGCGGCGTACAGGAGCTGTCCGTCCGCGGTCTCCAGGAAGACGGGGTTGCCGCTGAAGTCCGCGAGGATGCCGAGGACCTGGGGTATGCCCCCGCCGCCGAGCAGGGCCTCGGTACAGCGCCGGTGCACTTCCTCGGCCCGCTGCAGCAGCGCGTAGTGGCCGTTGACGATCTCGGTGTGGATCTCCTCCGTGACCGCCACGAAGGGCACCTCGCGGTGCAGCTGGACCAGCGGGAGACCGGCGGAGCGGGCCGTCTCCACGAGGGCTGAGGGCAGCCGGGTGAAGCGCGGGCCGAGCTCCACGACGAGCGCCGCGATACCGCGCTCCGCGAGGGTGCGGACGAACGCGCGCTGGTCGGCGGGGCGGGTGCCGAGGCCGTAGCCCGTGGTCAGGAGCAGTTCGCCGCCCTTGAGAAGCGAGGCGATGTTCGGGACCTCGCCCGCGTGCACCCAGCGCACGGTGCGGCCCAGCCGGTCGGCGCCCGCGAGGATCTCCGGCAGCCCGCTGCGCAGCCCGGGCAGCTCCAGTGCCCGCTGCACGGTGATTCCGGCGCCCTGGGTGTCGTATCGACTGTCCAAGTGGCTGTCCAAACGGCTGTCCATGCAGCGGACGGTACCCGGGGAGGCCTCCCGGAGGCATGTCCGTGGCCGGGCCGCTCACTACCGGGGCAGGATGTTGTGGTTGAATCGGAAGACGTTGTCCGGGTCGTACGCGGCTTTCACCGCGGCCAGCCGTCGGATGTTCCCGGCGCCGAGGCCGGCCACCACGCGGTCGACTCCCTCGTCGCCGACGAGGTTGAGGCAGACCGCGCCGGTGCTCCACGGCCGGAAGGCGGCGCGCACGTCCTCGACCCACTGGACGCAGCGCCAGTCGTCGGCCGGGTCCTCCCACATCCCGAACGGGTGCACGGTCCACCGGGCGTCCCGGAACGGCACCGGGAAGCGGTCCGGGCCTGAGGCGATCGCGCCGCCCTGCGGGAACAGCGAGCACCGGGTGGCCGTGGGCACGGGCATGGCCTTCCCCAGCTCGCAGAAGACGTCCACGGCGTCGTCCGGCAGGCCGGTCAGGGACTCCGCGGAAGAGTGGCTCCTCAGGCCCGGCGGGCTGTCCAGGATGCGCTGGAAGGCGGCGTAGGGGAGGGGCGTGAGGATCACGGCCTCGTGAGGCAGCGCCAGCAGCGGCCGGGCGAGCTTGCGGAGGTCCTGCTCGGGGCCCGGGTACGTCAGGAGTGCGTCGATCAGCTGTGTGCGGATGATGCCGCCGCCCGTCTCCGGTGGGGCGGCCTCGATGATCTCGCGGTAGGTGCGGACCACGTCCGGGCCGGACTCCGGGCGGTAGGTCAGCAGGGCGATCGAGAAGTCCGGCAGCGGGTGCGGTCTCAGGGTCAGTGAGGTGGCGACGCCGAAGTTGCCGCCACCGCCGTGCAGGGCCCAGAAGAGTTCCGGGTTCTCGTGATCGGTGGCCTGGATCTGCGAGCCGTCGGACGTGACCAGTTCGACGCCGAGCAGGTTGTCGACGGCGAGACCGAAGGCGCGGTCGAGCCAGCCGGTGCCGCCGCCGAGGGCGAAGCCGGCGACGCCGGTGGTCGAGTTCCGGGCGCCGGTGGTGGCCAGGCCGTGGGGCCGGGTGGCCTGGTCGAGGTGGCTCATGAGGGCGCCGCCCTCGACCCGTACCGTCCGGGAGCCGGGGTGGACGGTCACCGTGTGCATCCGGCGCAGGTCGATGACCAGGCCGTTGTCGTTGAGCGACATCCCGGCCGGGCTGTGGCCGCCGGCCCGGATCGCGATGTGGAGGTCCAGGTCCCGCGCGAAGCGGACGCAATGGACCACGTCCGCCGTGGTCTCGCACTGGGCGATCACTGCGGGGTGGCGGTCGATGCGGGTGTTGAAGAGCTTGCGGGCGTTGTCGTAGCCGGGGTCTTCCGGCCTGAAAGCGTCGCCGGTCAGGTCCGCGCGTAGGGCGGCGAGGCGGGTGTGGGCCTTCGCGAAGGGGGACATCGCAGTTGCCCCCTCTTTTTTCAGTAGGGGACGGGACTGCTTTCAGCCTAGGGGCTTGTTGTGAGGCTGCGGGTCGGTGGGGGCTGGTCGCGCAGTTCCCCGCGCCCCCAAGGGCCGCGGCCCACGCCCCCCGCAAGGGGAGCACGGGCCGCTGTCGCGGGCGTTGTCAGCCGCCGTACGCCCCGCTTGCCGTCAGCCTCAGGGCCGTGTCGATCAGGGGCACGTGGCTGAAGGCCTGGGGGAAGTTGCCCACCTGGCGCTGGAGGCGGGGGTCCCATTCCTCGGCCAGGAGGCCCAGGTCGTTGCGGAGGGCCAGGAGCCTTTCGAAGAGCTTGCGGGCCTCGTCGACGCGGCCGATCATCGCCAGGTCGTCCGCCATCCAGAAGGAGCAGGCCAGGAAGGCCCCCTCGTCGCCCTCGAGACCGTCCACGCCCGCGTCCTCGCCGGTGGTCGGGTAGCGCAGGATGAAGCCGTCCGAGGTGGACAGCTCGCGCTGGATCGCCTCGATGGTGCCGATCACGCGCTTGTCGTCCGGAGGGAGGAAGCCCATCTGCGGGATGAGGAGCAGCGAGGCGTCCAGTTCCTTGGAACCGTACGACTGCGTGAAGGTGTTGCGCTCCTTGTCGTAGCCCTTCTCGCACACGTCCCGGTGGATGTCGTCGCGCAGTTCGCGCCACTTCTCCAGCGGGCCGTCCGCGTCACCGGACTCGATGAGCTTGATCGTGCGGTCGACGGCGACCCAGGCCATCACCTTGGAGTGCACGAAGTGGCGGCGCGGGCCGCGGACCTCCCAGATGCCCTCGTCCGGCTGGTCCCAGTGGTCCTCCAGGTAGCGGATCAGCTTCAGCTGGAGGAGCGAGGCGTAGTCGTTGCGGGACAGGCCCGTCATGTGGGCCAGGTGCAGGGCCTCGATGACCTCGCCGTAGACGTCCAGCTGAAGCTGGTGCGCGGCGCCGTTGCCGACCCGTACGGGGCCCGAGTTCTCGTATCCGGGCAGCCAGTCGAGCTCCGCCTCGCCCAACTCCCGCTCGCCCGCGATGCCGTACATGATCTGCAGGTTCTCCGGGTCGCCGGCCACGGCGCGCAGCAGCCATTCACGCCAGGCGCGGGCCTCCTCGCGGTAGCCGGTGCGCAGGAGGGAGGAGAGGGTGATCGCCGCGTCGCGCAGCCAGGTGTAGCGGTAGTCCCAGTTGCGTACGCCGCCGATCTCCTCCGGGAGGGAGGTGGTGGGCGCGGCGACGATGCCGCCCGTGGGGGCGTACGTCAGGGCCTTGAGGGTGATCAGGGAGCGGACGACGGCCTCGCGGTAGGGGCCGTGGTACGTGCACTGGTCGACCCAGTCGCGCCAGAAGTCCTCGGTGGCCTCCAGGGCCTGCTCCGGCTCGGGCAGCGCGGGGGGCTTCTTGTGTGAGGGTTCCCACGAGATGGTGAACGCGATCCGGTCACCGGGTGCCACCGTGAAGTCCGCGTACGTGGTCAGCGCCTTGCCGTAGGTCTCGCAGGCGGTGTCGAACCACACCGAGTCGGGTCCGGCGACGGCAACCGTGCGCCCCTCGTGCTTGTGCACCCAGGGCACGACACGGCCGTACGAGAACCGCATCCGCAGCGCGGAGCGCATCGGGACCCGGCCCGTGACACCTTCCACGATCCGGATCAGCTGCGGCGCGCCGTCACGCGGCGGCATGAAGTCGGTCACTCGGACCGTGCCGCGTGGGGTGTCCCACTCGGATTCGAGGATCAGCGAGTCGCCGCGGTACGAGCGGCGCGCCGCCGTCGGCGGTTCGGCGTCGGCCGCGTGGGCGGGCCCGAGCCGCCAGAATCCGTGTTCCTCCGTGCCGAGCAGTCCCGCGAAGATGGCATGAGAGTCGAAGCGGGGCAGGCACAGCCAGTCCACTGTGCCGTCCCGGCAGACCAGTGCTGCGGTCTGCATGTCTCCGATGAGTGCGTAGTCCTCGATGCGCCCGGCCACGTGCATCTCCAGTCGAACGGCCACGTCGCCCCCGAGGGGCGGTCGCTCTGCGGTCAGGGAACAGGAACGTTAAAACGTTAGAAGAATGAACGTTAGAACGTTGGTAAAGCGTCGTTGCGGAACGTCAATTATCGGTGCGATTGTCGTTGCGAAACGAACTGACGAGCTCTCGTGGTTCCGGGATACGGGCGGGGATGGTGCCGCGTGCCGGCCGGACTCGGCAGCGAGTGTCCGAGCAGGATACGACGCACGTGGGTGATCCGCGTGCCGCTCCAGGCAACCCGCCTGGTCCGATCGAGTGAGTGCTGTGTGTGGTCTGTGCCGATGTGTGTGCGGAGCGTGGCCGGAAGCAGCCTCCTCGGGTCGCTGATACCCTGGTAGCCCGTGGACCGGTGGGCAAGAAACCCCCGAACCGCAGCGACGGCACCTCCGGAAATCTTCGGACACCACGCCGGTACGCACCCCAGACCGCGACCACGGGAGCCCCCTCTTGGCCATGCCGCCCAAATCCACGACGACCAAGCACATCTTCGTCACCGGGGGTGTCGCCTCCTCCCTCGGTAAGGGCCTGACCGCCTCCAGCCTGGGTGCGCTGCTCAAGGCGCGGGGCCTGCGCGTCACCATGCAGAAGCTCGACCCCTACCTGAACGTCGACCCGGGCACCATGAACCCGTTCCAGCACGGCGAGGTGTTCGTCACCAACGACGGCGCCGAGACCGACCTGGACATCGGACACTACGAGCGCTTCCTCGACGTTGACTTGGACGGCTCCGCCAATGTCACTACAGGACAGGTGTACTCGACGGTCATCGCCAAGGAGCGGCGCGGCGAGTACCTGGGCGACACCGTGCAGGTCATCCCGCACATCACCAACGAGATCAAGCACCGCATCCGGCGTATGGCGACCGACGACGTCGACGTCGTCATCACCGAGGTCGGCGGCACGGTCGGCGACATCGAGTCGCTGCCCTTCCTGGAGACCGTCCGCCAGGTCCGGCACGAGGTCGGCCGGGACAACGTGTTCGTGGTCCACATCTCGCTGCTGCCGTACATCGGCCCCTCCGGCGAGTTGAAGACCAAGCCGACCCAGCACTCGGTCGCGGCTCTCCGGAACATCGGTATCCAGCCGGACGCGATCGTGCTGCGCGCCGACCGCGAGGTGCCCACCGCCATCAAGCGCAAGATCTCGCTGATGTGCGATGTCGACGAGGCGGCCGTGGTCGCGGCCATCGACGCCAAGTCGATCTACGACATCCCGAAGGTGCTGCACACCGAGGGCCTGGACGCCTACGTCGTGCGCAAGCTGGACCTGCCCTTCCGTGACGTGGACTGGACGACCTGGGACGACCTGCTCGACCGCGTCCACAACCCGCTCCACGAGATCAACCTCGCGCTCGTCGGCAAGTACATCGACCTGCCCGACGCCTACCTCTCGGTCACCGAGGCGCTGCGCGCCGGCGGCTTCGCCAACAAGGCCCGCGTGAAGATCAAGTGGGTCACCTCGGACGACTGCAAGACCCCGGCGGGCGCCGCGAAGCAGCTCGGCGACGTCGACGCGATCTGCATCCCCGGCGGCTTCGGCGACCGTGGCGTGTCGGGCAAGGTCGGCGCGATCCAGTACGCCCGCGAGAACAAGATCCCGCTGCTCGGCCTCTGTCTCGGCCTGCAGTGCATCGTGATCGAGGCCGCGCGCAACCTGGCCGGCATCCCGGACGCCAACTCCACCGAGTTCGACTCCGCCACCGCCCACCCGGTCATCTCCACGATGGCCGAGCAGCTCGACATCGTGGCGGGCGAGGGCGACATGGGCGGAACGATGCGACTGGGCATGTATCCGGCCAAGCTCGCCGAGGGCTCCATCGCGCGCGAGGTGTACGACGGCAAGGAGTACGTCGAGGAGCGTCACCGCCACCGCTACGAGGTGAACAACGCCTACCGCGGCGAGCTGGAGAAGAAGGCCGGTCTGCAGTTCTCCGGCACCTCCCCGGACGGCAAGCTCGTGGAGTACGTCGAGTACCCGCGCGAGGTGCACCCCTACCTGGTCGCGACCCAGGCGCACCCCGAGCTGCGCTCCCGCCCGACCCGCCCGCACCCGCTCTTCGCGGGCCTGGTCAAGGCCGCCGTCGAGCGCAAGACGGGCAAGTAACACAAGGGCTGTACGGTGGCCGGGGTACGCGTCTTTTGGGACACGTGCCCCGGTTCTCGTTCGGTGCGTAGGAGGAACAGGGCGACATGACGATCAAGGACACCCCCGAGGAGTGGGAAGTCAGGGCCACCGCGACTCCCTTCGTCGGCAACAAGACGTCCGTCCGCGCCGACGACGTGGTCATGCCGGACGGATCGGTCGCCCGCCGCGACTACCAGGTCCACCCCGGCTCCGTGGCCGTCCTCGCCCTCGACGGCCAGGACCGCGCGGTGGTCCTGCGCCAGTACCGGCACCCCGTGCGCCACAAGCTGTGGGAGATCCCGGCCGGACTCCTCGACGTGCCCGGTGAGAACCCGCTGCACGCCGCCCAGCGCGAGCTGTACGAGGAGGCGCACGTCAAGGCCGAGGACTGGCGGGTGCTGACCGACGTCTACACCACTCCGGGAGGCTGTTCCGAGGCCGTGCGGATCTTCCTCGCCCGCGATCTCTCCGAGGCCGAGGGGGAGCGCTTCGAGGTCGAGGACGAAGAGGCCGACATGGAGCTGGCCCGGATCCCCGTCGGCGACCTCGTGCGCGGGGTGCTCGCCGGCGAGCTGCACAACAACTGTCTCGTCGTCGGCGTCCTCTCCCTGGTCGCCGCCCGCGGCGGCGACGGACTCGACGCGCTGCGCCCGGCCGAGGCGCCCTGGCCGGCCCGCCCGTTCGAGTCCTGACGCACCCCAGGCGCTCCTCTCCCACGACCGGATCCTCCGACCGGAACCCGTGACCGGATCCCGCGACCGGACACCATCAGTCCTACGATCGGCTGATCCGATCGGGGGACGTCCCCGCCGCGCTCCGCCCGGATCGTCGCAGAGCGTGAACTAGGCTCTGGAAACGCCCGAACCGGAGTCCCGGCGGGCTTGCGCGCGCAGTGGGACGGGAGCGTGGCCCGTGGCGGATCAGGCGGTGGACACAGACGGCACGAAGGTGTCGTCGGCGGGGCGGCGCCCGGCTGCCGGGTCCGCTCCTACGGAGGGTCAGTTCCTCGGCCGCACAAGAGAGTTGAAGGAACTCAGGGTCGACATCGAGCGCACGGGCCTGGACACCCTCGCGGGCCGCAAGGCACCCCGCGCGCGCGTACTGCTCATCGCCGGCAGGCCCGGATCAGGCCGCACCGCGCTCGCCGAGGAGCTCGTACGGCAGGTTGCGGGGAGTTACCCGGACGGGGTGCTGCGCGCCCGGCTCACCGAACCCGACGGCACCCCCGTGCCCACCGAGCGCACCGCGCGGGAACTGCTGAGGACCCTGGAGCTGCCCGCGCCGGCGGGGGCAGCCGCCGACGACCTGAGCGAGGCGGTGCGCGAGGCCCTCGCCACCCGCCGCGTGCTGCTGCTGCTCGACGACGCGGCCGACGCCGAGCAGGTCGACGCGCTGCTCCCGGACACCCCCGAGTGTCTGGTCGTCGCGGTCTCCGGCGGGCCGCTGACCGGCATCGCGGACGTCCGCCCCTGCACCCTGGGCGGCCTGGACACCAAGTCCGCGCTCGAACTGCTCGACCGCTTCACCGGCTCGGTGCGCATCACCGTCGACCCGCTCGCGGCCGAGGGACTCGTCGAGGAGTGCGCCGGTCAGCCCGCCGCCCTGCGCCTCGCGGGAGGCTGGCTCGCCGCCCGTCCCACCTCGGCCGTCGCCGACCTCGCCAAGCAACTGCGCACCGAGGGCGACGAGAGCACCCCGCTCGGCCGGGTCTTCCACCTCGTCTACACCGCGCTGTCCGCCACCGCCGCGCGGATACTGCGTCTGCTCTCGCTCGCCCCGGCCGGCCTCATCGACCCGCACACCGCGTCCGCGCTGGCCGGCTGCTCGGTGGAGACCGCACGGGCCGCGCTGGACGACTTCGTCGGCTTCGGCCTCGTACGGCCCGTCGAGTCGCGGCTGCCGCAGTACGAGGTGCCCGGCTGCCTGCTGCCGCTGCTGCGCTCCCTCGTCGAGAGCCAGGACCGCCCGGCCGAACTGCAGCTGGCCCGCGCCCGGATGCTGGAGCGGACCGTACGGCTGCTGGTGTCCTGCCGCGCCATCACCGAGACCGACAACGCGCCCGCCCGCGAGAAGCTCACCGCGCTGCCCCGCGAACTGCGCTTCCCGACCCCCAGGGCGGCCGAGGACTGGCTGCGCGTGCGGCAGCCCGCGCTGCTGGCCGCGGCCCGACTCGCGGTCGCGGACGGGGAGCTGGACACCCTGGCCAGGCGGCTGATGGCCGCGCTGGTGCGGGCGATGGTCGCCCACTTCGGCACCCGGGCCGCGGCGCCCGAGCTGTACGGCATCCACCGCCTCGTCCTCGACGTCGCCGAGCGCAGGGGCCTGCCCCGCGAGAAGGCCGCGGCCCTGCTGAACCTCGCCGACCTGGACGCCCAGACCGGCCGAACGGCCGACGCCCTGGCCCGCTACCGGGCCGCCCTGGACGCCGGACGCGAGGCGAACGACCCGTACGCGACCGGCCGCGCGATGGAATCCGTAGGCGGCGCCCACCAGGAGCTCGGGGACCACGACCGGGCCGCCGACTGGTACGGCAGGGCGCTCGCCCAGCGCCTGGCGCGGGACGAGCGGGTGGACGCCGCCCGGCTGTACGGCCGTATCGCCACCGCGTACACCTACGCGGGCCGCTACGGCGAGGCGCTGCGCAACTGGCGCGCCGCCGTCACCGGACACCGCAGGAACGGCGATGTGCCCGCTCAGGCACGGGCGTTGAGCGAGCTGGCGCGCGTCCAGGAGTACGCCGGGCGGCCCGAGGAGTCGCTGCGCACCTGCCACGAGGCGGTCGAGTGGGCGCGCCGCGCCGAGGACCACCGGCTGCAGGCCGCGCTGCAACTGCGGTTGGCCGACACCCTGGACCGGCTCGGCGACCCCGCCGCGGCGCGACTGCACCGCAAGGCGGCCGAGCGCATGCTGGGTGATGAGCTCCCGGAGAGCGCGACGGCCATGGAGGACCCTGAAGACACAGAAGGCACGGAACAAGACGCTGATGCCTGCGAAATCCGTAGTACATCCGTCGAAGATTGATGCATTGAAAGGCTAGACAGAGAGAACCCCTTCATTAGACTGGCTCCGCCGCGTTCTTTCGTGGTGTCTCCCGGTGCGCCCCCGTGTATCCGGGTATGACATGCATTGCCCCGGCTTGCATCGCCCCGGCTGTGCATAGCCCCAGAACCCTCTGAGCCAAGGACCGTGATCGACGTGAAGGTCGGCATCCCCCGCGAGGTCAAGAACAACGAGTTCCGGGTGGCCATCACCCCCGCCGGTGTGCACGAGCTGGTGCGCAACGGCCACCAGGTCGTCGTCGAGCGGAACGCCGGTGTCGGCTCCTCGATCACGGACGACGAGTACGTTTCCGCCGGTGCGCAGATCCTGGAGACCGCCGACGAGGTCTGGGCCACGGCCGACCTGCTGCTGAAGGTCAAGGAGCCCATCGCGGAGGAGTACCACCGCCTCCGCAAGGACCAGACCCTCTTCACCTACCTGCACCTGGCCGCGTCCAAGGAGTGCACCGACGCGCTCCTGGAGTCCGGCACCACGGCGATCGCGTACGAGACGGTCGAGCTGCCGAGCCGCGCGCTGCCGCTGCTCGCCCCGATGTCCGAGGTCGCGGGCCGCCTCGCCCCCCAGGTCGGCGCCTACCACCTGATGGCCGCCAACGGCGGCCGCGGTGTGCTGCCCGGCGGTGTCCCCGGTGTGCTGCCCGCCAAGGCGGTCGTCATCGGCGGCGGCGTCTCCGGCTGGAACGCCGCGCAGATCGCCATCGGCATGGGCTTCCAGGTGACCCTGCTCGACCGTGACATCAACAAGCTCAAGGAGGCGGACAAGATCTTCGGCACGAAGATCCAGACCGTCGTCTCCAACGCCTTCGAGCTCGAGAAGGCCTGCCTCGAGGCCGACCTCGTCATCGGCGCGGTCCTCATCCCCGGTGCCAAGGCCCCGAAGCTCGTCACCAACGAGCTGGTCTCCCGGATGAAGGCGGGAAGTGTTCTTGTCGACATCGCGATCGACCAGGGCGGCTGCTTCGAGGACTCCCGCCCGACCACGCACGCCGAGCCGACCTTCCCGGTCCACAACTCGGTCTTCTACTGCGTCGCCAACATGCCCGGCGCCGTGCCCAACACCTCCACGTACGCGCTGACCAACGCCACGCTGCCGTACATCGTGGAACTGGCCAACCGCGGCTGGGTCGAGGCGCTGCGCCGCGACCCCGCGCTGGCCAAGGGCCTCAACACGCACGACGGCAAGGTCGTGTACCGGGAGGTCGCGGAGGCGCACGGCCTGGAGCACGTCGAGCTGGAGTCCCTGCTCGGCTGAGACACCGAAGGGTGACCGGCCGCGTGGCCGGCTGACCCATCAATCGGCAAAAGGCGATACGTCAACACAGGTCGTCAACGCCCCGCACCCGACCGGACCTTGCCCAGCGAGGTCCGGCCGGGTGTGTGTCGGGTCACTTTGCGACACTCGTTCAACTCGCCACGAACGTAACCGTTTAACCGATTCGCACACCCGTGAATCCTGCTGTGCGACGGCCTTACGCCCTTGACAGAGGGGTGTTCGGTTGCCGACACATCGGGTCGGGTCCGGCGGATTGTGTTGCTGCGGACCGGTGACACGCCATAGAGTCGCCAACCGTCGGCATGGTGCCACGCTGACCTATCTAGAAGTTTCCTGGTCACCAAGGAGGTAAGACGACTTGTGAATGAGTCGACATTTACTCCCGGGGGTGGTCAACCAGGAATGCCGGCGCGGGGCCAGGGCCCCACGGGGCTCGAGGCTGTCGGCTCCGTCGCTGTCCGAACCTTCGCAGCGCAAAAGAGTCCCCGGATGACTCAGACAGCACACCAGAGCATGGATGGCCATCACGTGAACGCCATGGCCGGCAACGGAAGTGGCGGGAACCGCACCCACTTCGCCGACTACGACGAACTGCCCGAGGGGCACTTCTACGACCCCGACGCCGAGTACGAGCCCGATCCGGAGTACGCGGCCACGCTCGCGCCCGACGCGGCCCGTCAGCGCCGTGAGCGCGTCGGACCGACCGGACGCCCGCTGCCCTACTTCCCGATCCCGGGTCCGCTGACCAGCCACGGCCCCGCGACGATCATCGCGATGTGCAACCAGAAGGGCGGCGTCGGCAAGACGACGTCGACCATCAACCTGGGCGCCGCGCTCGCGGAGTACGGACGCCGGGTCCTGCTCGTCGACTTCGACCCGCAGGGCGCGCTCTCCGTGGGCCTCGGCGTCAACCCCATGGAGCTCGACCTCACCGTCTACAACCTGCTCATGGAGCGGGGCATGGCGGCCGACGAGGTGCTCCTGAAGACGGCGGTCCCGAACATGGACCTGCTGCCCAGCAACATCGACCTGTCCGCCGCCGAGGTGCAGTTGGTGTCCGAGGTCGCGCGTGAGTCCACGCTCCAGCGCGCGCTGAAGCCGCTGATGGCCGACTACGACTACATCGTGATCGACTGTCAGCCCTCGCTCGGCCTGCTCACCGTCAACGCCCTCACGGCGGCCCACAAGGTGATCGTGCCGCTCGAGTGCGAGTTCTTCGCCCTGCGCGGTGTCGCGCTGCTCACCGAGACCATCGAGAAGGTCCAGGAGCGGCTCAACCCCGAGCTGGAGCTCGACGGCATCCTCGCCACGATGTACGACTCCCGCACGGTGCACAGCCGTGAGGTGCTCGCGCGCGTGGTCGAGGCGTTCGACGATCACGTCTACCACACGGTGATCGGCCGGACCGTCCGCTTCCCGGAGACCACCGTCGCCGGTGAGCCGATCACCACGTACGCCTCCAACTCCGTCGGTGCCGCCGCCTATCGCCAGCTCGCCAGGGAGGTGCTCGCCCGGTGTCACGCCGAGTGAGTCTGCCGGGGGCCGACGAACTGTTCCGTACCACCGGGGGCATGGCGCTCCAGTCATCCACCCCCACCCGCCGGACCAACGGCGAGGCCCGGGTACCGGCTCCGGCCGGTGAGAGCGACCCGGCCGCCGCGGAGGACGCGCCGCAGTCGGTGCCGGTGCAGGGCGGTGACGGCGAGGGCGACGAACACGTCGCGGCGGACGCCGAGGCGGACGCGGGAGAGTCCCGCAGCCGGGGTACGGCTCCGGAGCGCTCGGCGCGGCGCCAGGCGACGCAGGAGGGCGCCGGCGGGCAGCCCGCCCGCGGCAGCAAGCGCTCCCGCGCCGCCAACCGGCGGCCCAGCGGGCGGGAGCGGCACGACGAGAAGATCACGGTGTACGTGTCCGCCGAGGAGCTCATGGACCTCGAGCACGCCCGGCTGGTGCTCCGCGGGGAGCACGGGCTCGCGGTCGACCGCGGCCGGATCGTCCGCGAGGCGGTCGCGGTCGTACTCGCCGATCTTGAGTCCCGCGGGGACGCGAGCATCCTCGTACGACGGCTTCGCGGGCGGTAGCGGTAGCCTGCGACGGCTATGACCTCGAACGACACCTCTGTCCCCGCCGGCTCCGGCGGCCGTCGCCGTGTCCTGGGCCGGGGCCCCGGCGCGACGCCGGTCCCGACGGAGGAGCGGGACGGGCGGCCCGAGGAGCGCGTCGAGTCGGCCGAGGGGCCGCCGATCGACGGGCGAGCCGAGTCGGTCGAGGAGTCCGTGGAGGAGCCCGTCGAGGCCACCGCGGAGACGGCGCCCGAGCCTCCGGCGGCGCACCCTCCGGTAGACACGGCGCCCGAGCCTCCGGCGGACACGGCGCTTGAGCCTTCGCCCGAACCTCCGGCACAGGCCGAGGCCGGTGACGGGGTCTTCAAGGTGCGGCTCGCGAACTTCGAGGGGCCGTTCGACCTGCTGCTTCAGTTGATCTCGAAGCACAAGCTCGATGTCACCGAAGTGGCGCTGTCCAAGGTCACCGACGAGTTCATGGCGCACATCAGAGCGATGGGACCCGACTGGGACCTCGACCAGACGACCGAGTTCCTGGTCGTCGCGGCGACGCTGCTCGATCTGAAGGCCGCCCGGCTGCTCCCGGCCGCCGAGGTCGAGGACGAGGCGGATCTGGCGCTGCTGGAGGCGCGGGACCTGCTGTTCGCGCGGCTGCTCCAGTACCGCGCCTACAAGCAGATCGCGGACATCTTCAACGCCCGGCTGGAGGAAGAGGGCCGCCGCTACCCGCGTACCGTCGGGCTCGAGGCCCACCACGCCGAGCTGCTGCCCGAGGTGGTCATCAGCATCGGGGCGGAAGGATTCGCCAGGCTCGCCGTGAAGGCGATGCAGCCCAAGCCCAAGCCGCAGGTGTACGTCGACCACATCCACGCCCCGCTGGTGAGCGTGCAGGAGCAGGCCGGGATCGTGGTGGCGCGGCTGCGGGAGCTCGGGGAGGCCAGTTTCCGCGCCCTCGTCGAGGACACCGAGGACACCCTCACCGTCGTGGCTCGTTTCCTGGCCCTGCTGGAGCTCTACCGGGAGAAGGCCGTCGCCCTCGACCAGGAGGAGGCCCTCGGGGAGCTCATGGTGCGCTGGACGGGCGGCGACGGCGACGGCCGGCCGAGGGTCACGGACGAGTTCGACCGCCCGCCGGAGGTGGCCAAGGACGACCGGGCCAAGGGCGGCGACACCAAGGGCGACAAGATCAAGGACGGCGCCAAGGAGGAGAAGGCGTGAACCAGGAGACCACCGACACCCCGGCGGGCCTGCGTACCGTCGCCGACCTCGACCTGAAGCCCGCCCTGGAGGCCGTCCTCATGGTCGTGGACGAGCCCGCGACCGAGGAGCACCTCGCGAAGATCCTGGAGCGGCCCAAACGGCAGATCAAGGACGCGCTGCGGGAGCTGGCCGACGAGTACACCGTCCAGGGCCGCGGTTTCGAGCTGCGGCTCATCGCGGGCGGCTGGCGGTTCTACACCCGGCCCGAGTACGCGGCGGCCGTCGAACGCTTCGTCCTCGACGGGCAGCAGGCCCGGCTCACCCAGGCCGCCCTTGAGGCCCTGGCGGTCGTCGCCTACCGCCAGCCGGTCAGCCGATCCCGGGTCTCGGCGGTCCGCGGAGTGAACTGCGACGGTGTGATGCGCACCCTGTTGCAGCGCGGTCTGGTCGAGGAGGCGGGCACGGAACCCGAAACAGGTGCGATCCTGTACGTGACGACGAACTACTTCCTGGAGCGAATGGGCCTGCGCGGTCTGGACGAGCTCCCGGAGCTCGCGCCCTTCCTCCCCGAGGCGGACGCGATCGAGGCCGAGACGCTGGAAGGGGTCCCGTCGTTCGATCCGGATGCACCGGATGCAGATGCAGACGACACGACGACGACGGAACTTTGATGCGAAGCAGTGGCAGTGGCAGTGGCAGGAACAGCGGGCGCGGCAACCCGCGCGGGACCGGTGGAGGCGGTAGTTCCCGCGGGACCGGCGGAGGCGGCAACCCCCGCGGGACCGGCGGGAGCGGCAACCCCCGGGGCGCCGGTGGGGGCGGCTCCCAGCCGAGGAGCGCGGGAGAGCGCGACGACAGGCCGAAGCGCGCCGGCAAGCCCCGCCCCGAGGAGCGCCGCTACGACGTAGGCCCCGCCGCGTCCCACGAAGGCCCGAAGTCCGGGCGCGGCAACGCGGCCCGCGGCGGCGCCAAGGGCGGCCCCAAGCAGGGCCAGCAGCGCGGTGGCCGTACGGAGCCCGCGCGTTCCCGCGAGTACGAGACGCGGGCCGAGGAGCGCAACCGGGACCGGTACGCGGGCAAGCCTGACGTCAAGCTGCCCAAGACCTTCCCGGGCGCCGAGGAGGAGGGCGAGCGCCTGCAGAAGGTGCTCGCGCGTGCGGGCTACGGCTCCCGCCGTTCCTGCGAGGAGCTGATCGAGCAGGCCAGGGTCGAGGTCAACGGCGAGATCGTCCTGGAGCAGGGGCTGCGCGTCGACCCGGAGCACGACGAGATCAGGGTCGACGGACTGACCGTGGCCACGCAGTCGTACCAGTTCTTCTCGCTGAACAAGCCCGCTGGTGTGGTCTCGACCATGGAGGACACGGAGGGCCGGCAGTGCCTCGGTGACTACGTGACGAACCGCGAGACGCGGCTCTTCCACGTCGGGCGGCTCGACACCGAGACCGAGGGCGTCATCCTGCTCACCAACCACGGCGAGCTGGCGCACCGGCTGACCCACCCCAAGTACGGCGTGAAGAAGGTCTACCTCGCGCACATCGTGGGTCCCATCCCCCGCGACCTGGGCAAGCGGCTCAAGGACGGCATCCAGCTGGAGGACGGGTACGCCAAGGCGGACCACTTCCGCGTCGTCGAGCAGACCGGCAAGAACTACCTCGTCGAGGTGACCCTGCACGAGGGCCGCAAGCACATCGTGCGCCGCATGCTCGCGGAGGCCGGCTTCCCGGTCGACAAGCTCGTGCGTGTGGCCTTCGGTCCGATCACCCTGGGCGACCAGAAGTCGGGCTGGCTGCGCCGCCTGTCGAACACCGAGGTCGGGATGCTCATGCAGGAGGTCGATCTCTAGACCCCGTCCGGCGGCCCTGGAGAGCGCTGTGCGCCCTCCGCCCGCCCTCGCCGCCCTCGGGGAGCGCGGCGGGCTCCGACGCGCTCCAGGGGCCGCTGAGGGCTTCTGCCACGGATGTGCCGAGAACACGGATGTGCCGAGAACCGCGCCCTAGGTCTTGTAGGGCGCGGTTCGGCTTTTTATAGTCGTACTGACTATTACTCGTTGCCGGCCGGTACCGGCCGCGACTCGTGCGGAACCGGGGGCGGGTGAATTGCGCGCAAAGGGAGGCCTCGCTCCCGAGGGCTACGACAAGTACGCCTTCGAACCCTTCGCCGTCACCGTCGACCTCGCCGTCCTGACCGTCCGCGCGGGCGAACTCGAGGTGCTGCTCGTCGAACGGGGGCAGGAACCGTACGCCGGCCGCTGGGCGCTGCCCGGCGGCTTCGTGCTGCCGAAGGAATCCGCGGAGACGGCCGCCCGGCGTGTACTCGCCGTGGAGACCGGCATCCCGGACCTCTCCCGCCTCCACCTGGAACAGCTGCGGACCTACAGCGAACCCGACCGCGACCCGAGGATGCGGGTCGTCTCCGTCGCGTTCGCCGCGCTGCTCCCCGACCCTCCCGAGCCGCACGGCGGCGGTGACGCGGCACAGGCCCGCTGGCTGCCGTACGGCTCGGTCGGCCCGCTCGCCTTCGACCACGTCCGCATCCTCGCCGACGCCCACGAACGCGTCGGCGCCAAGCTCGAGTACACCTGTCTCGCCACGTCCTTCTGCCCGCCCGAGTTCACCCTCGGTGAGCTGCAGCGGATCTACGAGACGGTGTGGGGCGCCGTCCTCGACCGGCCCAACTTCCGGCGCAAGGTCCTCGCCACGCCCGGGTTCGTCGCACCGGTCCCGGGGGCCGCGCGCCTCACCGGAGGCCGCGGCAAACCCGCCGCGCTCTACCGCGCGGGCGGCGCCACCGCCCTGCAGCCACCCCTGCTGCGCCCCCCTTCGGAAGGACGGCCCTCATGACCACCACCCCGACGCTCGCGAAGCACGCCGCCACCGGATCCCTGCTCGGCCTCGCCCTCGGCGACGCGCTGGGCTTCCCGACCGAGTTCAACGACGTCCCCTCGATCCAGGCCAAGTTCGGCCCCTGGCGGGAGATGAAGCTGCCGCGGCCCGCGATCGTCACGGACGACACGCAGATGACGCTGGCGCTGGGGCGGGGACTGCGTACGGCGATGGACCGCGGCCTGCTCACACCGCTGCGGATGGAACGGCCGGTGCGCGAGGAGTTCGTGGACTGGTACCAGTCGCCCGACAACAACCGCGCGCCCGGCCGCACCTGCCTCGTGGCCTGCAACCTCCTGAAGACCGAGGGCCGGCCCTGGCAGGAGGCCAGCCAGATCGGCTCCAAGGGGTGCGGGGCCAACATGCGGGTGGCGCCGGTCGGGCTCGTACGGGGGCTGAGCGACGAACAGCGTTCGGGCGCCGCGCAGTTGCAGGCCGCGCTCACCCACGGCCATCCCACCGCGCTCGCCGCCTCGGACCTCACCGCCCACGCCGTGTGGCTCCTCGCCGGGGGCGCCGAGCCGACCGAACTGATCGGCCTCCTGCGTTCGTACGCCCGGGAGAACCGCGGCCGCTACCTCTCCCGCTGGCTCGGCGACCTGTGGACCCGGAGCCAGGACCCCACACCGGAGCACTTCATCGAACGCGGCTGGGACGAGTGCCTGGAGGTCCTCGACCGCCTTCAGGACGCCGTGCGCACGGCGTCGCCCGAGAGCGACCCGTGCCTGGCCACCGGCGCGGGCTGGATCGCCGAGGAGGCGCTCGCCACCGGACTGCTCTGCTTCCTGCAGTTCGTCGACGAGCCCGTCACCGCGCTGCGCCGCGCGGCCTGCACCTCCGGCGACTCCGACTCCATCGCCTGTCTGACGGGTGCGTTCGCCGGCGCCCACCACGGCTCCGACGCCTGGCCGACGGAGTGGGCCGACCGCATCGAGTACCAGAGCGACCTCATGTCGCTGGGGGCGCTCTGGGATGCCTGAGAGACGGCTCTGGGATGCTGGGTCGATGATCGACGACGTCCTGGACATCGACCTCGCGGGTGTGGTGGCCGAGCAGCCCGACCCGGTGCTGTTCGCCACCGTCTCCGGGGCGCATCTGTACGGCTTCCCGTCACGCGACTCGGATGTCGACCTGCGCGGTGTGCACCTGTTGCCGACGGCCGAACTGGTCGGCCTGCGCGAGCCGGACGAGACCCGGTCGCGGATGTGGGACCGGGACGGCGTCGAGATGGACCTCGTCACCCACGACCTGCGCAAGTTCGTACGGCTGATGCTGCGGCGCAACGGCTATGTGCTGGAGCAGCTGCTCTCGCCCCTGGTCGTGCACACCGGGGAGGCGCACCGGGAGCTGGTCTCGCTCGCCCCCGGAGTCCTCACCTCCCACCACGCCCACCACTACCGGGGGTTCGCGGCGACCCAGTGGCGGCTTTTCGAGAAGACCGGTGAGCTCAAGCCGCTGCTCTACACGTTCCGGGTGCTGCTCACCGGCATTCATCTGATGCGCAGCGGTGAGGTGCAGGCCGATCTGCGCACGCTGGTCGCGCAGGTCGGGGAGGCTCCGGTGTATCTGCCCGACCTGATCGCGGCGAAGGCGGAGCGGGAGCACGGGGACGCGGACGTCGACGACGCGCGTGTGGCGGCCGACGTGGAGCGGCTGCACGGCGTGCTGGACCTGGCGCAGGACGCCTCAGCGCTGCCGGACGCTCCGTCCGCGTACGACGCCCTGCACGCGTTCGTCGTCCGGGTCCGGCTGGAGGGTCCGGGGGGCTTCGCAGTCCGCGCGGAGGGCTGAGGCGCGGCGCGTGCGCAGGAGGAAGTCCTCGACGTGGGCGTGGTCCGGTTCCGCGGGCAGGGGGCTGCGGGTGGCCGCCTCGTCCGCCTCGGTCGCCAGCCGGGACATCCAGGCCTCGGCCTTCGGCCATGGGACCTCGCCGCGCTTCACCGCGAGCAGCGCCTCGCGCTGCGGGCCGACGTCGATCGTCAGCGCGCCGGTGCGCAGCAGGTCACGGGAGCTGATGAGGAGGCGCAGGAGGTGCATGGCGTGCTTCCAGCGCGGGGCGCCGTGCTGCCGGACGTCGGCGTCCAGCTTCTTGCGCTGACCCAGCGCGTAGCGGGCGAACGTGTCGTGCGCCCGGCGGGAGAGGAACGCCTCGCGCAGGGCGAGGAGTTCGCGACCCGTGTCGTCGACGTACTCGACGAGAGGGGAGTGCAGGCACTCCAGGATGTTCGGGTTGGCGCGCAGCGCGAGGGTGCAGAAGCGCTCCAGTTCCCAGCTGAACTGTTCCTCGGCCGGCCCCTCGACGTGTGTCGGAGGCTTCTCGAAGCGCCAGAAGAGCGGGGTCGGCGCGAGGAAAACACCCCGGCGGTCCGTGTCGCTGCCGTCCGTGGCCAGCCCGAAGGCGCGCGAACCCATCACGCAGGAGTAGATCGTGTGGTCGCGCACCAGGGACACCGGGGTCTCGGAATGCATGTCCTGGAGCGTACGTGTCCGCTCACGCCAGGAAGATCGATTTTCCCTTCACCGTGATCTTCTTCGCGGGCAGGGGACGCGTGGCCGGGCCGTGGACCACCGAGGCGTCGGTGATGCGGTACTTGCTGCCGTGGCAGGGGCAGTCGATGGTGCCGTCGGCCACCTTGTTCACGGTGCAGCCCTGATGGGTGCAGATCGCCGAGAAGGCCTTGAACTCGCCCTTCTTCGGCTGGGTGACCACGACCTTCTCTTCCTTGAAGACCTTGCCGCCGCCGACCGGGATGTCACTCTTCTCGGCGAGTTCCTTGCCTGCTGAGGGCTTGGCGATCGGGGAGGTGGTCGCGGTCGGGGAGGAAGCCGACGAGCTGTTGCTGTCGCCGTACTTGCTGCACCCCGCGAGCAGGAAGGCCGCGCCCGTTCCGAGAACCGTGCGCCGGGCCGGGGGGTTCGTCATGTCGTCACTCCGAACGTACGGAAGAACCAGAGAGCCGACGTCAGCCAGATGGCCGTGAGGACGACGAAGACGAGTCCTCCGACCAGGGGCAGCAGCCAGCCGGGCAGTCGCTCCGAGCGGAGCAAGAGCATTTTGGCACTAAATGCACCGAAGAAGAAGCAACCCAGGAGCGAATGCCACATCACCCGCGGTTCGTACGTCTGATAGCCCAACGCGTACAGGCAGTGCACCGCGACCGGCACCGCCACCAGGAACGCGACCCGTCCCGACCAGCGGTGCAGCGTCGGCGCCCAGCTCGGCCCGGGCAGCTTTCCGTAGACCATGAACGCCGAGACCAACTGGACCAGCGCGAAGGCGAACGCCGCCGTCGCCAGCCACGACTTCACCGCGCTCGTGCTGCTGAAGCCCGCGAGGTTGAAGGCGGTCCCCGCCGGGTGGTGCGTCTTGCCGTAGGCGCCGAGGCCGATCGCGACCGCCGCGGCGACCAGGGCGGGGACGAGATAGCGGGCCGCGCCCGGGCGGCGGTGGGCGGGCGGGGGAGGGGGGAAGCCCTGGGTGGCGGCGTTCGGATCCACGGTCATATCGGCTCCCGATCAGGAGAGGGCCAGGAAAGGGTTCACGAACGGGTCTTGGAGTCGCGGGTCTTGAAGTGACGGGTCACGGAGTGACGGGCAAGGCGGTGAGTGTCTGTCCGTCGACCGTCACGGTGCCGGTCTCAGGGTCGATCGTCGGCGCCGCGGCGGGCTTGCCGTCCCGGTCGAGGATGCCGACCTGCTTGCCGCCGGGCAGCACGATCCAGCCGCCGTCGATCTTGGCGCCACGCACCGTGGCGGTCGCGCGGTAGAGCCCGGACGGCTTGACCGCCTTGTCGGCGGTGAACGCGTAGCGCTGCCCGCCGAGGTCGACGGTGCCGCGGATGCTCCTGCCGTTCTTGAGCGTGCCGGTCAGTTCGGCGCCGTTCTTGCCGGTGAGCTTCATGGTGCCGTCGTCGTCGACGTCGCCCTTCAACCACGACTCCTTGCTCCGGCCGTCGCAGAAGTACGCGATCGCCCTGCCGCCCCGCAGGGAGACCGCGACCGCGGAGGTGTTGTCGTCGGTGCGGCCCGCGTAGTCGGCGTTCGGTGGCGCGCTCTTCGAAGGGGGCGGGGGGCTCGACGACGGCGGCGTACTGGTGGGTGGCGGGCTCGCCTGCGGCGTGGCGCTCGGTGAGGCCTCCTGGGGCGAGGAGGACGCGTTCTTCGTCCCCGTCGTCGCGTTGAGCGTCAACATGAACACGGCGAGCAGGAGCCCCACCAGAAGGGTGAGCAGCGGTCCTGGGCGTTTCATACGGGCCATTCGGGCCTCCCCCGAGGCGAGTCTCCTGCCATGAGAGCGGACCCGTGCCCCGGCGTCCAGAGGCGCACGGGCGTGTTCTCACTACAAGTGGCGGAATAGGGCGATTCGGGTGACATTGGCGGAGGCCCGAGCCTGGCGGTGGCCTGCCTCGGTCGAACTCCCGAAAGACACCCCCAGACACTTCCCGAAACTCACTCTCGAAAGGCGTGACCATGGCGGGTAACGATCTCGGCGGCCTGCTCGGCGGTCTCCTCGGCGGAGGCGGCCAGGGCGGTACCGGCGGTTCCGGCGCGGGCAACATCCTCGGAGCGCTGCTCGGCGCCCTGGGCGGCGGCGGTGGCCAGGCGGCCGGCGGCAATCCCCTGGGCGGCCTGCTGGACATGCTCACCAAGTCAGGCCTGATGGATCAGGCCCAGTCGTGGATCGGCACGGGCGAGAACAAGCCCGTCAGCGGTGAGCAGATCGCCCAGGCGCTGCCCGACAACACCCTCCAGGAGGTCGCCGCACAGGCCGGCGTCAGCCCGCAGGAGGCCGCGGACCAGATCGCCCAGCACCTGCCCCGGGCGGTCGACAAACTGACTCCGAGCGGAGAGCTGCCACAGCCGGGCGCCTCCCTGGAGGACCTCATCAAGCAGCAGTCGCTCTGAGACGTGCTCCTTTCGCGTGCGCGGCGGCCGTCTCGTCAGGCGGGCGCCGCGCACTCGCGCGTTGCGGCCTGACTACGCTGGTGTGACAAGACGAGACACGACGACATACGACGAGATACGACAGGTACGTAGCTCGGCTCAGCGAGGAGTGACACCGTGGCGGTACGAGCGGTCCGGGGCGCCGTCCAACTGGAACGGGACGAGGCCGGCCACATGGACGAGCAGGTCAGCGAGCTGCTCACCGCGGTCCTGGAGCGCAACGGTCTCACCACCGACGACCTCATCAGCATCTGGTTCACCGCGACGCCCGACCTGCACAGCGACTTCCCGGCCGCCGCCGCCCGCAAGCTCGGCATCGTCGACGTACCGCTGATCTGCGCGCAGGAGCTGGACATCGAGGGCGCGATGCCCCGGGTCGTACGGGTCCTCGCGCACATCGAGTCCGACAAGCCCCGCGCCGACATCGCGCACGTCTACCTGGGTGCCGCAGGCGCGCTGCGCAAGGACATCGCCCAGTGAGAACCGCGCTCGTCATCGGAACCGGGCTGATCGGTACGTCGGCGGCCCTCGCGCTCTCCCAGCGGGGCGTCGTCGTCCACCTCACCGACCACGACCCGGAGCAGGCCCGTACGGCGGCCGCGCTCGGCGCCGGCACCGACGCGGCGCCCGGCGGGCCCGTGGACCTCGCGATCGTGGCGGCCCCGCCGGCGCACGTGGCGGCGACGCTCGCGGACGTCATGCGGCGCGGGGTCGCGCGCGGCTACCTCGACGTGGCGAGCGTCAAGGGCGGACCGCGCCGCGAGCTGGAGGCGCTCGGCCTCGACCTCTCCGCGTACATCGGTTCGCACCCCATGTCGGGCCGCGAGAAGTCGGGCCCGCTGGCCGCGACGGGCGACCTCTTCGAAGGCCGCCCCTGGGTCCTCACCCCCACCCGAGACACGGACACCGAGGTCCTGAACCTCGCCCTCGAGCTGGTCTCGCACTGCCGTGCCGTCCCGGTCGTCATGGACGCCGACGCCCACGACCGCGCGGTCGCGCTCGTCTCCCACATGCCGCACCTGGTGTCCAGCATGGTCGCCGCGCGCCTGGAGAACGCGGAGGAGGCGGCGGTACGGCTGTGTGGGCAGGGCATCCGTGACGTGACCCGGATCGCGGCCTCCGACCCCAGGATGTGGATCGACATCCTCTCCGCGAACCCGGGCCCGGTCGCCGACCTCCTCGCGGACGTCTCCGCCGACCTCGACGAGACCGTCCAGGCCCTGCGGGCCCTCCAGTCCTCCGACGAGGCCAAGCGGCGCGAGGGCGCGAGCGGCATCGAGGACGTCCTGCGCCGCGGCAACGCGGGCCAGGTCCGCGTCCCCGGCAAGCACGGTGCCGCGCCTCTGACGTACGAGACGGTGGCCGTCCTCATCGACGACCAGCCCGGCCAGCTGGCCCGCATCTTCGCCGACGCAGGGGCCGCCGGGGTCAACATCGAGGACGTACGCATCGAGCACGCGACCGGACAGCAGGCCGGCCTCGTCCAGCTGATGGTGGACCCGAAGGCGGCACCGGTCCTGAGCACGGCACTGCGGGAACGGGGCTGGGCGCTGCGGCAGTAGGGTCGCCGTTCGGCCCGGGGCGGTCTGCCCGGGGGTGGCGTCGGGCCTTCCCGTGCGGTGGGCCCGGGAAGGGCCAGTAATGCGGGGTCCGGGGAGACAGTAACCTTGTGCTGGGCGCGATCGTGCCCCGCACAGACCTCCACCCCGCACCAGGAAGGTGTTCCCACCGTGGAAAACGGCGCCGCCCGGCCCGCCCCGGCAGTGATTGTCGCCATCGACGGCCCCTCCGGCACGGGCAAGTCGAGCACATCCAAGGCCGTGGCCGCGAAGCTGGGCCTCAGCTACCTGGACACGGGCGCGCAGTACCGGGCGATCACCTGGTGGATGGTGACCAACGGCATCGACATCACGGACCCGACCGCGATCGCCGCCGTGGCCGGGAAGCCGGAGATCATCTCCGGGACCGACCCGTCCGCGTCGGCCATCACGGTCGACGGGACCGACGTCGCGGGCCCGATCCGCACCCAGGAGGTCACCTCCAAGGTCAGCGCGGTCAGCGCGGTGCCCGAGGTGCGCACCCGGATCACCGAGCTGCAGCGTTCGATCGCGGCCGCCGCCGAGCTGGGGATAGTCGTCGAGGGACGCGACATCGGCACCACCGTGCTGCCGGACGCCGATCTGAAGATCTTCCTCACCGCTTCCCCGGAGGCGCGTGCCTCCCGCCGCAGCGGTGAGCTGAAGGGCGCGGACGTCAACAGCACCCGCGAGGCCCTGCTCAAGCGGGACGCCGCCGACTCCAGCCGTAAGACCTCCCCCCTCGCCAAGGCGGACGACGCGGTCGAGGTGGACACCTCCGACCTCACGCTCCAGCAGGTCATCGAGTGCGTCGTCACCCTCGTCGAGGAGAAGCGGGCCGCCAAGTGACCGCATCCTCCGAGAGAGGCGCCGAGGTAGGGCGCCGTATCGGCGTCGGCCTGATGTACGGGCTGTGGAAGCCGCGCGTGCTCGGCGCCTGGAAGGTCCCCGCGACCGGCCCGGCGATCCTGGCGGTGAACCACTCGCATGCCATCGACGGCCCGATGGTCATGGGCGTGGCGCCCCGCCCCACCCACTTCCTGATCAAGAAGGAAGCATTCATCGGCCCGCTCGACCCCTTCCTGCTCGCCATCGGCCAGGTGAAGGTGGACCGTGCGACCACCGACCGCACCGCCATCACCGACGCCCTCGGCGTCCTGTCGTCCGGTGGCGTGCTCGGGATCTTCCCGGAGGGTACCCGCGGTGAGGGCGACTTCGCCTCGCTGCGTGCCGGACTCGCGTACTTCGCGGTCCGCTCCGGCGCGCCGATCGTCCCGGTGGCGGTCCTGGGAAGTTCGGAGAAGAGCAGCCGGTTGACAAAGGCGCTGCCCCCGCTGCGCAGCCGGGTCGACGTCGTCTTCGGAGACCCCTTCGAAGCGGGCGACGGCAGCGGACGGCGTACCCGCAAGGCGCTGGACGAGGCGACCGCCCGCATCCAGAAGCAGCTGAGCGCCCACCTGGACCACGCCAGGCGTCTGACAGGACGCCCGGAAAACGCCGGGCGCCCCACCGGGCACTAGGCGACACTTGAGTAGTGGATCACCCGATATGCGGGCGGTCCACCGATCACCACGATGAACGACGAGGTACGGACTTCATGAACGACCACATCCAGCCCGACGGCTCGGCCGGCCCGGCCGAGCACGAGCACGGGGCGCTTGGCGATGCCGAGTACGCGGAGTTCATGGAGCTCGCCGCGGAAGAGGGCTTCGACATCGAGGACGTCGAGGGCGCGATCGACGAGGCGGGCCACGGCCCGCTGCCCGTCCTCGCCGTCGTCGGCCGGCCCAACGTCGGCAAGTCGACCCTGGTGAACCGGATCATCGGCCGCCGCGAGGCGGTCGTCGAGGACAAGCCCGGCGTCACCCGCGACCGCGTCACCTACGAGGCCGAGTGGGCGGGCCGCCGCTTCAAGCTCGTCGACACCGGCGGCTGGGAGCAGGACGTCCTCGGCATCGACGCGTCCGTCGCCGCGCAGGCCGAGTACGCGATCGAGGCCGCCGACGCGGTCGTCTTCGTCGTCGACGCCAAGGTCGGCGCGACCGACACCGACGAGGCGGTCGTACGCCTTCTCCGCAAGGCCGGCAAGCCCGTCGTCCTGTGCGCCAACAAGGTCGACGGCATGAGCGGCGAGTCCGACGCCTCGTACCTCTGGGCCCTCGGTCTCGGCGAGCCGCACCCGGTCTCCGCGTTGCACGGCCGCGGCACCGGCGACATGCTCGACGCCGTCCTTGAGGCCCTGCCCGAGGCCCCGGCGCAGACCTTCGGCACCGCGGTGGGCGGCCCCCGCCGCATCGCCCTCATCGGCCGCCCGAACGTCGGCAAGTCCTCCCTGCTGAACAAGGTGGCGAACGAGGACCGTGTGGTCGTCAACGAGGTCGCGGGCACCACCCGTGACCCGGTCGACGAGCTCATCGAACTCGGCGGCATCACCTGGAAGTTCGTCGACACGGCGGGCATCCGCAAGCGCGTCCACCTCCAGCAGGGCGCGGACTACTACGCCTCGCTGCGCACGGCCGCCGCCGTCGAGAAGGCCGAGGTCGCGGTCATCCTGATCGACGCGTCCGAGACCATCTCCGTACAGGACCAGCGCATCGTGACGATGGCCGTCGATGCGGGCCGTGCGATCGTCCTCGCCTTCAACAAGTGGGACACCCTCGACGAGGAGCGCCGCTACTACCTGGAGCGGGAGATCGAGACCGAGCTCCTCCAGGTGGCGTGGGCGCCCCGGGTGAACGTCTCGGCGCGCACCGGACGGCACATGGAGAAGCTCGTCCCCGCGATCGAGGCGGCCCTGGACGGCTGGGAGACCCGTGTCCCGACCGGCCGTCTGAACGCCTTCCTCGGCGAGCTCGTCGCCGCCCACCCGCACCCGGTCCGCGGCGGCAAGCAGCCCCGCATCCTCTTCGGAACGCAGGCCGGCACCAAGCCCCCGCGGTTCGTGCTCTTCGCCTCCGGCTTCATCGAGCACGGCTACCGGCGCTTCATCGAGCGCCGACTGCGCGAGGAGTTCGGCTTCGAGGGGACGCCGATCCACATCTCCGTACGGGTGCGCGAGAAGCGCGGCACCAAGAAGAAGTGACGTAGCGACAGGTGAGGGGCGGCTCCCGTGGGAGCCGCCCCTCACCTGTTCCACCGTTTCCGCTCACAGCCCCCTGCGGGGCGCGGGGGGCAACGCGGCCGGGATGTGGTGCAGTTCCGTACCGTGCAGGCGCGCCACCGGCTGCCAGACGCCGGTCGTCGACGCGCCTTGCTGGGAGCCGCCGTTGCGCGCGGAGTACGCCCCCGCGCTGTAGGAGCTGTACGACGAGGGGTACGAGGATCCGCCGTACATGCTGGAACCCTGTGTCAGGATCCCGAAGGCCGTGAAGCCGAGCTGGTCCTCGCCGTTGCGGTCGCCGGGCAGGGCCTTGAACGATCTGACCCACTCGGCGTAGAGCGCGTCATAGATCGGCGTGGCCGAGGGGCCGCGCGGAGGATCCTGAGCCGATCGCGCGGCCGGGATCTGCTGGAAGGGCTGGCGGCGGGGGGCGTCGTAGGTGTGCACGTATGTGCCAACGACCCCACAGCCCAACAGATGCGGTCACACCTTTGCTTCAGCCCGCCCCGTCAGGAGGGCAAGCCCTTTAGGGGCGCGACGAACTGCGCGCTCAGCCACGACGGACCCGCGGCCGAACAACGCACCTGTCGCGCCCCGACAAGGGGCGTGGGGAACCGCGCGACCAGCCACGACGGACCCGCACAAGGCGACGCACCGCAGCTCCCCGGCTCAACCCAGTGGAACGCTCACGCTCACGTTCCGGCGAGCGGCATCGCGGCAGCCACCAACTTCCCGTTCGCCGCCGCCTTGTCCAGCGCGTCCCGCAGCAGATCCTCCCGCGGCTGCCGCCCGATCGACCCGACCGGCGCCGCGAACAGCAGCACCTGCTGGTGCTTGTTGGCGGCGGCCCGCCAGCTCTCCGCGACCTGGAGCGCCTGGTGCGCCTGCCACCAGGCGACGGGCGACCCGCCCCCGGTGCCCGGCTGGAGCACGGCGTGCAGCTGTCCCATGGCGAGCAGCACGGACCACCCGTGCAGCACCGGCGGCACCGAGCTCAGCTCGGTCACCGGCATGAACCCCTGTTCGATGAGGAGCGGCAGGAAGTCGTCACCGATGTCCGTCGAGCCGGGCCGCACGATGGGCCCCGTCGGCTCGACGACGAGCGCGGGGTGCAACTCGCCACTGATCAGGATGAGTCCGCTGGTCACGCCGAGCACGGCCTGCTCGGGCGCGGCCTGGCCGGGCACGCCGTCGGGGTTGATCGAGCGGACGGCGCCCTGGAGTTGCTCCTCGGTGACCTGGACGACCTGTGAGGGCAGACAGGTGGCGTGGGCGAAGGCGAGGACGGCGGTCTCGTCGCCGATGAACAGGACGGTGCTGGTGCGCTCCTGTTCCGAGTCGCCCGGGGTGCGGCAGGACGTGCAGTCGTAACTGCCCGGGGCGTTCTCTCCGGCGAGCAGCCGGTCGGCTTCTTCGTCGCCGATCTCGGCGCGTACGTCGTCGCTGACGTCGAGCATGCGCGGCACGGGTGGCTCCTCGGGATGCGGTACGTGGCGATGCCGGGTGGCTCCCGGCCCATGAATCCGGGGGTCCCGGCTCATGAAGATGACAACGGGCGATCTGTGGCCGGAGTCACGCCCGGGAGCGAACGGAATCGAACCATCCGACGCGCAGGGTGATCCCTTGTGCGGAATCTGTTACTCCAAGCCAACTTCGTGCGCATTCAAGGAAGTTGGTTCCGTGAAGTGGGTCACAGGTCACTTGAGCGGCTGGTCGACAAATCCTGAAATCAGCCTATGAAGTGGGTGGCCGAAAATCGCTGATACCCGCGGTAACTGTGAACTGGCCTCGAATGACATGGAGTTGGTTGATATCGGGGCGACCGTGTCCATAGATTTCTCGGCCGTGTGCACAGAGCACCGCTCGGGTACGTCCGCCGGCCGAACCGTACGACTGGTTCGCAGCACCACCTCCGGCGGACGGGGCGGAGCACGACGACCGCGTCCTACGCGCAGGAAGTCGCGCCCCGCCTTGGGGGATCCCGGGTGATTCGAGAGGGAACTACATGTCCGCATGTGCCGATAACACTCGTAAGGTTCGTACGACGCGTACGACGGCGGTCCTCACCGGGGCGGCCCTGCTCGCCCCGCTCGGACTGCTCGCCGCGACCGGCAACGCCGCCGCGGCCGACAGCGGAGTGTGGGACCGCATCGCCAAGTGCGAGAGCGGCGGAAACTGGCACATCAACACCGGCAACGGCTACTACGGAGGACTGCAGTTCTCCGCCGGCACCTGGCGGGCGTACGGCGGTACGGCCTACGCGTCGACCGCCGACAAGGCCTCCAAGGCCGCCCAGATAGCCGTTGCCACCAAGGTCCAGAACGCACAGGGATGGGGCGCCTGGCCCACCTGTTCGGCGCGGGCCGGGGCGTACGGCAACGCACCCGCGTCCTCGGGCGCCGCGTCGTCCGGAGGGTCGGCCACCACGAAGTCGGCCCCCAAGGCGGCACCCAAGTCGACGTCGAAGTCGGCCTCCAAGTCGGCTCCCACCAAGTCGACGACCCGGTCGGCCCCCGCACAGACGTCCGAGGCCCCGGCGCGCGCATCCGGCCACACGAACCGCGCGGCGTCCCGCGGCGACTACACCGTCCGCGGCGGCGACACCCTGAGTGGCATCGCGGAGCGGCACGGAACGACCTGGCGGAAGATCTACGCCGCCAACCGGGCGGTCATCGGCGGTGACCCCGACCTGATCATGCCCGGCCAGCGGCTCGACCTCTGAGCCCCGGCACCACCCCGCCGCCCCACCCCGGTCCGCCGACCGGGTGGAGTTCCGGGCGCGGCGGGGCGGATGTGCCCGGTGTGGTGTTTAGCGTGACCCGATGCACCTCGAGCCGACGCCATCGCCCCTGTTGAGCAAGCGCATGCGGTACGTGGCCGCGACCGTCGTCGCCGCCACCCTGGCCGTCCTCGTTCCCGCGAGGGCGGCCGTCGCGTCCCCGCCCCCGTTCTCCGGCCTGTCGGCGGGGCGGGTTTCGCACCACTGCGCGCGGGACCATTGGCCCTGGGGCTGCCTCGCCAAGTGCGAGAGCGGCGGGCGCTGGCACGCGAACACCGGAAACCACCACTACGGAGGACTGCAGTTCAGGCAGGCCACCTGGGTGGCGTTCGGCGGCCTGGCGTACGCCCCGCGCGCGGATCTGGCCCGGCGGAAGGAGCAGATCAAGGTCGCCAAGCGGGTGGTGGCCACCCAGGGGTGGGGCGCCTGGCCCGTCTGCGCCAAGAGGTACAAACTCCGGGGCAGTACACGTGTGGTGAACCCCGGTCGGACGTTCTAGGTCACCTGGCGGCGCACTTCGGCCGCCTCTCCGCTGAACGCGACCGAACCCCGGCGCAGTTCATGGACGTACGTCGTGCGGCCCGTCCGTTCGCGCAGACCGGGCGGCAGCCGCTGCTCGGCGACCACCACGCACGCGTCGAGGCCGCCGAGGAGTTCGTACGTGCGGGCCGCGACCGCAGGTGACATGCCCTGCGCGGGTTCGTCGACGAGCACCACACGCGCGTGTGCCAGCAGGGCGCGGGAGAGGGCGAGCATGCGCTGCTCGCCCCCGGAGAGGGTGCCGGCGCGGCGCGGAAGGAGGGGCTCCAACTGCGGGTACGCGTCGAGGACGGGAGCGAAGTCGGGCGCGGTCAGCTCCAGGTGCTCGCGGACCGTGAGCGAGCCGAAGACGGCCCGACGCTCCGGGACCAGGCACAACCCGCGCCGGGCCCGTTCGAAGGCGGGCAGCCGGGTCACGTCCACCCCGTCCCAGACGACGGCGCCGTCGGACAGCGGCACGGTACCCGCGAGGGCGCGCAGGGTGGTCGTGCGGCCCGAGCCGTTGCGGCCGAGCAGCACGGTGAGGCCGGGGCCGGGCGCGAGCAGGGTCACGCCGTGCAGGGCCTCCAGGGGGCCGTAGCGCACGCGCGCGCGGCGCAGGGAGATGCTCATCCGCGTCCCCGCTCCAGTACGTGGCCGGCGGGGCCGGAGGTGACGACGCGTCCGGCGGTCATGACATGGACGACGTCGGCGACCAGATCGAGGTCGTGCTCGACGACCAGCAGGGCCGTGCCGTCCGCGGCGAGTGCGCGCAGTACCCGGGCCAGCGCGGTCACTTCGGCGGTGTCCAGGCCCGCGGCGGGCTCGTCGAGCAGCAGCACGTGTGGACTGCCCGCGAGGGCCCGCGCCAGCTCGACGCGTCTGAGCGTCCCGGTCGGCAGTCCCTCGGCGGGCAGCGCGCGGACCGGCCCGTCGAGCCCGAACAGCCGCAACGCCCGTTCCGCCGCGGCGGGATCGGCGATCCGGCCCTGCTCCGCCCCCACCTGGACGTTCTCGGCCACCGTCAACGAGGGGAAGACGGCCAGCTGCTGGAAGGTCCGCGCGATGCCGAGCCGGGTCCGGGCGTGCGCCGCGAGCCGGGTGATGTCCCGTTCGCCGAACAGCACCTGGCCGTGCGAGGGTCGGAGCGTTCCGGCGAGGCAGTGGAACAGGGTGCTCTTGCCGGCCCCGTTGGGCCCCACGACAGCGGTGACCCACCCGGGGCGGACCTCGAGATCGACCCCGTCGAGCGCGGTGAACCCGTCGTAGGCGACCCGTATTCGTCGGGCGAACAGAGATCCGGGCGTCGGCACGGCCGGAGTGTGCGGGGCGCTCGGCCTGCGTGACGTCGTGTCCCGCCCGGATGTTGCGGCTTTTGGACCTCGGGGTGCCCTCGTGGGGCCGTCGGGACCTGGGCGGTCACCGGCGCCCGGTGGCGCGGCGGCGGGTTCCGGTTCGGTGCCGTCCGGCCGTCCGGCGGCGGGCGGCCGGACGGTGGGCCCCGTCTCCACCGCCCGCAGCCGCCGCCGCACCCGCGCCCCCAGCGGGGTCGGCGTCGCCCTGCGGCGCGGCCGGAGCCGGGACGTCGCCGAGCGCAGGGCCTCGTACGGGCCACCGGGGAACCGGCCGACGAACAGCGCGAGCACCCCGAACAGCGCGGCCGCCACCCCGCCGCGCGCCCCCGCGTCGAGCCCCACCAGCAACGCCGCCGCGGCCAGCGCGCCGAGGGCGCTGTCGGCACCGAGGACCACGACCGCCGCGAACCAGAGCAGCCCGCGCACCGGGTCGTACGCCGTCGCGTCGAAGGCGCGCAGACCCATGCCGAGCATCCCGCCACCCAGCGCGGCCAGGGCGGCGCCCGCCACGAAGGCCGTCAGCTTCAGCGCAGGGACCCGTACGCCCGCCGCGGAGGCGCCCGACGGGTGGTCGCGCATCGCGGCCAGGGCGCGGCCCGTACGGCCCCGGCGCAGCGCCCCCGTCGCCAGCAGCGCGGCCGCCAACAGCCCCAGTTCGAGCACGTAGTACGCGCGGTCGCCGTCGAAGCCCGCCGGGCGGTCCAGGGACAGCCCCGAGGTCGCGTAGGGCTGGGCGAAGACGAAACGGCTGACGCCCACTCCCACAGCGAACGTCGCCAGGGCCAGCGCCAGGCCGTGGCGGCGGATCGCCGGCCAGCCGGTCAGGACCCCGAGCGGGGCGACCAGCACCACCGCCACCGCCAGCGCGGCCAGTTCGGGCAGACGGGGCAGTCCGGGGAAGCGGCCGGCGGCCAGCAGCGCGGTGAAGAGGGCGCCCAGACCCGCGTACGCCGCCTGCCCGAGGGAGATCTGACCGCCGCGGCCGGTCACCACCACCAGGGACAGGAGCACCACACCCAGCGCGGGCACCTGCACCGACGTGTGCAGGTCCGAGCCCGCGAGGCCGAGCGGCAGCAGGAACAGCACGACCGCGACGATCCACGCGCCCGGGGGCGTCGCCACCCGGGCCGTCGCCGTACGCGGTAGGACATCCCGGTCGCCGATCCCCGGCAGGACGAGCGCCGCGACCAACAGGGCCACCACGAACAGGTTCGCCCCCACCGCCTGGAGCAGCGGCTCCGCCCAGCCCGCCGGGTGCAGCCGCGTCAGCTGACTCTGCGCGACCCCGAGACCCAGCGCCACCACGACGGCCACCGGCAGGCTGCGCATCCGGGCGGCGACGGCCACCGCCATCACCTCCATGACGAGCAACGGCATGCCGTACGGATCGAGTCGTACGTACGGCGCGAGGAGCACGCCCGTCAGGCCCGCCGTGAAGGAGCCGAACGCCCAGCCCGCGGCGGCCACCCGGTCCGCGTCGATGCCGCCGAGCACGGCGAGCGAGCGGTCGTCGACCACGGCCCGCAGCTCCGTGCCGAAGCGCGTCCAGCGCGTCGCGCCCCCCACCCCGACCGCCAGTGCGACGGCGACCGCCAACTGCCCCCACGGGTCCGCCGACACCAGCGTCGGCGCGTCCGCGCGCGCCCCGGTGCCCCACACCAACGCGGCCCCGCCGACCAGCAGCACGAAGACGCCGAGAGACGCGACCAGCGTCTGCGCCGGGTCGCCGCCGAGGACGGACAGGGGGCGGAAGACGAACCGTTCCAGGGCCATGCCGATCGCGGGGGCCACCAACAGCAGCGTCACCGCGGCACCGAGCGCGAGCGGCCAGCCCCACACCACCGTGAACTGCCGCAGCAGATACGCGCACACCATCGCGATCGTGCCGTGCGCGAAGTTCAGCACCCCGGTCGCCCGATGGGTGACGACCAGCCCGATCCCGGTGAGCGCCGCCGCGCCGCCGACCGAGAGCCCGGCCAGCGTGAGGTCGTACGTCAGGGAACCGCTCATCACCGCTCCGGCGCGGTCGACCGCTCGGCCGCGGGCGGCTCACAGATCGGGCACGGGCCCAACTCCCCGCTCGCCAGCACCCGCGAGTCCACCGGCACGGCGGCCGCCTTTCCCGCGACCAGCGGGCAGTCCGCACGGTGCCACAGCGTGCCCCCGGGGATCATCAGCAGCTCCCCGCTGACGGCGAGCGGCGCCACGGCGGCCTGTTCGGACCGCTCCGCGTCGGCGGGCTCGGCCGCCACCAGCAGCCCGTACAACTCCTCGACGCGCGCCGCCGCCAGGGCGTTCCTGCCGTGCGTGAGCAGCACCGCGCCCGCGACGATCAGCGCGGCCCCGGGAACCGTGCAGGACGCCAGGAAGGGCAACTGCCTCTCCGCGTACCGCTCGCCCGAGACGCCGTACCAGCCGATGACGCACAGCACCGCCCCGGCGGCGAGCGCGGCGCACCCGGCCCACAGGACGGGGTGCACGGTCCGCAGTCGAGATGTCCGCATCCTGGCTCCCAGACGTCGTGTGTCTGTCTGTCTTCCAAGTCCGCCAATGGACTTGCACTATGCCTTCTGGAAGCTGACCCTGAAAGCTCCGGGCGCGGTCGGCCCGGACCGACACCCGGTGGTGAGCCAGCATGGTTCTCGGGAGCGACCTCAGGCGGGACAACGGCCGGGGGGTGGCGGCGCTGGTCGCCCTCCTCCTCGCCGGGGCCCTCACGGCGTGCGGCGACAGCAGCGGCGGCGGGAGTTCGACCCCTCCGCCCACCCCCACCGTGGAGCGGCCCAGCAGCGCGTCACCCAGCCCGACCGGCCCGGACGACCCGGCGGCGGCCGAGAACCAGGTCAGGCGGAACTGGGAGAAGTTCTTCTCCCCGTCCGTCCCCGTCAAGGACAAACTGAACTACCTGGAGAACGGCGACCGGATGACCGCGGTCGTCCAGGGCTTCAGCGGCGACAAGCGTGGTCAGCAGGTCGCGGCCCAGGTCCAGAAGGTCGTGTTCACCGCACCGGCCGTCGCAGAGGTGACGTACGCGCTGACCCTGAAGGGCGCGACCGCCCTGCCGAACGCCTCCGGGACGGCCGTCTACGAGAACGGCACCTGGAAGGTCTCCGACAACACCCTCTGCGCCCTGGTCGCGCTGAGCGGCGACGGATCCGCGACCCCGGCCGGCTGCTGACCCGCCGTGCGCCCCAAGGGAGTTCCGGAAGGAGTCCTCGCCGCGGGCCTGCCGCTCCTGCTGGGCACGGCACTCGTCCTGGGCACGGCGGCCTGCGGCAGCCGCCTGCCCGAGAGTGACTTCGAGCACCGGACCATGCCCGCCCCGCAGAGCACCGCCCCGCTGCGTGTCGGCATCGTCACCAGCGCCACCAGCCCCGTCGGCGGCTCCGCCTTCACCGGCCCCCGCGACGGGGCCAAGGCCTACTTCGACCGCCTCAACGCGCGCGGGGGCATCGACGGCCGCCCGGTCGAGGTGCGCACCTGCGACGACGGCGGCAGCGGCGTGGGCGACAACGAGTGCGTGCACCGGCTCATCGACGAGGACAAGGTCGTCGCCCTCGTCGCCACCACCGCCCTCGACTACGCGGGCGCCTCCCGCGTGTCCGCCGCCGGGGTGCCCGACATCGGCGGACAGCCCATCGGCGCGGCCTACGACACCTATCCGCACCTCTACGGGATCTACGGCAGCCTCGCGCCCCGCGAGGGAACACCGGGCTGGGGCGGGAAGCTGTACGGCGGCACCGAGGTCTACCGCTACTTCAAGCGCGTCCACGGCGCCCGTACGGCCGCCGTGATCTCCTACAACCAGTCCGCGTCGGCCGCGTACGCCCGGCTCGTCACCCGGGGTCTGAAGGCCGAGGGCTACCAGGTGGTCACCGAACAGGTCGACTTCGCGCTGCCCAACTTCCGCGCGGCCGCGGCCGATCTGAAGGACCAGGGCGCCGACCTCGTCTTCGACGCCCTCGACACGCACGGCAACGCCCAGCTGTGCAAGGCGATGGACGACGTCGGCGCCAAGGTCATCGCCAAGGTCACCAACGTGCAGAACTGGACCTCCACCGTCCCCGAGGACTACAAGGACGCCCCGCGCTGCCGCAACGCCCTGTGGGCGACCGGATCCAGCCGGAACCACGAGGACACCGCCGACGCCGCCGTCCGCGCGTTCCGGGACGCCACCAAGGGCCTGCCCACGCACTCCCAGTGGCAGCTGGAGGGCTGGGCGGCCGCGATGTGGTTCACGGACGCCGCGAAGTCCTGCGCGAAAACGGGCGTCACACGCGCGTGTGTCGACCGCTTCATGAACCGCGAGGCCCCGTACAGCGCCGACGGCCTGCTGATCCCCGTCTCCTCCGAGCGCCTGCCCACGCCTCCGAAGACCCGCCGGACCTGCGTCTCGGTGGCCCGCTGGGAGGACGACGGCGGCTGGGTCTCCCAGGGCGACATGAACAGCGACTGCTTCGAGGTGCCGCAACTGTCGTACGAGCCCTGACGTGCCTCGACGGTCCTGCGCGCCCTGATGTGCACATGGGAAGCAACCATTCACCCGGGCCTGGGGTCTGTCCCGACAGGAGGCGGATCCGACGGAGGACCCGGTGGTGCCGCCCCGCACGAAAGGGCGTTCGCATGATGACGCCGGTCCCGCGGACCGCTCGGCACCGCGCCGACCCGGACGCCGCCGTGCCCCCGTGCGCCGACTGCATCGCCGACTCCGCGGGCGGACTGACCTTCGACGTCACCGAGACCGGCGAGCCGGGCGCCGCGCTCCTGGTGCTGCGCCACCGCGAGGGCCACGAGGAGGTCAGCCTGCCGCTGACGCCCACCGGGGACGGCCGGCTGCGCGCCGCGCTGCCCAGCGGCGTCGCCCTGCCCGAGGGCCGCTGGGATGCCTACGCCCAGGTCGCGGGAGGCGAGCCGCGACGGCTGGCCCCGGGCGTCGACGACCTGCGCTCGCTCGTCGCCCGGGTCCCCAGCGGCTCCCTCGGCCATGTCGCCGTCCGCATCCCGTACGGGACCCGGCACGGCAACCTCTCCGTGCGCAGCTGGCTGCGGGCCCCGCACGCGGAGGCCGTCGAGCTGTACCGGGCGGAGCGGGGACTGGGCGTACGAGGCCGGGTGTACGGCGTTCCCCTCGCGCCGGACGCGTATGCCGAGGTCTGCCACCGGGACGCGGCCGGTCCGCCGATCCGCGCGGAAGTGGCCGTGGAGCAGGCGGAGTTCGGCTTCACGGTGGCATACGGCGCCCTGCGGTCCGGCGTCTGGGACCTGTGGCTGCGCCCGGCGGGGGAGGGCGGGCCCCGGGTACGGATCGCGCGGTTGCTCGACGCCATCGCCGACAAGCGCCTCTTCCTCATCCACCCGAGGGTGCCGGTGAAGACCCTGTACGGCCCGGTGGAGGCCGGGCCCTCCTACACGCGGGACAACGACCTGTCCGTGACGGTCACCGCGGCCGGCTGACCGTGCCCGGCGCCCAGGAGCACCTTGCGGACAGCGGTTGTCCGCAAGGGCTGGCAGACTCGGCGGCATGTTGGAGACATCGGCACGGCTGCTGCGGTTGCTCTCACTGCTGCAGGCCCACCGCGACTGGTCCGGGGCCGATCTGGCGGACCGTCTGGGCGTGACGCCCCGCACGATCCGCCGCGATGTGGACCGGCTGCGCGAGCTGGGCTATCCCGTCAACGCCAGCCCGGGCACGGGAGGCGGCTACCAACTCGGCGCGGGCGCCGAGCTGCCGCCGCTGCTGCTGGACGACGACGAGGCGGTGGCCGTCGCGGTCGGGCTGCGCACGGCCGCCGGGCAGGGTATCGAGGGCATCGACGAGACCTCCGTACGCGCCCTCGCCAAGCTCGAACAAGTCCTGCCGAGCCGACTGCGCCGCCGCGTGAGCGCCCTCAACGCCTTCACCGTGCCGATGCTGCGCGGCCCCCAGCCCTCCGCCGTGGACCCGGGCGTGCTCACGGAACTCGCCCACGCCTGCCGCGACGGTGAGCGGCTGCGCTTCGAGTACCGCGACCACGGCGGCTCCTCGACCCGCCGGACCGTCGAACCGCACCGCCTGGTGTGCACCGAGCGCCGCTGGTACCTGGTCGCCTGGGACGTCGACCGCGACGACTGGCGCACGTTCCGGGCCGACCGCATCACCCCCAGGCCGCCGCACGGACCCCGCTTCACCCCCCGTACGCCACCGGCCGAGGATCTGGCGGCGTACGTCTCCGAAGGGGTCTCCACACGCGCCTACGCCTCGCAGGCGGTCGTCCGGCTCTTCGTGCCCCTGGAAGAGGCGGTCGAGCGGATCTCCCCCTCGGCGGGGACGCTGGAAGCCTCCGGGGAGGACAGCTGCGTCCTGCGCACCGGCGCCGCGAGCCTCGACGTGATGGTGATTCACGTGATGCTGACGGGCTTCGAGTTCGAGGTCCTGGAGCCGGCCGAACTCACCGAGGCGATCACGACGTCCCGGGACCGGCTGTCCCGGGCGCTGGAGCGGTCTCCTGACCGTTCGCCCCGTACTGGGGATGGTGCAGGTCGAACGCCGGGCTCTCGGAACGGATCCGGGGCAGCGTGACGAAGTTGTGCCGGGGCGGCGGACACGAGGTCGCCCACTCCAGGGAGCGGCCGAAGCCCCAGGGGTCGTCCACCTCGACCTTCGTGCCGTACCGGGACGTCTTCCAGACGTTGTAGAGGAACGGCAGCGTCGACATGCCCAGCAGGAACGCGCCGATCGTCGAGACGGTGTTGAGCGCCGTGAAGCCGTCGGCGGCCAGATAGTCCGCGTACCGGCGCGGCATGCCTTCGGCGCCCAGCCAGTGCTGCACCAGGAACGTCGTGTGGAAGCCGACGAAGAGCGTCCAGAAATGGATCTTGCCGAGCCGTTCGTCGAGCATCTTGCCGGTGAACTTGGGCCACCAGAAGTAGAAGCCGCCGAAAGTCGCGAAGACGACGGTGCCGAAGACGACGTAGTGGAAGTGCGCGACCACGAAGTACGAGTCGGTGACCTCGAAATCCATCGGCGGCGAGGCCAGGATCACTCCGGTCAGTCCGCCGAACAGGAACGACACCAGGAAACCGATGGCCCACAGCATGGGCGTCTCGAAGGAGAGCGAGCCATTGATCATCGTCCCGCTCCAGTTGAAGAACTTCACCCCCGTGGGCACCGCGATCATGAACGACATGAAGGAGAAGAACGGCAACAGCACCGCGCCCGTCGCGAACATGTGGTGTGCCCACACCACGATCGACAGACCGGTGATGGCCATCGTCGCGGCGACCAGCGTCAGATAACCGAAGACCGGCTTCCTGCTGAAGACCGGCAGGATCTCCGTGATGATCCCGAAGAACGGCAACGCGATGATGTAGACCTCGGGATGCCCGAAGAACCAGAACAGGTGCTGCCACAGCAGCGCGCCGCCGTTGGCCGCCTCGAACACCACCGACCCGAAGCGCCGGTCCGCCTCCAGGACCAGCAGCGCCGCCGCGAGCACCGGGAACGCGAAGAGGACGAGGATCGAGGTGAAGAGGATGTTCCAGGTGAAGATCGGCAGCCGGAACATCGTCATGCCGGGGGCCCGCATCCCGACGATGGTCGTGATGAAGTTCACCGCGCCGAGGATCGTGCCGAAGCCCGTCAGCGCCAGGCCCATGATCCACATGTCGGCGCCGATGGTCGGCGAGCGCTCCAGGCTGTTGAGCGGGGCATAGGCGAACCAGCCGAAGGAGGCGGGCCCGGCGGGCACCATGAGCGAGCCGAGGACGATCAGGCCGCCGAAGAGGAAGAACCAGTACGACAGCATGTTCAGGCGGGGGAACGCGACGTCCGGGGAGCCGATCTGCAGCGGCATGATCTCGTTGGCGAACCCGGCGAAGGTCGGGGTGGCGAACAGCAGCAGCATGATCGTGCCGTGCAGGGTGAACAGCTGGTTGAACTGGTTGTTGTCCACGATCTGCAGACCGGGCCGGGCGAGTTCGGCGCGCATCACCAACGCCATCAGACCGCCGATGAGAAAGAAGGCGAAGGACGTGATCAGGTAGAGGTGACCGATTTTCTTGTGGTCCGTCGTGGTGAGCCAGTCCACGGCGAGCCGCCCCGGTCGCTGCCTCCTGTATACGGGTGGCGCCGTCGCCTGCGCGGTCTCCGTGCCCATTGCTCGCCCCTTCGCCGTCGCGCCGTGGGCCTGCCTGAAGCTCACGCCGTGGTGCTCGCATCGCGCCGCGCTCCGACAGAGGGTGTGCGGGGGTTCTGTGCTGGAACCGTGCATTTCCTATGCGGTGTCAGCTTCCGCGACATGCCCCGGAATCGCAATGGAAAGACTTCCCCCACGGGATCTCGACGGGGGACTCCGCACTTTCCATTGGTTTATTCGGGACGGCGTCAAGGTAGTCCCGAATTACGTTCGAAGGAGTGCGGGACACGTACGGAACCCCTCGTACGTGTGACGGAGTTCGGCCGAAACGCGTGTAGCGATCCTGTGACAGAAGCGCGACCGGAGGGGCATGGGTGACGCAGGGTCTTGGGCCCGGACTTCCCCCGCCGCGGTCGGCCGCCTAACGTGGCGGTCATGGCATCCATTCCCACCCCGCCCGCAGAGCCCCAGGACAGTCCGCAGGCCTATGTCGGCCTGGAGGCGAGGAGCGCCGAGCACCGCGCCCGGGAGCACGGCTGGTCCACGGTGCGCTCGCTGCCGCCCGGCGCGATCATCACCATGGAGTACCGCACGGGACGGCTGAACTTCGAGGTCACCGACGGCCGGGTGACCCGCTGCTGGAAGGGCTGAGGCCACGGAATGCGCGAAGGCCCCCGGCTCACGAGCCGGGGGCCTTCGCTGTGCGGGGAGGTTGTGCGTACCGGCCCCGCTGTTCTCCATGATCGGTCCGTTGTGCCTCAGCCGCCTGTCAGCGGCCGGGCGGACGACGTCGTGGTGGTGCGCGCCACGCGGTCCGGGTGCGGTGGACGGCGGCTGCCGACCGGGGTGACCGGGGTGCGCTCCGAGCGGGTCGTGTGGGGTCCGGGCACCAGGTAGACCGGCGCCCGGGGCGGGCGGGCGGAGGGCACCGCCCCGCGCACCGGAGCCTCCTCGTTCACCGGGACCGACTGCTTGACCAGCACGGGCGCACCGACCGGGGAGCCGACCGGGGCGGGTACCGCACGGCCGCGGCGGGCGCGCCAGGCGTCGCGCAGGGTGAACAGACCGGCCTCGGCGCGGGCGATCAGCGGCTCGCACCACGGCAGCGCCAGCAGGATCAGCAGACCGGCGGCCCAGCCCAGCAGCACATCGCTCAGCCAGTGCGTACCGAGGTAGACGGTGGTGAGGCCGACGCCGAGCGAGGTCACGGCGGACAGCGCCGACAGCCAGCGCCTCGCCCGCGGGGTGGAGGCCAGATAGGCCAGGATTCCCCAGGTCACGACGGCGTTCGCGGTGTGGCCCGAAGGGAATATATCGCCGCCGAGACCCATCTCGTTCGAGCCGATCGTGATGGCGTAGTGCGGGCCGAGGCGGCCCATGCCGAGCTTCGCGGCGCCGACCGTGATGTTGAGCAGCAGCAGCGAGGCGCCCAGCGTGAGCATCGGGCGCAGGGTGTGCTGCCGCCAGGAGCGCCAGCCGAGCCACGCGGCGACCATCACGGCGGTGGGGCCGCGCTGGCCCAGCACCACGTAGTAGTCGAGGAACGCGTGGATCTCCGGCCACTGCTGATAGGGCCGGAAGAACATGACCTGCCAGTCGAACCGGACCAGCCACGATGTGATCGCAACGGCCCACACGATGGCCACGTAGAAGGCCAGGGTGGCTCCGAGGAGCACAACCCTGTGCCTGCTCATCTTCGGCACATCGATGTTCGCCGGCCGTTCCGGCTCACGGTCCAACCGGGCGAAGACCCGGTCCAGACGGGTGAGGTTTCGTTCGGTACGCACTCAATCGACGTTACAGCGAGTGAGCTGCGTTCCAGGCCGAATCACTCGCTTTGTGATGACGATGTGATGTGGGATTCCTCTCAGGGCGATGCTTAATTCCAATGATTCTCTAATCATCGGCGCCCCGATCCTTCAATTCCATTGATCGGCTCGGGCTTCTGTTTTATGTCACTTTTGAATTCGTTCACCGAATCCTGGGGTGGAATTCTCCAGCCGCTCACCGAGCGTCAACGGGTGGATCATGGCGGACCGGAGCCGTTCAGCCAGAACGCTCCGTAGAGCGCGGAGGCCATCGCCACGCCACCGAGAATCAGCGCTGACCTGGACGTACGCAGTCGGGCCAGGGCCAGCGCGAGGGGGAGCAAGAGGGGGAAAGCGGGCAGCAGGAGGCGCGGTTTCGAGCCGAAGTAACTCGACGCGCACAGGGCGAGCGCGACGACGATCCCCGCGTACACCAGCAGGGGCACCGGCTGGCCCTGTCGTACACACGTCACGTACAGCCAGACGATCAGTGCGACTCCGACGATCAGTCCGACGCCGGCCAGCGCTGACGGAAATGACGTGAACTTGTCGCCCACGAAGCGGGCGAACGCGTACCCGCCGTCGAATCCGTTGCGCCAGCCCGCCTGGACGTCGAGATAGCCGAGCGGCCCCTTGCCCGTGCGGTGGCCGACCCAGAGCACATATCCGGCGGCGCCGAGCGGCGCGAGGAGCATGCCGAGGGCGCGTCGGAGCACGGGCGCGCCGTGCGCGGGGTGCGCGCTCCGATCCCGCACGAACGAGGTGATGGCCGCCACCCACAGGGCCGCGACCACCGCGGCTCCCACCGGGCGGGTCAGCCCGGCGAAGGCGGCGAGCAGACCGGCCGTCACCCAGCGGTCGGTCAGCACCGCGTAGAGCGACCAGGCGGCGAGCGCCGTGAACAGGGACTCGCTGTACGCCATCGACTGCACGATGCCGACCGGCAGCACCGCCCAGACCAGCACCGCGCAGACGCCCACGCGGGGGCCGTACACGTGGTCCGCGACGGCGAAGATCCCCCAGGCCGCGGCGAGCGAGGCCAGCGTGCTGACCAGCAGCCCGGCATCCGCGTACGACAGAGGGGTGAGCGCCGAGACGAGCCGCTCCAGCCAGGGCAGCAGCGGGAAGAACGCGAGGTTCGAGTGCACGTCACCGCCTGGCAGCCGCACCTCGTAGCCGTAGCCCAGATCGGCGACACGGGTGTACCAGAGCGCGTCCCAGCGGGCCGTCAGCAGTGTGTGGGCGCTCTTGCCGTTCGCCGCGCTCCACAGCGCGAGCGTGAGGACGCCCAGGGCCCGTACCGCGGCGTACCCGAGGAGGGCGGGCGCGGCCCGGCGCGGCGCGCTCGCGCCGGGCGGCGTCGCGAGGGGCGTCTCAAGATCGGTCACGGGCTCGATTATCGACGGCGGGCGGAACCGGGCGGCCGTCCGGGGCGTGGTGCACCAGGGGGAGCGTGGCGTACGCCACATGCTCGGCAAGGAGAACGTGAGAGGTCCGCCACGTGTATGCGACAGGAACTCGCGTACGCTGGCCGCTCACTCGCCTTTGATGCGTGCGTCCGGGACCCCGCTCCTCCCGGACCGCAGCCGCAGGGAGTCCCCACCCAGCGGATCGCCGAACGCGAGGGAACATCTGGGAGGTACGTACATGTCCGGGACGACCACGGCCGCCGCGCGTCGCCGTCGGGAGGCCGGGGCCGGTGCCAACCGCTGGGTCGTCCTTGTGGTGCTGTGCGTCAGCCTGCTCCTCGTGGCCCTCGATGCCACCGTGCTGCACGTCGCCGTGCCCGCCGTCACCGAGGACCTCAAGCCCGGCGCGATAGAACTGCTCTGGATCGTCGACGTCTATCCGCTCGTCTGCGCCGCGCTGCTGATCCTCTTCGGCACGCTGGGTGACCGGGTGGGCCGCAGACGTGTGCTTCTCCTCGGATACGGGCTCTTCGGCATCGCCTCCGGGATCGCCGCGCTCGCCGACAGCGCCCAGGTCCTCATCGGCGCGCGTGCCCTGCTCGGCGTCGGCGGCGCGATGATCATGCCCGCGACCCTGTCGATCCTGCGCCAGGTCTTTCCCGACCGGCGGGAGCGGGCGCTCGCGATCGGCATCTGGAGCGCGGTCGCCGCGGTGGGCGCGGCGGTCGGGCCGCTGCTCGGCGGGTTCCTCCTCGAACACTTCTGGTGGGGATCGGTCTTCCTCGTCAACATCCCGCTGATGCTGATCAGCCTGCCGATCGGACGGCTGCTGCTGCCCGAGTCCTACGGCGACCGCGACGGTCCCTGGGACGTGGTGGGGGCCCTGATGGCCGCCGCCGGGCTCTTCGGACTCGTGCTCGGAGTCAAGCGGCTCGGCGGCGGTGAAGCGCCGTTCGGTCCGTTCACGCTGGCGCCGCTGCTCGTGGGCGGCGCGCTGATGTTCGCCTTCGTACGGCGCCAGCGACGGCGTGCGCATCCGCTGGTGGACCTGCGGATGTTCTCGCGGCCCGCGTTCAGTACATCCGTGTGCTGCATCGTCCTCGCCATGCTCGCGCTGGTCGGGCTCGAGTTGATCGCCGCGCAGTACCTGCAACTGGTCCTCGGGCTCTCGCCCCTGCAGACCGGGCTGCGGCTGCTGCCGCTCACCTTCGCGGCGATGGCCGCGGGGCTCGCGGGGGCGCGGCTGCTGAGGCGGTTCGGGCCGCGCGCGATGGTCTGTTTCGGGTTCTGTCTCACGGCGGTGGCCGTGATCACGCTCACCGCGATGGGCGGGGACGACAACACCGGGCTGCTGCTGTTCGGGTTCGTGCTGCTCGGGTTCGGGCTGGAGACCACGCTCTTCGGGGCGTACGAGTCGATGCTGAGCGAGGCGCCGCCGGCGCAGGCGGGTGGGGCGGCGGCGATCGGCGAGACCTCGTACCAACTGGGGGCGGGGATCGGGATCGCGCTTCTGGGGAGTGTGATGAACGCGGCGTACGCGCCCGGACTGTCGTCCGTGCCGGGGGTCTCGCCGGGGGACTCCGCTGCGGCGGGGCACTCGCTGGGAGAGGCGTACGACGTCGCTGCGCGGCTTGGTGGGGTGCGGGGGGCGGCCCTGCGTCATGCGGCTCGGGACTCCTTTGTGCACGGGCTGCATGTGACGTTGCTCGTCAGTGCGGGGTTGTTGTTGCTGGGGGCGGGGATGGCGTTGCGGCTGCCTCGGGTCATGGAGTGCGGGGTGTCTGCGGCGGGCTCGGCGGAGATTCCGGCGCCTCGGGGGGTTGCGGAGTCCCGCGTCTCGGCGTAGCCGAGGGTTCTCCCGCCCACGCACCACGCGTTTCCACCCTGTCGACACGTGCGGGTCCCCCGAGGGGGCTGCCCGTCGTCGGCGCCCGCCGGTTCGCTCGGAGAGAGGCCCGCCGGTGGCTGAGCACCGTCGCGGCGGGGAACCGCCACCCGAGCCCCCTCGAACGAACCGGAAGCCGCCGATGGCGCTTCACCCCCGCGGGGTACCCGCACTTGTCGGCGTACTGGAAACGGGTGGTGCGTGGGCGGGGGAGGTACTGGACGTGCGGGACGCTGGGTCGTACCGTCGGGGCGAGACCGTAACTAGCGGTGCTAGTTTTAGCGTGCCGGAGGCTGCCCCCATGTCCGCGTCCCCGAAGCTCCCGCCCTTCGACCCCACCGACCCCCTCGGCCTCGACGACCTCCTGGACCCGGAGGACCTGGCGATCCGGGACACCGTACGGACGTGGGCCGCGGACCGCGTGCTGCCGTACGTCGCCGAGTGGTACGAGAAGGGCGAGCTGCCCGGGATCCGGGAGCTGGCGCGCGAGCTGGGCGGGATCGGGGCGCTCGGGATGTCGTTGGAGGGGTACGGATGCGCGGGGGCGACCGCCGTGCAGTACGGGCTCGCCTGTCTGGAGCTGGAGGCCGCCGACTCGGGCATCCGGTCCCTCGTCTCCGTACAGGGCTCCCTCGCCATGTACGCCATTCATCGGTTCGGAAGCGAGGAGCAGAAGCAGCGGTGGCTGCCGGGCATGGCCGCCGGCGAGGTCATCGGGTGCTTCGGGCTGACCGAGCCCGACCACGGGTCGGACCCGGGCGCCATGCGGACGTACGCCAAGCGCGACGGCGGCGACTGGGTGCTCAACGGGCGGAAGATGTGGATCACGAACGGGTCCGTCGCCGGGGTCGCGGTCGTCTGGGCGCAGAGCGAGGACGGGATTCGGGGGTTCGTCGTGCCCACCGACGCCCCCGGGTTCTCCGCTCCTGAGATCAAGCACAAGTGGTCCCTGCGGGCGAGCGTGACCAGCGAGCTCGTACTCGACGACGTACGGCTGCCCGCCGACGCCGTACTGCCGGACGTGACCGGGCTCAAGGGCCCGCTCAGCTGTCTGTCGCACGCGCGGTACGGGATCGTGTGGGGCTCGATGGGCGCCGCGCGGGCCAGTTTCGAGGCCGCCGTCGAGTACGCCAAGACGCGCGAGCAGTTCGGGCGCCCCATCGGCGGCTTCCAGCTCACCCAGGCCAAGCTCGCCGACATGGCGGTGGAACTGCACAAGGGGATTCTGCTCGCCCACCATCTGGGGCGGCGCATGGACGCGGGACGGCTCCGTCCCGAGCAGGTCAGCTTCGGCAAGCTCAACAACGTACGGGAGGCGATCGAGATCTGCCGGACCGCCCGTACGATCCTCGGTGCCAACGGGATCTCGCTCGAATACCCCGTGATGCGGCACGCGACCAACCTCGAATCGGTGCTCACCTACGAGGGCACCGTCGAGATGCATCAACTCGTGCTGGGCAAGGCGCTCACCGGACTCGACGCCTTTCGGTGAGTCGAGCACCGGAGAGCAGGGCCGGTGAGCGGCCCTGCCTCAGCTCTGGTTGAAGAAGCCGTCCGTCTGGCGTCCCGGGGCCTCGCCGCTGACGATCTCGGTGTTGGCAGGGGTCAACAGGAAGACCCGGGTGGCGACCCGCTCGATGGTGCCGTGCAGGCCGAAGGTCAGGCCGGCCGCGAAGTCCACCACGCGCTTGGCGTCGGCGGCCTCCATGGCCGTGAGGTTGATGATGACCGGGACGCCTTCCCGGAAGAGTTCGCCGATGCCGCGTGCGTCCCGGAAGCTGTCCGGGGTGACCGTGCCGATCCGGCGGCCTGTCTCTTCCGCCGTCTCGGACGCGACCTTCACGCGCGGGTCCGTGACCCAGGCATCGCCGGAGTCCTGTCCTTCGGCGTAGTTGTCGTCGTCGTAGTAACGCTCGTCATCGTTGTCGTCGACGAGGCCAAGCCAGGCACTCGCCTTGCGCACCGATCCCATGGACGCCTCCTCTCACAGCGGTCTTTCTTGCTTTCCGCATCCCCATGGTCGTCCATGATGCGGATGTCGCGCCAAGTGGATAGACGCCGCGCGGGGGTTTCGTGACGGTACTGGTGCACAGCGAATTCGTCGAGAGCCCGCGTGCCCCAAGGGTCTTGCCGTGTACGGCTGCTGACTGTGAGTGAAATATGATTCTCGACGGCGTTCGGGTGACGGGCGGGGCGTACGGGTGAACGAAGGGGTCGGTACGATGCCGCAGCTCAACGTCGTACGAGGCACGGGGGAGTGTCATGTTCGGAATCGTGAGGCCCTGCAGTCACCGCCTCGGTGAGGGGCTCAAAACACAGTGGATGGCGCATCTGTGCGGACTCTGTCTCGCGTTGCGCGGAGACCACGGACAGTTCGCTCGGGTTGTCACCAATTACGATGGGCTGCTGATATCGGTTTTGACGGAGGCTCAGGCCGAGCGCACCACCGGGTGGCGGCGTACGGCGGGGCCGTGCCCGTTGCGCGGGATGCGGACCGCGTCCGTCGCGCAGGGTGAGGGAGCCCGCCTCGCAGCCGCCGTCTCGCTGGTGCTGGCCTCGGCCAAGGTGCGCGACCACGTGGCGGACAAGGACGGGCTGTTGGCGCGCAGGCCGGTGGCGCTCGCCGCTCGCCGGGTCGCCGCGAGCTGGGGGCGCGCCGGGGCCCGTACCGGATCCGACGTGGGCTTCGACACCGCCGTACTCGTCGACGCCGTCGACCGGCAGGTCGGCATCGAGGCGCTCGCCGGTCCCGGGACGCCGCTTCTGACCGTCACCGAGCCCACCGAGACCGCGACCGCCGCCGCCTTCGCGCACACGGCCGTCCTGGCCGGGCGGCCGGGCAACGCCGAGCCGCTCGCCGAGGCCGGCCGGCTCTTCGGGCGGCTCGCGCATCTGCTGGACGCCGTGGAGGACCGGGAAACTGACGCCGCGTCGGGAGCGTGGAACCCGCTCACGGCCACCGGCACCCCGCTCGTGGAGGCGCGCCGGCTCGCCGATGACGCTCTGCACGGGATACGGCTCGCGCTGCGCGAGGTGGCCTGGGGGTCCGGGGTCTCCCCGGAAAAGCACAGTACGGACGGCAAGCTGGCGCATCTGCTGCTCGCGCACGAGCTGGGGCGGTCGGTGGACCGCGCGTTCGGGACCTCGGGGTGCGGGCACCAGGACCACGCGGACGACGCGCGGGGGGCTTTCGGGCCGCCACAGCACGGTGGGCCGTACAACCCGCAGAGCCCACAGAGCCCGTACGACGGGCAGAATCCTTACGGCGGTGGCGGCAACCCCTTCGGCGGTGCTCCCTCCTTCCCGCCGCCCGGGCCCGGCAGGCGAGGCTTCTGGGCCGGGTGCGCGGCCGCGATCGGGGTGTGCTGCACCTGCAAGGTGTGCTGTGCCGACGAGTTCGAGGGGCCGTGGTCGCGAAGGAGGCGCGAGGGCTGCCTCGGCAACTGCGACTGTGACTGCAGCTGTTGTGAGGCCTGTGAGATCTGCGAGTGCTGCTCGTGCTGCGACTGCGGACTGTGACAGACCTCGTACACGCGGCGCGGCGAGGACTGCTTTCCGGCGCTCGACCACTTCGAGGCGCATGACGTCTCGGCCCCGCGCCCCTTCGGGGTGCTCCTGTGCGGGGCGCGGGGAATGCTCGGGTCCGTCAGTTCTTCAGCTCCGGCGGGGAGATTTCCGACTTCGCTATCGCCGAACCCGTCGTCCCCCACTTCTTGAGGATTTTGTCGTACGTGCCGTCCGTGATCAGCTTGTTCACCGCCGCCTGGACGGCCGGTGCCAGCTTCGTGTCCTTCTTGAAGGCGAAGCCGACGTCGAGGCGGTGGTACTCGTTGAGGAACTTGACGCCCTGCTGGTGGGCGACGGCGTAGCGCAGGCCGTTGATGGTGCTCATCACGAGGTCGCTGCGGCCCTGTTGGAGTGAGGACCAGATCGCGCCCTGCTCGCTGTAGGTCTGCACCCTGTACGCCTTCTTGCCGGCGTCGGTGCAGACCTTCTTGTTCTCCTCCAGCGTCGCCTCGAAGGTGGTGCCCGCTCCGGTCGCGACGTTCAGGCCGCACAGCTGCTTGAGGTCGGTGATCTCGGCCAGCTTGCTGTCGGAGCGCGTGGCGAAGCCCTGGCCGTCGTTGATGTAGGTGACGAAGTCGATCGTCTTGCGCCGCTCGTCGGTGACGCCGAAGTTGCTGGCCCCGAAGTCGTACTTGCCGCTGTCCAGGGCCGGCAGGATCGCCTCGAAACCGGCCTGTTCCGTCTTGAGCTCGATGCCGAGCACCTTGGCCACCGCGTCCGCGAAGTCGACGTCCTGGCCCGTCAGCGTCTTGCCGTCGTCCAGGTACGTCGTGCCGGGTGGCGTACCGCCGACGGCGACCGCCACGGTGAGGCCGGTGACACCGGACGGGAGCAGTGTGGCGGCGGCCTCGTCCTTCGGGATGTCCGAGACGACGTCCGTGGTGGGGATCTTGTCGGCCTTGGCCGCCGCGTTCGTCGCGGTGCCGGTCGCGCCGTCCGAGCCGGAGCCGCATGCCGTGAGGAGCAGGGCCGTCGAGGTGATGATGACAAAGGGCGCAAAATGCCGATAACGGGTACGCGTGGACGTACGCATGGTGTGCGGTCTCCTGAGAGCAAGAGTGAGCAGAACCCGAGGGGAGGGGTGCGCGTGTGAAGGCGAAGGGGGGAGAACGCGAAGGGCGCCCCGTCGACCAGGGGATCAGGCGATCGGATCGATCAAGGGATCAAGCGATCAGGGCGCGCAGTGGGTCAGCTCAACAGGAAGAGGACCACACTCGACCGAAGTCGATGTGGGAGCGCTTGACCAGCCACTGCTGTGGATGCATGGGCCAAGTGGAACAGGCATCCGGTTCTGCGTCAACCGACTTGAGACGTACGGCTCACAGTATGGACAGCCTTGACAGCGGGGGGAAACGGGCCCGTACTCTCGGTGGACGGCCCTGCTGAGGGGCTCGGCCGTACTGCGCCGCGAGGCGCTTCGTGTGAAGGCATCCACCCGTGTTCGACTACGTCACGGAGTCTTCGCATGTCTTCCGACACCCTCGCCAAAACATCCGCCGCACCGGACATACCGGAGCAGGCCGACTCCCTGCGGATCGTTCCGCAGCGCCGTCTGGGCCAGTGGACGGCCGCCGTCGCCGTACTCGTCCTGCTCGGGCTCGCCGTCACCTCCGTCGTCCGCAACAAGGCCTTCCAGTGGGGGGTGGTCGGTGACTACTTCACCTCGGACTCCGTGCTGCGCGGCCTGTGGCTCACCCTGTGGCTGACGGCTGTGGTGATGGTGCTCGGTTTCGCGCTGGGGACGCTGCTCGCGGCGGCCCGACTGTCCGCCAATCCCGTGCTGCGCAGCGTCAGTTGGGGTTACGTATGGCTGTTCCGGTCGATTCCGATCCTGGTGCAGTTGCTGCTGTGGTTCAACATCGGGGCGCTGTATCCCGAGCTCCTCGGCGTGAAGACGGTCAATCTGTTCACCCCGATCGCGGTCGCGATCATCGGGCTCACCCTGCACGAGGCCGCGTACGCCGCCGAGGTGGTGCGCGGTGGCATCCTCTCCGTCGACCGCGGGCAGATCGAGGCCGCGCAGGCGCTCGGTCTGAGCCGGTGGCGCCGCTGGTGGCGGATCGTGCTGCCGCAGGCGATGCGCTCCATCGTGCCGCCCGCCGGGAACATGCTGATCGGCACTCTCAAGGGCACCTCGATCATCAGCGTCATCGCCGTGCAGGACCTGCTCTTCTCGGTACAGCTGGTCTATCACCGCACCTACCAGGTCATCCCGCTGCTGATGGTCGCCACCCTCTGGTACACCGTCGTCACCTCGGTCCTCGGCCTCGGCCAGTACTACGTCGAGAAGCACTACGCGCGCGGCTCGGAGCGCACCCGATGAAGCCCTCTCTCGTGATCGTCGGGGCCGGGCCGCGGGGGACCGGTCTCATCGAGCGCATCGCCGCCAACGCGCCCGAGCTGTACGCCGGTTCGGGACTCGACATCCATCTCGTCGACCCCCATCCGCCGGGTGCCGGACGCATCTGGCGCGAGGCGCAGTCGCCGCTGTTGTGGATGAACTCGCACGCCGAGGACGTCACCATGTTCACCGACGAGACGGTGGTCATGGACGGGCCCGTGCGCCCCGGTCCCACGCTGCACGAATGGGCGGCCATCGACGGCCGTACCTTCGCCGACCGACAGCTGCAAGGGGCTTACCTGGGCTGGGTGCACGAGCAAGCCGTGGCCGGCCTGCCGCCGGACGTCACCGTCCACCATCACCCGTGCAGGGCCCTGCGCGTCAGCGGCCCGCGCGAGGGGCGCCAGCAGGTGTGGCTGGAGGGCCGTCCGCGTCCCCTCCTCGCCGACCTCGTCGTTCTCGCGATCGGCCACCTCGACGCCGAACTCGACCAGGAGCAACACGAGTTGGCGACGTACGCCCGCGCCCACGACCTGGTCCATCTGCCGCCCGACTTCACCGCCGACAGCGACCTGTCCTCGCTCGCGCCCGGCGAACCCGTCCTCGTGCGCGGCTTCGGGCTCGCCTTCGTCGACCTGATGGTGCTGCTCACGGAGGGGCGGGGCGGGCGGTACGACGGTGACACCTACCTTCCGTCGGGGCGGGAACCGGTGCTGTACGTCGGATCGCGGCGCGGAGTGCCGTACCACTCGAAGATCGGATACGACTGGACCGGTGAACGGCCGCCGCTGCCACGGTTCTTCGGGCCCGCCGAGGTCGACGCGCTGCTGGCGCGGCCGGAGGGCTTCGACTTCAGGCGGGACGTGTGGCCGTCGATCGAGAAGGAGCTGGGGTTCGCGCACTACCACCGGCTGTTCACCGTCCACCCCGAGCGGACGGCGATCGCCTGGACCGACTTCGAGGAGAAGTACGCGGCCGGGGAGGCGGTGGAGCGTGAGGCCCTCGTGGCATCCGCCGTGCCCGACCCCGCCGACCGGCTCGACCTCGCGGCGCTCGACCGTCCGCTGGACGGGGTGCGGTACGCGTCGCACGAGGAGTTCCAGGACGGGCTGCGGGCGTACGTCGAGGGAGATCTGCGGCGCCGTCATGATCCCGGAAACAGCCCTGACCTGGCCGTCTTTCTCGGACTGCTCTCCGTCTACGGGCAGTTGATCAGGCTCGGAGACGTCGGACCCTGGTGGCACGGCTTCTTCAGCTACCTCGCCTCAGGACCGCCCGGACCCCGGCTGCGGCAGATGCTCGCACTGTCCCGGGCCGGCGTCGTGCGGTTCGTGGGCGCGGACATGGCCGTGGTCGCCGAGGACGGGGTGTTCCGGGCGTCGAGCGCGACCGTGCCGGGCGAGACGGTCGAGGCGCGGGCGCTCGTCGAGGCGCGGCTGCCCGAGCCCACCGTCGGGCGCGCCCTCGACCCGCTGTTGCGTGAACTGCACGCCGACGGCGCCGTCGAGACCCCGGAGGGGCTGCTGCGGGTGGACCGCTCCGACGGGCGGATCCTCGACGGGGGCGGCCGGCCGCATCCCCGGCGCTTCGCACTGGGGCCCTACACCGACGTACGTACCCCCGGCGCCTTCACCCGGCCGCGCACCGGCGGGCCCGCGTTCCGGCAGAACGACGCCACCGCGCGAGCCGCGCTGGCGTTCCTGCGCGATCTTGCGTATCGGGCCGTCGCGTAACCCCCCCGACCATCAACTCCACTGCCAGCACAAGGGATTCACACGATGACCGTCATGGTCGACATCAGGTCCGTCCACAAGAGCTTCGGCCCACTGGAAGTGCTCAAGGGCATCGACCTCGCGGTGCGCACCGGCGAGGTCACCGTGATCCTCGGCCCGTCCGGCTCCGGCAAGTCCACGCTGCTGCGCACCATCAACCACCTGGAGAAGGTGGACCGGGGCCGCATCAGCGTCGACGGCTCGCTGGTCGGCTACCGGCGCTCCGGCGACAAGCTGTACGAGCTGCGCGAGCGCGAGATCCTGAGACAGCGCACCCGCATCGGGTTCGTCTTCCAGAACTTCAACCTCTTTCCGCACCTCACCGTGCTGGACAACATCGTCGAGGCCCCGGTCTCCGCGCTGAAGCGCCCGCACAAGGACGCCGTCGAGGCGGCGCGGGCGCTGCTCGACCGGGTGGGGCTCGCCGACAAGGCCGACGCCTACCCGAAGCAGCTCTCCGGCGGCCAGCAGCAACGCGTCGCCATCGCCCGCGCGCTCGCCCTGGAACCGAAGCTGCTGCTCTTCGACGAGCCGACCTCGGCGCTCGACCCCGAGCTGGTCGGCGAAGTCCTCGACGTCATCAAGGACCTGGCCCACCAGGGCACCACGATGATCGTCGTCACGCACGAGATCGGGTTCGCCCGGGAGGTCGCCGACACCGTCGTCTTCATGGACGACGGGCGGATCGTCGAACAGGGCGCCCCCGCCGACGTACTCGACCGGCCGCGGCACGAACGGACGCGGTCGTTCCTGTCCAAGGTTCTTTGATCCCTCTCCAGGGGGCTCTGATCGGATTACCGGAGAAAGGTTTCACCCGATATGACCGCACCGCACGGCCGGGGGCTGCTGCACCTGGCCGCCGCCCTCGATCAACAGGCGGCCTTCGACGCCGCCTCGTACGTCGGGCCGGCGCAGCTCGCGGAGCGCGGCGGGCTCGACTTCGTGACGCTCGGCGACACCTTCACGCGCCCCGGGCCCGACGCGCTCGCCGTGCTCTCCCGTGTCGCGCCCGTCACCCGCCGGATCGGTCTGGTGCCGACCGTGACCACCACCCACACCGAGCCCTTCCACGTCCAGGCGGCGGTGGCGACCCTCGACTGGGTCAGCCGCGGCCGGGCCGGCTGGCAGCTTGACGTGTCGACGACCGAGGGCGAGGCCCGCCTCTTCGGCCGCAGGCACGCGGCACCCGCCGACGCGCTGTGGCGGGAGGCCGGCGAGATCGCCGAGGTGGCTGCCCGGCTCTGGGACAGCTGGGAGGACGACGCCGAGATACGCGACGAGGCCACCGGCCGTTTCGTCGACCGCGACAAACTGCACCACGTCGACTTCCGGGGCGCCACCTTCTTCGTGAAGGGCCCCTCGATCGTGCCGCGGCCCCCGCAGGGCCACCCCGTCCGGGTCGTCGACGCCACCGAGGGGCCCGCCCGTCGGGTCGCCGCCCGGTACGCCGACGTGGCGCTCGTCCGGGGCGTGGGACCCGCGCAGGCCCGGGCCGTACGGGCCGAACTCCGGGAAGCGGCAGCACAGTTCGGCCGCAACCCCGACACCCTGCGGGTCCTCGGCTCGCTCGTCGTCGACCTCGGCGACGGGGAGCGCGCGGCCGAGCCGGGCCACGGGGGTGGCGGTCCCCGGCAGACCGCGCAGGGGCCGCTGTACCGGGGCGGCCCGGTCGACCTGGCCGAGCTGATCGCCGCCTGGCACGCGTCCGAGGCCGTCGACGGCTTCCACCTCACCCCGGTCGAGCCGCGCCGTGACCTGGAGCGGCTCGTGAACGGAACGGTGGCGCTGCTCCAGCACCGCGGTCTGTTCCGCACCTTCTATCCGGGCAGCACGCTCAGGGAGCACCTGGGACTGGCCCGGCCCGCCAACCAGTACGCCGTGACAGGGGGAGCGTCATGACCGTACGCAAGCGCATGCATCTGGCGGCGCACTTCCCGGGCGTCAACAGCACCACCGTCTGGACCGACCCGCGCTCGAAGTCCCAGATCGACTTCGCCTCCTTCGAACATCTCGCGCGCACCGCCGAACGCGGCCTGTTCGACTTCTTCTTCCTCGCCGAGGGGCTGCGGCTGCGCGAGCACAAGGGACGCGTCCACGACCTGGACGTCGTGGGGCGCCCGGAGTCGATCACCGTCCTGGGCGCGCTCGCCGCCGTCACCGAACGGCTCGGGCTCGCCTCCACGGTCAACACGACCTTCAACGAGCCCTACGAACTCGCCCGCAGACTGGCCACGCTGGACCACCTCAGCGGGGGCCGGGTCGGCTGGAACGTGGTCACCTCCTCCGACGCCTTCACCGGGGAGAACTTCCGCCGCGGCGGCTTCCTCGACCGCGCCGACCGGTATGCGCGCGCCGCCGAATTCGTCGCCACCGCACGAGAGCTGTGGGACTCCTGGACGCCGGAAGGCGTGGCGCGCCCCTTCGCCCACCACGGGCAGCACTTCGACATCGCGGGGGAGTTCGGGCTGCCGCGCTCACCGCAGGGGCAGCCCGTCGTCATCCAGGCCGGGGACTCGGACGAGGGCCGGGAGTTCGCCGCGGCCACGGCGGACGTGGTCTTCACCCGGCACGGGACCCTGGACGCCGGCCGGGAGTTCTACGCCGATGTGAAGGGGCGGCTCGCGACGTACGGGCGGTCGCCCGAGGACCTGAAGATCATGCCCGGTGTCACCGTCGTGCTCGGTGACACCGCGGCGGACGCGCGGGAGCGGGCCGCCGAGATCCGCCGCCGACAGGTCTCCCCGCAGAACGCGCTCCTCGCGCTGGAGCAGATCTGGGGCGTCGACCTCTCCTCGTACGACCCCGACGGGCCCCTGCCCGACATCGACCCGGAGCCGGAGCCGGCCCTCGCGCAGGGGCGGGTGCGCGTCGCCGACCCCCTCGCGGTGGCGGAGAAGTGGCGGGCCCTGTCACGGGCGAAGGGACTGTCCATCCGGCAGACCGTGATCGAGGCGTCCGGGCGGCAGTCCTTCGTCGGCACGCCGGAGACGGTCGCCGCCGAACTCGACGAGTTCGTGACGGCCGGCGCCGCCGACGGCTTCATCCTCGTCCCCCATCTGACCCCGGGCGGACTGGACGAGTTCGTGGACCGGGTGGTCCCGCTACTGCAGGAGCGGGGCGCCTTCCGCACGGAATACACGGGCACGACGCTGCGCTCACACCTCGGGTTGCCGGAACCCATATGGAAGGGTTGATCACATGACGAAAGACGCATCCGAGGACTGGGAGCGGTGGCACGAGCGCCGCGTCGAGACGGTGTCCGCCTCCTACGGCCCGTTGGCGCTCACCGGCACGCACTGGCTGGAGGACTATCCGGACGGGCGACTTCCGGACATCCCCGGGCTGTGGACCGGCCAGGAGGACGGGGTTTTGCTGACGGCCGTCCCCGAGGACGGTCTGAGCCTGGACGGAAAGCCCTTCACCGGCGAGGTCCGGCTCGACGCCGACGCCGGGTCGGCGGCCGAGTCCCGGGTCGGGCTCGGCGAGCGCCGGCTCGTCGTCCTGGTGCGCGAAGGGATCTGGGGCGTACGCGACTTCGACCCCGCCTCCGAGGCGCGCGCGGCCTTCAAGGGGGTCGAGGCGACGCCGTACGACCCGCGCTGGTCGGTGCCGGGGCACTTCACGCCGTACGGCGAGAGCCGGACCGTCCATGTGGAGAACGCGGACGGAGTCGCCCGCGGTCTGGGGCTCGGCGGCATCCTCGCCTTCACCCTGGACGGCGAGGACCTCACGCTCCAGGTGTCGGTGGAGAGCGACGGCTCGCTGTGGGCCGTGTTCGCCGACACCACCAGCGGGGACAGCAGCTACCGCTTCCGGTTCCTGCGCCCCGCGGCACCCGACGCCGAGGGGCGTACGACGGTGGACTTCAACCGGGCCGTGCTTCCGCCGTGCGCGTTCGCCGACCACTTCCTCTGCCCCTTCCCGCCGCCCGGGAACACCCTGGGCGTGGCCGTCCCGGCGGGGGAGCGCACGCTGCTCTGACGGTTCACTCCTCCGCGCCCTCCGCTCACTCCTCCAAGCCCTCCTGACACTTCGAGTGCCCCGACGATCCACACGCATTCCGCACACCCGAGTCTGGGAAGATCAACTACCGCTGGTGGTACGTCAGTTGAACGCTGCACGGCCGAAAGGCGCCCTTGCGCCGGTCGGCCGTGCGGCCGAATACTCCCCCACAGCGCTTGTCAGGAGCACGGCTTGTCCGGAATCCGGTCGGGCGGCTCCCGGCTGCGCCTCACGGGCCCCGACCCCACGCGGGCCCCCTACTTCCCTCGGGAGGAACGACAAGTGAGGATCAAGCGCACCACCCCCCGCAGCGGTATAGCGAGACGGACCCGGCTGATCGCCGTGACCACCGGACTCCTGGCCGCCGCAGCGTTCTCCGTCCCCACCGCGAACGCATCCGACGTCCATACGTTCAGCGCCACCCAGCTGAGCACGGTGAACAAGTCGGTACTCAAGTCCGACATCGCGGGAACCGCCTGGGCGGTCGACGCCAAGACGAACCGCGTCGTCGTCACCGTCGACAGCACGGTCTCCAAGGCCGAGATCGCGAAGATCAAGAAGGACGCGGGCGGCAACGCCGCGGCCCTCACGATCAAGCACACCCCGGGCAAGTTCAAGAAGCTGATCACCGGCGGCGACGCCATCTACGGCGGTGGCTACCGCTGTTCGCTCGGCTTCAACGTGCACAGCGGGAGCACCTACTACTTCCTGACCGCCGGCCACTGCGGTGAGGTCGCCTCCACCTGGTACTCCAACTCGGGCCAGTCCACCACGCTGGGTACGAACGTCAGCTACAGCTTCCCGACCAACGACTTCGCGCTGGTGCGCTACACCTCGTCGGTCGCCCACCCCAGCTCGGTCGGCAGCCAGACCATCAGCAGCGCCGCCACGCCCAGTGTGGGCACGACCGTCTACCGTCGCGGCTCGACCACCGGCACGCACAGCGGCCGGGTCACCGCGCTGAACGCCACGGTCAACTACGGCAGCGGCGACGTGGTCTACCAGATGATCCAGACCACCGTGTGCGCCGAGGGTGGCGACAGCGGCGGTCCGCTCTACGCGGGTACCGTCGCCTACGGTCTGACCTCCGGCGGCAGTGGCAACTGCACCTCCGGCGGTACGACCTTCTTCCAGCCGGTCACCGAGGCGCTGAGCTACTACGGCGTGAGCGTCGGCTGACCGACCGCACCCCGTAAGACCCGCACGACCGGATCTGCAGCCAGCAGCAGGCGAGCCCCCGTACGCAACTGTCGTGCGGGGGCTCGCCCTTGCTCGGGTGACGGAGTTACCGTCGAAGTACACGCCGGGTACGCGCCTGATGCGGTACTTGCCCGATGCGCCCACTTCGGACCCTGGGGGGCCGTGATGGTCGAGGAACTGGTGGCGGCGGGAGTCTCCGTCGTATCCGTGGGGATCGTCTACGCGATGGCCGGGGCCCGTGTCGTCAAACAGTACGAACGCGGTGTGGTGTTGCGCCTCGGACGGTTGCGCTCGGAGGTGCGCGGGCCCGGGTTCACCATGGTGGTGCCCTTCGTCGACAAGCTGCGTAAGGTCAACATGCAGATCGTGACGATGCCCGTCCCGGCGCAGGAGGGCATCACGCGGGACAACGTCACGGTCCGGGTCGACGCGGTCGTCTACTTCAAGGTGGTCGACGCGGCCGACGCGGTCATCCAGGTCGAGGACTACCAGTTCGCGGTCTCGCAGATGGCGCAGACCTCGCTGCGCTCGATCATCGGCAAGAGCGACCTGGACGATCTGCTCTCCAACCGGGAGAAGCTCAACCAGGGCCTGGAGCTGATGATCGACAGTCCGGCGATGGGCTGGGGTGTGCAGATCGACCGGGTCGAGATCAAGGACGTGTCGCTGCCGGAGACGATGAAACGGTCGATGGCCCGGCAGGCCGAGGCCGACCGTGAACGGCGCGCGCGGGTCATCAACGCGGACGCCGAGCTGCAGGCGTCGAAGAAGCTGGCGGAGGCCGCCGGGGTGATGTCCGAACAGCCCGCCGCGCTCCAACTGCGGCTGCTGCAGACCGTGGTGGCGGTCGCCGCGGAGAAGAACTCCACCCTCGTGCTCCCCTTCCCGGTGGAACTGCTTCGGTTCCTGGAACGGGCGCAGCAGCCGGCCGCTCCGGCGCCCGAGCAGACGCGGCCGTCGACCGAGCAGCCGGTGCGGGAATCGGTGGAGCAATCGGTGCGGGAATCGGTGGAGCAACCGGTCGAGCAATCGGTGCAGGAGCAACTGTCTTCCCTTGCGCCCCCGTTGGGATCGGACCCTGAAGAGTCGAAAACCAGACAGGACTAGACCTCACGGACTGCACATGCGTCACTCGCACGCAGTGTTTGCGCTGCGAACGCACAGGGTGCGATCACGCAGGGTCAAGGTGCCGGGGGCGTACACCCGTTGCTGTACGCGCGTCCTGAAGTCGACCTTGTGAGCCACCTGTGGGTCTCGGAATAGTGGGCGCCCGTACGCTTTTCGATTCCGTACGCCTTCCGGCCCCGGAGGTCCCCACGGCCTCCCGGGCCGCCCCCCACAGGAGGACGCGAAGTGAAGCACCGACGTATATCCGGGCGGCGCGCAGCCATGGCAGGCGCGAGTGTCGCCGCCCTGATCGCCGCGGGAGTCACCTTCCAGACTGCGAACGCGAGCGAGACGCGGAAGAGCGCGACGCCCCGGCCGCTCTCGATCACGGCGGCCGGAAAGCTCGCCTCGACACTCGGCAAGGACCTGGGTCCCGACGCGGCGGGAACGTATTACGACGCGAAGGCCGGGCACCTCGTCGTCAATGTGCTCGACCGGGCCGCGGCGCGCGTCGTCGAGGCGGCCGGCGCCCAGGCCAGAATCGTCGAGAACTCCCTCGCCGAACTGACGAGCGCCCGTACCACCCTCAAGGAGGACGCGACCATCCCCGGTACGTCCTGGGCGACCGACCCGGGGACCAACAAGGTCGTCGTCACCGCCGACCGCACGGTCGGGGGCGCGACCCTCGCCCGGCTGACCAAGGTCGTCGACGGTCTCGGCGCCAAGGCCGAACTCCAGCGCACGAAGGGGGAGTTCAAGCCCTTCATCGCGGGCGGCGACGCGATCACAGGCTCCGGCGGGCGCTGCTCGCTCGGCTTCAACGTGGTCAAGGGCGGACAGCCGTACTTCATCACCGCCGGGCACTGCACCCGGGAGATCTCCACCTGGTCGGACTCCAGCGGCAAGGAGATCGGCACGAACGAGCAGTCCAGCTTCCCCGGCAACGACTTCGGTCTGGTCAAGTACACCTCGACGGTCGACCACCCGAGCGAGGTCGATCTCTACAACGGCTCCGCGCAGCCCATCACCCAGGCGGGGGCGGCGACCGTCGGGCAGTCGGTGACGCGCAGCGGTTCGACGACCCAGGTGCACAGCGGCAAGGTCACCGGCCTGGACGCCACCGTGAACTACGGCAACGGCGACATCGTCGACGGACTCATCCAGACCGACGTCTGCGCCGAGCCCGGTGACAGCGGTGGCTCGCTCTTCTCGGGCTCCACGGCCATCGGCCTCACCTCGGGTGGTAGCGGCGACTGCACCTCGGGCGGCGAGACCTTCTTCCAGCCGGTCACCGAGGCGCTGTCGGCCTTCGGCGCCCAGATCGGCTGACGCGCTCCGTCCTGCCTGCTCAGGGCCGGGTGGACCGGTGTTTGCGCAGGTGGGACGGGCTCGAACGGATGTCGCACACTTGTTCGGAAATTGGTCTATGGTGGGGGTGAGGTCATTGGGAACGAATGTTCGAGAGCCTGGTGAGAGGGCCCTCGAACACGAACGGATACGGACGGGTGCGGGAGGTGCGTGTGCCGGGGTTCACGCATCTGCACACCGTCTCCGGGTTCTCCCTGCGGTACGGGGCCTCGCACCCGGAGCGGCTGGCCGAGCGTGCCTCGGAGCGGGGCATGGACGCCCTCGCGCTCACCGACCGGGACAGCCTCGCGGGCACGGTCCGGTTCGCCAAGGCCTGCGCGAAGGCGGGTGTCCGTCCACTGTTCGGGGCGGACCTCGCGGTTGAGGCTCCCGCCCGAGAGGCGAAGGCTTCCGCCCGGACGGCGGGGGCCTTCGCCCGGACGGGCGGGGCCTCAGCGCCGACGGGCTCGGCTTCCGCCCGAGCGGCCGGGGAGCCCGTACGAGGTACCGGGGAGGCCGTACGAGGGGAGCGGCGCCGCGCCCCGGTCCGTGGCGGTGCCTTCATCGACGAGTCGACTCCTCGGGTGACCTTCCTCGCCCGGGACGGCGCGGCCGGCTGGGCCGACCTCTGCAGAATCGTCACGGCGGCGCATGCGGGCGGCGGTCCCGACGGCGGCTCGGGGCGGCAGCCCCTGCTGCTCCGGCCGGACAACCACGCCGAGGGGCTGACCGTGCTGCTCGGACCCGCCTCCGACGTCGGCCGCGCACTCGCCGCGGGGCGCCCCGACCGCGCCGCGAAGCTGCTCGCGCCCTGGCGGGAGATCTACGGCGACGCCCTGCGTCTCGAAGCCGTCTGGCACGGCCGCGAGGGCACCGGGCCCGGGTCCCTGCGGCTCGCCGCCCGCACCGTCGGCTTCGCCGCCGAACAGCGGGTGCGCCCGGTGCTCAGCAACGCCGTCCGGTACGCCGACCCGGGCCTCGGTCCGGTCGCCGACGTCCTGGACGCCGCCCGCCGCCTCGTCCCCGTCGACCCCCGGCGCGAGCTGGACTCCGGCGAGGCCTGGCTCAAGGGCGAGGCCGCCATGCTGGGCGCCGCCGAACGGATCGTCGAGGCCGCGGGCTACCGCCGTGACACCGCGTACCGTCTGCTCGAACAGACCCAGGCCACCGCCGCCGAGTGCCTCGTCGATCCCGAGGACGACCTCGGCATCGGCACCGTCCACTTCCCCGAGCCGCATCTCGTCGGCGCGGGCCGGCGCACCGCCCAGCGCGTCCTGGCCTCCCGGGCGGCGGCGGGCATGGTGCTGCGCGGCTACGACCGCAGGCGGGACTACTGGGAACGCATGCACCGCGAGCTGGACATCATCGCCCACCACGACTTCGCCTCCTACTTCCTGACGGTCGCCCAGGTCGTGGACGACGTACGGAAGATGGGCATCCGGGTCGCCGCGCGCGGCTCCGGCGCGGGCTCCCTCGTCAACCATCTCCTCGGTATCGCGCACGCCGACCCGGTCGAGCACGGGCTGCTGATGGAGCGCTTCCTGTCCAAGCGCCGCTCGGTGCTGCCCGACATCGACATCGACGTGGAGTCCGCCCGCCGGCTGGAGGTCTACCGCGCGATCATCGACCGGTTCGGCACCGAGCGGGTCGCGACCGTCTCGATGCCCGAGACCTACCGGGTCCGGCACGCCGTCCGCGATGTGGGCGCCGCGCTCTCCATGGACCCGGCCGACATCGACCGGATCGCCAAGTCCTTCCCGCACATCCGCGCCCGCGACGCCCGAGCGGCGATGGACGAGCTGCCCGAACTGCGGGAGCTGGCGAGGGAGGTTCAGCGGGAAGGGGGGAAGTACGGACGGTTGTGGGAGCTGGTCGAGTCCCTCGACGCCCTCCCGCGCGGCATCGCCATGCACCCGTGCGGGGTGCTCCTCTCCGACGCCTCCCTGCTCGCCCGTACGCCGGTCGTGCCGACCAGCGGTGAGGGCTTCCCCATGTCGCAGTTCGACAAGGAGGACGTCGAGGACCTCGGGCTGCTCAAGCTCGATGTGCTGGGCGTGCGGATGCAGTCCGCGATGGCGCACGCGGTGGCCGAGGTGCAGCGGGCCACGGGGGACCGGCCGGACATCGACGCGGTGGCGCCGGGCGACCCGGCGACGTATCGGCTCATCCAGTCCGCCGAGACGCTGGGCTGCTTCCAGATCGAGTCGCCCGGCCAGCGCGACCTGGTCGGGCGGCTGCAGCCCGCGACCTTCCACGACCTCGTCGTCGACATCTCGCTCTTCCGGCCGGGACCGGTCGCCGCCGACATGGTGCGGCCGTTCATCGAGGCGCGGCACGGGCGGACGCCGATCCGCTATCCGCACCCGGACCTGGAGGGACCGCTGAAGGAGACGTACGGCGTCGTGGTCTTCCACGAGCAGATCATCGACATCGTCGACATCATGACCGGCTGCGGACGCGACGAGGCGGACCGGGTGCGGCGCGGGCTGTCCGACCCCGAGTCGCAGGGGCGGATCCGGTTCTGGTTCGCACAGAACGCGGCGGCCAAGGGGTACGACGCCGAGACCATCGCGCGGACCTGGGAGATCGTCGAGGCCTTCGGGTCGTACGGCTTCTGCAAGGCGCACGCGGTCGCCTTCGCCGTCCCGACGTACCAGTCGGCGTGGCTGAAGGCCCATCACCCGGCCGCTTTCTACGCCGGGTTGCTCACGCACGACCCCGGGATGTATCCGAAGCGGCTGCTGCTGGCGGACGCGCGGCGGCGGGGGGTGCCGATCCTGTCGTTGGACGTGAACCGGTCGGCGGTCGCCCACCGTATCGAACTGGTGTCTGAATCTACTGACCCTGCCGGCCGCTGGGGTGTCCGCCTCGCCCTCTCCGACGTGCACGGCATCAGCGAGGCCGAGGCGGCGCGGATCGCGGACGGACAGCCGTACGCCTCCCTGCTCGACTTCTGGGAGCGGGCCCGGCCGAGCAGGCCGCTCGCACAGCGGCTCGCGCAGGTCGGCGCGCTGGACGCGTTCGGCGCCAACCGACGTGATCTGCAACTGCACCTGACCGAGCTGCACCGGGGTTCCCGGGGTGCGGGCGGCGGCCAACTCCCCCTGTCCGGCGGACGGAAGACCGCCTCCGCCGGGCTGCCCGACCTCTCCTCGGCGGAGCGGCTCAGCGCCGAACTGGGCGTGCTGTCGATGGACGCCTCGCGCAACCTGATGGACGACCACCGGGAGTTCCTGGGGGAGCTGGGCGTGGTGACGGCACGCCGGCTGCGGGAGGCGCGGCACGGAGAGACGGTCCTGGTCGCGGGCGCCAAGGCGGCCACCCAGACCCCGCCGATCCGCTCCGGCAAACGCGTCATCTTCACCACCCTGGACGACGGCACCGGCCTGGTCGACCTCGCCTTCTTCGACGACTCGCACGACGCCTGCGCCCACACCGTCTTCCACTCCTGGCTGCTGCTGGTGCGCGGAGTGGTGCAGCGCCGGGGCCCGCGCAGCCTCAGCGTGGTGGGCGCGGCGGCCTGGAACCTCGCCGAACTGGTCGAGCTGCGCGCCGAGGGCGGCCTCGACGTGGTGGCGGCGCGGCTGGCGGAGCCCGTGCCGGAGCCCCTGCCGGAGGGGGACGGCGCGAAGGAGAGCCGGAAGATCCGGATGCCCACGGGGTACGAGATGCACCCCTGGGCCGATCTGCGTCCCGCGGGCGCAGGGCCCGCGGGAGGAAAGAAGTTGTGGCACCAGAGTCCGGGGAGTGCGGGATGACCATCCTCTGCGTACGTTTCCAGTTGCCTCCGATGTACGAGGCCGCCCTGCCGGGGCTCCTCGGACTGTTGGAGGAGTTCACCCCCGTCATCGAGGCGTTGCCGCCCGACCGCGCGCTGGTCGATCTGCGGGGCGCCGAACGGTACTTCGGGCGGACCGCCGTGGAGTTCGCCTCGTTGATCCGGGTGCGGGCACTCGCCCGGTACGGGATCGACTGCGCGATCGGCGCCGGACCCGGGCCGATGCTCGCGCGGATGGCACTGCGGGAGGCCGTGCCCGGAGTGACCCGGGTGGTGCCCGGGGAGCCGGACGCCGTCGCGGAGTTCCTCGCCGAGCGGCCCGTCGGCGCGCTGCCCGGGGTCGGCGGCGCCACCGCCCGCACCCTGTGCGAGTACGGCCTCGACACCATCGGCAAGGTCGCCGCCGCGCCCCTGTCCACGCTCCAGCGCCTGACCGGTGCCCGGACCGGCCGCGAACTGCACGAGAAGGCGTCCGGCATCGACCGCGGCCGGGTCGTCCCGAACGCCACCTCGCGCTCTCTCGCCACCGAACGCCCCTTCTCCCGCGACGAATTGGACCCCGCTCTGCACCGCCGCGCGCTGCTCTCCGCCACCGAGGACCTGGGCACCCGGCTGCGCGCCCTGGAGAAGGTCTGCCGCACCCTGACCCTCACCGTCCGCTACGCCGACCGCTCCTCGACCACCCGCAGTCGCACCCTCAAGGAGCCGACCGCCCACTCCTCGGCGCTCACCGCCACCGCGTACGCCCTGTACGAGGCGCTCGGCCTCCAGCGTGCCCGGGTCCGCGCGATCGGCCTGCGCGCCGAGGGCCTCACTCCCGCCGAACAGGCCTCCCACCAGCTGACCTTTGACCCCGTGGACGAGAAGGTCCGCCGCATCGAGGAGGTCGCGGACCGCGCGCGGGCGAAGTTCGGGCCGCGTGCGGTGATGCCGGGGACGCTGGCCGCGTAGATCCGGTACGGGGGATCAGTTCGCCCACGGGGGAGTGAGGACCGAGCCGTCGGCCAGTTCCGCCTGGAGGCCGATGGATGTGGTGACCCAGGCGGTGGCGGCCTCCTGGGTCGGGTTCTCGATGCCCAGGGGCACGCCGGGGTTGATGATCACCGTGTCGCCCGCGGTGATCCGCTCGGTGCGGCCATCGAGGGTGATCAGCAGTTCGCCGGTGAGGAGGTGGAAGATCTCCTCGCGGTTGACGGTGTGCACGGGGGCCTTGTGTCCCGCGGGTATCTCGCCGCGCCAGGCGCACAGCTCCTTGCTCCCGCTGAGGGGAGTGGCGTACGAGACGAAACGGGCGCCGTGGATCTCGTGGACGACGGCTTCGGACGAGCGGACGACGGGCATGGGTGCCTCCAGGGCAGATGGTCAAGGTGCTTGACTAAATGGCTGGTCTCATGGTCAAGCTGCTTGACCAATTCGTCAAGGGTGTTTCAATGCACGCGTGCACAACTCCGAGGCCATGGCCCTGTCCGCCGCCCTGCTCGCCGTCGCCGGTGAGCTGACGCAACGCATTCACGAGGGCGTCGTCGCCCGGGGGTTCGAGGGGATACGGCCCGCGCACGGCTTCGCGTTCACCCGGCTCGCCCCGGACGGCGCGACGGTCACCGACCTCGCCGCGCACCTCGGGGTCACCAAGCAGGCCGCGAGTCAGCTTGTCGACGAGTTGGTGCGTAAGGGGTACGTGCAGCGGCGGCCGCATCCCGACGACGCGCGCGCTCGGCTGATCGTGCTGACCGAACTCGGCTGGGCCTGTACGCGCGCGGCGGAGGAGGCGGCCGCCGAGGCGGTGCGGGCCTGGGGCGAGGTACTCGGGGAGAGTGAAATGCGCGCGTTGCGCGACCGTTTGCTGCGCATCGCGCCCTACGGTCCCATCAGGCCCTCCTGGTGACGGCGCATCGGCCGTGACCACCGCTCTGACCACCGCTGGAAGTTTTTACTGACGCGTAACTTCACACTTGAGCTACTCGCCCGTAACTTGACGAGTGAACAGCATCCTCGTGATCCGGATCACAGGGCGTACGTCGTCGCAACTCCCTTGAGCCGCAAGGAGATCACCCGATGCTGCCCTGGAAGCGCCTGCTCAGACCCCTCACCGCACTCCTGCTGACCGCCGTGGTCGCCGTGGTCCCCGCCGCCACCGCCCACGCCGCCGCGCCGAGCAGCGGATGGAACGACTACTCCTGCAAGCCCTCCGCCACCCATCCCCGCCCCGTCGTCCTCGTCCACGGCACCTTCGCCAACTCGATCGACAACTGGCTGGCCTTCGCGCCCTACCTGGTGAACCGCGGGTACTGCGTCTTCTCCCTCGACTACGGGCAACTGCCCGGCGTCCCCCTCTTCAACGCCCTCGGCCCCATCGACAAGTCGGCCGAACAGCTTCAGGTATTCGTCGACAAGGTGCTCACCGCGACCGGCGCGGCCAAGGCCGACCTCGTCGGCCACTCGCAGGGCGGCCTGATGCCCCGCTACTACCTCAAGTTCCTCGGCGGAGCCGCCAAGGTGAACACCTTCGTCGGCATCGCGCCCGACAACCACGGCACCAACCTCGACGGCCTCACCAACCTGCTGCCGTACTTCCCGGGCGCCGAGGACCTGCTGTCGGCGGCCACACCCGCGCTCGCCGACCAGATCGTCGGCTCCGCCTTCCTGACCAAGCTCAACGCCGGCGGCGACACCGTCCCGGGCGTGCACTACACGGTGATCGCCACCAAGTACGACGAGGTGGTCACGCCGTACCGCTCACAGTTCCTCACCGGATCCGACGTCCACAACGTGCTGCTGCAGGACCTGTGCCCGGTCGATCTGTCCGAGCACGCCGCGATCGGCCTCCTCGACCGGATCGCCTTCCACGAGGCGGCCAACGCCCTCGACCCGGCACACGCCACCACCACGAACTGCGCCTCCGTGTTCAGCTGACCGCCCCGGCCGGGGCCTGTCCGACCTGAGCCGCCGGACAGGCCCCGGAGTGCACCGGGAATGTGACGACAGGGCCTAGGGCCTGTCCGGCGGATCATGCCGCAGACGCGGGGCTTGGCACGCCCATCTGCGGCGTTGTCGTCGGTTGCCGACGCTCCGCGTCGTCGCCCTCCTCCGCCTTGCAGCTGGACGCACCAAGCCCCGCTCACCAGCGTCGATGAAGCACCGCCCGTTTCCTGCGACTTGATCCACCGGACAGGCCCTAGCGACCGCGTCGGCCGTCGCGCGGCGCGCGGCGGCGGACCGAGGAGAACAGCGCCGCCGCGCCCAGCGCCAGCGCGCTCGCCCCGCCGATCGCGAGATAGGGGCTGGAGGAGTCACCGCCGGTCTCGGCGAGGTGCCGCTCCGAGACACCCGCGGCCTCGGGCCGGTCGGCGGAGCCGCCGGGAGCGGCGTCGGAGGTGTTCGTGTCGGCCGCCGGAGTGGCCGTGCCGTCGTGGTGGTCGTGCCGCACCGTCGACTTGTCGGCACCGTCGGCCATCTGCTGCTCGGAGGGCGCGGAAGCGGTGGGTGCCGGGGTGGTCGGCGCGGGGGTGGTACCGCTTCCGGTACTCCCCGTGCCCGTATTACTTCCGCTGCCCGTACCGCTGTTGCCCGTACTGCCGCCACTGGCACCGGCGTTGCCGGAACCTCCGCCACCGAAGGTGACGTCCGAGCAGGAGTAGAACGCCTCCGGACTGTCCGAGCGCTGCCAGATCGCGTAGAGGAGCTGTCTGCCCGAGCGCTGCGGCAGGGTGCCGGAGAAGGTGTAGTAGCCGTTCGTCGCGGACGGGTCGGTCTTCGTGGCGACCGGGTGAGCCAGGTCCAGATCGGCCCAGGCCAACGGCTTGGACGGGTCGTAGCCAGCCTTGGTGATGTAGACGTCGAAGGTCCCCTTGTGCGGGGCCGTCACCCGGTACTTGAACGTGTACGCGCCGCCGCTCACGCGCGTCGTCGGCCAGTCGGCGCGGGCCAGGTCCAGGCCCTTGAACTCGTCGTTGCCCGCGCTGCACAGCTTCCCGTCGGGGATGAGCCGCTGATGTCCGCCGTTCGCGTCGCCGATCCGGATGCCGTTCCAGTCGTACAGCGCCTGGGTGCCGCCGGCCGCGACGGCCGCCTTGCAGGCGCCGGATTTCGGGCTCTCGGGATTCTCCGCGTAGCACTGCAAGACCCGGCTGACCGGGTCGCCCATCGTGCCGTGCGCGACGGCGGGCGCCGCGGCGAGCGCGGTCAGGGCGACCGGGGCGACACCGACACCGACGGCGACTGCGACGGCGGCCTTGCGGCGAGCGGGCATGGGGGACTCCTCGAAGCGGACCTTCGGGCGTACGGCGGACCCCGTGGGGGGTGATCAGCAAGCTAGCCCGAAGAAACCGCGGAATCGCCTGTTGGAGGCGGGTGAGGGAGATCCTTATGGTCGGCTTAAGGGAGTGCTGAGCCTGCGCTCAGGTAGCTACCGTTTCGGCCATGACAGATGCCCCGAACGAACCGGAGATCCGCCCGGCCGTCGCCGCCGACGTGGCCGCCGTGAAAGCGGTGACCGACGCCGCGTACCGCCACTACATCGAGCGCATCGGGGTGGTGCCGAAGCCCATGGAGGCGGACCACGCGGCGAACGTGGCCGCGGGGCGGGTGTTCGTCACAGGGGAACCCGTGAGGGGCCTCGTGGTGATCGAGGCGCGCGAGGACCATCTCTTCCTCGACAGCATCGCCGTCCACCCCGACGCCCATGGCGAGGGCGTCGGGCGACGGCTGCTGGCGTTCGTGGACGCACACGCGCGTGCGCTCGGGCTGTCCGAGGTCAGGCTCTACACGAACGCGATGATGTGGGAGAACCAGAAGATCTACCCGAAGTACGGGTACGAGGTCGTGGAGCGCCGCGTGGACGGCCGGTACGACCGGATCCACTACCGCAAGCGGCTCGACTGACACTTTCCGCGCTGGGGCGTGTCTCAGTGCCGGGGCGCGCGGCCCGGGCCGCTCACTCGTCCGGCCACCACGTGCGGTGGATGTCCTTGCGGACCTCCGGACGCTCGGCCGGGCGCTCGTCGGCCTCGTCCCGCACTCGGCGGGACTCCGACTTCCTCAGGGGCTTCTGCACGGTCACACGGCGCATGGCTGCCTCCTTTGCCTACCGGGATCCGCGGTTGTACGGAGGTAGACCCTTTCCGCGAGAGTTGCTCATCAGTCCGGATCTGTCTGTGGCGGCTGTCACGATTCGACTGTCAGTGGTGGGTGTCACCCTGGGGCACATGACGGGTTACAACGAAATGAATCCAGGTCAGAGCGGTGTCAAACCTTGTCCGAGCGAGGTGGGGCCGGAGCTCGGCGGCGCGGGCGGGGATGCGGAGGCGGTGGCCGACACGGACCGGGTGGACTGGGACGCCGAGGCCGACACCTTCGACGACGAACCGGACCACGGGCTGCGCGACGCCGTCGTGCGGGAGGCCTGGGCGGAGCGGCTGCGCGCCTGGCTGCCCGAGACCCCGTCCGACCTGCTCGACCTCGGCTGCGGCACCGGCAGCCTGGCGCTCCTCGCGGCCGAGCGGGGCCACCACGTCACCGGGATCGACCGCGCGCCACGCATGGTCGACCTGGCCCGCGCCAAGCTCGCCGGACGTGACGCGGTGTTCCTCGTCGGTGACGCGACGGCACCGCCCGTCGGCGAGCAGCGGTTCGACGTCGTGCTCGTGCGACACGTCCTGTGGGCGCTGCCCGACCCCGGGCGCGTCCTGCGGCACTGGCGCGGGCTGCTGCGCCCCGGAGGGCGGCTCGTCCTGGTCGAGGGGGTGTGGGGGACGCTGAGCCCCGCCGGCATACCCGCGGACCGACTGGCCGCCCTGCTGGAACCCCTGACCTCGGTCCTCCGGGTGGAGCGGCTGTCCGACGACCCGCGGCTGTGGGGGCGCGAGGTGGCGGACGAGCGGTACGCGGTGGTGGCCCACGTCTGACCACCGGGTGCTCGGCGGCCACCGAGCGGGTGTCCGCCGGGTACCGGCCCTAGCCGAGCAGGGCCTCGAAGTCGCCCTCTCGGGCCAGGAGTTCGAGTGTGTCGAGGGCGTTCTGCGCGGCGGTCGCGGCCCGCGGATCGGTCGTCGCGAGGCCGCTCGCCGCGAACTCGTCCTCGTCCAGGCGCAGTACGTCCGTGCCGTCCGCGGAGCGCCACAGGTCCAGGTCGAGGTCCTCGACGACCAGTTCGCCGCCGGAGAGGGTGGCCGGGCGGGTGATGTCGCAGTACCAGCCCTTCCGCACGCCCTCGGCGTCCCGGACCTCCTTGACCGCGTACCAGCGGTCCCGCCAGTAGTGCTCGGTGAAGACATCGCCCGGCTCGAACCGTACGAAGCCGAAGTCGCGGACGCCCTCGCCCGCCCACGGCGCGCGCACGGTGACGCGGTTGCCGTCGTCGGCGAGCAGTTCGGCAGGGTAACGGATCTTCGTACGACCGGACTTGACGAGGACGACCTCCACGGTGCGAGGTGCGTCAGGCGAGTTCGCGGACATACCGCACCTCCGTTCCGCAGATCTCGTAGCCGAACCACTTGTTGACCGCGATCATCGGTTCGTTGCCGGCGTCGTTGCCCGTGAACGCCTCCGTGTACCCGGCGGCGCGGGCACGGTGCAGCGAGTCGTTCTTCGCGAGCTTGGCGAGGCCGCGACCACGGAACGCGGCGGCGGTGCCCGTCATCACGGTGCCGTAGCGGGTGCCGCCGTCCGTGCGGGCCGCGCTGAACGCCACCGGGCGGCCGTCGACGAGCGCGACCGTGGTCAGCTCGGCGTTGAACAGGGGGTGGTGCCAGGTCTCCTGGAGCCAGGCCTGGTAGTCCGTGAACTCGTGGGGGATGTCGCTGGGTTCGTCCGCCATCGTCTCCGCGTCCAGGGCGAACAGGGGGCGCGGGTCGTCGGCGAAGTCCGAGCCCTTGCGCAGTTCGACGCCCGGCGGCGGGCTCTGGAGCGCCGGCAGGGTGCTGCCCGCCAGATCGAGGCGGAGGAAGTGGGCGGAGCGGCTCGCGTGGTAGCCGTGCTTCTCGGCGAACGCGCGGTTGCCCGGCTCGTCCAGGACCCAGGCGAAGAGCTTGGTCGCGCCCAGAGCCGCCAGGTGCCCCTCGGCGGTGCGCACCAGGAGGGAGCCCGCGCCCCGGCGGGTGCGGTCGGGGTCGACGTACACGTTGAGGTAGCCCTGATTCGGCTCCGCGCTGTCGTGCGCGATGCCGACCTGGGCCGTGCCGATCGGTTCGCCGTCCTGCTCCGCGAGCAGCGGGCGGTAGTGGGCGTCGGGGTGCGCGTGCGTGACGTCGTACGCGATGGATTCGGGGGTGTACAGCACGAAGGGGAGGGCGCGGTTTCGGATGTGGGCGAAGCCCTCGGTGTGCCGTCGGTCGTCCGGGCGGACGTCGCTGATGATCACAGTCATGGAGTCGAACGCTACGCGCGAGGTGTGTTCGAGTGCCTCTCATTTTCCGTTCCGTACGGGACAATCGCTGCGTGACGTTGAAGATCCACATCGATGAGGGGGCCGCGCCCTACGAACAGGTGCGTGCCCAGATCTCCGAGCAGGCGCGGTCCGGCGCGCTACCGGTCGGCTACAAGCTGCCCACCGTGCGGGGGCTGGCCGAGGAACTCGGCCTCGCCGCCAACACGGTCGCCAAGGCCTACCGGGCGCTGGAGTCGGACGGGGTGATCGAGACGCGCGGCCGCAACGGGACGTTCGTCGCCGCAGCGGGCTCGGCGGCGGAGCGCGAAGCGGCGTCGGCCGCACAGGCGTACGCCGAGCGCGTGCACCGCCTCGGCCTCTCCGAGTCCGCCGCGCTGGACGCCGTACGGGATGCCCTGCGGGCGGCCTACGGGGACTAGGACCTGTCGTCCGGTGTGCGGGTCACCGGCAGGCCTGTTGTTCTTGCCGCGTGGGCGAAGGCCACCGAGTCGTGGATCGCCGCCGCGTTCGGGTCGTTGTTGAAGTACGCGTACACGTCGTGGTCGTCGGGCCAGGTGTCCGTGACGCGCCGTACCCAGGTCGTCAGGGACTGCCGGCCGTAGCGCGGCCACGGCTGGGCGCGGCCCTCGTGGAAGCGGACGTAGCCCCAGTCGGTGGTCCGCCACAGGGGTGTCACGGGGCGGGCCAGCACATCGGCCCAGCAGAGGGCGGCGCCCCGTGACTCGAGCACCTTGCGCACCTCCGGTGTCCACCAGGAGTCGTGGCGCGGTTCGACCGCGACCCGGACGCCGGCGGGGAAGCGCCCCAGGCACTCGTCGAGAAGGGCGGGGTCGGCGTGCAGCGTGGGCGGGAGCTGGAGCAGGACCGGGCCCAGGCGGTCGCCGAGCCCGGCGGCGTGGCTCAGCAGCCGGTCGACCGGCTCCGCCGGGTCGCGCAGCCGTTTGATGTGCGTCAGATAGCGGCTCGCCTTGAGGGCGACGACGAAGTCGGGCGGGGTGCGCTCCCGCCAGCTCTCGAAGGTCTCCCGCGACGGAAGCCGATAGAACGCGTTGTTGATCTCGACCGTGGCGAACCGTGCCGCGTACTCCTCCAGCCACAGCCGCATCGGCACCCCGTCCGGGTACAGGACGCCGCGCCAGTCCTTGTACTGCCACCCCGACGTGCCGACGAACAGGGTCATACGACCATCAAAGCATCGGACGCAGTGCCGGGCAGCTACAGATACAGCCCCGCGTCCGCGCCCTCCCGCTGGTCCGGCACCGACGTCGGCGTCGTGCCCCGGCGCAGCGCGTACAGCTCGGCCAGGGTCGCGCCGTCGCGGCCGACGCCCTCCTCCGTGCCCAGCCAGCTCACCGCCTCCGGGCGGGTCAGCGCGCCGACCTCGATCCGGGCGAGGCAGCGGCCGGGGCGGACCACGGCGGGATGGAGGCGCTCGAGGTCCTCGTTGGTCGTGACGCCCACGAGCACGTTGCGGCCCTGGCCGAGGAGGCCGTCGGTGAGGTTGAGCAACCGCGAGAGCGCCTGGCCCGCGGTGTGCTTGGCCTCGCCGCGGATCAGCTCGTCGCAGTCCTCGAGCAGGAGCAGCCGCCAGCGGCCCTTGCCCGTGCCGTCCTCCTCGCCGATCGCGATGTCCATCAGATAGCCGACGTCGGAGAAGAGCCGCTCCGGGTCGAGGACACAGTCCACCTGGCACCAGTCGCGCCAGGAACGGGCCAGGGTGCGCAGGGCCGAGGTCTTGCCCGTGCCGGGCGGGCCGTGCAGCAGCAACAGCCGGCCCGCGATGTCCTCGGGCGTCGTCTTCATCAGCCGGTCCATGGCGTCCGCCACCGGTCCGGTGTAGTTCGACCGCACCTCCTCCCACGTACCCGCGGAGATCTGCCGGGTGGTGCGGTGCGGGCCGCGGCGCGGGGAGACGTACCAGAACCCCATCGTCACGTTCTCCGGCTGGGGTTCGGGTTCGTCCGCCGCGCCGTCCGTCGCCTGGTCGAGGATCTTGGCGGCCAGTTCGGTGCTGGTCGCGGTGACCGTGACGTCGGCGCCGCGGTTCCAGCGGGACACCAGCAGGGTCCAGCCGTCGCCCTCGGCGAGCGTGGCGCTGCGGTCGTCGTCGCGGGCCGAGCGCAGCACGCGGGCGCCCGGCGGGAGGAGCGTCGCCCCGGACCGTACGCGGTCGATGTTCGCCGCGTGCGAGTGCGGCTGCTCGCCCGTCGCGAAGCGGCCGAGGAACAGCGCGTCGACGACATCCGACGGCGAGTCGCTGTCGTCGACGTTGAGCCGGATCGGCAGTGCGTCGTGTGGGTTGGCAGACATGCCGCCATGATCCGTCACGCGGGCGCCCCGTGCACCCGGTTTCCGTGGTGCGTCCTGTGTGTCGGCTGTGTCTGCCCGTATCCCCTCCGTCCTGTTACACGGCTGTGGTCTTACAAGACCTGTCCCGCGGCCGATCCCCGCCGTTACTGTTGCCCTTGATGGGACGTCATGGGTGGAATTCGGGGGCACGGCGGTGGCGGCTCACCGCGCTGCTCGGCGTGGGAGTGGCCGCTCTGGCCCTGGTGGTGACCTTGCTCAACACCCTGCCCGGAGGCGGCGCGAGCACCGCGGGCACCACCCGCGACGGGGACAAGGTGCATGGCACCCCCGTCACCCCGCCCCCAACGCCGCGACCCGAGGTGGGCTGGGGCTTCACCCACACCCAGTACAGCGCCGACCAGGGCAGTGACACGGCCACCCGGCGCGTCGAGGGGCTGCTGGAGAAGCGGTCGGTGCCGCAGATCCAGCACATCATGGGCTGGGGGGCGGGCAACCCCGAACCCTCCAAGGGGCGCTACGACTTCTCCGAGATGGACCGCCGCATCGACTTCATGCGGAAGTCCGGCGGGACCCCGGTCGTCACCCTGTGCTGCTCCCCGGACTGGATGAAGGGCGGCAAGGCCGGCGCGAACAACACGAACTGGAGCCAGGCCGCCCTGGAGACCGCCCCGGACCGCGCCCACTACGCGGACTTCGCCGCGCTCGCCGCGACCGTCGCCAAGCGCTATCCGGACGTCCGTCACTTCATCGTCTGGAACGAGTTCAAGGGCTTCTGGAACGACGGCAAGGCACGCTGGGACTACGAGGGCTACACCGAGCTCTACAACCTCGTCTACAAGGCGCTGAAGAAGGTCAACAAGGACATCCTGGTCGGCGGGCCCTACCTCGTCATGGACAGCGTCGACCCGCGCCAGACGGAGGACGCGTCGACGACCCTGAAAGGCACCTGGGGCACCATGGACCAGCGGGTCCTCGACGCCTTCGACTACTGGAACAAGAACAAGGTGGGCGCCGACTTCGTCGTCGTCGACGGCTCCAGCTACACCAACGACGACGACCTGCTCCCGAACGAGTTCGCGGCCACCGACAAGTTCACCGCCGTCAGCCGGTGGGTGCGCGAGCAGACCCACGGACTGCCGCTGTGGTGGGCCGAGTACTACGTCGAGCCCGCCGACGGCAACGACGAGCGCACGGGCTGGTCCGAGGCCCACCGCGTCGCCGTCCAGGCCGCCGGACTGATCGGCATGGCCCGCGGCGGCGCAACCTCCGGCTTCTACTGGAACCCGGAGAAGGAGAAGGGCACCGACTGCGCGGGCTGCCTGTGGACGCCGACCGACCGTGCCGGCGGCGGCGCGGCCCTGCCCATGCTCGACCTCGTCTCCCGCTTCAGCCGGGCGTTCGCACCCGGCACCACGTACGCGACGGTGTCCGTGGCCCCCGACGACGTACCCAACGTCCGCGTCCTCGCCACCGACAAGGCCGTCCTGGTCGTGAACACCCTGAACCGGTCCATCAACGCGCAGGTGGACGGCAAGCGGTTCGACATGTCGGCCTACGAAGTGAAGTGGCTCACCCGCTGAACCCGTGATCCCGGGTCCGGGTGAGCCACTCCCCGTCTGGCTGGACCTCGTGCTACTTCATGCTCAGGAACCGCTGCACGAGCGAGGCCAGCAGCACCGCCAGCAGCGGCAGCGAGAACCAGAAGCTGCTCTGCAGCCACCGCAGCTGCCGCACGCTCGGCCGCACCGCGACCCGTACGACCTCCCGCGCCGCCAGCATGATGATGAGCGCCACCGCCGCCAGCGCGCCGACGACCGACCACGGTGTCCAGGTGACCAGCGGGCCGATCGGTCCCGGATCGGGCTCGGGCACCTTGCCCGCGGGCTGCTTGCGCAGCGCGTACATCGTCACGTCGTCGTTGACGAGGACCTTCTTCAGGTCCTGCCGGTCGTCGAGGTTGCGGACGAGCCGCGACTCCCAGGTCGCCGAGTAGCCCACGTCCATCTGGAGGTAGACCACCTGGCTGCGGTTGATCATCAGGTACGAGTTCGGGCCGGCGTCCTTGAGCGACTTGACCAGCCCGGACACCAGCACCGGGTCGCTCGGTGCCAGCGTCGGCACGTACTGCACCTTCTCCATGTCCCGGGTGCCCCACGGCATCGCGGGCGTCACGTTGTTGACCGTGTCGTTGCTCAGCCACAGCAGCCGTACGGTCGGCTTGTCATGCGCGTACACGTAGTTCATGGCCGTGACCTCGCCCGGCCGGATCCGCTCGAAGGACTCGTTGCCCCAACGCGCCACCAGGAAGCCGCCCATGAGCAGCAGACCCGCCATGACCGCGGCCAGCGGGGCGAGGCTCACCCGGTCCTTCTCCCGTTCCTTCGCGGTGACGCCGGTGCGCGGGAAGAGGGCGAGGCCGGCCAGCAGCGCCGCCCCCGGCAGGGCGAACATGAAGACCCGCAGGGCCATCTCGCCGCCGTACGACTGCATGCCGAAGCCCAGGAACGGGACGAAGGTCAGGACGATCAGTGACCGCTCGCGGTACTTGTGGTCGCGCCGCCGCCACCAGCCCCAGCAGGCGAAGGCCATCACACCGCCGGCGAGCAGCACACGCGCGTAGAGGACGAGTTTGTGCGTCGAACTGCCGCCCTGGATACGGCCGGAGACGGAGGTCGACACATTGCTGCCGACGCCGCCGACCCCGCCGAACAGGTCGTTGAAATGCCCCGACCAGTACGGCTCGGCCATGAAGCCGATCCAGACGCAGACCAGCACGGCGAACAGGATCGGCAGCCCGCGCAGTTCGCAGCGGCCCGCGAGGACGAGGACCGCGAGCACCCCGAGCATCACGAACGGGGTGAGCTGGTGTGCCGGGACGCTCGCCGCGAACAGGCCGATCAGCACCATGAGGAGCACGGCCCGCTGGCGCCGGTCGGTCGCCTCGACCTCCGCCTCGCCCGGGCGCACCTTCGCCCACAGCACACGCGGCGCCCGGAACCACACCAGGAGGATCGCCACGAAGACGAGGTAGAGGAGGTAGGTGAAGCCCTGTGGGGAGAAGTAGTCCTGGCCCACCCAGCCGCTCAGCACGAAGATCCAGATGCCGGTCCACTTGGCGCGCCAGCTCGCCCGCATCGAACGCACGAGCAGGAACATCGGGGCCAGGTAGAGCAGTTGCATGGTCAGCGGCCACCAGCGGATCACCTCGGTGAGGTCGCTGACACCGCAGGCCTTGGCGACGAACGCGGCCCCCGCGAAGAAGCCCGGCCAGCTCCAGCGGGCGTCCAGGTCGGGTACCGCGGATCCGGTGCGGTCGATGTAGTCGATGAAGCCGAGGTGCTGCCAGGCGGTGGCGAACCGCGGCTCGGTCTCGATGACCGCGGGGAGCGCGTGCAGGGAGATCACGGTGGCGAGCAGGGTGATGAGCAGCAGGCCCCTGTGTTCGCGGTTCATCCAGAGCAGCGAGGCGAAGACCGTGATCAGGAGGGCCGCGCCGATCAGGGTGGGCAGCGGCAGGACGGAGATGAGGCCGAGGCCGCCCATCGTGTCCAGGGAGGCGTCGTCGAGGCCCAGTACCGGGACCCAGTAGAGGAGCAGTGCGGAGATCAGCAGGAAGCCGAGGAGCACGCCGGGTTTGGAAGGGTGTCGTAGGCGTTCGCGGAGGGTTGGTGGGGGTGGGGTCGTGTCGTCTGCCGGCTGTGGGTCGGTGGTGGCTGATCGCGCCCACGCGGCGGAGCCGCTTGATGTCCCGCCCCGCGCCCCTGTCGGGGCGCTGTCCGAACCGTCCGTCTCGAAGGGAGCGTCGACTTCCGGGGCCTCCGCCGGGCCCAGGGAAGCCTCCGAGCCCGGCTCCCGCGCCTCCACCGGCAGACCCACTGAGGGAAGTTGCGGCTTGAGCGCCCAGGTCGGGCGGTGGTCCGGACGTGCCTTGGGTGTGCCCGTGGGTGGGGTGCCGGGGCCCGGGCGGACGTCCGGGCGGCGTTCCTGGTGGTCGAAGTCGACGTGCACGCCGAGGGCGAGGGTGTCGGAGTCGAGGGCCCAGGCGGGCCCCCGCTTCGCCTCGCGCGGCTTGGCCGCGGCCACGTCGCGCGCACCCAGGTCGGCGAGGTCCCCGTCCGGCGCCGCGCCCGCCGGGAGTTCGGCGGGCGGCGCGGACCGTACGATCTTGAACAGCTTGGGCGCGGCGATCGACACGATCACCGCGAGGCTGGAGATCTCCGCGACGCCCGCCCCGGTCAGGCCCATCCGGGGCAGCAGGATCACCGTCAGGCCGAGGACCAGGACGCACAGCAGGCCCTGCAGATAGGCGAGTCCGGACGTGCGGCTCTGGGCACGCAGCACCGCGAAGTACGTCTCCATGACGACCCGCAGCAGCGCGCCGACCGCGAACCAGCGCAGCAGCGGGGTCGCCGCGTGCGCGTAGCCGTCGCCGAAGACGTGCAGGATGAACGGCGCCCCGACGAACAGCAGTCCGCACACCGGCAGCATGATCCGCGCCATGCGCTTGATCGCGGCCCGGGTGTTCGCGGCGAGCCGCGCGGGGTCGTGCGAGCCCTCGACGGTCAGCGAGGCGCCCATGTTGATGGCGAGCAGGTTGACCGTGCCGCCGATCGTCGTGGTGATGTAGAAGTACGCGTTGTCGGAGGAGCTGACCTGCGAGGCGACGATCACCGGCACGAGATAGACCACGGCGAGCGAGAAGAGCGAGCCGGTGTAGTCGCCGGCGAGGAAGCGTCCGACCTCCTTGAGCGTGGGCGGGTTCGCGCGTTCCTCGGTCGCCTTGATGTGCCGGGGGACCAGCCGCCGGAAGACCAGCAGGCCGAGCGGTACCACCGACAGGGCGATCGCGGCGACCCAGGAGACGAAGACACCCGTCGTCGGGATCGCGGCGGCGAGCCCGATCAGCAGTGCCAGCTTCACCGCGGAGAACACGGTGTTGCCCACCGGCACCCAGAGCGCGCTGCGCAGTCCGGTCAGCACGCCGTCCTGCAGGGTCAGCAGCGACCAGGCGACGACCGCCAGGATGAAGCCGAGGCCGTTGAGCGGGCCGTGCAGGAAGCGGTACGAGGGTCCCCATGCGTTCAGCGTCAGCAGGAAGACCACGGCGGCCAGCGCCACGACCACCGAACTTCCCGCGTACGTACGGAAGATGAGGCGTCCGGTGGCGCGGCCCGCGACGGGGATGAAGCGGGCCAGGGCACCGGTCAGGGTCACCGCGGTCAGGCCCGCGAGGAGCTTCATCGCGGCGATCGCGGCGGAGCCCTGGCCGACCGCGGCGTCGGAGTAGTAGCGGGCGGCGACCAGCCAGTAGCCGAGCCCGAGCACCGCGGAGATCCCGGTGTTGAGCATCAGGGCGTAGGCGTTGCGGAAGAGTTGGTTGCCTCCGCCGCCGCCGTCCTTGCGGCCCCGGCCGGGCAGGCGGAGGCGGCGCCCGGTCCGCTGCTCGGGCGCCTCGGCGGTGGGCGATGAAGCCTGGGCTGTGGTCGTCGTGTCAGACACGGGAACGGATGGCCTTCCGGCGGACCTGTCGTGCTCTTCGGACCATGGCGTACCCCTTGGTGAGGGTGCGGTCCCGGACGAAATTGAGGGCGATCGCGCGGCCCTCGACGAGCCGCTCGAACTCCTCGATACCGGTGGTGCGGCGCACGGTCACGCGTTGCAGGGCGTACGGACCCTGGCGGCGGCGCGCCAGGCCGTTGCCGACGGCGAGCGACTGGGCGAAGCCCGTCTCCCGCACCACCTGGCGCACCCGGCGGCTGGAGTAGCCGTAGGGGTACGCGAACGAGGCCGGGCGGCTGCCCAGTTCGTCGGCGATGATCTCCTTGCAGCGCTGCACCTCGAACCGGAGCGCGTCGTCGGAGAGCTGGTCCAGCTGCGGGTGTGTGTGGCTGTGCCCGCCGATCTCGACCTGCTCGGCGGCGAGTTCGCGCACCTGGGCCCAGCTCAGCATGGCGTCGAGGCCGCCTCCGGTGTCGTACGCGCCCTTGATCCACCCCGTGGAGACGAACAGCGTGGCGGCGAAGCCGTGCTTGGCCAGCACGGGCAGCCCGTGCCGGTGCACGCCCTCGTAACCGTCGTCGAAGGTGATCAGCACGGGTCGCTCCGGCAGCGGTCCGCCGGACCGCCAACGCGCCGCCAGCGCCGCCGTGTCGACGGGGGTGAACCCCTGGTCCCCGAGCAGCGCCATCTGCTCGGCGAACGTCTCGGGTCCGACGGACAGTTCACGCGTCGCGTCACTGGGCGCGGCGGCGATGGAGTGGTACATGAGGATGGGTACGGGGGTGTCCTTCACCGGCTCGCACCTCCCTCGTGCACCCGGCCCGCCGCCCTCTCGCGTCCCGGACCGCTCTCGGTCCCGTTCTCGATCTCGGCCACGGTGAACGTGCCACCGCCCCTGCGGGCCCGGACGCTGCCGAGCACGTACCCGCCGGCCGCCGTCAGGACACCGGCCACGATGGCGCCCGCGCGGCCCGCGCCGCCCGGGCGGGCGAGCAGGGCGTCGCGCAGCCCGCGGGCCACCCCGGCGGGCAGGACGCGGGTCGTGTAGCGGCGCTCCGACTCGAGGCCCTTGTCGGCGCCGACGCTCCGGGCGACCAGGGCCTTGGAGAGGCCCTCGGCGTAGGCGCGGGTGCGGAAGTAGGCGAAGTGCTCGCGTGGTTCCGGTACTCGGTGGTGGATGACCGCGCGGTCGTCGATCAGCAGGATCGCGTCCGGGCGGGCGCGGGTGAGGCGGATGCACAGCTCCGTCTCCTCGCAGCCCAGCGGACGCTTGTCACCGTCGCGGCCGATGCCGGTCGCGAAGCCGCCCGCCGCGTCGAACGCCGTACGACGGAAAGAAGCGTTTCCGCCCAGGACGTTGCGGACCTGGACCCGGCCCGGCGGCAGCCCCTTGTACGTGCAGCCCACCACCCAGTCGAACTCCTCGGGGAACCAGGCGGGCCGGCGTCCCGACGCCCAGATCGGCATCGTACGGCCGCCGACGGCCATGACCCGTGGGTCGGCGTATCCCGAGGCGAAGTGGCGCAGCCAGTCGCGCTCGGCCACGGCGTCGTCGTCGAGAAACGCGATGATCGCGCCGTGCGCGACGGCGATCCCGGTGTTGCGGCCCGCGGACAGGCCGCGCGGGCCCGCGTTGGCGAGCACCCGTACCGCGGCGGTCTCCTTGTACTCCCTGCTCAGCCGGTCGAGCAGGGTGGCGTTGTGGTCCACGACGAGGAGCGTCTCCAGGGCGGGCAGCGACTGCGCCCGCACCGAGGAGACCGCCGCGAGGATGTCCTCCCAGCGGTCCTCGGTGTAGACGCAGATCACCACAGAGATGTCGGGACTGCTCAAGACACCTCTCCCTGGCCCGAGTCGAGCTGGGCGGCGTGCGGCCTGCGGCGCAGAGCACGCCGGTTGGAACGCTCACCCATGATCACCTTGAGCACCCGGAACCCGTCCCGCACGGCCCGCAGATTGCTCGTGCCGTGGATGCGGAGATACTCGTGGCTGGGTATCTCCTGCACCTTGAGCCCGGCCTTGACCACCCGGATGTTCATCAGGGTCTCGACCTCGAAGCCGGTGCAGTCGAGTTCGATCTTGTCCAGGCAGTGCCGCCAGAACGCGTTGTAGCCGTAGCAGAGATCGGTGTAGCGGGCGCCGAACTTGGCGTTGACGGCCGCGCACAGCACTCGGTTGCCCAATTTGCGGATCGGTGTCATGTCGGAGGTGCCGCCGCCGTTGGCGAACCGCGAGCCCTTGGCGAAGTCCGCCCCGGACACCAACGCGGACACATACGACACGATCTCGTGGCCGTCGGCCGAGCCGTCCGCGTCGACCATAACGATGATGTCGCCGGTGCACGCCTCGAATCCGGTGATCAGGGCGTCGCCCTTGCCCTTTCCCTGCTGCTCGACGACCTTGACCTCGGGCCACAGTTCACGGGCCACCTCGACGGTGTCGTCGGTGGAATTGCCGTCGACAAGAACCACTTCGTGTATCCAGGCGGGAAGGGTCTTGAAGACGTACGGGAGATTCTCCGCCTCATTCATGGCGGGAATCACGACACTCACCGGTGGCGCGATGGCCAGGTGAGAGGAGATCGGCCGATATTTGCCGGCCATTAACGGATCTTCGCCCGATACGGCTGGGCGCAGGACTGAGCTCATGAGTCTGGTCCCTCTCGTCCGGTGGACCGCCCGCCCCTGGGCGGTCCGGCTTTTAGTCCGGTTCGAAAGGGGGGTTCTCACTTACGGCATGACGAAATGGATCTCCGTGCATGCCGGGTGAGCTGGCAAAGCTGGCCGATTCCGAAGGCGGAAGTCCGAAGACGGAAGCCCGAGGACGGAATTCCGGATGCGGAAACCGGTCGCGCGGCACGACTCGGCACAAGTGTGGTCACCGAGCACGGCACCCCCCTACCGCGCCCCGCGCCGGACCCTCTTCGCGATCTTGAGCCCTCCCCTAGATCGCATGTGCGTGATGGTCCGATGCGGGTGAGTTGTATGACGGTATTGACGATTACGCCCATATGGCAAGTCCTGGAACGACGTCTCACGTTTTTGTTGGTTTGGCCGTTACCTAACGACTCGAACGGATTTTCCCCATCCGCTTGCGCAGTCGCCGTGCCACCACCAGAAGGAGAACAAGAGAGCTGATCGCCGTCACGGCAACGATTCCGCCACGGACCGACCACCGGTGCACCGCCAGCATGCCCTGGGCGACAAGGAGGTCGACGGCGATCGCTCCCGCGACGGACACCACCGTGCGGGCGAAGGGATCCAGCCCGCGCAGCGCGACCCCGATGGCGGCTCCCGGTGCGGCGAGCAGGAAGAAGAGCGTGAACGGGCCGCGCAGGGAAGAGTCCGCGTCGGCGAGCGCGAGTACCGCACCGACCCCCGCGACGGCTACCGCCATGCCCACGAGCAGTGGGACCAGGTCCCTCCCCGGATCCTGTCCCGACCGCTTGTCACTGTCTGATGAAGGTGACTTGATACCTATGGTCTGCATTGGCGACTTTGCCCCCCGAAGCGCCGGATGCCGGGCTTCAATGTCGCGCAGCGGGCTGGGGGCCGTCAAGATGCGGTAGGCGCCCATGGGGGCTTCTTGGCCGACTTCAAACATGTGACGCGAGTGTTCACCGCGTGTTCCCCGGAGACGCCGGTCGCCTCCGGGGAACCGCGCTGTGGGGCGGGCGAGTTGAGGGCCTCGCGGGGCGATCTCCGGCGCGACCCGTATCGGCACACGGCCGTTGGGCAGCCATCTGCGGGCGTGACTAAAGGAGTTGACGCCCCGTCAGCACGACGGGCGACGGCCGCGGGGGGCGAAAAGTCTTGGCATGGACACTTCCTGTCAACACGCGTAGCTGCTACGACAGTTGTGGCAGAGATCCTGCTAAAGGGAGGTTCCATGAGACGTTCCCGAATTACGGCATACGTGACCTCACTCCTCCTCGCCGTCGGCGTCGCCCTCACCGGGGCCGCGACGGCGCAGGCGTCCGGAACCGCCGCGGCCACCGGGTATGTGGCCCTCGGCGACTCCTATTCGTCCGGTGTCGGCGCGGGCAGCTACCTCAGCTCCAGCGGCGACTGCTTGCGCAGCACGAAGGCGTACCCCTACCTCTGGGCCGCCGCCCATTCACCCTCGTCGTTCGAATTCACGGCCTGCTCGGGCGCCCGTACGGGTGATGTCCTGGCGAACCAGTTGGGCCCGCTCAGTTCCTCCACCGGCCTCGTCTCCCTCAGCATCGGCGGCAACGACGCGGGCTTCGCGGACGTCATGACGACGTGCGTGCTCCAGTCCGACAGCGGCTGCCTGTCCCGCATCGCCACCGCCAAGGCATACGTCGACTCCACGCTCCCCGGCCAACTCGACTCCGTCTACTCCGCGATCAGCTCGAAGGCGCCCGCCGCCCATGTCGTCGTCCTCGGCTACCCCAGGTTCTACAAACTGGGCGCGACCTGCCTCGGCCTCTCCGACACCAAGCGCGCCGCGATCAACGGCGCCGCCGACTACCTGGACAGTGCCATCGCCAAGCGCGCCGCCGACCACGGCTTCACCTTCGGCGACGTCAGGAGCACGTTCACCGGTCACGAGCTCTGCTCCGGCAGCGCCTGGCTGCACAGCCTGAACCTGCTGAACATCACCGAGTCGTACCACCCCACCGCGGCCGGCCACTCCGGCGGCTATCTGCCGATCTTCACCTCGGCGGCCTGACCGCCCCTCACGGAGACGTGGAAGCGGAGGCCTCGTCCGACGGGGTCTCCGTCACACACGTCACCGAGAACGGCAGCGAGTTGGACGTCGTCCGGACGGGGCTGCGCACCTCCACGCTGATCTCGTTCTGGAAGATCCCGCTCGCGTTGTACGTCGTCAAGAAGATCGACTTCTGTTTGGTCCTGCCACCGTCCGACGAGAACGACAGGGTCTTCCAGCCCGGGTCGGACACCTCGCCCGTCCTCAACACCCAGCGGTACTGGACGTCCACCGGTACACGGCCCACCGTGAAGGTCGCCGTGAAGGTCGGCGCCTGGGCCTGGGGCGGCGGGCAGGAACCGGAGTAGTCGGTGTGCGCGCCCGCGACCGTCACCTGCACGGACTGGGCCGGCGGTGAACTCGCAGAAGCGCTGCTCGACGGACTGGCCGGGGGCGTGGAGCCGCCCGGTGCGGCCGTGTTGCCCTTGCTGCTGCTCGCGGACGGTGAACTCCCGCCGTCGGAACCGCTCTTGGTGCCACTTCCGCTGCTGCTGTCGTTGCTGCTCCCGCCGCCGTTGTCACGGTTCACCAAGGCGTACGTCAGTCCGCCCAGCGCGAGCGCGAGCGCGATCACGCCCGCGATCACGGCGGCGGCCGCGCGCCGGTTGCGTACGGGCTCCGTGGAGGTGGGGGTGTCGGTGTGCGGCGGATACGGCGTGTAACCCGGCCGCGGTCCCTGCGGAGAGGTCCGGGACGGCTGCAGGGGAGGTCCGAATCCCGGCGGCGGCTGCGCGGGCTGGGAGAACGAGGAGATCGTCGGCGACTGTGCGGTCGGCGACGGCGGTCCCGCGGCCGGGAAGCCGCCCGCGGCGACGAGCCGCAGATCGCTCTCCGCCTGTGCGGCGCTCAGCCGCTCGGCCGGGTCCTTCCTCAGCAGACCCTCGATCACGGGCGCGAGCGGCCCCGCGCGGCGCGGCGGCGGCAGCGGCTCGTCGACGATGGCCCGCAGCGTGCTCAGCGGGGTGTTGTGACGGAAGGGCGAGTTGCCCTCGACCGTCGCGTACAACAGGACGCCGAGCGACCACAGGTCGGACTCGGGCCCGGGCGTACGGCCGAGCGCCCGCTCGGGGGCGAGGAACTCGGGCGAACCGATGACCTCGCCCGTCATCGTCAGCGCCGAACTGCCCTCGACCGTCGCGATACCGAAGTCCGTGAGGACGACCCGGCCCTCGTTCGACAGCAGCACGTTCGCCGGCTTCACATCGCGGTGCAGCACCCCGGCCTCGTGCGCGGCCCGCAGGGCGGAGAGCACCTCGGCGCCGATGTCGGCGGCGCGCTGCGGCGACTGCGGGCCCTCGGAGTCCAGCAGGTCGGACAGGGCGATGCCACGGACGAGTTCCATGACGATCCAGGGGCGGCCGTCCTGCGTCGCCACGTCGTACACCGTCACCACATTGCGGTTCGCGACCCGGGCCGCGGCCCACGCCTCGCGCTCCAGCCGGGCGTACATCCGCTCCACGTCGTGCGCCGGGATCCCGGCGGGCGCACGGACCTCCTTGACGGCGACCTCGCGGTGCAGCACCTCGTCACGGGCGCGCCACACGGTCCCCATACCGCCCTCGCCCAAGGGGGAGAGGAGGCGGTAGCGGCCCGCGATCACACGTTCACTGCCCGGCTCTTCGGACACGGGTGTCCCCCATTCGTATCCGCTGTGCATCCGCGTGATGTCTCTTCGCGATGTCTCTTCGCGTGATTTCTCCCCAAAAGTAGCTCAGCCGAGTGCGGATGCCGCCCCCTTGAACACCAATCCAGCCCCCAGGGCGACGACGATCAACGCCGAACCCAGGGGAGCGGTCCTGCGGATCAGGGCCGCGGCCGGTCCCCCTGCCCACCGGGGACGCTTCGCCAGCGCCCGGTTCATCCCGTCGCCCAGCTTGACGACGGCGAACCCGGCCGCCGTGAGCGTCAGGGCGAGACCGACGCCGTACGCCAGGACGAGAAGGAGGCCGAACCACGCCTGTCCCAGCGCCGCCGCGCCCACCAGGACGACCACGGCGGAGGGGCTGGGCACGAGTCCGCCGGCGAATCCGAGCAGGATCGTCCCGCGGAGGGTGGGGGCCACCTCGTGGGTGTGGGTGAAGCCGCCGTGGGTGTGTTCGAGGGTGGGGGAGACGGCGGGGTCGTGCGCGTGGGGGTGAGGGTGCGCGTGGTCGTGGTGGTGGCCATGGGCGTGGTCGTGGTCGTGGCCGTGGTCGTGGTCGTGGGAATGTCCGCGCTCGTGCCCGTGTGGGTGCGGCTTGCTGTCCGTCGCCGTCGCCGTCGCCGTTGCCGTCGCGGCGGACGCGTGGGCGTGGGCGAGGACCAGGGGGCGTTCGCGCTCTTCGGCGTGCTCGTGGCCGTGCTCGTGCTCGTGGTCGTCAGCGTGGCTGTGCGCGTGGTGGTCATGGGCGTGAGCGTGGTCATGGGCGTGGTCGTGCGCGTGTCCGTGAGCGTGGTCGTGGGCGTGCTCAAGTCCGGGTCGCCGCGGCCGGTTGCGCCAGGCCCGGCGTACGAGCGTGGCACCCGCGAAGGTCACCAGGACGCCGCTGGCGATGCCGAGCCACGCGATCACGGAGGGCGCCGCGGCCGAACCGGCCGTCACCAGGAGGCCGAGGGCGACCACGCCCAGGGTGTGGGTGACCGTGACGGAGGCGGCCAGCGGCAGGACGTCCCGCAGTCCCGCCTTGCCGCCGCGCGCCGCGGCCGTCGCGGCCATCAGGGTCTTGCCGTGACCGGGCGCGAGCGCGTGCATGGCGCCCAGGAACACGGAGATGAGCAGGGCCAGCGCGGCGAAGCCGACGGTGAGGTGATGGCGGGCCACCAGGTTGTTCAGCGCCTCGGTCCAGCGGTCGGCGCCCCGGGGCAGTACGGAGGCGCCGGGGGCTTGCGTCCGCTCCTCGACGAGGGCGGGGCCGCCGGGGCGAATCCGCAGGGACGCGGTCGCGGTGTCGGCGGGGGAGGAGAGCAGTGCCTTGGGGTAACTGGTCAATTCGCGCGACACCGACTTGGTCGGTACGTCCGAGGCGGTGAGCGTCATCCGGTCGCCGCGCGCGGTGATCTCGCGCCAGCCGGGTCCCCGGTCGGCACCTGCGCTGTGGAAGCCGAGCGAGACCGTGCTCTGCTTGGGCAGCGCGGCCGTCAACCGGCACTCCACACGAAGGGTGTTGAGCCCGGCCTGTCCGGGGCGCAGCTTCGCTCGGCTCGTGGCGACGGAGAGCGTGGCCGGATGTCCGTCGACGGTGACCTTGCTGCCGTTCGCGGCCGTCTCGCAGCGCTGCCGGGCCCAGTCCGTCATACCGAGCTTCTCGAGGTCGGGCTTGGCCTGGGTGGCCGGGATCTCGGCGAGGTCCTCGACGTGGTCGACGCGCAGCTGCCCGGGGGCGGCGACGAGTCCGTCGTACCGGTTGACGGTGAAGTTGCCGAGCGGATGCGCGCTCGCGGCCCCGGTGGGGACGAGGACGAGGGCGCAGGCGGCGGTGAGGACGGCCGCGCAGGAGGCCAACAGCCGACGCGACCTCCCCCGCGGGGACTTCGCCCGCAGGCCGTGCGTTCGAGCGGGCCTCACTTGCCCTCCCCCAGAGCCTTGCGAGCCGCACGGGCACCCAGGGGTGAGAAGCCCGCGTTCAGGTCGAGGGCCGACTTCAGCGAGGCGCGGGCCTCCTTCTCATGACCGGTGGCGCGCTCGATCATGCCGCGGTGGTAGAGGAAGGACGCGTTGCGGTAGCCGGTGGCCGTGGCCTGGCGGGCGTACGGCAGAGCTTCCTTGTCGCGGCCGTTGACGTGCAGCGCCCAGGCGAGCGCGTCCGCCGTGTGCACGGTGTGGCGGCGGGCCCACTCGGCGCGGGCCGCCTTGAGCGCGTCGCCCCGGTTGCCGTGGTCGGCGGCGGCGAGGGCGGTGTCCAGGTCGGCGTTGACACCGTAGGAGTGGGCCAGCGAGACCCAGGCGGTCACCAGGGCGTACTGGTCACGGGCCTTCTGCGCGTCGCCGGCCCGGCCGCGCGCCTCGTACAACTCACCCAGTTCGACCAGCGGTTGGGGGAGCGGGTAGCGCTCCACGACCTGCTCCATCCCCTTGATCGCCGCCGCCTGGTCGCCCTTCGCGGCCTGGGCGCGGGCGCGGCCTTCGAGCGCGGGGAGGTAGCTGTCGTCGGCGGCCAGGGCTCGGGCGTAGTACTTCAGTGCGGAGTCGTAGTCGCCCTGGTTCCAGGCGAGTTGGCCGAGCGCCGCCGCCACGTACGAGACGTCGCCCCGGCTCGTCGCCGTGTCGAGCGCCTGCTGAAGGACGCGGCGGGCGGTCAACACATCGCCGCGCAGCTCGTGGACGTAGGCGTACCGGGTGAAGACGGGGACGCCCGGTCGGCGCGAGTCGGCCAGGTCGGCGGCCTTCGAGGCGTCGGCGTAGCGGCCGAGTTCGACGAGCGCGTCGATACGGGAGGAGAGGGCGCGCTCGCTGTACGGGTTCTCCTTGAGCACCTTGTCCGCGTAGGTCAGGGCGCCGGTGAAGTCGTGCCGCGCCGCGGCGAGGGCGGCGCGGCCGGCGAGCGCCGACTCGTTGTCGGGACGCAGCTTCAGGGAGTGGTCCAGTGCCTGCTGCGCCTGGGGGTAGCGGGAGGGGTCGCCCTTGGTGCGGGCCTGCTCGACGTACGCGAGTCCGAGGGTGGCCCAGCTGTCGAAGTCCTTGGGCTGGGTGCGGAGATGGGCCTGCAGCGAGGTGATGCTGGCGTCGAGGTCCCCGCCGGCCAGCAACTCCGGCGACACGGCGCCGGTCGCGGCGGCGACCGCGGTGCCCGAGCCGTCCCGCAGGGCCCCGACGATCACGGCCCCGGCGGTGAGAGCGAGAGCCAACGAGGCGGCGCAGAGGCCGAGTTGGACCGCCCGCCAGCGACGTGTCGAGGCGGACACCCGCCGGACGGCGGCGACGCGTTCATCGGCCACGGGCGGGTGGTCTTCCGCCACGGACAAGTGGTCTTCGGGCACGGGCGGCTCGGCTTCGGCTTCGGCTTCGGGCAAGTGATCCTCGGCCACCGGCAGCTCGGCTTCGGGCTCGGGCGCCGGCTCGGAAGCGTCGTGCGGAGGCTGTGGGTCGGCCGTCGTCACCTCGTCGGGCTCGCCCTCCGGCGCGCTCTCGTTCGTACGCGGGGACATGCCCTCTCCTCAAAGTCCTTGGGGTGAACGGTCGTCGTGGGGGTGGGGCGGCGCGGCCCGCGGTGTGGGGGGTGGTGGGGTGCGGGCCGCGCCAGTCGGTGGACCGGGCCCGGTCAACGGGCCCGGTCGCCAGGGCCGGTCAGTAGGCCCGGTTGTACATGCGGCGGCGCCACCACATGACGCCGGCGCCGATCAGCAGGACCCCGGCCACGCCCGCCGCCGCGGAACCCGCGATCAGCATGACGTCGGTGCTGCCGGAGCCCGTCTGCAGGGCGTCACCCAGCTGGTTCTTGACGTCGCTTCCGGCGCCCTTCGCCAGCGCTCCACGCGAACCCGAGGTGGGCTCGGCCACGTACGGGAACGACTTCTCGAAGCTCTTGTCGTTCTTGTCGACCGAGTCCGACAGACCGGTCTTCTGGCCCAGGAGTTCACCCTCGACGACCCGCAGCGAGGCGTCGATCACGTCGTCGGCGAGCCGACGTCCGTTCGGGAAGCCCGCCTTGTCGCCGTCGAGCACACCGAGCCGCTTGGGGTGCATGCTGGGCTTGATCGAGGTGTTGAGTCGCAGCTCCTCCGCCGGAGTCACCTTGGGCGGCTGGTTGAGACCCTTCACACCCTTCAGGAACACGTCGACCAGGTCGTTGCGCGGCTCGGCGGGCGCCTTGATCTTGTAGATCGCCTCGATGAGCTTGGGCAGCTCCGGGTTGGTGACGTTCTTCAGGAACTGCGCGTCCTCCCAGGGCGAGGACGCGTTGAACTTGTCCTTGTCCTTCTGCGGGTTGACGACCTCGTTGACCAGCGGGCTGCCCAGGCGCGAGACCTGGGTGTAGTAACCGCGGGCGTCCCTGCGCTGGACGGTCGACCAGATGCCGACGATCGGCTGGTGCGACGACTCCTGGATCATGTAGTTGGGCACCTGCAGGGCCAGCGTGTTGACGTTGTAGCCCTTGAGCGTGTCCCGCCCGACCTCGGACAGGTTGCCGCCGTACAGCAGGTCGAAGACCCGCAGATCGGCGAAGAAGGGGTCGTCCGCCTGGCCGGCGAAGGTCGTCGAGTCACCCGCGAGCTTGTACACGGCCTGGTTGCGCAGCTTCGTGTAGTCGGGCATCGACGCCTTGCCGACGTTCGACGGCGCGACCGGGATGTCGTCGGCGACCTTCGTCTTGGAGATCACCTTCTGCTTGTGCAGCCGCAGCAGATCGATGTCGTAGGTCTGCGTGATGTTCAGGTCCGGGTCGTCCAGGCTGTTGACCGGGCCCGTGTTGTAGAGGAACGTGTCGCCGTTCTTACGGTGCGTCTTGAAGGTGTACCGGTACACCAGCTCGCTCTGCGCGTCACCGTCGTTGTCGATGTGGATGTCGTACTGGGCGTCGTCGGCGAACGTGTAGAAGTTCGGCCCGCCGGCCGGCTCCTCGAAGGGTATGAAGTTCGCGATGACGGTCGTCGTGTCCGGCTTGTCCGGGCTGACGAATGCGTACAGGTCGGTGTTGTCGTACTGGGGAGTGCCCGAGATGAGCGGGGCCTCCCGGTGACTGGAGGCGGAGGCCGCCCCGGGGTCCAGCGCAGCTACGCCGGCGGCTACGAGCCCCCCGGCAGCCAGCGCACCGCAGACGAGGGTCGCGAGACTCCTGCGTCCCAAGCCACTCCTGGAGATAGGTGTCATGCCGTCCGTCCTCAGATCCCAATTGCCTGACGCACGCCATTCGGAGCGGTCGCCGGGGTGGATTGGTCGAATCCCAAACGTTCTTACGGCGGGTTTCGCGGCTCGTTTCATCGACGGGCCAGGTTTCTTTCACGGCACTCTCACTGACCTCTCATCACTCTTTGGCAACCGACCCGTTTTTTCCCCGTCCTGATCCGTAACCCATCCGAGTGAGCTCGCGCTGCGAAGATGTAGGTGCAGGGACAGGCCGCGCGCGGCCGGAGAGGGGGGAACGAGTGGAGGCGGACGAACTTCTGGTGCTCGTGGCCAGAGGCGACCAGAAGGCATTCGAGGAGCTGTACGGGCAGGTGTCCGGACCCGTGTTCGGACTCGTACGCCGTGTGGTGCGGGACGTGGCCCAGTCGGAGGAGGTGGCCCAGGAGGTGTTGCTCGAACTCTGGCGCTCCGCCGCGCGGTTCGACCCCGGCCGGGGCAGTGCCCTGTCCTGGATCCTCACCCTCGCGCACCGCCGCGCCGTCGACCGGGTTCGCAGCGCCCGCGCGGCCACCGAACGCGAGCAGCGTGAGGGGCAGCGCGCCCATCATCCCGCCTTCGATCAGGTCGCCGAGGAGGTGGAGGCCGGGCTCGAACGCGAGTGGGTGCGCCGCTGCCTGGAGCGGCTGACCACGCTGCAACGGCAGTCCGTCACTCTCGCCTACTACGACGGCTACACCTATCGCGAAGTCGCCGAACGCCTCTCCCTGCCGCTCGGCACGGTCAAGACACGTATGCGCGACGGACTGACACGCATGCGCCACTGCCTGGGAGGTGTGGCATGAGCGCGCGTCGGACACCGCGCCACGGGGACGGCGGGCCGGCCCGTCAGCCTGCCGCGCCCGATCAGGAGTTCGCCCGTCAGTCCGCCGCGCCGGATCAAGAGTTCATCCGCCGGCCTGCCGCGCCGGCCCCCGAGTTCGCCCACCAGGGCCGTGCTCCACACCACCGGCGCCTTCCCCCCGGCTCCCGACGCCCCCGTATCCGCGCCCTGGAACTGCCCAGCCGCGCCTCACACCCCCAGGGAGGCGTCGTATGAGCGTCCTCGACCGTCTGCTGCGCCGCGATCTGCACTCGCTCGCCGCCCCCTACGCCCTCGACGCGCTGGAACCCGACGAACGCCGCCGCTTCGAGCGCCATCTGCAGGGCTGCCCCCGGTGCGCGGCCGAGGTGCGGGAGCTGGGCGAGGACGCGGTGCGGCTCGCCTGGTCCACCACGGCACCCGCCCCGGCCGCCCTGCGCGAACGGGTCCTGACCGCCGTACGCACGACTCCTCAAGAGGCGCCGGACCCGTCGCACCCCGCCCACCCGTCGCAGGCGTTGCCGAACGGAGTGCCCCGCGGGCGCGCGGCGCACGGGCCCGCGCGCGGCCGGACCCCGCGCTTCCGGTCGCTGCTCGCCCCGCTCTCCACCGCCACCGCCGCCGCGGCGCTCGTCGTGGCGTCCCTCTTCGCCGTGCAGGCGACACAGACCCAGGACAAGCTGGACCAGGAGCGGGCCCAGGCGCGTGAGATCGCCCACGTTCTGGCGGCCCCCGACGCCCGGGCGACGAGTGATCGGGACGCACAGGGCCGCGGAATCGGAGTGGTCGCCTCCGCATCGGAGCGGCGCGCCGTCGTGACCTTGAGCGGTCTTGCCACTCCATCAGGGGGGCGCGTGCGCCAGTTGTGGCTCATGCGCCCCAACGTGCAACCGCGCTCCCTCGGGCTCTTCGAGGGCGACACGCCTTTGATAGCCGACGGACTGAGCACCAACGCCACGTCACTCGCTGTCACCGTCGAGCCGCAGGGGGGCTCTGTACAGCCCACCACCTCGCCTGTTGCACAACTCGCCCTGAAATCGGTCGGATTCGGAGAGTAACCGTCAACACCCTTACGGGGAAGGTGAATCCTGCCACCGCGATACACGAGTGCCACGAGGGAGCGATAGGGTTAGCCTGCCCGGGCCGGGTGGACTCGTACGGGTGGGGAGAGACATGGAACAGATAACAGTGCGCAGCAGGGCACGCGTCCCTGCGATCACCTGCGGGAGCAGCGCGACCAGCTCGCGCCTCGACCGCCATCTGGCGGTGCTGGGCGGCCCTGCCGTCCCGCAGCGCGAGACGGCCGAGGCGACCTCGCTGATGCGTGAGCTCACCGCGCGTGACACGACGCACGACAGCAGTGGGAGGGGCGCGCGCGTACGGCGGGTCTCGCTCTTCGCCCCTCTGAAGCGGCTGCGTCGTTCGCTGTTCGGCGGCCACTAGTACGGTCGTGCGTTACTCGAACCCGCGCTCGGGCGACCACACCGCCCTGGCGTAAGCGCTGCGTTCTCGCCGCCCGTCGTCCCCACGGCACGCAGCGCCGCCCCGGTGTGTTCCCGGAGCGCGGGTGTACCCCCGTTCGTCTTTTTGTGCGCCTCGCTCCCACCCGGCGGCGCGCGGCGGTTTCCGTCTCCCCTTCCTGCCGGCCCTCGGCCGTCGTCAACCCCGGGTGCCCGAGCCCCCGTTGGGGTTCATCGCTCCCCGGTCGCGTACCGGCGCACGGCGAGCGGCACGAACACCGCGAGCATGACGGCGCACCAGGTCAGCGCCCCGGCCACCGGATGGGTCACCGGCCAGGCCCCCTCGTCCGGCACCGGTGCGTTCCCGAAGAGGTCCCGCAGTGCCGTGGTCACCGCGCTGATCGGATTCCACTCGGCCACCGTGCGCAGCCAGCCGGGCAGGTTGTCGGTGGGGATGTACGCGTTCGAGAGCAGCGGCAGGATGAACGTCGCGCCGCCCAGTTGCCCGGCCGCCTCCTCGCTCCGTGAGGCGAGCCCCAGCACGATGCCGATCCAGGTCGTCGCGAACCGGAAGAGCAGCAGGAGTCCGACGCCGGCCACCGCCCGCAGCGCCGACCCCTCGATCCGCCAGCCCACGGCCAGCCCGACCAGCATCAGCGGCACCGTGCCCACGGCGGTGACCACGAGGTCCGCGAGCGCCTGTCCGAGCGGCACGGCGGCCCGGTTCATCGGCAGGGTACGGAAGCGGTCCATCACGCCCCGGTGCGAGTCCTGGGCGGCCTGGAACATGCCGGTCATGATCCCGTTCGCGGCGGTCGCCACCAGCAGTCCCGGCAGCAGGAAGGCGCGGTACTCCTGTCCGGGTGTCGCGAGGGCGCTGCCGAAGACATAGCCGAAGAACAGCAGCATCGTGATCGGCATGGACTGGGTGAGGATCAGCAGCCCGGGATTGTGCCGGATCCGCCGCAGGTGCCGCCCCAGCATCGCGGTCCCGCCGTACGCCAACGTGCTCATGTCACAAGCTCCTTGCGGTCGGTGCGGCCTCCGGTGAGGCGCAGGAAGACGTCGTCGAGCGTCGGCGGACGCAGGCTCGCGTCGAGCAGGGGCACCCCCGCGGCGTCGAGTTCACGGACGAGCCGGGGCAGGGTCAGTGTCGGATCGGTGGTCACCGCCCCGACCGCGTGCCGCTCCGGGGCGAACGCCGGTTCGGAGCCGGTGAGCCGGTCGAGGACGGCCGCCGCGCCGGGCATCGCGTCGGCGTGGGCGACGACGACCTCCGCGTACGAGCCGATGAGCGCCTTGAGTTCGGCGGGCGATCCGGTGTGCGCGACCCGGCCGTGGTCCACGAGCGCGATGTCGTCGGCGAGCCGGTCGGCCTCCTCCAGGTACTGCGTGGTCAGCACCACGGTCGTGCCCTCGCCCCGCAGGGCGCGCACGGCCTCCCAGATCTGGTTGCGGCTGGCCGGGTCGAGCCCGGTGGTGGGTTCGTCGAGGAAGAGCACCTCGGGGCGACGGATCAGGCTCGCCGCGAGGTCGAGGCGGCGCCGCATACCGCCCGAGTAGGTGGACGCGGGCCGGTCGGCGGCCTCGGCGAGCCCGAAGCGTTCGAGGAGTTCACCGGCGCGCGTGGGAGCGTCCCGCATCCGGTGCAGCCGCGCGAACAGCCGCAGGTTCTCCCGGCCGGTCAGGTCGCCGTCGACGGAGGCGTACTGCCCGGTGACCCCGATGGCGCCGCGCACCGCGGCCGCCTCCCGCACGAGGTCGTGCCCGGCGATCCGCGCGGACCCCGCGTCGGGCCGCAGCAGCGTGGTGAGCAGGCGCACCGCCGTGGTCTTGCCCGCGCCGTTCGGTCCGAGCACCCCGCAGACGGTGCCCGCGGCCACCGCGAGATCGAGCCCGCGCACCGCGTGGACGACCTCCCCCTTGGTTCCGAAGCTCTTCTCCAGACCTTCACTAAGTACGGTGTACGTAGTTGTCATGGGGTGACCATAGCTCACTACGTACGCTGTACGTAACTAGGATGGTGGCGAGGTGATCGACGACATGACAGGGCGCAGTGCCGTACCCGAAGTGATCTGGGCCCGCCCCGAGCGTGCGGGCCGTGGTCCGCGGGCGGCCTACAGCCGGACGGACATCGCGGCCGTCGCGGTGCGGATCGCGGACGCGGACGGGCTCGACGCGGTCTCGATGCGGCATGTGGCCACCGAGCTGGGCTGCGGCACGATGTCGCTGTACAACTACGTCCCGCGCAAGGAGGACCTGTACGAACTGATGGTTGACGCCATCAGCGGTGAGCACGAGCCCTGGGAGCCGACGGGCGACTGGCGCGCCGACATGCTCCGGGTCGCCCATCAGACCCGTGCCCTCATGCACCGCCACCCGTGGCTGCCGCGCCTGATGTCCCCGGTCTACGGCTTCAGCCCCAACGCCCTGCGCTACCTGGAGCACTGTCTCGTCTGCCTCGACCCGCTGGACGCGTCGTACGGCACGAAGATGGAGCTGATCGCGATGCTCAACGGCGTGGTGACGACGTACGTGGGCAACGAACTGGCCACCGCCGAGCGCACCCGCTCCCTGCCCTGGTCCGCGGAGCAGGAGCAGGCGATGCGGATCGCCTACCTCGGCAGCCGGATCGCGACCGGCGCGTATCCGCGGATGGCGGCCGCCTTCACGCAGGACGCGGGCCCGATCGACCTGGAGGCGGTGTTCGAGCGGGCGCTGGGGCGGGTGCTGGACGCGTTCGAACCGAAGGGTTAGATCTACGGGGCTGTCGGACCTATGGGGTCAGATGAGCGCGAACTGTCCTTCTGGGCCTTCTTCGTGATGATCGAGGACGGAAGCGGGCCGGTGCGCCGCCTCCGGAACCGGCAGCACACCCGCCTCGCGCAGCTCGGTCCGCGTGATCGGCTGACCGATCGTCAACTCGGCCAGCTGGGGGCGGAGTTCCGCGAGCAAGGTCAGCACCGTGACGAGTTCCAGCAGCTCGGACGTCCAGGTCTGCTGCCAGCCGGCGGGCCGGATCGCCTCCAGGGTGCCCGGCTCGGGTGGTTCCGCCGGCTCGGTCCTGGCCGCGAACCACTGCTCCAGGACGCGCACGCCGCCCACCTCGAAGTCCCAGGCCTGTGGCGGCACGGGCGAGATACGGCCCTCGTCGAGGAGGAGGGCCTCCTCGTCGCGGTCGTAGCGCACGTCGACGGGGCGTGACGGGAGCGGGGCGCGGACATAGGGGCGGCGGCCCCCGGGGAGCTTGGGGCGCTCGCCGTCGCGGCGCATCAGCCACAGCATCCGGCGTCCCAACCCGACGCCGTGCGCCCACGCCTGCGGGTCCGCGGTGAGCGGGACGGCGCATCCGTCACGGCCCGACCGTGCGACCGCGACCGCCCAGGCGAGCACGTCGACGGGGTCGGGGGAGTGGCCGAGGCGGGTGCCGAGGTGCTCCACCAGGCCGGGCGCCAGATTCGGTTCGCGGCCCCCGGGGCGCCGGTGGAGGGGGCGGACACGGCCGCCGCGACCGGCGCCCAGCGGCAGCACGGACGCGACGAGCAGCACCGGCCCCGACGTGTCCGACGCCGCCGTCTGCTCCATCACGAACATCTGCCGCTCGTCGGCCACCCGCCACAGCTCGGGGCGCGCCGCGTCGATCAGCCGGTGGTCCGGGATCAGCCACTGCTCGTCGAACGGGCCGTGCAGGACGCGGACCGGCTCCGGACAGGGCCCCGACTCGCGCTCCAGCCGGGCCGTCCCGCTGGACTGCCCCGGCAGCTGTCCGACGGCCGAGTGCGTGGTGCGCGAGCGCGTCGGGCCGAACAAGGCCTCGCGGCCCTGCCCCTCGGCCTTCATCAGCGTGTCCCAGCGCGCCTTCAGGGACGCCGCGTCGGGCGCCGTCGGCCACCCCCGGCCCAGCCTCGGCGGTGCGACGGACCACGGCATGAGGTCCGCGAGCAGCGGAGCGTCGTCGTGCGTCACGCCCGGCATCGTACGACGTGCGCGCTGCGCGCCGGTCTCGTACGCCATCGTCAGTGGGCGTCGAGGGTGACCGTGAAGGAGAAGCGGTCACCGCGGTAGTGGATGCGGGCCACGTCCAGGGCGCGGCCGTCCTCGCCGTGCACGATGCCCGTGTAGTGCAGGATCGGGCTGAGCAGCGGCACCTGGAGCAGCCGGGCCGTCTCCGGATCCGCGAGCCGCGCCTCCACCGTGTCGGTGATCCGGCTGATGCGGACGCCCACCACGTCCCGCAGCACCTTGGTCATGGGCCAGCGCACCAGGTCCTGCGGGTCGATCCGCGCGGCCAGTTCGGGACGGACGTAGTTGCGCGCGTGGTTCGTCGGCTCACCGGTCTTCTCGTCGCCGCGCAGCCGGTGGTACGTCCCCACCTCGGCCAGATCCGGGAAGTACTCGGCGAGTTCGGCCGGCACCGGCACGCTCCCGTGGTCCAGCAGCTCGGTCGTCATGCCCGACTGCTGTGCGACGATCGTGTCCACCGAGCCCAGCAGCCGCACCGGAGCGCCCCGTTGCGCGCTCGGTTCGATGAACGTGCCCCGCCGCCGATGGCGGGTGATCAGTCCCTCGTCCTCCAGTTCCTTGAGCGCCTGCCGCATGGTGAGCACACTCACCCCGTAGTGACCCGCCAACCGCTCCTCGGTCGGCAGGCGCAGCGGTTCCTGGGGCGAGCGCCCGAGTATCGAGGCACGCAGGGACTGCGACACCTGGTACCAGAGCGGGAGTTTGCGGTTCAGGACGATCGAGTCCGGGGCGAAGGAGGTCACGAGGGATATCCGTACCGGTCGCCGACGCTCAGTGCAACGGGCCGAAGTGCCGCTGGAGGCCCTGCCACACGCCGTCGTACCCGTGCTGCAGATGCTCCGCGTGCGCCGCCTGCGCCGTGGCGGTCACCGGCCACCGGGTCTCGAACATGAACGCCAGCCCGTCGTCGATCTTCTGCGGCCGCAGCTCGGCGGCGCCGGCCCGGTCGAAGGTCTCCCGGTCCGGCCCGTGCGCCGACATCATGTTGTGCAGCGAACCGCCCCCCGGAACAAAGCCCTCCGCCTTCGCGTCGTACGCCCCCTCGATGAGCCCCATGTACTCGCTCATCACGTTCCGGTGGAAGTACGGCGGCCGGAAGGTGTCCTCGCCCACCAGCCAGCGCGGCGCGAACACCACGAAGTCGACCCCGGCGAGGCCCGGGGTGTCGCTCGGCGAGGTCAGCACCGTGAAGATCGACGGGTCCGGGTGGTCGTAGCTGATCGTGCCGATCACATTGAAACGGCGCAGGTCGTAGACGTACGGCACATGGTTGCCGTGCCAGGCGACGACATCCAGCGGCGAGTGGTCGTACGTCGCCGTCCAGAGGTTGCCGCAGAACTTGTTGACCACCTCCACCGGGCCCTCGACATCCTCGTACGCGGCGACGGGGGCGAGGAAGTCCCGCGCGTTGGCGAGCCCGTTGGCGCCGATCGGGCCGAGGTCGGGCAGCTGGAAGGGCGCCCCGTAGTTCTCGCACACATAGCCGCGGGCCGTCGGGCTCTGCCCGCCGTCGGACGCGGCGTCCAGCAGCTCCACCCGGAAGCGGACCCCACGGGGAATCAGCGCCACCCCGCCCGGCTCCACGTGCAGCAGCCCGAACTCGGTCCGCAGCAGCAGCCCGCCGCGCTCCGGCACGATCAGCAGCTCCCCGTCGGCGTCACTGAAGACGCGGTCCATCGAGGAATCGGCGTGATACAGGTGCACGGCCATGCCGGTGCGCTGGGTCGCGTCGCCGTTGCCACCCAGCGTCCACAGGCCCGCGAGGAAGTCCGTGCCCCGCGCCGGCTCCGGCAGCGGGTTCCAGCGCAGCCGGTTCGGGTCGGGCTCGGTCTCCGTGAAGGGCGCCGAGCGCAGCGCGCCGTTGTCCGTGCGCGTGAACGCGGGGTGCGCGGCCGACGGACGGATCCGGTACAGCCACGAACGCCGGTTGTGCGCCCTCGGCTCCGTGAACGCCGTACCGCTCAGCTGCTCCGCGTACAGCCCGAGAGGGGCGCGCTGGGGCGCGTTGCGGCCGTGCGGCAGCGCTCCGGGGAGCGCCTCCGAGCTGTGTTCGTTGCCGAATCCGGTGAGGTAGGTCAGCCTCTCGGCCGTCTTCCTCGCGTCCCCGCTCATGATCGCTCCCTCGCGCCTGATTCCTATGCTTCACCGTAGGATTCAGTTTTTTCGCGCGCAAGAGGTACGCCGAGGTGCGTGGCCGACGAACGCGCGGCGCCGGGACCTCCGCGCGGAGTACGCCCCAGGGTCGGCGGCACGGCCCAAGAACCCGACTCCAGGGGGATCCGCCTGTCAGAGCGTTGTTCTAATGTCCCCGGCATGTCGTGGAAGCGTGGAGTGCTCGCCGCGCTCGCGGTCTGCGCCCTGCTCGGCGCGTCGGCGGGCTGCGGCACCGGCGCCGCACACGAGCGGAGGGACGCGGTGTCGCCCTCACCCGTGGGCAAAATCCTGGACGATACGGATAAAGAAGGACGGCACTACCGTGAGGTCGACAAGAAGAGCGCACCCGAGGTCGCCATCGAGGTCCAACCGGCCTCCGACGACGGCTGGGACGTCCGCCTGACCGTCCACCGCTTCCGCTTCTCGCCCGCCGCCGCCAAGGCGGAGGCCGTGGCCGGCCGCGGCGTCGCGCTGCTGTCCCTGGACGGCCGGAACCTCGCCACCCTGCGCACCGCCGAGTACCACCTCGCCGGCGGCCTGGTCCCACGCGGCACCCACCACGTCACCGCGCGCCTGTACGCCGACGACCGCACGGCGTGGGCCGTCCACGGCAAGCCCGTCGAGAGCACGGCGGACATCACCGCCTCCGGGGCCGCCGCCTCGACCCGGCCGTCGGCACCTGCCACGCCGCCCCCGTCGAGCCCGTCGGCCCCCGCGTCGACACCGACATCGACGGTGAGCGGGAGCGGCGTCGCGGGCCGTAACGACACGCGAGGTTCACCGGATCCCGGCGGAAAGGCATCATGAAGCCTGTGCCCCAAGCGACCTCGCTGCGCCGCGCGCCCGTTCAGCGGCGCAGCGCCGAACGACTGACCAGGATCCTCGACGCCTGTGCCGACCTTCTCGACGAGGTCGGCTACGACGCCCTGAGCACCCGGGCCGTGGCCCAGCGCGCGGGCGTCCCCATCGGCTCCGTCTACCGCTTCTTCGGCAACAAGCGCGCCATGGCCGACGCACTGGCCCAGCGCAACCTCGAGCGCTACACCGAACGCGTCACCGAACGCCTCCGGGCGACAGGCGCACAGGGCTGGCGCGCCGCCATGGACGCCGTGCTCGACGAGTACCTCGCCATGAAGCGCACCGCCCCCGGCTTCTCCCTCGTCGACTTCGGCAACCAGATACCCGTCGGCGTCCGCGACGCCGAGCCCAACACCCGCGTCGCCGACCGCCTCACCGACCTCCTCTCCGCCTTCCTCGACCGCACCCCCGACGAAGACCTCCGGCGCACCTTCCTGGTCGCTGTGGAGACCGCCGACAGCCTGGTCCACCTGGCCTTCCGTATCGCCCCGGAGGGGGACGAGCGGATCATCGGCGAGACGCGGGAGCTGCTGCGCGCGTATCTGGCCAGGGTTCTGGACTGAACCGCTGCACCGCCCTGCCGCTCCACCGCTGCAGCGCGCGGGCCGGGGGCAGGCTCGCGATTTCCCGACCTCACCCCCTTCAGGCCCTCCCTCCCATCCGTACCGGTCGGTATGCTCGGCCGAGTCCGTGTGCCACCGCCGCCACCGTCCTCCGGGAGGACCCGTGTCCCGCACCTCCGGCGCCACCCCCGACTCCCGCACCGCCCTGCGCGTCTGCCCCCTCTGCGAGGCCACCTGCGGGCTGACCCTCACCATCGAGGGCACCCGGGTCACCGGCGCCCGCGGCGACCGCGACGACGTCTTCAGCAAGGGGTTCATCTGCCCCAAAGGCGCCTCCTTCGGCGCCGCCGACGGCGACCCCGACCGGTTGCGCACCCCGCTCGTCCGCACGGACGGCGAACTGCGCGAGGCCACCTGGCAAGAGGCCTTCGACGCGATCGCGGCGGGCCTCGGCCCGATCGTCGAGCAGTACGGCCCGCACGCCCTCGGCATCGTCCTCGGCAACCCGAACGTGCACACCATGGCCGGCGCCCTCTACCCGCCCGTCCTGCTCACCGCGCTGCGCACCCACAACGTCTTCACCGCCTCCACGCTCGACCAGATGCCCAAACACGTCTCCAGCGGCCTGCTCTACGGCGACGCGGGCGCGATCCCGGTCCCGGACCTCGACCACACCGACCACCTCCTCCTGATCGGCGCCAACCCCCTGGAATCCAACGGGAGTCTGTGCACCGCCCCCGACTTCCCCGGCAAGCTCAAGGCACTGCGCGCCCGCGGCGGCACCCTGACGGTCATCGACCCGCGCACCACCCGTACCGCCAAACTCGCCGACCGCCACGTGACCGTCCGCCCCGGCACCGACGCCCTGCTGCTCGCCGCGATGACGCACGTCCTCTTCGAGGAGAAACTCGTCGACCTGCGCGACCTCGCCCCGCACGTCCAGGACGTCGAAGATCTCGCCACCGCCGTACGGGACTTCACCCCCGAGGCCGCGAGCGAGGCCTGCGACGTGGACGCCGACACCATCCGCGCGCTCGCCCGCGAACTCGCCGCCGCCCCCACCGCCGCCGTCTACGGCCGCATCGGCAGCTGCACCGTCCCGCACGGCACCCTCGCCAGCTGGCTCGTCGACGTCCTCAACATCCTCACCGGCAACCTCGACCGCCCCGGTGGTGCCCTCTTCCCGCAGGCCGCCACCGACAAGACCCCCCGCCCCGCCGGACCCGGCCGCGGCTTCGCGCTCGGCCGCTGGCACAGCCGGGTGAGCCGCCACCCCGAGGCCAAGGGCGAACTGCCGCTCGCCGCACTCGCCGAGGAGATCGACACCGCCACACCCGAGGGCAGCCCCGTCCGCGCCCTCATCGCCATCGCCGCCAACCCCGTCCTGTCGGCGCCCGACGGCAACCGCCTCGACAAGGCCCTCGACTCCCTCGACTTCATGGTCAGCGTCGACCCGTACCTGAACGAGACCGCACGCCACGCCGACGTCGTGCTGCCGCCGCCCCCGCCCTCCCAGAGCGCCCACCACGACTTCGCCTTCAACACCCTCGCCGTACGCAACCAGGTCCGCTACAACCGCCCCGCCGTCCCCCTCGAACCGGGCCGCATGGCCGAGACCGAGATCCTCGCCCGGCTGGTGCTCGCCGCGACCGGCATGCACGGCGCCGACCCGTCCGCCGTGGACGCCATGGTCATCGACTCCACCCTCGGCAAGGCCGTCCAGGACCCGCACGGACCCGTCCACGAACGCGACCCGAAGGAACTCGCCACACGGCTCACCGGCGAGAGCGGACCCGAACGCAGGCTCGACATGATGCTGCGCCTCGGCCCGTACGGCGAGGGCTTCGGCGCCCGGCCCGACGGCCTGAGCCTGGAGAAACTGCTCGCCCACCCGCACGGCATCGACCTCGGACCACTGCGCCCACGTCTGCCGCAGCCACTGAAGACGCGCAGCGGAAAGATCGAGCTGCTGCCGGCACCGATTGTCGACGATCTTCCCCGGCTGCGCGCCGCCCTGCGTGAGCGTCCGGCCGCGATCGTCCTCGTCGGCCGGCGCCATCTGCGCTCCAACAACAGCTGGATGCACAACGTCCCCGCCCTCACCGGCGGCACCAACCGCTGCACCCTGCACATCCACCCCGAGGACGCGGCACGCCTCGGCCTCGCCGACGGGGCGGCCGTGCGCGTCAAGGGCGCCGGGGGAGAAGTGGTCGCCCCGGCCGAGGTCACGAACACCGTACGACGCGGGGTGGTGAGCCTGCCGCACGGCTGGGGACACGACCGCCCCGGCACCCGGATGAGCCATGCGGCCCTCGAACCGGGCGTCAACGTCAACCAGCTCCTCGACGGCTCGCTCCTCGACCCGCTGTCGGGTACGGCGGTGCTCAACGGGGTACCGGTGGAGCTCGCAGCGTGCCCGTAGCGGGCCTCCGCTCACCGAGACAAGCCTGTGACCTGGAGTTTTGCGCTTATTGCTCGCGTGTCAACATCTTGTTAAGGCAATCTTGCCCGACCTAACGTCATCGCACCGCCGTCCCTGGTGGGAGTTCAAGGGCGAACGATAGGTAATCCAACTCATGCTGACCATCCTCGGCTTCACCATGATCGCGACCTTCCTGGTCCTGATCATGCTGAAGAAGATGTCGCCGATCGCGGCGCTCGTGCTGATCCCGGCACTCTTCTGTGTCTTCGTCGGAAAGGGCGCCAAGCTCGGTGACTACGTCATCGACGGCGTCACCAGCCTCGCCCCCACGGCGGCGATGCTGATGTTCGCGATCGTCTACTTCGGAGTGATGATCGACGTCGGCCTCTTCGACCCGATCGTGAGGGGGATCCTCAAGTTCTGCAAGGCCGACCCGCTGCGGATCGTGGTCGGCACGGCGGTCCTCGCCGCGATCGTCTCCCTGGACGGCGACGGCTCGACCACCTTCATGATCACGGTCTCGGCGATGTACCCGCTGTACAAGCGCCTCAAGATGAGCCTGGTCGTGATGACCGGCGTCGCCGCCATGGCCAACGGCGTCATGAACACGCTCCCCTGGGGCGGCCCCACGGCCCGTGCCGCGACCGCGCTGAAGCTCGACGCCAGCGACATCTTCGTCCCGATGATCCCGGCCCTCGCCGTCGGCCTGCTCGGCGTCCTCGCCCTCTCGTACGTCCTCGGACGCCGCGAGCGCAAGCGGCTCGGCGTGCTGACGCTGGACGAGGTCCTGGAGCCGGAGACCGAGACGGTGCTCGTCGGCGCGGGTGCGGGCGCCTCCGGCGACGGCGCCGCCGCCGTCGCGAAGAAGGCGGCACGCACGGGTGGTTCGGGCTCCGGCACCGGCTCCGGCACCGACGCCGATCTGCCCGAAGCGGACGACGACTTCCAGGGTCTCGACCCCCACCGCGCCACCCTGCGCCCCAAGCTCTACTGGTTCAACGCGCTCCTCACGGTCACGCTGCTCACCGCCATGATCATGGAATGGCTGCCGATCCCGGTCCTCTTCCTGCTCGGCGCCGCACTCGCGCTCACCGTCAACTTCCCCCACATGCCCGACCAGAAGGCCCGCCTCGGCGCCCACGCCGAGAACGTCCTCAACGTCTCCGGCATGGTCTTCGCCGCCGCCGTCTTCACCGGCGTCCTCCAGGGCACCGGCATGGTCGACCACATGTCCAAGTGGCTGGTCTCCAACATCCCCGACGGGATGGGCCCGCACATGGCCCTCGTCACCGGTGTCCTCAGCATCCCGCTCACCTACTTCATGTCGAACGACGGCTTCTACTTCGGTGTCCTCCCGGTCCTCGCCGAAGCGGGCCAGGCGCACGGAGTCTCGTCCCTGGAGATCGCCCGCGCCTCGCTCGTCGGCCAGCCGCTGCACATGTCCAGCCCGCTGGTGCCCGCCGTATACGTCCTTGTCGGCATGGCGAAGGTCGAGTTCGGAGACCACACGAGGTTCGTGGTGAAGTGGGCGGCGCTGACTTCGCTGGTGGTGTTGGGGGCGGGGATTCTGTTCGGCATCATCTGACGGACGGATGTCGACTGACAGTTTTCGTCATCTGTTACCTGTCATCTGAAATCCGTCATCTGTCACCTGTTCTCTGAAATCCGTCATCTGTTATCCGTCATCGGATGGAGGGGTGTCCCCGTGGGGCCCGGTCGGAACCGCGGCTGGCTGCTGCGTCTCGTCATCGCCTTCGGCTTCGCGCAGGGGGCGGTGTCGATGGCCCGGCCCGCCGTCTCCTATCGGGCCCTCGCCCTGGGCGCCGACGAACGCGCCATCGGTGTCATCGCCGGCGTGTACGCCCTGTTGCCCCTCTTCGCCGCCGTACCGCTGGGCCGCCGTACCGACCACGGACGTTGTGCCCCGCTGCTGCCCGTCGGAGTCGTCCTCATCGCCGGCGGTTGCGCGCTCAGCGGTACGGCGGACTCGCTGGGGGCGATGGCTGCCTGGAGCGGGGTGATGGGCCTGGGTCACCTCTGCTTCGTCATCGGTGCCCAGTCGATCGTGGCCCGGCAGTCCGCGCCGCACGAACAGGACCGCAACTTCGGCCATTTCACCATCGGCGCCTCCCTGGGCCAACTGGTCGGGCCGATCGTCGCGGGCCTTCTGATCGGGGGTCCGGACCGGGCGGGCAGCAGCGCGCAGGCCCTGCTCGTGGCGGGTGCGCTCGCCGCGGTGTCGTTCACCTCGCTCTGGCGCATCGAGCACCGTACGCCCGCCGAGTCCCGTACGGCTCAGGGCGAGCGTGTGCCCGTGCACCGCATTCTGCGTGCCCGGGGCGTACCCGCAGGCATCCTCATCAGCCTTTCCGTGCTGTCCGCGACGGACATCCTGACCGCGTATCTGCCCGTCGTCGGCGAGCACCGGGGCATCGCGCCGTCCGTGATCGGTCTGCTGCTCAGCCTGCGCGCGGCGGCGACCATCGCCTGCCGACTGGTCATGACGCCGATGCTGCGAGTGCTGGGCCGGGCGGCGCTGCTCACCGCGACCTGTCTGGTGGCCGGTGTGCTGTGCGCGGGCCTCGCGCTGCCCGTGCCGGTGTGGGCGCTGGCCGCGATGCTGCTGGTCCTCGGCTTCTGTCTGGGCGTCGGCCAGCCGCTGTCCATGACGACGGTCGTGCAGGCCGCCCCGGACGAGGCCCGCTCCACGGCCCTGGCCCTGCGGCTGACCGGCAACCGCCTGGGGCAGGTGGCCGCCCCGGCCGCGGCGGGACTGGTCGCCGGGGTCGCCGGTGTGGCCGCGCCGTTCGTGATGCTGGGCGCGCTGCTGGTGCTGTCGTCGGGGGTCGCGCTGCGCTCGCCGAGGAAGGCGCCCGCAGGCCGCACCGAGCCCGTACGGCCCGCAGTGCCCCTGCGCCGCAAGAGCGACATCTGACCTTCCCGACCGGCCCGACGAGGGTGCGGTGACGTGTCTGTCGGGCCGGTAGGCGATCGTCCGTTTCCGCCGCGCCCGAACAGGGACGGGAACCGAGGCGGGAACCGACACGCCGGATCCCGCCGGGTGTCTTCCCCCGGGTGGTCGCGGTCCGTTAACTTCCGTGACTCATACGTCCCTTGCGGCCCGCTCGGGGCGTCTCGACCGCGGAGCGACAGCGCCCTTTGAGCCCCCGGGGGCACCCTTCATGACACGCGCCATCTCCCTGCACCAGGTCAGCAAGTCGTATACGCGCGGTGTCCGCGTGGTGGAGCGGCTGTCGCTGGACATCCGGCCGGGCGAGTTCCTCGTCCTGCTCGGTCCCTCCGGCTGCGGCAAGTCGACCGTGCTCAGGATGATCGCCGGCCTGGAGAACGCCACCGAGGGCGAGGTACGCCTCGACGGTGAGGACGCGGGCGATCTGCCGCCGTCCGAGCGGGACATGGCGATGGTCTTCCAGAACTTCGCCCTCTATCCGAGCATGACGGGCCGCGACAACATCGGCTTCCCGTTGCGCATCGAGACCCCCGGCGAGGACCCGCGTCCGCGGGTCGACGCCACCGCCCGGATGCTCGGCATCGAGGACCTCCTCGACCGTTTCCCCCACCAGCTGTCGGGCGGCGAGCGCCAGCGCGTGGCGATGGGACGTGCGATCGCCCGCCACCCTTCCGCCTTCCTGATGGACGAGCCGCTCTCCAACCTCGACGCCAAGCTCCGCAACCACCTGCGCGCCGAGATCGCCTCGCTCACCAGGGAGTTGGGCGTCACCACGGTGTACGTCACCCACGACCAGGCCGAGGCGCTGTCGCTCGGCGACCGGGTCGCCATCCTGCGTGGCGGCGTCCTCCAGCAACTGGACACACCCCGTACGGTCTACGCGCTGCCCGCGAACGTCTTCGTCGCCGCCTTCATCGGCACCCCGCGCATCAATCTGCTGCGCGGCATGGTGCGGGCCCCGCTCGACGGGGCCATGTCGATCAGCCTCGGAAAGCAGTATCTGCCGTTGCGCGAGCCCTGGTCGGTGGATCAGCGGTTGCTGCGGGTGCAGCAGGGCCGCGAGGTCATCGTCGGGCTGCGTTCCGAGGCCGTCCGCCTGGCCGAGCCCTCGGAGGCCCGGCCGGGCGAGGTGGCGATCAGCGGTCTCGTCGAGCATGTGGAGTTCCAGGGGCACGAGGTGCTCGTCCACTTCAACACCGGCTCGCGGCCCGCGTTCGTCCCGGATCTGGAGGCACCGCGCCCGGTCCGCCCGGTCGGGCGCCGCCGTCGCCAGGGCTCGCTCCTCGACCGTCTCCGGGACCGCCGGGCCGGTCTGCGGGCCGGCCCGGTGGTCGACCTCGACGACCCCGCCGACGTGGGTCCCGCGCGCGACGACGAGATACCGCCGGAGGGCCGGCTCCCCGGCGACCTGGTGGTCCGCACCACCCCCGACTTCGACCTCCGTCACGGCATGCAGGTGCCCCTCCTCGTCGACCTCGCCCATCTGTTCGTCTTCGACCAGCACGGCGAACGCATCTGCCCCGCTCCGGCGCGGCTGCCGGACCTGGACGAGTGAGGTGAGCAGGGTGAGTCGCGGGAAGACGTCTGGCGCCTGAAAACTAACACCGCTAGTTTGTGGGTCGGACGACGCCGCGAGGCGGACGGTACGCCCCCGCCCGGGAGGAACACGATGAAGGCACATGACGGCATGTACATCGACGGTGCCTGGCGCCCCGCGGCAGGGACGGACACCATCGAGGTCGTGAACCCGGTGGACGAGCAGGTTCTCGGCCGGGTTCCGGCGGGCACGGCCCAGGACGTCGACGCCGCCGTACGGGCCGCCCGCACCGCCTTCCCGGCCTGGGCCGCGACCCCGCCCGCCGAGCGGGCCGCGCGGCTCGGTGCCCTGCGTGACGTCCTCACCGCACGCAAGGACGAGATCGCCGAGACGGTCACGGCGGAGCTCGGCTCCCCGCTGTCCTTCTCGCAGGCGGTCCACGCGGCCGTACCGATCCTGGTCGCGGGCTCGTACGCCGAACTGGCGGCCACCTACGCCTTCGAGGAGAAGGTCGGCAACTCGACCGTCTACCAGGAGCCGATCGGTGTGGTCGGCGCGATCACGCCCTGGAACTACCCGCTGCACCAGATCGTCGCCAAGGTCGCCCCCGCGCTCGCGGCGGGCTGCACGGTCGTCCTGAAGCCCGCCGAGGACACCCCGCTCACCGCCCAGCTGTTCGCCGAGGCGGTCGCGGAGGCGGGCGTCCCGGCGGGCGTCTTCAACCTCGTCACCGGCCTCGGCCCGGTCGCGGGCCAGGCCCTCGCCGAACACCCGGACGTGGACCTGGTCTCCTTCACGGGCTCCACGGCGGTGGGGCGGCGGATCGGAGCGACGGCCGGTGCGGCCATCAAGCGGGTCGCCCTCGAACTCGGCGGCAAGTCCGCCAACGTCATCCTGCCGAGCGCCGACCTCGCCAAGGCCGTCAACGTCGGCGTCGCCAACGTGATGTCCAACTCCGGCCAGACGTGCAGCGCCTGGACCCGCATGCTCGTGCCCGCCGCCCGGTACGAGGAGGCGGTCGAACTCGCCGCGACCGCCGCGGCGAAGTACGGAGACCGCATCGGCCCGGTCGTCAACGCCAAGCAGCAGGCGCGGGTGCGCGGATACATCGACAAGGGCGTCGCCGAGGGCGCCCGGCTCGTCGCGGGCGGCCCCGAATCCCCGCGCGAGCAGGGGTACTTCGTCCAGCCGACCGTCTTCGCGGACGTCACCCCGGAGATGACGATCGCGCAGGAGGAGATCTTCGGCCCGGTGCTGTCGGTGATCCCGTACGAGGACGAGGAGGACGCCGTCCGGATCGCCAACGGCACGGTGTACGGGCTCGCGGGCGCGGTGTGGGCGGGCGACGAGGCCGAGGCGGTCGCCTTCGCGCGACGGCTCGACACCGGGCAGGTCGACATCAACGGCGGCCGGTTCAACCCCAGTGCCCCGTTCGGCGGTTACAAGCAGTCGGGGGTCGGACGGGAGCTGGGCGCGCACGGCCTGTCCGAGTACCTCCAGACGAAGTCCCTCCAGTTCTGACCCGTTCCACTCCACTCCACTCCACTCCGTTCCACTCCATTCCAGTCAGTTCCAGAGTTCTGGGCCGAGGAGCTTCTACGTGGTTCGCGCTGCCGTACTTCCCGCCGTGGGCGCCGCCCTGGAGATCGTCGAGATCGACCTCCCGGCGCCCGGTCCCGGCCAGGTCCGCGTCCGGCTGGCCGCCGCCGGGGTCTGCCACTCCGACCTCTCGCTGTCCGACGGCACCATGCGGGTGCCCGTCCCCGCCGTCCTCGGCCACGAGGGTGCCGGGACCGTCGTCTCTGTCGGGGAGGGCGTGACGGGTGTCGCGCCCGGCGACGGAGTCGTCCTCAACTGGGCGCCCTCCTGCGGAAGTTGTCACGCCTGCTCGCTGGGGGAGGTGTGGCTGTGCGCCAACGCGCTGACCGGCGCGGGGGACGTGTACGCGCGGCGTGCCTCCGACGGGAGCGACCTCCATCCCGGCCTGAACGTCGCGGCGTTCGCCGAGGAGACCGTCGTGGCCGCCGGCTGCGTACTCCCCGTCCCGGACGGCATCCCCCTCACCGATGCCGCCCTCCTCGGCTGCGCCGTCCTCACTGGTTACGGCGCCGTCCACCACTCGGCGCGGGTCCGTGCCGGTGAGAGTGTCGCCGTGTTCGGGGTGGGCGGGGTCGGGCTCGCGGCGCTCCAGGCGGCGCGGATCGCGGGCGCGTCGCAGGTCATCGCGGTGGACATCTCCGCGGAGAAGGAGTCACTGGCACGCGAGGCCGGTGCCACGCACTACGTCGTCGCCTCCGACGCCACCGCCCGCGAGATCCGTTCCCTCACCGGCAAGCAAGGTGTCGACGTCGCCGTCGAGTGTGTGGGCCGTGCCGTGACCATTCGCGCGGCCTGGGACTCCACCCGCCGCGGCGGACGTACGACGGTCGTCGGCATCGGTGGCAAGGACCAGCAGATCACCTTCAACGCGTTGGAGATCTTCCACTGGGGCCGTACGCTGTCCGGCTGCGTGTACGGCAACTCCGACCCCGCGCGGGATCTGCCGGTGCTGGCGGAGCATGTGCGGGCGGGGCGTCTGGATCTGGGGATGCTGGTGACCGAGCGGATCGGGCTGGACGGGATCGCGGGGGCGTTCGAGAACATGGTGGCGGGTAAGGGCGGACGAGCGCTGGTGGTGTTCTAGCCCCGGGTGGCTTGGTTGTCCGCGGGTGTGCGGGGGCCGGTCGCGCGGTTCCCCGCGTCCCTGAAAGCCTTGGACCGGGGGCGGGAGCGGGACACCGCGACTCCGGCCAGGCACAGTGCGCCGCCCGCGAGCGTGAGCAGCGCCGGTACCTCGTCGAGGAACAGCCAGGACATCGCGACGACGAGCGCGGGCACCGCGTAGGTCGTCGCGCCCATCCGGCTCGCGGTGGTCCGGGCCAGCGCGTACGCCCAGGTCGTGAACGCCAGCGCGGTCGGGAAGACGCCCAGGTAGAGCACGTTGAGGGTGGCGGTGGCCGGCGCGTGGGCCACGTCGTGGACGAGTTGCCCCGCGAACGGCAGGCACGCCACCGTCCCGACCAGACAGCCGAACGTGGTCACCTGGAGGGCGCTCGCCCGCCCGAGCGCCGGCTTCTGCGCGACGACCCCCGCCGCGTAGCCGACGGCGGCGAGCAGACACAGGACCACCCCGAGCACCGAGGACCCGCCCTCGCCGGACATCGACAGCCCCACCGCGACCGCCCCCGCGAACGACACCGCCATGCCCGCGAGCAGCCGCGGCGGCATCGCGTCGCCGAGCAGCCGGGAGCCGAGCAGCGCGATGAGGATCGGGCCGATGTTCACGACCAGAGCCGCCGTGCCGGCGTCCACCTGCTGCTCACCCCAGTTGAGCACCACCATGTAGAAGCCGAACCAGAGCAGGCCGGATATCGCGATCCCGCGCCAGGCCGCGCGCGGCGGCCACCCCTCGCCGCGTACGAGACAGAAGGCGCCCAGCGCGACGGATCCCGCCAGCAGCCGCCCGAGTGCCAGTGCGCCCGGCGAGTACGCCGCGCCCGCGCTGCGGATCGACACGAAGGCGGAGGCCCACAGCACGACCGTGACGGTCGCGGCGCCCGCGGCGAGCAGGTCCGCGCGACGGGCGGACGCGGGGGAGGTGGCGTTCATCATGGTCCCGAGGCTAGGTGGGTACGGGGCAGGGGGCTCGCGGATTTCGGACGCCGCGGTGGGGCATGGCTGCTCAGCGGAGTGCCGTCGCCTCGATGCCCAGGAGTTCCGCGAAGGCGCGCTCGCCGTCGGGCGTGACCTTGACCGCGCGCTCCGAGCCGATGCGTACGCACCAGTGGGCGTCCAGGGCGTGCCGGCACAGGGCCGCGCCTGCGGTACCCGCGAGGTGGGGGCGGCGTTCGGTCCAGTCGAGGCAGCCGCGGGTGAGGGGGCGGCGGCCGGTGCGGTTCAGGTCGATGCCTGCCTCGTCGAACCATCGCAGGCCCGCGTCCGTGAGCGCGAACCCGGTGTCCTGGCGGAGCAGGCCGCGGTGGGTGAGGGCGTCGGTGAGGGTGATGCCGAGGCGGCCGGCGAGGTGGTCGTAGCACGTGCGGGCGCGGGCCATCGCGGAGCCCGTGCCGGCTTCCCGCAGGGTGCGGGGGCGGCGGGTGGTGTCGGGTGCGACCTGGGCGGCGAGGTCCTCGACGAGTTGGGCGACGTGGGGGTCCGCGAGCCGTACGTAGCGGTGTCGGCCCTGTCGTTCCTCGGTGAGCAGGCCGCCTGCGACGAGCTTGCCCAGGTGTTCGCTGGCCGTCGAGGGGGCGACGTGGGCGTGCCTGGCCAGTTCACCCGCGGTCCAGGCGCGGCCGTCGAGCAGGGTGAGCAGGAAGGTGGCGCGGGTCTCGTCCGCGAACATTGCCGCCAGCGCGGCGAGTCCCGGTGCGACCGGATCCGTCGACCTCGTCATGCCGCCCATCATCCGCCCTCGACCGTTCGGCCCCCGCCGAACGGTCTCCGGGCCGCGGGGGATTCTTCGGCCGCGGGAGGGTGGGGGCTGGCCGCGCAGTTCCCCGCGCCCCTGGGTCGGGGCTCCGCCCCGGATTTCCCGCCTGTTCCGGGTCGCTCGGCTGCGGGTGGGTGGGGGCTGGTCGCGCGGTTCCTCGCGCCCCTGGGTCGGGGCTCCGCCCCGGATTTCCCGCCTGTTCCGGGTCGCTCGGCTGCGGGAGGGTGGGGGCTGGTCGCGCAGTTCCTCGCGCCCCTGGGTCGGGGCTCCGCCCCGGATTTCCCGCCTGTTCCGGGTCGCTCGGCCGCGGGTGGGTGGGGGCTGGTCGCGCAGTTCCTCGCGCCCCTGGGTCGGGGCTCCGCCCCGGATTTCCCGCCTGTTCCGGGTCGCTCGGCTGCGGGAGGGTGGGGGCTGGTCGCGCGGTTCCTCGCGCCCCTGAGGCGGGGGCTTCGCCCCGCATCTCCCGCCCCCGACACTTTTCGGCTGACGGCCGGTGGGGGCTTGGCGCGCAGTTCCTCGCGCCCCTGAGGCGGGGCTTCGGCCCGCGTCTGCCGTGCGCCCGACGCTCTTCGGCCGGCGGCCGGCGGCCGGTGGGGCGCTGGGGCGTAGCCCCGTGGCTTAGGGGCGCGGGGAACTGCGCGGCCAGCCCCCACCCACCCGCAGCCGACGAACCCACCCGTCAGCCCTCGGCCGTCACCCTTGTGAACTGCTCCGTCAGCCCGTCCAGCAACGCCCCGAGCCCCACCTCGAAGGCCCGCTCGTCCACCTTCTCCTGCTGCTCGGCGAGCAGGTGGGCCTGCCCGAGGTGGGGATAGTCGGCGGGATCGTACGCGCTCTCGTCGTCGACGAAGCCTCCGGCGAAGGACCCGAGGGCGGAGCCCATGATGAAGTAGCGCATCAGGGCGCCGATCGACGTGGCCTGGGCCGGTGGCCAGCCGGCGTCGACCATCGCGCCGAAGACGGCGTCCGCGAGGCGCAGCCCGGCGGGTCGGCGCCCGGGACCGCGGGCGAGGACCGGGACGATGTTCGGGTGGTCGCGCAGCGCCGCCCGGTAGGACATGGCCCAGTCGTGCAGGGCGGTACGCCAGTCCCGCCCGTCCTCGAACATCGACAGGTCGACCTGCGCGCTCACGGAGTCCGCGACCGCTTCCAGGATCTGGTCCTTGGTGCGGAAGTGGTTGTAGAGGGAGGGCCCGCTCACGCCCAGTTCGGCGGCGAGCCGCCGTGTGGAGAGGGCGGCCAGACCCTCCGCGTCCACCAGGGCCCGTGCCGTGTCGACGATCCGGTCGGTGCTCAGGAGGGGCTTGCGCGGTCGGGCCATGGCGCACATAGTAGGGCTGCGGACTTAAACTAGCAGTGCTAATTTAGCTTTTCGAATGTACGGCTTTCAAATGGGGTGACCGTCATGAACCTGGAGCTCAGCGAGGAGCAGACCGCCGTCCGGCAACTCGCCAAGGACTTCGTGGACCGCGAGATCGCCCCTCATGTCGTCGAGTGGGACCGGGCGGAGGAGGTCGACCGCTCGCTCGTGAAGAAGCTCGGCGAGGTCGGCTTCCTCGGGCTCACCGTCGACGAGGAGTACGGCGGCAGCGGCGGCGACCACCTCGCGTACTGCCTCGTGACGGAGGAACTGGGCCGCGGCGACTCCTCCGTACGCGGCATCGTCTCCGTCTCGCTCGGTCTCGTCGCCAAGACGATCGCGTACTGGGGGAGCGAGGAGCAGAAGCGGCATTGGCTGCCGGGACTGACCTCCGGCGCGTACGTGGGCTGCTTCGGCCTCACCGAGCCCGGCACCGGCTCGGACGCGGGCAACCTGACGACGAAGGCCGTACGCGACGGCGACGACTACGTCATCAACGGCACCAAGATGTTCATCACCAACGGGACCTGGGCCGACGTCGTCCTGCTCTTCGCCCGCTCCACCGACGCGCCCGGCCACAAGGGCGTCTCCGCCTTCCTCGTGCCGACCGACACCCCCGGCCTGACCCGCCGCACCATCCACGGCAAGCTCGGCCTGCGCGGCCAGGCCACCGCCGAACTCGTCCTGGAAGACGTACGCGTACCCGCGAGCGCCATGCTGGCGCCCGAGGGCAAGGGGTTCTCCGTGGCCATGTCCGCCCTGGCCAAGGGGCGGATGTCGGTCGCCGCCGGGTGCGTCGGCATCGCCCAGGCGGCCCTGGACGTCGCCGTGCGGTACGCGACCGAGCGGGAGCAGTTCGGGAAGGCCATCGCGCACCACCAGCTCGTCCAGGAACTGATCAGCGACATCGCCGTCGACGTGGACGCGGCACGGCTGCTGACCTGGCGGGTCGCCGATCTCGTCGACCGCGGGCTGCCCTTCGCCACGGAGTCGTCGAAGGCCAAGCTCTTCGCCTCCGAGGCCGCCGTGCGCGCCGCGAACAACGCACTCCAGGTCTTCGGCGGCTACGGCTACATCGACGAGTACCCGGCGGGCAAGCTGCTGCGCGACGCCCGCGTGATGACCCTCTACGAAGGCACCAGTCAGATACAGAAGCTGGTCATCGGGCGTGCGCTGACCGGGGTTTCCGCCTTCTGAGGCCGGCCAGGGTCTCCGTCTTCTGTCTGAGTACGCCCGCACGCGGTGCTGAGTACGTGGGCGGATGCGGCGCCGGTCGCGTCCGCCGACCCTTGTCCCCATGAGTGAGACACCCGTCAAGCATCAGAACACGGCGGCCTTCTACGGGCAGGCCGTGGCCTCCTTCTCCGTCGCCATGGTGGCGACCGCCGTCGGTATCTACAAGCTGCACGCCGACGCCTGGGTGCGAGCCTTTCTGGCCATCGCCGTCCTCTATCTGGTGACGTCGTCCTTCACGCTGGCCAAGGTGATCCGGGACCGTCAGGACGCGGGCGCCGAGCGGGCACGCTAAGCGCCCGCTCAGCTTCGGCGGTATGGTGTACCTCCTGTCAGCGAGAGGGGCGAACCAGCGATGAGTACGGCGGAGGAGACGGCCGGCGGCGAGATGCAGCCGTGGGCCGAGGTCACCCCGGACGCGGCCCGGCGGCTGCTCGTCGCCGCCGTGGAGGCCTTCGCCGAGCGCGGATACCACGCGACGACGACCCGGGACATCGCGGGCCGCGCGGGCATGAGCCCCGCCGCGCTGTACATCCACTACAAGACCAAGGAAGAGCTGCTCCACCGCATCAGCCGGATCGGGCACGACAAGGCGCTCGACATCGTGCGCGGCGCGGCGCAGGGCGGCGGCAGCGCCGCCGAGCGGCTCACCGACGCCGTGCGGTCCTTCGTACGGTGGCACGCCGGGCAGCACACCACCGCGCGGGTCGTGCAGTACGAGCTGGAAGCCCTCGGACCCGAGGCCCGGGCGGAGATCGTCGCGTTGCGACGGCAGACCGACGCGGCCGTGCGCGGCATCATCGCCGACGGCGTGGCGGCGGGCGACTTCGACGTGCCGGACGTGCCGGGCACCACGCTCGCGGTGCTCTCCCTCTGCATCGACGTGGCCCGCTGGTTCAACGTCGACGGGCCCCGTACGCCCGACGAGGTCGGCGCGCTCTACGCCGACCTCGTGCTGCGCATGGTCGGGGCCAAGAAGTAGCGGCCCCGGGGCGGGTGGGGGCGCTCAGAGGTAGTAGCGCGACACCGACTCGGCCACGCACACCGGCTTGTCGCCGCCCTCGCGCTCCACGCTGAAGGCCACGGACACCTGGACACCGCCGGTCACGTCCTCGACGCCGGTGATCTGCGCGGTGGCGCGCAGCCGTGAGCCGACCGGTACGGGGGCGGGGAAACGGACCTTGTTCGTCCCGTAGTTGACGCCCATCTTCACGCCTTCGACCTTGATCAGCTGCGGGCCGAAGAGCGGGAGCAGCGACAGGGTGAGGTAGCCGTGCGCGATCGTCGTGCCGAAGGGGCCGGTCGCGGCCTTCTCGGGGTCGACGTGGATCCACTGGTGGTCGCCGGTCGCCTCCGCGAAGAGGTCGATCCGCTTCTGCTCGATCTCGACCCAGTCGCTGTACCCCAGCTGTTCGCCCACCGCGGCCCGCAGTTCGTCGACCGTCGCGAACGTCCTCGGCTCTGCCATCTTCCCGACCTCCCACGTCTCCATGTCTAAGCAACTGCTTAGCATGGTCGGGTACGGGGCGCATGTCAACGGACCGGACGTGTGACGAAGTAGGTGGGGCGGGTGACGAAGTAGGTAGGGTTGGAGGGGTGCCCCAGATCCCTGAGAAGATCCACGAGCTGACCGTCGGCCAGCTGTCGGCCCGTAGTGGCGCCGCCGTCTCCGCCCTGCACTTCTACGAGTCCAAGGGCCTGATCAGCAGCCGTCGCACCACCGGCAACCAGCGCCGCTACCACCGTGACGCGCTGCGTCGTGTCGCCTTCGTCCGGGCCGCCCAGCGCGTCGGCATCCCCCTCGCCACCATCCGCGAGGCGCTCGCCGAACTCCCCGAGGAGCGCACCCCGACGCGCGAGGACTGGGCCCGGCTGTCGGAGGCCTGGCGTTCCGAACTCGACGAGCGGATCAAGCAGTTGAGCCGACTCCGGGATCACCTGACCGACTGCATCGGGTGCGGTTGTCTGTCCTTGGAGAACTGCGTGCTGTCCAACCCGGACGACGTCTTCGGCGAGCGCCAGGCGGGCTCCCGCCTCATGGTGGAGCGTGTCACCGCGCGGCCGAGGCCGCAGCGGTCACAGGGGGCCCAGGAGTCGCAGCGCGCGGCCGAGGAGTGCTGCTGAGGGCACCCCTCGGCCCGCCCCGTGGCCGGGCCGAGGGGTGCCCTTCGGTCTGCCCCCGCGGTCGGGCGGAACCGCGGCTGCCGTGCCGCGACCGCCCGGACCCCTCACTCGTACTCCGTGCCGCCCTTGCGCGTCAGATACGCCGGGCTGACCGCCTTCGCGATGGCCCGGCCGCCGGTCACCGGGCTGTAGCGCTCGACGGCAGGGCGTATCACGACGCCCTCCCGCAGATGCAGCGCGCGCCCGGACACGGTCTCCCGGCCCGAGGCGACCTCCAGGACGCGGTCGATGTCGTACGGGCCCTCGTACAGCCGTGGCACCAGCGGCAGTTCGCCGTCGAGGAGCGCGGCCGCGTCCAGCCAGTGGACCTCGCCGGCGATCTCCGCGGACACGTCGAACACGGCGTAGCCGAGGGACTCGCGGCGGCCGTCGGCGCCGTACGACAGGTCCTGCACGCCCGCCCCGTACACCTCGCCGAAGATGCCGACCCGGCGGGCGCCGAGCCGTTCGGCGAGCCGGGCCGCGGCCGCCGCGACGCCGTGCGCGTGGACGGCACGCCAGTACAGATTGCGGGAATCCTCCTTGAGGGCGAGGGACTTGGCGCCGAAGCCCTTGGAGGAGACGTACACGCGGTCCTGGTCGGCGAGGTGGGTCAGCAGGCAGGCCGAGCCGTGCAGCTTCTCCGTCAGGACGACGTTCTCGCCCGGCGCGAAGATGTCCGGGTACCGCTGGATGTTCTCGATGTCGACCCAGGGCAGCAGATCGGGCGCGGACTCGACGTCGCCGTTCATGGTGGGCGGGATCGGCGGCACCCACTTGACGATGCCGAGCGCCTCGGCGAAGTCGGTACCGTCCGCGGCGGCCCGCGCCAGGTCGACGTCGGCCAGCGCCTTAGGGCGGCAGACGATGCCCTGCGACAGCTCACCGCGCAGGCGTACGGCCTTGACGCGGTCCGAGCCGGGGCCCGCGAGGCGTCCGGTCAGGCCCAGCTCCTCGATGAGCGTGGTGGGGAGCACGGACTGCTCGGGGATGTAGACGGCACTCTCGCCGGTGCGGTAGGCGCCCTTGGCGACGACGGCTCGGTACAGGCCCACCTGGGCCAGTTCGAGCGCGTCGGCGTTCGGATGCTCGTGGACGGTCAGCACTTCGGCGGTGACGCGCAGCGTCGACATCGGGACTCCTCGGATTCCGCGGGTACCTCAACGGGGTTTCATCGAGCCCAACTGTCCCGAGGGGAAAGCGGTGGAGCGAACGGATTTGCGCCTGCTAGCGTCGGCCCACCGGGTGTCTTCCGTCGCGCCCCCGTCGAGGTCGGCGCCCCGAAGGGGCGCGGGGAACTGCGCGCCCAGCCACGGACGATCCCGCAGCCGACGACTCACCCGCAGTTCCCGTAACCCGGCCGACCTCGAGCCCCACCCCGAGCACCGACCGGCGACCCCCGCCCCCCCGTTCAACCCGGCGGAGCGCTCACACGGAGACGAGCAACCGCCCGCGCCTGGCCTCCGCCAGCGCCTCGGGCGTGAGGACGGGCCGCGGTACGACGATTCCGCAACCCGTGCAGACGGGACCCGACGACGGTTCGTGGGCCAGGTCGTACTTCCAGGTGAGGCGCTCATCGGTGCAGACCGGGCAGACCGTGCCGGGCTCGCGCTCCAGCGCGTTGATCAGCCGGCGCAGCACCTCGGCCAGTGATTCGTGGGGGTGGATGCGCGGATCGTCGCACCACGCGACGCCGAATCCGCCCCAGGTCAGCCGATGCCAGTCGTCCACGCTGCCCGGTCGGCGCAGCCCGTCGTACTTCTCCTTCTTGCGGCGCTCGGCGAACTCGACCTCGTAGGCGAGCCAGACGGAGCGGGCCTCCTCCAACTCGTCCAGTGCGGCCACGAGCCGCGCTGGATCGGGGGACCGGTCCTCGGGGCCGAACCCGGCCCGGGAGCAGAGATGGTCCCAGGTCGCCCGATGCCCGTAAGGGGCAAACCTCTCCAGGCACTTGCGCAGTGAATAGCGTCGCAGTGCCAGATCATTCCTCGGATCTCGCACCTGTCTCGCCAGACTCCGAAAACCCGCCATCGCCCTGCACCTCCGTCACACCTGCACCTGTACTTCGGTCACTTCGGCGTTGCCGTCCCAGGGACGTCGCCGAGTAGACGTATCGACACGCGATTCGGCTCCATCCAATTTCCGACGAACGCCATAAGTCACCGGCCGAACTCCCTCCGGCCTACCTCCCCTCGCTGTCAGCCACCTGTTGAAAAGCCCGTGGGCCGGGATGAGCGGTGTCGCCGGATCCGCGTGGCCCGTCGATCTCTAAACGGCTCGTGACCTCTGAACAGCTCAGTGATCGTTGAAAAGTTGACGCATGTTCATCTTCCAACTCGGGGATACCGGCGGTAACGTCCGGCCCACCCCCGTCGGTAGGAGCAGCCATGCCACGACGCACCCCACGCACCGCACCCGACAGACAGAGAACTCCCCGCAGATTCCCCAAGTTCCTGGGGGCGGCATCCATCTGTGCTCTCATAGCCGCCCTGCTGTCCCCGCTGACCCAGGCGACGGCCGCCGACAGCACGACCGCGCTCGCCGCCAACGACTACTGCGGCGGCCAGTGTTCCGACATCCTCCCGCCCGGTCAGAACGGCAACGCCACCCTCGCCCAGATCCTCCTCAACCAGGCCTTCGGCATCCAGCCCGACCACGCCGAGGACCAGCTCGGCCCCTACAACAACCTGGCCTCGGGTGCCGCCACGCTCACCGACGCCAAGATCAACGACTTCTTCAACGACGCGTCCTTCGGGGTCGCCTCCGACCAGGTCGCCTCCACCACCGCGCCCGGCGGCCGCACCGACGTGACGATCGTCCGCGACAAGAAGACCGGTGTGCCGCACATCACCGGCACCACCCGCTACGGCACCGAGTACGGCGCCGGGTACGCCGCCGCCCAGGACCGGCTGTGGCTGATGGACGTCTTCCGGCACGTCGGCCGCGGCCAGCTGACCTCCTTCGCCGGCGGGGCCCCCTCCAACCAGGGTCTGGAGCAGGAGTTCTGGCGCAACGCGCCCTACACCGAGGCCGATCTGCAGACCCAGATCGACAACGCCATCGCGAACAACGGCGCCCGCGGCCAGCAGGCCCTCGCCGACGCCAACGCCTACATCGCCGGCATCAACGCCTACATCGACGCCTCCGACAGCGGCCGCTACTTCCCCGGTGAGTACGTCCTGACCGGCCACAAGGACTCCATCACCAACGCCGGCACCATCGACCACTTCAAGATCACCGACCTGGTCGCGCTGGCCTCCGTCATCGGCTCGCTCTTCGGCTCCGGAGGCGGCGGCGAGGTCAACAACGCCCTCTCGCTGCTGGCCGCCCAGTCCAAGTACGGCGTGACCGAGGGCACCAAGGTCTGGGAGTCCTTCCGCGAGCGCAACGATCCCGAGGCGGCGCTCACCGTCCACAACGGCGAGAGTTTCCCGTACGCCTCGAAGCCCGACACCGCGCAGGGCGAGGCCCTGCCGGACGCCGGCTCGGTGGCCCAGGAGCCACTGGTCTACGACCGCACCGGCAGCGCGGCGACCGCCACGGCCACCAGCGCCTCGGCGACGGCGGCAGCCACCACTCTCACCTCCGCGAAGCGCGGGATGTCCAACGCCCTCGTGGTGAGCGGGAAGTACACCGCCAGCGGCCACCCCATCGCCGTCTTCGGGCCGCAGACCGGCTACTTCGCGCCACAGCTCCTCATGCTCCAGGAGATCCAGGGGCCGGGCCTCAGCGCGCGCGGCGCCTCCTTCGCGGGCCTGAGCATGTACGTCGAACTCGGGCGCGGCCAGGACTACTCCTGGAGCGCGACGACCTCCGGCCAGGACATCATCGACACGTACGCCGTCGAGCTGTGCCAGGACGACAACCACTACCTGTACCACGGCACCTGCACCGCCATGGACAAGGTCGAGCGGACCAACTCCTGGAAGCCGACCACGGCCGACGGCACGGCGGCGGGCTCGTACCGCATGCAGGTCTACCGGACCAAGTACGGTCCCGTGGAGTACCGCGCGGCGGTCGGCGGCAAGAAGGTCGCCTACACGACCCTGCGCTCCTCCTACATGCACGAGGCCGACTCGATCATCGGCTTCCAGATGCTCAACGACCCGGACTACGTGAAGAGCCCGGGGACGTTCCAGAGCGCGGTGCAGCACATCAACTACACCTTCAACTGGTTCTACGCCGACTCCTCGCACACCGCGTACTACAACAGCGGTGACAACCCGGTGCGGGCGACCGGCGTCGACGCCGAGTTCCCGGTCTGGGCGCAGGCCGCGTACGAGTGGCAGAACTGGGACCCGACGACGAACACCGCCTCGTACACCCCGCCGTCCGCGCACCCCAACTCCATCGACCAGGACTACTACATCTCCTGGAACAACAAGCAGGCCAAGGACTACACCACGGCCCCCTGGGGAGACGGTTCCGTGCACCGCGGCAACCTCCTGGAGGACCGGGTGAAGAAGCTGGTCGCCGCGGGCGGGGTGACCAGGTCCTCGCTCACCAAGGCGATGGCCGACGCCGCGCTGGCCGATCTGCGGGCCGAGGACGTGCTGCCGAAGCTGCTGAAGGTCATCAACAGTTCGACGGTCACGGACACCACGGCCGCGGCGGCGGTGACCAAGCTGTCCGACTGGGTGACGGCCGGTGCCAAGCGCAAGGAGGCCTCGGCCGGTTCGAAGGCCTACGCCAACGCCGACGCGATCCGCATCCTGGACGCCTGGTGGCCGCTGCTGGTGAAGGCCGAGTTCCAACCCGGTCTCGGCACCGACCTGTACACGGCCTTCTCCAACAACCTGCCCATCGACGAGTCCCCGTCGGCCGCGCACGGCCCGACCGGCGCGCACGCCGGAAGCTCCTTCCAGTACGGCTGGTGGAGCTATGTCGACAAGGACATCCGGGCGGTCCTCGGTGAGTCGGTGCAGGGCGGACTGTCGCAGAAGTACTGCGGCGGCGGCAGCCTCAGCGACTGCCGGGACGCCCTGATCAGCACGCTCAAGACGGCGGCGGGCCTGACGGCCGCCCAGGTCTACCCGGGCGACGACCAGTGCTCGGCGGGCGACCAGTGGTGTGCCGACTCGATCGTCCAGCGGACGCTCGGCGGTATCAAGCACGGCAAGATCACCTGGCAGAACCGGCCGACCTACCAGCAGGTGGTGGAGTACACGTCGCACCGGTGACCCCGGAGCGCGTCGCGGACTCCCGGCGGCGGGTCATCGAACGCGGCCCGCCGCCAGCACCACCTGGGCCAGCTCCCGGTGGCAGATGTCGCTGTGGGCCCCGCTCGGGGGCCCGCCGCGGTTCACCACCGCGCACGCGTCGACGTTCACGCACCCCGACACCGGAAGCTGCGCGCGCAGCGCGTCGGCGAGCGTGAACGTCTTCGTGCCCTCCACCGCCTGCACCCCGTCGTGTCCCATCGCGCCCCAGCGGGCGCCCAGGAGGTGTCCGGGGTCGAGGTCGATCCCCAGCACCGAACGGTCGTCGCCCGCCATCCGGGAGGCCAGCGGGTAGATCGTGCCGAGCGCCGTGTCGAAGTGGGAGTAGCAGCACACCAGGGGGCCGTCGACGCGGCTCTGCAGGCCGTGCAGCGCGCCGCTCGCCCGTGGGTCGCCGGGCAGCGACGCCGCGAACGCGTAGTGCGAGAACGCCCCTTGGAGCAGCGTCACGGACTTCACCGTGCGCACGCCCTCGGGCAGTCCGCGCAGCGCGAAGGAGACCAGCCGTCCGCCGAAGCTGTGTCCGACCAGATGCACCCGCACCCCGGGCGCGGCGGTCGCGAGCTGCCCGAGCGCGCGCCCGAGCCCTCGCTCACCCACCGTGCCCGCGCGTCGCTTCATGGCGTAGTAGGTGGCCTGGCGCAGCAGTTCACGCGCCCCGTCCCAGGGCCGCGGCAGCGCGAAGGTCTCGCCGGGGGCGGTCATCCCGGCCAGCGCCTCGGCGAACTCGCCGCACACCGTGGCCGTGTCCCCGAAGAGCATCGTGGGGTCGCCCTGCGGCACGCCCTCCGCGAGCGTGTCCGCGGCGAAGGCGGCCTGCGGTCCCTGTGGTGGTACCTCCACGAGCAGCCGCACCAGGCGTCCGAACTCGTCCAACGAGGCTCTCTCGTCCGGCTGTTGGTCCAGCAGGCGCGCGATCTGCTCGACGACCGTCGCCCGGCCCGGGAACACCTCCAGGAGCGCGTGCCGGGTGTCCTTGTCGAGCGCGGCGCGGGCGGCGGCCGGCACGTCGGCGGGGACGGCGGCGGCCACCGACCGGGGAAAGTCGGGGATCGGTTCGTCCGAGAACCGCATCGAGGGCCACACCACACCGACGTAGCCCAGACGCGCGTGCGGCGCGAGACCCGGCACGGGCGCGAAGAACTGGCTGTAGAGGCGGGTCGCGCCGGAACGGTCGTTGTTCCAGCCGTGCGCGAAGACGATCAGATCGCGCACTCCGCGCCGGGGCACCTCCGCGAGCAGCCGGTCCCTTTCCCGGCCGTCCACGTCCCCGTCCGCGTCGAAGGTCAGCTCCCAGTAGGGAGAAACACTGACTGCCGGATCCGCCATGGCAAGTCCCCTCGTCCCCCGAAGGCGGTGCGATGTGGGCGCATCGTCCTACCGGGGGCGAAGATTGGCCATACGTCACGACTCAACCGCGGAAAAGAAGTTCTTTCCGCTCATCCGTAGAGAAGATATTCCTTCCGGATCTTTTGGAAGGCCTTCAGCTCGTCCTGCCAGGCGGCCACGACCTCGTCGGTCGTCGCCCCCGCGTCGATCATCGTGCGCACCTCGGCGGAGCCGGTCAGCTTGTCGATCCAGTGGTCCGAGCGCCAGGCGAAGCCGCTCCAGACCTTCTTGGCGGTCACCAGGAGGGCGATTCCGGTGCGGACGGGGTCGTACGCGGCCCGGTCGTGCACATGGATCTGCACGCCGCCGATCGTCTTTCCCTGGAACTTGGAGAAGGTCGGAGCGAAGTACGCCTCCCTGAAGCGCACGCCCGGGACCTTGAGCCGGTTCGCCTCCAGAGCCCATCGGCCGTCGATGCCCTCCGCGCCCAGCAGCTCGAACGGACGGGTCGTGCCGCGCCCCTCCGACAGGTTCGTCCCCTCGAAGAGACACGTTCCCGAGTACACCAGGGCGGTGTCGGCCGTCGGCATGTTCGGGCTCGGCGGCACCCAGGGCAGGCCGGAGGCGTCGTAGAAGTCGGACCGCTTCCAGCCCGACATCAGTACGGTGGTCAGCTCCACCGGCGCCGCCAGGAACTCCCCGTTGAACAGCCGCGCGAGCTCCGCCACCGTCATCCCGTGCGCCTGCGCGATGGGCTGCCGCCCGACGAACGTCGCGAACTCCTTGTGCAGCACCGGGCCCTGGGCGGCCCGTCCGGTCACCGGGTTCGGCCGGTCCAGCACCATGAAGCGCTTGCCCGCGAGCCGGGCCGCCTCCATGCAGTCGTACAGCGTCCAGATGTACGTGTAGAAACGCGCGCCCACGTCCTGGATGTCGAAGACGACGGTGTCCACGCCGGAGGCGGTGAAGACGTCGGCGAGAGGCTTGCCGCTCTTGAGGTACGTGTCGTAGACCGGGAGTCCGGTCGCCGGGTCGTCGTAGCGGCCCTCGGAGCCGCCGGCCTGCGCGGTGCCGCGGAAACCGTGTTCCGGGCCGAAGACGGCGGTCAGCTCGACGTGGGGGTCGGCGTGCATGACGTCGACGATGTGGCGAACGTCTCTGGTGACACCGGTGGGGTTCGTGACGACGCCGACACGCCGGCCGTGGAGGGCGGTGTAGCCGGACGCCTGGAGCTGCTCGAAGCCGGTGCGGAGGGGGTCGGTATGGGATGTCGTCGTGGTGCGGGTGGTGGGGGTCGCCGCGAAGGTGGCGGTGGCCGTGGCGGTGGCCGTGAGGAGGGCTCGGCGGGAAGGGCGCATGGGGGGACCTCCGTGATCGCGGAAGGCTGGCACCGGCACGTTAGGCGCTCCCGCGGATGGTTCGTAAGCGGCAGGCCGTGAGTGGCCGGTCGCGCCCATGCGGCGGAGCCGCATATGGCAGAGCCTCGCGCCCCTGAAGGGGCGCTCCTGCGGGTCGGAGCTGCCAAAGGGCCCTTCCCCTGCTACATACCGACTGGTTAGTCTGGGGTCGCAGCTGAGCCGTGTTGTGTCGCGTCGTGTCGAAGGAGACCGATGGTGGAAGCCGTGCAAGATGCGGGAGTGGTCGTCACCGGGGCCGGAGGCGGTATCGGGGCCGCGCTGGCCCGTCGTTTCGCCGCCGAGGGGGCCCGGGTCGTCGTCAACGACCTGGACGCCGCCAAGGCGAAGGCCGTGGCCGAGGAGATCGGGGCGATCGCGGTTCCCGGCGACGCGTCCGCGATCGTGGCCGAGGCCCGGGACGCCCTCGGGGGCACCATCGACGTCTACTGCGCCAACGCGGGCCTCCCCTCGGCGGGCAGTGAGTCGGCCGACGAGAAGGTCTGGGCGCTCGCCTGGGACGTCAACGTGATGTCGCACGTCCGGGCGGCCCAGGAGCTGCTCCCGGCCTGGCTGGAGCGCGGCAGCGGCCGGTTCGTCTCCACCGTCTCCGCCGCCGGACTGCTCACCATGATCGGCGCCGCGCCCTACAGCGTCACCAAGCACGGCGCGTACGCCTTCGCCGAGTGGCTGTCGCTGACGTACCGCCACCGCGGCGTGAAGGTGCACGCGATCTGTCCGCAGGGCGTGCGCACCGACATGCTCGACGCCACCGGCAGCGCGGGCGACCTGGTCCTGCAGCCCACCGCCATCGAGCCGGAGGCCGTCGCCGACGCGCTGTTCGCGGGGATCGAGGAGGACCGCTTCCTGATCCTGCCGCACCCCGAGGTCGCCGGGTACTACCAGGTGCGGGCCGCCGAACCGGACCGCTGGCTGACGAACATGAACCACATCCAGCAGAAGTGGGAGGCGACCCGGTGACCACCTACGCCGACCGGCCCTGGGTGGCCCTCCTCAATGACGCCCAGAGCGGCCCGGTGAGCCCGGCCGACTCTCTGGTGCACGCCCTGCGCGGCGCCGTGGCGGACGCTCCGGACCGCGCCGCGCTCGCCTACTTCGACGGGCGGCTGAGCTACCGCGAGGTGGACGAGCTGAGCGACTCGGTCGCCGGGCACCTCGCCGCCCGCGGTCTGGAGCGCGGCGACCGCGTCGCGATCCTGCTCCAGAACTCCCCGCACTTCGTGCTCGCGCTGCTCGGCGCCTGGAAGGCGGGCGCGACCGTCGTGCCGGTCAACCCGATGTACAAGTCGGGCGAGGTCCGCCACGTCCTGCACGACGCGGACGTACGCGCCCTGGTGTGCTCCGACCGCGCGTGGGAGTCGTATCTGCGCGAGACGGCCGCCGACTCGGCCGTGAGCGTCGTCCTCACGGCGTGTGAGTTGGATTTCCAGACTCGGGGCGACGCACGGGTGCTGACCTTCGAGCGGCTGCCGCAGGCCGCGGACGCCGACGATCTGGTGGCGGTCGCCCGGGCGGGCCACAAGGTCCCCGCGGGGCGTGACGCGGAGCCCTCCGACATCGCGCTGATCAGCTACACCTCGGGGACGAGCGGCACCCCCAAGGGGGCCACCAACACGCACGGCAACATCATGTACAACGCCGAGCGGCAGCGGACGGGCCTCGGGCTGCCGGAGGCGCCCGTCTACTTCGCGATGGCGCCCCTGTTCCACATCACCGGGATGGTCTGCCAGCTCGCCGCCTGCCTCGACAGCGTGGGCACGCTCGTCCTCGCCTACCGCTTCGAGGCGGGGGTCGTCCTCGACGCGTTCGCCGAGCACAGGCCGCTGTACACGGTCGGCCCGTCGACCGCCTTCATGGCACTCGCGGCGCATCCGGCGGTCACGCCGGACCACTTCGCCTCCTTCGTGAACATCTCCTCGGGCGGCGCGCCACTGCCGCCGGCCCTGGTGGAGAAGTTCCGGGCCGGCTTCGGGCCCTACATCCGCAACGGCTACGGACTCACCGAGTGCACCGCGCCCTGCGCCTCCGTACCGCCGGGCCGGGAGGCTCCCGTCGACCCGGTCTCGGGCACGCTGGCCGTCGGTGTGCCGGGCCCCGACACGGTCGTACGCATCGTCGACGACCAGGGCCAGGAGGTGCCCTTCGGCGAACAGGGCGAGATCCTCGTACGAGGCCCCCAGGTCGTGCCCGGCTACTGGCGCCGCCCCGAAGCCACCGCCGAGACCTTCCCGGACGGTGAGCTGCGCACCGGCGACATCGGATTCATGGACCCCGAGGGCTGGCTCTACGTTGTCGACCGCAAGAAGGACATGATCAACGCGTCCGGCTTCAAGGTGTGGCCCCGCGAGGTCGAGGACGTGCTCTACACGCACCCCTCGGTCCGGGAGGCGGCCGTCGTCGGCATCCCCGACGGCTACCGCGGCGAGACCGTGAAGGCCTACATCAGCCTGCGGCCCGGCGCGGAAGAGGACCCCGACGCGCTCGCCGCGTACTGCAAGGAGAGACTGGCCGCCTACAAATATCCGAGGCATGTGGAGATCCTGCCCGAGCTGCCGAAGACGGCGAGTGGCAAGATCCTCCGACGGGAACTGCGTTCCCGTCCCCAGGACTCCCAGTAGACGACCAGTAGACGTCCAGTAGACGAAGCGTTTCACCGGACAACGCTTGAAAGGCAGGTGGCGGCAGTGCCCAGGACGACGGACGGAGACGGTACGCCCGTCCCGCAGCGGCTCTTGGCCGCCGCCACCAGGCTCTTCGCCGAGCAGGGCTACGACCGCACATCCGTGCAGGAGATCGTGGAGGCGGCGGGCGTCACCAAGGGCGCCCTGTACCACTACTTCGGCTCCAAGGACGACCTCCTGCACGAGGTGTACGCGCGTGTGCTGCGGCTTCAGCAGGAGCGGCTGGACGCGTTCGCCGATGCCGACGCGCCGGTCGAGGAGCGCTTGCGGGGCGCCGCCGCCGACGTCGTCGTCACCACGATCGACAACCTCGACGACGCGGCGATCTTCTTCCGTTCCATGCACCACCTCAGCCCCGAGAAGGACAAGCAGGTGCGCGCCGAGCGCCGCCGCTACCACGAACGCTTCCGCGCGCTCGTGGAGGAGGGCCAGAAGAAGGGCGTCTTCTCCACCGCCACCCCGGCGGACCTGGTCGTCGACTACCACTTCGGCTCGGTGCACCACCTGTCGACCTGGTACCGCCCGGACGGCCCCCTCACCCCCCAGGAGGTCGCCGACCACCTGGCCGACCTGCTGCTGCGCGCGCTGCGGCCATAGCCCTTCGGCCGCGGGTGGGCGGGGCCTTGTCGCGCGGTTCCCCGCGTCCCTTCAGGGGCGCGGGGAACCGCGCGATCTTTCGCGGGGGTCTGGGGCGCGGCCCCCGGGGGACGGGAACGGGTAGGGGCGGCGGGGGCGAAGAAGCCCCACACCGCCCCACCGGACCGGACGGTCACACGTACTTCTTGATCTCCCGTCGCGCCAGCGACCGCTGGTGCACCTCGTCCGGGCCGTCCGCGAGCTTCAGCGTCCGCGCGCTCGCCCACAGCTCGGCCAGCGGGAAGTCCTGGCTGACACCGCCCGCGCCGTGCAGCTGGACCGCCTTGTCGAGGATGTCGACGACCGTGCGCGGAGTGGCGATCTTGATGGCCTGGATCTCGGTGTGGGCGCCCCTGTTGCCGACGGTGTCCATCATCCAGGCGGTCTTCAGGACCAGCAGACGCAGCTGTTCGACGGCGACGCGCGCGTCCGCGATCCAGTTCTGGACCACGCCCTGCTGAGCGAGCGGCTTGCCGAAGGCCGTACGGGACACGGCCCGGCGGCACATCAGCTCGATCGCCCGCTCGGCCATGCCGATCAGCCGCATGCAGTGGTGGATGCGGCCCGGGCCGAGCCGCGCCTGGGCGATGGCGAAACCGCCGCCCTCCTCGCCGACGAGGTTCCTCACCGGGACGCGGACATGGTCGAAGACGACCTCCGCGTGCCCGCCGTGGGAGTGGTCCTCGTAGCCGTACACCTGCATGGCGCGCCGGACTTCGAGCCCCGGGGTGTCGCGCGGGACCAGGACCATGGACTGCTGGCGGCGGATGTCCGGCCCGTCCGGGTCCGTCTTGCCCATCACGATGAAGATCTTGCAGTCGGGGTTCATCGCCCCGGAGATGTACCACTTGCGGCCGGTGATCACGTACTCGTCACCGTCGCGTTCGATGAGCGTGGTGATGTTGGTGGCGTCGGAGGAGGCCACCTCCGGCTCGGTCATCGCGAACGCCGAGCGGATGTCACCGGCGAGCAACGGCTCCAGCCACTGCTTCTTCTGCTGCTCGTCGCCGAACTGCGCGAGCACCTCCATGTTGCCGGTGTCCGGCGCGGCGCAGTTCAGCGCGGTGGGCGCCAGGTGCGGGCTGCGGCCGGTGATCTCGGCGAGCGGCGCGTACTGGAGGTTGGTCAGCCCGGCGCCGTACTCCGCGTCGGGCAGGAAGAGGTTCCACAGGCCCTGCCTGCGGGCCTCCGCCTTCAACTCCCCGACCACGGCGGGCGTGTCCCAAGGCGAGGCCAGCCGGGCGCGCTGCTCCTCCGCCACCGCCTCCGCCGGGTAGACGTACTCGTCCATGAAGGCGAGCAGCTTCCCGCGCAGTTCCTCGGTACGCGCGTCGAATGCGAAGTCCATCTCGGATCAGCCTTCCTGAAGAGTGGTCAGACCGTGCTCGATGAAGAACGGGACCAGTTCACCGATGCGGTCGAAGCCGGCGCCGACCGTCTGGCCGAGCGTGTAGCGGTAGTGGATGCCCTCCAGGATCACGGCGAGCTTGAACCAGGCGAACGCCGTGTACCAGGCGACGTCGGACACATCGCGCCCCGAGCGCGCGGCGTACCGTTCGACGATCTCCGCCGGGTCCGGGTGCCCGGCGGCCGAGGCGGTCGTGCTGATGGGGGAGTCGGGCAGGTCCAGCGGCGCGCTGTACATCACCAGCAGGCCCAGGTCGGTGAGCGGATCGCCGAGCGTGGACATCTCCCAGTCCAGGATCGCCTTGATCCGGTCGTCCTCGCCGATCAGCACGTTGTCGAGCCGGTAGTCGCCGTGCACGACGGAGGGCGCGGGGGAGCGCGGCAGCTCACGGCCGAGGGCGGCGTGCAGTTCGTCGATCCCGGCGAGCTCACGGTTCCTGGAGGCGTCCAGCTGCTTGCCCCAGCGGCGCAACTGCCGGTCGAGGAAGCCCTCGGGGCGCCCGAAGTCGGCGAGGCCCACGGCGGCGGGGTCGACGGCGTGCAGTTCGACGAGCGTGTCGACGAGCCCGAGCACCGCGTCCCGGGTGCGCTCCGGGCCGAGCGGGGCGAGCTGCTCGGCGGTGCGGTACGGGGTGCCGGCCACGAACTCCATGACGTAGAAGGGCGCGCCCAGTACCTCGTCGTCCTCGCACAGCAGGACCGGACGAGGTACGGGGACGGCGGTCGGGTGCAGCGCGCTGATGACGCGGTGCTCGCGCTTCATGTCGTGCGCGGTGGCCAGTACGTGCCCGAGCGGGGGCCGTCGGACGACCCAGCTCGTGGTGCCGTCCGTGACCGCGTACGTGAGGTTCGACCGTCCGCCCTCGATCAGCCGGCCGGTCAGCGGGCCGTGCACCAGACCGGGCCGCTCACCGTCGAGCAGGCCGCGCAGTCGGTCGAGGTCGAGACCTGGCGGGTGGTCGGGACTCATCATTTCTCCTGCAGCCGGGAAACGGGACGTGACCATGATGCCGACCAGTCGGTATGTCGTCCAGCGCCCGGGCGAAACGTGATCGGCGTCTCCCTCCGTGAGCCGGGGGAGACGCCGGGGCGTGCTTGCCTCTAGGGCCGGTCCGTCGGATCATGCCGCAGACGCGGGGCTTGGCACGCACATCTGCGGCGTTGTCGTCGCTCGCCGACTCCCCCGAACTCTCGGCTTCGCTCGAGCAGGGGGGACCCCCACCGTGTCGAATCCCTCCTCCGCCTTGCGGCTGCACGCACCAAGCCCCGCTCACCAGCCTTCGTGAGGCACCGCCCGTTTCTGCGACCTGATCCGCCGGACAGGCCCTAGTGGTCGTCCCAGTGGCCGTCGTGCTCGGCGTGGCGGTGGCCGTCGTGCAGGTAGTCGACGTGGTCGCCGTGCGCGACCGCGGGGTGCCCGCAGCCCTCGCCGTGCCGGTGGCCGTGCTCGCCGTGCGCCGTGTGACCGCTCGGCTCGCACTCGTCCCAGTGCCCGGAGTGCTCCCGGTGCAGATGTCCGTCGTGCGCGTAGTCGACGTGGTCCCCGTGCGGCACGGCGGCGTGCCCGCAGTCCGGGCCGTGGGTGTGCTCGTGGGTCGGATGCTCCAGGTGAAGGATGGTCATGGTGCTCACCTTCGCGAGTGGCGTGAAATGACGGCTCAGGCTAGCGCCAGAAAGAGCAGTATTCATCGCTATTTGCATCGTTACGCCCCATTTGATCTCGCTCAGAACACCAGTGCCACCGCGCACACGGCCAGGGCGACCGTGCACAGGGTCGCCGCCGTCGCGTGCCGCGGCGCGAGCGCGGGCGGACCGTCGGTGCCGGGCGTCGCGAGCACCCGGATGCGTCGGTGCGCGAGCGCCAGGAAGCCCAGCCACAGCGCGCAGCACAGGGCGCAGACCGCCACGTCGATCGCCGACGGGCCGCCGTGCAGCGCCGCCTTCGCCGCGAGGACCGCGGCGACGGTGCTCGACAGGGTCGTACGCCGCCACGCGAGCCGCGTACGCTCCGGCTGCAGCCCTGGGTCCCGCTCGGGACGGTGCCGGGGGCCGGGCACGGTCACCCTTCCCAGCCGACGAGGACGACGACGACCATCGCGACGGCCACGATCGCGACGGCGATGCTCAGCAGTGCCGGGAAGCGCGACACGGGAAGGTCCTCCCCGCGGCGCATCGCGCGCTCGCAGCGCACCCAGTGGTTGACGGCGCGCAGTGAGCAGAGCACGCCCGCCGCCAGCAGGGCCAGCGCGAGGCCGACCCGCCAGCCCCAGCGCAGGTCCGGCAGGAACTGATCCACGGCGAAGCCGCCGCCGATCAGCGCCAGCGCGGTGCGCAGCCAGGCGAGGAAGGTCCGCTCGTTCGCCAGCGAGAAGCGGTAGTCGGGCGTGACGCCCTCCTGCCGGACCTCCTCGGGTGCGAACCACAGCCGGACGTTCCGCACGAATTCGATCACGTCATCGACCCTACCGGGGCCCGGCGGGAGCTCAGTCGGTGCCCGTCGCCCGGTAGTCCTTCAGGCGCTCGTACGCCGCCAGGCCGTCCGGCACCCACGTCCAGTCCGTCAGGTGCCGCTCCACCTCCTCCTCGGTGAGGAAGTCGTGCCAGGCGACCTCCTCCGTCTGGGGGTTCACCGGGAGCGCGCAGCGGACCTCGTAGACGGCCGACCACCAGGTCTGGCCGGAGCCGTTGTCGTAGAGGAACGTGAAGAGGGGGACCGGCTGAGGGAGTCCGGAGACCCCGAGTTCCTCCTCGGCCTCGCGCAGGGCCGCGCAGTCGTAGGACTCGCCCGCGCCCACGACCCCGCCGACGAACATGTCGTACAGGGAGGGGAAGACGAGCTTGGTGGGCGTGCGGCGGTGGACGAAGAGGCGGCCCCGGGCGTCCCGGGCCTGGATGAACACGCAGCGGTGGCGAAGACCGCGCGCATACGCCTCGCCGCGCGGGGACTGCCCGATGACCACGTCGTTCTCGTCCACGATATCGAGGATCTCGTCAGCGGCGCTCATGGCCCCATCCAAGCAGCCGCCGGCACCGGGCGCGGTGCGCGCCGTCCGTGCGGCCCGACGCGGCGCCGTCGTACGCCCTCAATGCGGCTGGAGGTCCCGTACCGACTCGGTCTTGGTGGTGCCCGACGGCATCGCGGGGTGCATGCCCAGCAGGACGATTCCCGCCACGATCGCCGCGAGCCCCGCCGCTTCCCAGGTGAGTGCCCCCACGTCCGTGTGCAGCTTGTCCCCGAGGAAGCCCACGCCGCACACGATTCCGGCCAGCGGCTGGGCGGCGGTGAGCGCGGGCAGCGACATCCGCAGCTCCGCCGTCTCGAAGGCGCTCTGCACCAGCACGAGACCCGTCACCCCGAGCGCGAGCACCCCGTACGGCTGCCAGCCGGTCAGCAGCTCACTGAAGCCGCCGGCTCCGAACCGCTCCCCGCTGACCCGGGTGAGCGCGTCCTGCACGCCGTACAGCAGCCCCGCGGCCAGCGCGAGCAGGACGGGCGCCGCGGTCATCCGGGAGCGCTTGGCGTAGGTGGTGAGCAGCAGCGCGAGCCCGATCATGATCCCGATGATCAGCCAGTGCCGCAGCGGATCGGTCACCGAGTCGCCGCCCTTGGGCTTGCCCGCCACGATGAACGCCGTGACCCCGCCCGCGAGCAGGACGAGGCCCGCCCAGCCCTGGCGGCCCAGCGGGTGCTTGGTCTGGTGGCGGGTGAGCGCGAGCGCGAAGAGCAGATTGGTCGCGAGGAGGGGTTCCACCTGGGAGATCTCGCCCTTGCCCAGGGCGACCGCGCCGAGGACCATGCCGCACACCATGAGCCCGATGCCGCCCAGCCAGCGCGGCACCCGGATGAGGTCGAGCAGCAGCCGCCAGGACAGGAAGTCGCTCAGCGGGGCGTGCGAGGCGGCGTTCTGCTGGAGCACGAAACCGAAGCCCAGACAGCAGGCCGCGCTCACCGAGAGGATCAGAACGAGAACCGACACGCTGGGTACCTCGATACGTTCGGGTGAGCACGGGTCACGGGCGCGTATTCCCGCCGACTGTAGTGCCATCGACCGGGGCCTGCCCACGGGAGTACCTGGAACCGGGCAGTTGACTCGGTCACTCTTCTTGCCGAAGGATCTGACCGATCAGTAACAACGGCTGGTCGAGCGGCGGCCCTGCCTGTTCGACCGGCACCGACGCCTGATGTCTTCCGTACCACTGTCTCATCAACCCACGACGATGCCGCCGGCTCGTGACGAAGCCGACAGAAGCCGACCGGAAACGTCGGCAGGCCGAGAGGACGGGCCCATGGCCTACGACGCAGATGTGATCGTGATCGGAGCGGGCCTCGCGGGGCTCGCCGCGACCGCGGAGCTCGTCGACGCGGGCCGCAAGGTGATTCTCCTCGACCAGGAGCCGGAACAGTCGATCGGTGGCCAGGCCCACTGGTCCTTCGGCGGACTCTTCTTCGTGAACTCGCCCGAGCAGCGCCGGATGCGGATAAAGGACAGTCACGCGCTCGCCCTCCAGGACTGGATGGGCACGGCCGGCTTCGACCGGGCCGAGGACCACTGGCCGCGCCGCTGGGCCGAGGCGTACGTGGACTTCGCGGCCGGTGAGAAGCGGTCCTGGCTGCACCAGCAGGGGGTCCGCTTCTTCCCGGTGGTCGGCTGGGCGGAGCGCGGCGGCTACGACGCCAACGGTCACGGGAACTCCGTGCCGCGCTTCCACATCACGTGGGGGACCGGGCCCGGAGTGGTCGCGCCCTTCGAGCGGCGGGTACGCGCCGGGGTCGCCCGGGGGCTCGTCCAGCTCAAGTTCCGCCACCGGGTGACCGGGCTGTCCCGCAGCGCGGGGACCGTCGACACGGTCACCGGGGAGATCCTGGAGCCGTCCGGCATCGCGCGCGGGCAGGCCAGCAGCCGTACGGTCGCCGGGGCGTTCGAGCTCAAGGCGCAGGCGGTGATCGTCACCTCGGGCGGCATCGGCGGCAACCACGACCTGGTCCGCGCGAACTGGCCCGAGCGGCTCGGCACGCCGCCCGAGAAGATGGTCGCGGGCGTCCCCGCGCACGTCGACGGCAAGATGCTCGCGATAGCCGAGGAGACGGGCGCGCACCTCATCAATCGCGACCGCATGTGGCACTACACCGAGGGCATCCAGAACTGGAACCCCATCTGGGAGAACCACGGCATCCGCATCCTGCCGGGCCCCTCCTCCCTGTGGCTGGACGCCCGCGGGAACCGGCTCCCGGTGCCGCTCTTCCCGGGCTTCGACACCCTCGGCACGCTCGAGCACATCATGAAGACCGGATACGAGTACACGTGGTTCGTGCTCGACCAGAAGATCATCGGCAAGGAGTTCGCGCTCTCCGGCTCGGAACAGAACCCGGACCTGACCGGCAAGTCGATCAGGGACGTGATCGGCCGGGCGCGCGCCGACGTACCGGGCCCCGTCAAGGCGTTCATGGACAACGGCGCGGACTTCGTCGTCGAGAAGGATCTGGGTGCCCTGGTGCGCGGCATGAACGCCCTCACCAAGGAGCCGCTGATCGACGAGGCCGCGCTGCGCCGCGAGATCGTCGCGCGCGACCGGGAGATCGCGAACCCCTTCACCAAGGACCTTCAGGTGACGTCGATCCGCGGCGCCCGCAACTACCTCGGGGACAAGCTGATCCGTACGGCCACCCCGCACCGCATCCTGGACCCCAAGGCGGGTCCGCTCATCGCCGTCCGCCTCCACATCCTCACCCGCAAGAGCCTGGGCGGCCTGGAGACCGACCTCTCCTCGCGCGTACTGACCGAAGGCGGCGACCCGCTCTCCGGCGTGTACGCGGCAGGCGAGGCGGCCGGCTTCGGCGGGGGCGGAGTCCACGGCTACCGCTCCCTGGAGGGCACCTTCCTCGGGGGCTGCCTCTTCTCCGGCCGCACGGCGGGCCGAGCGGCAGCCGAGGCGGTGAGCTGACCCTCGCAGGAGTCCGGGCCCGTCGCCCCGGGCCCGCATCCCGCTGTGGCGGGCCCGGCTCCGCGGGGGACCGTTCCGTGGTCGGTTTTCAGCCGTGCCCCGGACTGCGGGGAGCCGGGGCACGGGTGCGGCCCGACCCCCGCGGGGAGTCGGGCTCGCCCGCGGAGAGAGCCGTCCCACCAGCCCGTTCCCGTCCCGAAGAGCGTGCGAGGCAACATCAACTCTGCGCCATTCAAGGGAAGTTGTAACGTGCAGCGGATCGATCGGGCCTTGACGTAAACCCTCAGCCAAGGGTTTGCTGTGCGTGATCACCACTTGACTAGCCGCTTGACCAGCCGCGTCTGTGAGGAAGCCCCGCGGTGTCGCCACCCCCGCCACCCCCTCCTCCCCTCGGCCGTGGCCGCAAACGCACGGTCCACGCCTTCGACGCCGCGCTCGACGACTCCGAACTCGTCGCCGCGCGCGCCTCGTTGGCCCAGGGGCGATGGACCGCGGTCCGCGCACTGCTCGCCGCCACCGGCGACGACTGGGACCGCCGCGGACACCGCGTCACCGTCCTCGCCCAGGAGCCCGCCACCCTCGCCTGGGCCCGTGACTGGCAGCTCGCGGAACCCGAGTCCGCCGACGCCGCCGTACTCCTCGCCTGCGCCACCGTCCAGCGCGCCCTGCACGGCAAGGACCGCCCGGAGCGGGCCCGCGAGGCCTGCGACGCCGCCGCCGCGCTCGCGCCCGCCGACCCGACCCCCTGGCTCGGCCTGCTGATCCTGGAGCGTGCGCGCGGCACCGAGGGCGACGTGGTCCGGCTCTTCGACGAGGTGCGCCACCGCTACCCCGAGCACCACCACGCCCACCACCTGATGGTCGCCCGGCTCGCCGAGCGCCGCGCCGAGGCCGGTCAGGACCCCCTCCACGAGGTCTACGACTTCGCGAACTGGGCGGCCGAACAGGCGCCCGCCGACTCTCCGCTCGCGATGCTGCCCGTCGTCGCGCACGCCGAGCGCTATCGCGTGCTGGCCGGCGCCGGCAGCGAGTCCACCGACCCCGCCGCCTCCGGGCACTGGGTCGGACGCCGGGCCCGCCAGGTGATGAAGGCCGCCTTCGACTGGTGGCTGGAGTGGGAGCGCGAGGACCACCCCCGCCGCCACCTCGACCTCAACTTCCTCGCCCACGCCAAGTTCTGCGAGGGCCGGGGCGCCGAGGCCGCCGCCCTGTTCCACCGCATCGGCCCGCACGCCACCCCGGAGCCGTGGTCGTACCCGGACCGCGACCCGTACCAAGCCTTCCGTGCCGCTCGCGACAGCGCCGTGGGCACGGTGTGACCCCACCCACAAGAAGTCGAGAAACCCGAAAGGACGGCCCCGCGATGACGACGGGCAGTTCGAGCACCTCGAGCAGTTCGCACACGGGTAGACCCGCCACGACCGGTGGCGCCATCAGCACCTTCAAGGGCCAGGACCGCGCCCTGCACGCGGGCCGGCTCGGCACGGGAGGTCTGCTGCTCTCGGTCCTCGCGGCGACCGCCCCCCTCATGGTGGTCGCGGGTGTCATGCCCACCACATTCGCGGTGATGGGCATCGTCGGACAGCCGCTGCTCTTCGTCATCCTCGGCGTGGTGCTGGTGCTCTTCAGCGTCGGGTACGCCGAGATGAGCCGCCACGTCCACAACGCGGGTGCCTTCTACGCCTACGTCGCCCGCGGTCTCGGCGGCACCGCGGGCGCCGGCGCCGCCGCGGTCGCGCTCGTCGCCTACAGCGCCCTGCAGTTCGGCATCTACGGCATCTTCGGCTTCGAGGTCTCCGGGCTGTTCGCCACCTACGCCCACGTGGAAGTCGCCTGGTGGATACCGGCGCTGATCGCCGTCCTCGCCGTCGGCGCGCTCTCCTGGCTGAAGATCGACGTCAACGCGCTTGTACTCGGCGTCCTCCTCGTCATCGAGGTGGCGCTCGTCGTCATCTTCGACATCGCGGCCGTCGCCGACCCCGCCAAGGAGGGCCTCTCCCTGCACGCCTTCAACCCGGACACGCTCACCGGGGCGGGCGTCGGCACCGCGCTGTGCTTCTGCATCGCCGCCTTCACCGGCTTCGAACAGGCACCGGTGTACGCCGAGGAGACGAGTCGCCCGCACATCCTCGTCCCGCGCGTGATGTTCCTGGCGATCGGCTTCGTCGCCGTCTTCTTCGCGCTCAGCTCCTGGGCGCTGACCGTCGCCGCGGGCCCCTCCGGGATCGTCGGGGCGGCGCAGAAGCAGAGCGCCGGACTGCTGTTCTTCCTCACCGAGTCGCGCCTCGGGGGCGCCTTCACCGACGTCCTGCACGTCCTCTTCGTGACCGGCATGTTCGCGGCGCTGCTCAGCTTCCACAACGTCGTCGCGCGGTACGCCTTCGCCATGGGCCGCGAAGGGCTGCTGCCCTCCGCCTTCGGCCGGACCACCGGCAGCAGCGGCGCGCCCGGCACCGGCTCGCTGCTGCAGACCGGCGTCTCCGCGATCGTGCTGATCGCGTTCGCCGTGACCGACGACAAGCCCACCGGCGACCCGACCGCGCCCGTGCTGCACCTGTTCACCTGGGCCGGCAACGTCGGCGCGCTCGGCGTCATCCTGCTGATGGCGGCGGCCTCGGTCTCGGTGATCGTCTTCTTCGCCCGCCGCGGCGCCGCCCGCGCCCAGGCCTGGCGCCTGGCCACCTCGGCGATCGCGGCCGTCGCCCTCCTCGTGATCGCGGGCTACACGGTCAAGGACTTCGACATCCTGGTCGGGGCCGGTCCGGACTCCGTGCTCAGCTGGCTGCTGCCCGCCCTGATCGCGGCCGCCCTGGTCGTCGGCCTGGTGCAGGGCCTGGTGCTGCGCTCCCGCAAACCCGAGGCGCACGCCCGTATCGGCCTGGGCAACGAGGCGTTCCAGCTGGACAAGGCGGCGGAGTCCACCCCCTGACCTTGATCCGGCGCCCCGATCCGGGGCTCCCGTTCTGAGAAGCGTGTGAGAAGTGGTTACGGAAGTCTGACGAGCACCCGCTGCCGCTGGCCTCAAGGGGGTCGCGGGTGCTCGTATAGGTGGGTGAACCCTGAACAGTCCCCACGGCGGGGACCGGACCGGCCCCGGGAACGCCCGCCGGAGGACCCGGAAGCCTCCGGCGCGCCCATCGGCCGCCGGCTCCTGCTCGGCACGCTCGGACTCGGCGCCTTCGGCGTGCTGGCCGCGCCCACCCTGCAGCGCGGCCTGGAGTCCCTCTTCGCCGACGACCCCACGGGGCTGACCGGCCTGCTCCCCAACGGCGGCGGTTTCCGCTACTACTCGGTGACCTCCTCCGTCCCGCACAAGGACGCGTCGAACTACCGCCTCACCATCGACGGCCTGGTCGACCACCCCCGCAGCTACACCCTGGCCGACCTCAAGGCCCTGCCGCAGACCCGGATCGTGCACGACGTCCAGTGCGTCACGGGCTGGCGGGTGCCCGGCACCCCCTTCGAAGGCGTACGGCTGTCCCATCTCCTGGACGCCGCCGGGGTCCAGACGAAGGGCCGCGCGATCCGCTTCTCCTGCTTCGACGGGGCGTACACCGAGAGCCTCACGCTCCAGCAGGCCCGGCGCCCCGACATCCTGGTGGCCCACCGCATGCAGGACAAGCCCCTCGGCCACAACCACGGCGGCCCGGTCCGCCTCTACGTCGCCCCCATGTACTTCTACAAGTCCGCCAAGTGGCTCTCCGGCATCACCGTCACCGAGGACGTCCGTCCCGGGTACTGGGAGGACCGTGGCTACGACGTGGACGCGTGGGTCGGCCGTTCGAACGGACGCGACGATGCACCCACGAGTTGACGACACCCCGGCCCGCGCCGCGCCCGCGTCGCGCGTACGGCGCTTCAGCCACGCCGAGCGCTGGGTGCACCGCGTGACCGCCCTGCTGATGGGGATCTGCGTGGCGACGGCGGCGTGCCTGTACCTCCCGATGTTCGCCGAGCTCGTCGGCCGCCGTGAGCTGGTGGTCAGGATCCACGAGTGGGCGGGCCTCATGCTCCCGGTACCGGTCCTGGCGGGCCTGGTCTCCCGCGCCTTCCGCGCGGACCTGGGCCGCCTCAACCGCTGGGGCCCGCACGACCGTACGTGGCTGCGCGCGGCGCTACGACGGGACCGGCGCCCTTCGTCCCGACCCGCGGCCAAGTTCAACGCGGGCCAGAAGACCTACGCCGCCTGGATCGCCGGCGCGACCCTGGTCATGCTCGCCACGGGGCTGCTGATGTGGTTCACCCACCTCGCCCCCCTGATGTGGCGCACCTCGGCGACCTTCGTCCACGACTGGCTGGCGCTCACGATCGGTGTCGTCCTCGCGGGCCACATCGGCATAGCCCTGGGCGACCCGGAGGCCCGCCGCGGCCTGCGCACGGGCTCGGTGAGCCAGGAGTGGGCGGAGCGCGAGCATCCCCTCTGGCGGCCCTAGGAGTTGTCGAGTGTGCCGGGGGCCTGCAGGCCCCCGGCACACCCCTAGGTCCTGTCGTCACATTCCTGTCGTCCGCCCGGAGGGTGGGGCAGACGGGAACGTGACGACAGGACCTAGTCCTGCGGGACCTCGAAGTCCAGCAGTACCTTGCAGGAGCGGCTGCGGTCCGCGGCCAGGGCGAACGCCGACTCCGCCGCACCGAGCGGGACCACCGCGCTGACCAGGGAGTCGAAGCGCGGCTCGGCCGCGAGCAGGACCAGCGCGTCGTCGAACTCCGCGTCGAAGCGGAACGCGCCCCGCAGCTCGATCTCCCGGCTCACCACCAGGTTCCCCGCGAACGGACTCTGTCCCGGCGGCAGCATGCCGAGCTGGACGACGACCCCGCCGCGCCGCACCAGGCGCAGGCAGGTGTCGAGGCCCGCGGCCACCCCGGACGCCTCGACGGCGACGTCGACCTCCGTCGGCCACCCAGGATCGGCGGGATCGTCGGCCCGTACCACCGCGTCCGCGCCCGCCGCGTCGGCGTACGACAACGCCTGCGGCAGCAGGTCCGTCACGGTCACCCGGGCCGCGCCCGCGGCCTTCGCGGCGGCCACCACGAGACAGCCGATGGGCCCGGCCCCGGTCACCAGGACATGCCGGTCCTTCACCGCACCGGCCCGTCGGACGGCGTGCAGCGCCACCGAGAGCGGCTCGGCGAGCGCCGCCCGCCGCAGCGGGAGCCCCGCGGGCAGCTCCCTCAACTGCCGGGCGGGCACCACCACTTGGGCGGCGAACCCGCCCTGCACATGCGGGGTGCGCGCCGCGCTGCCCAGATAGCGGGTGTCCCGACAGACGTTCGCCCGCCCGTCGGCGCACTCCGGGCACACCCGGCACGGGGTCGCCGGGTGCACCGCCACGGCCGTACCCGGCGCGGGACCGGTGGCCCCGTCGCCGTACGACAGCACCGTCCCCACGACCTCGTGGCCCAGCACCATCGGCTCGCGCAGCCGGAAGTCCCCGACGCCGCCGTGCCGCCAGTAGTGGAGGTCCGACCCGCACACCCCGCCGTACCGGACGGCGACGAGTGCCTCGCCGGGCCCGGCGGAGGGGACCGGCAGTTCGTCGACCCGCAGGTCACCCTGCCCGTGAATCACACAGCCGAGCATCGTCAGGCCCCTTTCGCCGCGTTCACCGCGTGCACCGGGCGGTCCGCTTCACAGCACACTCGTCATACCGCCGTCGACGTACAGCACCTGCCCGCTCACGAAGTCCGCCGCGGGCGAGGCGAGGAAGAGCACCCCGCCGACCAGGTCCTCCGTACGGCCCCACCGGCCGGCCGGGGTGCGCCGCCGCACCCAGGCGCTGAACTCCTCGTCCTCGACGAGGGGCTGGGTCAGCTCCGTCTCGATGTAGCCGGGGCCGAGCCCGTTCACCTGTACCCCGTACTGCCCCCAGTCCGCGCACATGCCCTTGGTGAGCATCTTCAGCGCGCCCTTGGTGGCCGCGTACGGGGCGATACCCGGACGGACGACCTCGCTCTGCAACGAGCAGATGTTGACGATCTTGCCGTGGCCGCGTTCCGTCATCCGTCGCGCCGCCTCGCGGCCGACCAGGAACGCGCTGGTCAGATTGGTGTTCAGGATCCGGTGCCAGTCGGTGTCCGTGAACTCCAGGAGCGGGGCCCGCAGTTGCATGCCCGCGTTGTTGACGAGGATGTCGAGCGGGCCCACCCGGTCCTCGACGTCGGCTATTCCGGCGGCCACCGAGGGGCCGTCCGTGACGTCGAAGACCGCGGTGTGGACGTCGCCGGACAGCTCCGACGCGGCCTGGGTCAGCCGGTCGGCGTCCCGCCCGTTGAGGACGACCGTGCAGCCCGCCTCCAGGAGCCCGCGGGCGAGCGCGAACCCGATGCCCCGGCTGGAGCCGGTGACCAGGGCCCTGCGACCACTGATGTCGAACAGGGGGTGGCTCATCCCCGTACTCCCGTCTCTCATCCTCGTACCCCTAGATGACCAGCGACAGCAGCAGGACCAGCCCGCCCGCCACCACCGAGATGATCGTCTCCATGACGGACCAGGTCTTGACGGTCTGGCCGACGCTGAGGCCGAAGTACTCCTTGACCAGCCAGAAGCCGGCGTCGTTGACGTGGCTGAAGAACAGCGAGCCGGCGCCGATCGCGAGGACCAGGAGCGAGGTGTGGGCGGTGGACATGTCGGCCGCGAGGGGCGCGACCAAGCCGGCGGCCGAGATGGTGGCGACGGTCGCGGAGCCGGTCGCGAGGCGGATGGCCACCGCGATCAGCCAGGCGAGCAGCAACGCGGGGATCGACCAGTCCTTGGAGATGTCCAGGATCATCTGGCCCACGCCGGATTCGATCAGGGTCTGCTTGAAGCCGCCGCCCGCGCCCACGATCAGCAGGATGCCCGCGATGGGGGCGAGGGACTTCTCGACGGTGGTGGAGATGCGGTCCTTGGTGAAGCCGGCCGCGCGGCCCAGCGTGAACATGCCCACGATCACGGCCGCGAGCAGGGCGATCAGCGGGGAGCCGACGACGTCGAACACGCGCTGCACCATGTGGGTGGGGTCGTCCACGATGATGTCGACCAGCGCCTTGGAGAGCATGAGGACGACCGGCAGCAGCATGGTGGCGAGGGTGGCGCCGAAGCCGGGACGCTTGTCGAGTTCCTCGGAGGCGCGGGTGGGGATCATGCGGTCGGGGGCCGGGACGTCGACCCAGCGAGCCGCGACCTTCGAGAAGAGCGGGCCCGCGATGATCACCGTCGGGATGGCGACCAGGACGCCCAGCGCGAGCGTGATGCCGAGGTTGGCCTTGACCGCGTCGATCGCGACCAGCGGGCCGGGGTGCGGCGGGATCAGGCCGTGCATCACGGACAGACCGGCCAGCGCCGGGATGCCGATGCGCATCAGGGAGTAGTTGCCGCGCTTGGCGACCATCAGTACGACCGGGATCAGCAGCACGATGCCGACCTCGAAGAACAGCGGCAGACCGATCACCGAGGCGATCAGGACCATCGCCCAGGGCATGGCGCGGCCGCCGGCCTTGGCGAGGATGGTGTCGACGATCTGGTCGGCGCCGCCGGAGTCGGCGAGGAGTTTGCCGAGGATCGCGCCGAGCGCGATCAGGACGCCGACCCCGGCGACGGTGGTGCCGAGGCCGGTGGTGAAGCTGGTGATGGTCTTGTCGAGCGGGGCCCCGGCGAAGGCGCCGAGGGCGAGCGAGCCGATGGTCAGGGCCAGGAATGCGTGCAGCTTGAACTGGGTGATGAGCAGGACGATGACGGCGATGCCCGCCAGCACGGCGATGCCCAGCTGAGCATGGCCCGCCGAGGTGATCGGCTCGACGGTGTCCGCTGCCAGCATCTCGACGCTGAGTCTGGTCACGGTGGTCCCTTGCTTGAGAAACGTACGTGGGGAAGGTGTTAGAGCGAGGGCTGGGCAAGCCCCTGGAGTGCGGTCACGGCCCGTTCGGTGATCTCCCCGGGGTCGCCTGAGACGTCCACGGAGACACCCGCCTCGTCCGCTTCCAGCGGCTGGAGGGTGGCGAACTGCGAGTCCAGCAGCGCCGTCGGCATGAAGTGCCCCTGACGGTGCGACATCCGGTCCTCGATGAGCGCGCGGTCACCGGTCAGATGGACGAAGACGACCCCGGGCGCCTCGGCCCGCAGTCGGTCGCGATAGCTGCGCTTGAGCGCCGAACTGCTGACCACCCCGCCGAGCCCGTGCCGGTCGTGCGCCCAACGGCCGATGGCGTCCAGCCACGGCCAGCGGTCGTCGTCCGTCAGCGGGGTCCCGGCCGACATCTTGGCGATGTTGGCCTGCGGGTGGAAGTCGTCGCCCTCGGCGTACGGAACGCCGAGCCGGGCCGCAAGCAGGGGACCGATGGTGGTCTTGCCGGTGCCTGCGACGCCCATGACCACGACGACATGGGGGGTGCTCATCGCTGCCTCACTGTCTACGTCACTGTCTTCGTCGACATCTGATGTCGACGACACTGAAACTCATTAGGTACGACGAATTCAAGAGTGTGTGACATATAAGTCTGACTTTTTGTTCCAGGGCCTCGCCTCGTACGCTGACCCCATGACCACACGGGGCCGGGGGCTGCACGGACAGGTATTGGAATCCCTCGGGCCGGCGATCACGGCGGGCGAGTACCCGCCGGGGAGCGTGCTGCGCACCGACGAACTCGCGCAGCGCTTCGAGGTGTCACGCTCCGTGATGCGCGAGGCGGTCAGGGTGCTGGAGTCCATGGACCTGGTCGAGTCCCGCCGCCGCGTCGGCGTCACGGTCCGCCCCAAGGCGGAATGGAACGTGTTCGACCCTCAGGTCATCCGCTGGCGGCTGGCCGGCGCCGACCGCCCCCACCAACTGCGTTCGCTCACCGTGCTGCGCTCCGCCGTCGAACCGATCGCCGCGGGCCTGTCCGCCCGGCACGCCACCGCCGCGCAGTGCGCGGAGCTCACCGAGTGCGCCCTCGGCATGGTGGCCAACTCACGGGGCCACAAGCTGGAGGAGTACCTCGTCCACGACATGGCCTTCCACCGGGTGATCCTCAACGCCTCCGGCAACGAGATGTTCGCCCGTCTCGGTGACGTGGTCGCCGAGGTCCTCGCGGGCCGCACCCACCACGAGGTGATGTTCGAGGACCCCGACCCGGCCGCCGTCACCCTGCACGTCCAGGTCGCGGAGGCGGTCCGCGCGGGCGACGCGTCCCGCGCCGAGGAACTCACCCGCAAGATCACCGTCGGCGCGCTCCAGGAACTGGACATCCTCGCGCCGTAGGCGTCCTACCCCAGGAAGTCGCCGTCGACGTACACCCAGGCCCCGTCGACCCGCTCGAACCGGCTTCGCTCGTGCAGCGAACCGCCCCGGTAGGAGGCCCGGAAGGTCACGGTCCCCACGGAGTGGAAGGCCGACCCCTGCCCCGTGTCGAGAATCTCCAGACCCGTCCACCGCATCCCCGGGTCGAAGTCGACCCGCGCCGGCCGTGTCCGCGGATGCCAGGTCCGCAACAGATACCCCTCGTCCTCCTTGACGAAGGCGCAGTACCGCGACCGCATCAGACGCTCCGCGGTCGGCGCGGGCGCCTCACCGCGGTGGAAGCGCCCACAGCACCGCGCGTACGGCTCGGGCAGCCCGCACGGGCAACTACGACTGGTCATGACCGCCATTCTCTCCCGGCCCGCAGGGGCCTCTCTCCCGGCCCGGAGGGCGCTACGCCGAGTCGGCGTTGGTCGGCGGGTACGTCGGGCGGGCCGGCATCGGCGCGACCGGTACGGCCAGGGTGGGCAGCGGCGGCAGCTTCGCCGTACGCAGCCAGGCCCCGAACAGGTCGTCCAGCGGCTCGGCCGAGTACCGGGCGGCATGCGCGGTGAACGCCGCCGTGGTGACCGCGCCGCCCCGGTGCAGGGCGGCCCAGCCGCGCAGCATACGGAAGAAGGCGTCGTCGCCCATCGCGCAGCGCAGCGCGTGCAGGGTGAGCCCGCCGCGCTCGTAGAGCCGGTCGTCGAACATCAGCTTGCGCCCCGGGTCGGACAGCACCAGGTCCTTCGGCTGCCCGGACAGCTTGCGGTGCGCGAGAGCGGCCAACTGCTGGGCCGTACGGCCTCCCGACCGCTCCGACCACAGCCACTCGGCGTACTTCGCGAAGCCCTCGTTCAGCCAGATGTGCCGCCAGTCCGCGATGGACACGCTGTTGCCGAACCACTGGTGCGCCAGCTCGTGCGCGACCAGCCGCTCCGAACCCCGCGCCCCGTCCACGTGGTTGGCGCCGAACAGCGACAACCCCTGTGCCTCGACGGGGACATCGAGCTCCTCCTCGGTCACCACGACGGCGTACTCGCCGAACGGATACGGCCCGAAGATCTGCTCGAACAGCTCCATCATCGCGGGCTGCCGCGCGAAGTCCCGGGAGAACGCGGCGAGCAGGTGCGCGGGCAGATGCCCCGTCTGCGGTACGCCGCCGAGCCCGGGGTCGCCGAGCAGCACCGTCTGGTACTTCCCGATCGACAGCCCGACCAGATAGCTGGAGGTCGGCGCCGCCTGCTCGTACACCCAGGTCGTCGTCGACGCCTTCGTCGTGCGGGTGAGCAGCCGGCCGCCCGCCACCACCGAGTACGCCGACGGCGTCGTGATCGAGATCTGGTACGAAGCCTTGTCGGCGGGGCGGTCGTTGCACGGGTACCAGGAGGGCGCGCCGATCGGCTGGCTCGCCACCAACGCCCCGTCCTCCAGCTCCTCCCAGCCGAGCTCGCCCCAGGGGCTGGGGACCGGCTTGGGGTTGCCCGACCAGTGCACCTCCACGGTGAACGCGGCCCCGGCCCGTATCGGCTTCGGCGGGCGGATGCGCAACCGGCCGCCCCGGTGCGTGTAGTGCGGTGCCTTGCCGTCGACCCGGACCCGGCCGATCCTGAAGTCGGCCAGGTTCAGCTGGAACTCGGCCAGTGGAGCCCGGCCCGCTATGGCGTTGAGCCGCGCGGTGCCGGACAGCCGGTTGGGGCCGGGGCGGTAGTCCAGCGCGAGCTCATACCGGTGCACCCGGTAACGGGGATCACCGTTGGCCGGGAAGTACGGGTCCGAACCCACTGTCTGCTGAACGCTCACGCTTGCGTCTGCTCCCTGCGCTGTGCTCGTACGACGTGCCGGTGCACCGTCCCCGGACGCCGTACGGGCCGCGCCTAGGAACGCCATGCCTCGATCGGGTTGCCCAGCCAGCGGGTGTCGTCGGGGACGGACTCCGCCGCCATGACGAGCGACGCGGGTCCCAGCGTGCTGCGCGCCCCGACTGTGCTGCCGGGAAGGACGATTCCGCCCGGGCCCAGAGTGGCGCCCTCACGGAGGACAACAGTATCCGTCCGCAAGATCCGGTCGTGGAAGAGGTGGGTCTGCAGGACACAGCCCCGGTTGACCGTGGTCGCGTCCTCCAGGGTCACCAGGTCCGTCTCGGGTAGCCAGTAACTCTCGATCCATGCGCCCTTGCCGATATGGGCGCCGAGGCCGCGCAGCCACGCCGTCATCAGCGGCGTACCGGGCACGGATCCGGCCAGCCACGGCACGGCGACGACCTCGACGAAGGTGTCCGCCAGCTCGTTGCGCCACACGAAACCGCTCCACAGCGGGTGCTCGCCCGCCCGGTGCCGGCCCACCAGCAGCCACTTCGCCACGATGGACGTCAGGCAGGCCAGCACACCGACGCCCAGGAACACGATTCCGGCCAGCAGCGGCGCCCAGACGCCCAGCGCGCTGAGCGCGGCGACGGTCAGCACCGCCAGCGCCGCCGAGCAGAACACCGGCACGATCCGGCACAGCTCCACGAGGGCCCGCGCCCACAGCAGCCGCGCGGGCGGGTCGTAGGTACGGCTCTGATCGCCGTCCTGCGTCGAGCGCGGCAGCTTCACCGGCGGCAGACCCAGGTACGAGCTGCCCTTCTTCGCCTTCTTCGGGGTCGCCGACAGCACCCCGACCAGCCCGCCGTCCGGCACGCTGCGGCCCGGCGCGGTCATCCCGGAGTTGCCCAGGAAGGCCCGGCGGCCGATCTCGGCACGCCCGATCCGCATCCAGCCGCCGCCCAGTTCGTACGGCGCGGTCAGGGTGTCGTCGGCGAGGAAGGCGCCCTCGCCCACGGTGGTGAGACTCGGCAGCGCGAGGACGGTGGAGACCTCGGCACCCCGGCCGATCTTCATGCCGAGCAGCCGCAGCCACACCGGCGTGATCAGCCCCGCGTACAGCGGGAACAGCGTGTCGCGCGAGCGGTCCATCAGCTGCGTAACGGTCCAGGCCTGCCAGCCGATCCGGCTGTGCGTCGGGTACGTGCCTTCGCGCAGGCCCAGGCTGAGCAGACGCACACCGATCAGGAGCAGCAGCGCGTACGCGAGCCCGAAGGTGAGCGTGGCCGGGACCAGCGCGAGCGCCGCGCCGCGCAGGGCCGCACCGAGCCCGGCGTCCGCGCTCACGAACAGATGAGCCACCAGGAGCGCGGCCACGGCGGAAAGAACGGGCAGCGCGGTCAGCGCGAAACCGGTCGCGCCGTACATCGCCCGCCAGTACGTGCCCCGGCGCGGACGCTCCTTGGGCCAGGCACGCTTCGCCTTGCCGAGCTTGCCGGCGGGCGCTCCGGCCCAGCGCTGCCCGGTGGGAATCTGCCCGGCGACCGCCGAGCCCGGCGCCACCTCGGCCCGCTTGCCGACGCGCGCGCCCGGGAAGAGGATGCTGCGCGTCCCGACCACCGCACCGGCGCCGACCTTGACCTGCCCGATCTCCAGCCGGTCACCGTCCAGCCAGTACCCCGACAGGTCCACCTCGGACTCGACGGCGGCACCCCGGCCCAGCTTGAGCATGCCGGTCACCGGCGGCAGCGAGTGCAGATCGACGTCCTTGCCGACCTTGGCGCCCAGGGCGCGCGCGTACCGCTCCAGCCAGGACCCGGTCAGCGAGGCCGCGCCACTGAACTCGGCCAGCCGCTCGGCGGTCCACAGCCGCAGATGCACGCTTCCGCCGCGCGGATGGCGCCCGGGCTTCACCCGGCGCAGCAACAGCCGCGCCCCGCCCGCCGCGATCGCGAGCCGCCCCGGCGGGCTGTAGAGCACGACCGCCCCGGCGCCGACGAGCCACCACGGGGCGCTCAGCGCCCAGGGGTAGGGACCGAACCAGTGCAGTACGTTCCCGAGCGCGGCCAGCGCCACGGTCCAGCGCAGCCCCATCAGCGTGAACAGGGGGATCAGCAGGAACAGCTGGGCCACCTTGGCGCGCAGCGGCACCGGGGCGATCACCCGATCGCCGCCGTCGTCCTGCGCGGACTTCTCCAGGTGCCGGGCCAGCTTGCGCAGGACGGGCTGCTGGTAGATGTCGAGCACGGCGGCGCTGGGATAGCGGGTGCGCAGCCGGGTGGTGAGCTGGGCGGCGGCGAGGCTGCCACCGCCGATCGCGAAGAAGTCGTCGGACCCGCTGCCGACCGGGATGCCGAGGACCTCGCTCCACTGCTCGGCGAGCCAGGCCTCGGTGCCGTAGAGCTGTTCCTTCGCACCGCCGGTCTCCAGGCCCTCCAGGGGCCAGGGAAGCGCGTTGCGGTCGACCTTGCCCGAAGTACGGGTCGGCAGGTCCGCGACCGGGGCGAGCAGCGGGACGAGGGCCGCGGGCAGTTCGGCGCGCAGCTTCTCGACGGCGGCTGCCTGGTCCCAGCCCTCCTGGGTGACGACATAGCCGACGAGCAGCTGGTTGCCGCTGCGGGCGGTCCGGACGGCGGCGGCGGCGCCCGCCACACCGGGGAGCGCCTGGAGCGCCGTGTCGACCTCGCCGAGTTCGATGCGGCGCCCGCCGAGCTTGATCTGCTCGTCGGCCCGCCCGAGGAAGATCAGCCCCTCCGGCTCGGCCTTGACGAGGTCACCACTGCGGTACGCCCGCTCCCAGCCGAGCGACTTGAGCGGCGCGTACTTCTCCGCGTCCTTCTCGGCGTCGAGATACCGGGCGAGACCGACCCCGCCGATCACCAGCTGGCCGCTGTCGCCCATGGCCACGGGCTCGCCGGCCTCGTCGACCACGGCCAGCTCCCAGCCGTTCAGCGGGAGCCCGATCCGGATCGGCTCCTCGCCGGTCATGAGGGAGGCACAGGCGACGACGGTCGCCTCGGTGGGCCCGTAGGTGTTCCACACCTCGCGGCCCTCGGTCACCAGCCGCTGGACCAGCTCGGGCGGGCAGGCCTCACCGCCGAAGATCAGCAGCCGTACGTCGGCCAGGGCCTCCGGCTCCCAGAGCGCGGCGAGCGTCGGCACGGTCGAGACGACGCTGATCTCCTGCTCGACCAGCCAGGGTCCCAGGTCGGCGCCGCTGCGCACCTGGGAGCGCGGCACGGGCACCAGGCAGGCGCCGTAGCGCCAGGCCAGCCACATCTCCTCGCAGGAGGCGTCGAAGGCGACGGACAGGCCCGCCATGACCCGGTCACCGGGCCCGATCGGGTCCTCGGTGAGGAACAGCTCCGCCTCGGCGTCGACGAACGCGGCGGCGCTGCGGTGACTGACGGCCACGCCCTTGGGCTTGCCCGTGGACCCGGAGGTGAAGATGATCCAGGCGTCGTGCTCGACATCGGGGCGCGCGGCGGGCACCTCGGAGGTGCCGTTGACGGTCAGCCGGTGCCCGGCCCCGATGACGGCCCGCACCTCCGCCTCGCCGAAGACCAGCTCGGCCCGCTCGTCGGGGTCCTCGGCGTCCACCGGCACATAGGCGGCGCCCGCGGCCAGTACGGCGAGGATGGCGACGTACAGCTCGTTGGTGCCGGAGGGGACGCGGACGCCGACCCGGTCGCCGAGGCCCACCCCGGCGTCGCTCAGCCGCCGCCGCAGGGCCTCGACCTCGACGGCCAGGGCGCGGTAGGTGAGGACCCGGTGGCCGTCGTCGAGGGCGGGCTCGTCGGGGTGGGCCCGGACGGAGGCGTCGAGGATGTCGACCAGCGTGCGCGGCGAGGCGGCGACGGAGGCGGAGAAGCGCGCCGGGTCGCCGAACTCCGCGCGCACCTCCTCGTCGAACAGCGCGAGTGCGGGGCCTTGCTCGAGGGCTGCCATCGGGTCCTCACGTGTCGTTCCCGGAGCGTCCGGGGAGCTGGTGGGCCCGCAGGTATGCCTGGGGATATTCCGGTCCAGCTCCAAACAAGCCTTGAATTTTAGTACGACGCTAGTCGCGTACCTGGTCATCAGCCATGTGAGGACGCCGTACGCGGGCACCGGAACCACTGATTCCGGTGGGGCGACGGGGCTCTGACATGGGGGTATGTCATCCTGACGAGATCTGCCCCACATCTGTCCGTGACGCGGCGAACACGACGAGTTGAGGCCTGCGATGCGTACCACGAGTGAGGGCCGCGACCTGATGGTCGCGGCCCTCACTCCTCTGTGTGTCCGAGGGGGGACTTGAACCCCCACGCCCGATAAAGGGCACTAGCACCTCAAGCTAGCGCGTCTGCCATTCCGCCACCCGGACAAGGTGTTTGTCGCGCGGGGTTTCCCTCGCGGCGACAGAGGAAACATTACCAGGCTTTCGAGGGCCCCCGGTCACACCCCGTCGCCGCGTGAACGGCGTGTGACGGGCCGGGTCCGGCCTTGGGGCGAGGAGGGGGTGGGGGGAGGATGAGAGGGGACCACCAGCAGTGACAGTGGGAGGAAACAGCGTGAGCGAGTCGAACACGGCCAGGAGCGTCTCTGGCGAGGACGAGGTCGTGGACCTCTGTCGCGAGCTGATCCAGATCGACACCAGCAACTACGGGGACCACTCCGGGCCGGGTGAGCGCAAGGCCGCGGAGTACGTGGCCGAGAAGCTCGCCGAGGTCGGGCTCGAGCCGCAGATCTTCGAGTCGCACAAGGGACGCGCGTCGACCGTGGCCCGTATCGAGGGCGAGGACCGCTCGCGTCCCGCGCTGCTCATCCACGGCCACACCGACGTCGTACCGGCCAACGCCGCGGACTGGACCCATCACCCCTTCTCCGGCGAGATCGCGGACGGGATGGTGTGGGGCCGCGGTGCGGTCGACATGAAGGACATGGACGCCATGACGCTGGCGGTCGTCCGGGACCGGCTGCGCAGCGGGCGCAAGCCGCCGCGTGACATCGTCCTCGCGTTCCTCGCCGACGAGGAGGCCGGCGGTACGTGGGGCGCGCGGCACCTCGTCGACAAGCACCCCGACCTCTTCGAGGGCGTGACCGAGGCGATCGGCGAGGTCGGCGGGTTCTCCTTCACGGTCAACGAGAAGCTGCGGCTGTACCTCGTCGAGACCGCCCAGAAGGGCATGCACTGGATGAAGCTCACCGTGGACGGCACCGCCGGGCACGGTTCGATGATCCACAAGGACAACGCGATCACCGAGCTGTCCGAGGCCGTCGGACGGCTCGGGCGGCACAAGTTCCCGGTCCGGGTGACGAAGACGCTGCGGCACTTCCTCGACGAGCTCGGCGACGCGCTCGGCACCGAGCTCGACCCGGAGAACATGGACGAGACGCTCGCCAAGCTCGGCGGCATCGCCAAGCTCATCGGCGCCTCGCTGCAGAACACCGCCAACCCGACCCAGCTCGGTGCCGGATACAAGGTCAACGTGATTCCGGGGCAGGCGACCGCGCATGTCGACGGGCGCTACCTGCCGGGGTACGAGGAGGAGTTCCTCGCCGACCTGGACCGGATTCTCGGACCGAGGGTCAACCGTGAGGACGTGCACGCGGACAAGGCGCTGGAGACCACCTTCGACGGGGCGCTGGTCGACGCCATGCAGACCGCGCTGTCCGCCGAGGACCCGATCGCGCGCGCCGTGCCCTACATGCTCTCGGCCGGCACCGACGCCAAGTCCTTCGCCGATCTCGGCATCCGCTGCTTCGGCTTCGCCCCGCTCAAGCTGCCGCCGGAGCTGGACTTCGCGGGCATGTTCCACGGGGTCGACGAGCGTGTGCCGGTGGATGCGCTGAAGTTCGGCGTCCGTGTACTCGACCGCTTCATCGACGCGTCATGACACGTTGACGCCCGCAATCGCCCGTACGTGCGGAGATCGCCCGGGACGGGTGAATGGGACCATAAGCTCGTAGCTCAAGTACTTCTTCCTCGTTACAGGTGATGTGATCCGCTACTTGGGGATCGCATTTGCCTACAAGGAGGAATAATGATCAAGAAGGTCGTCGCTGCTGCGGCTGCCACTGGTGGTCTGGTTCTCGCGGGTGCGGGCCTGGCTGTCGCCGACTCGGGTGCCCAGGGTGCCGCTGTGCACTCCCCGGGCGTCATCTCCGGCAACGTCATCCAGGTGCCGGTTCACGTCCCGGTGAACGTCTGCGGCAACACGGTCTCCGTGATCGGGCTGCTGAACCCCGCCTTCGGCAACACCTGCATCAACAAGTGACGTTGTGCCTCACCCCATGAGGGTCTGAGCCCGTCGGCCCCGGAGCGTGCGCCATGCGCTCCGGGGCCGACCGGCTTTCGGCGCACGCACGGGACGGATGCGTGCGCTTTCCGGAGGGTCCAAGTCAAGGACTAAGGCAGGGAATTCAGCTATGCGACAGGTCACCCGCAAGGGCCTGATGACCGTGGCGGCCGCGACCGGCGTACTCGCCGCGACCGGAGGCTACGCACACGCCGACTCGGGTGCGAGCGGCGCCAGTTCCAACTCGCCCGGCGTGCTGTCGGGCAACACGGTGCAGGCACCGGTGCACGTGCCGGTCAACGTCTGCGGCAACACCGTGAACGTCGTCGGGCTGCTCAACCCGGCGATGGGCAACAAGTGCGTCAACGACGGTGGTGGGTCGTCCGCCGGGGGGCACGGGGGCGGCGGTTCGCACTCGGGCGGCGGCTCCCACGCCGGCGGGCACGCGAGTGGCTCGCCGGGCGTCGGCTCCGGCAACCACGTCCAGGTGCCGGTCGACGTGCCGGTCAACGTGTGCGGCAACAGCGTGAACGTCGTCGGAGTCGGCAACCCGGCGATGGGCAACGACTGCGCGAACGGACACGGCGGCCACACCCACTATCCGCCCGGCGGCGGCCACCCGGGTCAGCCTGGTCACCCCGGTCACCCGGGACACCCTGGTCACCCCGGTTACCCGGGCCAGCCGGGTCAGCCCGGGAACCCGGGACAGCCGGGGCACCCTGGTCAGCCCGGACACCCCGGCCAGCCCGGGAACCCGGGTCAGCCCGGGAACCCCGGACACCCGGGTACGCCCGGGCACCCCGGAACCCCGGTCACCCCGCCCGCCTCGCACCCCCACCACCCGGGGACGCAGAACGTCTCCCAGCCGCAGAGTGCCGCGGCGCAGCTCGCCCACACCGGCAGTGACCTGCCGATCGGCGCGGTGATCCCGGCGGGCGCGGGCGCGCTGCTGGCGGGCGCCGTGCTCTACCGCCGGGCGCGCTCAGGCGCGTAGTCGGCAGGGCAGAGAGAAGTGTCCGGGCCTGGAACGGGGGCCGGGGCAGGCGCGATCGCTTCGCCACAGACATCCCCTGTGGCGAAGCGACCGGAGCGGGTCCGCACGGGCGGGGCCCGCTCCGTTTCAGCCGCTTTCGCTCACCACGTGGCACGCACCTGGCGGATGATCCGCCGGCGCAGCCGCACCTTGCGGCTGCCGTCGGGGTGCAGGCTGAGGCGGTCCAACTCCCAGTGTCCGTACTCCGCATGGTCCGTCAGCAGGCGTGTCGTCTCCTTGCGGGACACCCCGCGCGGCACGTACACGTCGACAAATTCGTATTCCGGCATCGCATCTATTGTGCGGGCAGAGGCCCGGTACGGATAGCGTCTGCACTATGTCTGATGCTGTGCAGCCCACCGCTGCCGAGGTACGCGCCGCCGCCGAGGCTGTCAAGACCGCACTCGACCGCCACCTGGCCGCGGTCGAGCGCAGGTCGGGCGATGACGACCCGGCCGTATACGAGGCGTTCAACGAGCTGGCCGCCGCGGCCGAAGAGTACGACGAGCTGCTCTACGACCGTTATGACGAGGTCACTCCCTTCGAGATCCCCGGCAGCGACGACACGCTGCCGCCGTACACGGGCCCCGAGGAGCCGAACGCGCTGAGCGTGCTGATCCGCCGGGACTACGCGGTGGTGGAGCCGCAGCGACTGCTGGCACAGGCCCAGCGGGTGGAGGCCGTGGAGGAGAACGGGGCCACCGCGGCCGCGGGCTTCGACGCGGCGTCCGGCACGGTGCACGGGGCGCTGGGCGTCCTGTTCGGCGAGTTCGAGCCGGACGAGATCGCCTCCCGGCACAAGGAGTTCGGCCTGGAGGAGGGCGACTCCACACTCTGGGTCACGGCCGCCGACGAACCGGCCGACCCCGGCGAGTGGCTGGAGACCCCCTTCGAGGCGATCGACCCGCAGCGCGTGGTCTGTCGCTTCGACGTCAGCGCGGTCTTCGACGACGAGTCGGACGACGACGAGCCGGAGGACGACCTCGCCCCGGACTCCGAACTGGACGAGGACGGGGATCTGGAGCCGCTGGACGCCGATCGCTGAGCACCACGTCGAAGAGATCCTGAACATGCCGTCGCGGGAGCGCTGAGCACCGTGTCACCGGAAGGCGGCGGTCACCGGAAGCCCGGTGGCCGCCACCTTCCCGCGTACGGGAGCCGTGTCCCTGGCCGGCGGCTCAGCCCGCCGCCGGGACCTGTGCCTTGAGCAGGGCGGGCAGGCGCGTGGTGCGCGGCTTCTGCGGGACCTCGGCCACCGCTCGCTGCAGGGCCTGCTCCACCCCGTGGACCACGGACAGATGGCGCTCGGCCCGGCCGAAGGCCGTGTAGACCCAAGGCCTGGTCAGGGCCGCCGCGGCGTCACCGGGGAGCACCACGACAGCGGCGGGCCAGCGCAGACCGACCGCCTGGTGCGCCGTGAGCGCCCAGCCGTGCCGTACGGACTGCTCCACCCGCTCCTTCGGTACGACGACGGGCAGACCCGAGCACTCCAGGTGCAGCCCGTCGGCATCGGCCTTCACCACGTGCCCCACCGTCGTACGACCCGGAGCGGGGGAGTGGGCGACGCGGTCCCCGGGGTCGAAGCCCCCGAAGCGGCCGGGGCCCGGGTTCAGCCGCTCCTTGAGCGCGCTGTTGAGTGCGCGGGTGCCGACGGCGCCGCCGTGCCCCGGGGTGATCACCTGCGTCTGCTCGGCCGGGATGCCGATGGCGCGCGGCACCGAGTCCGCGACCAGCTGCACGGTCCGGTGCACCGCCTCGCCGGCGTCCCGCACAGGGACGATCACGACTTCCTTGCCGGGCGCCTCGACCTGGTTCAGCTCGCCGATGCCGACCCCGGAGACCAGCTCCCCGACGGGGCCGGGATCCGGCGTCCGCGAGGCCACCTGCGGGCACACCCGGGCGGCGAGCAGATCGCCGAAGACCCGCCCCGGACCCGCCGACCACAGCACTCCCGGGTCCCCGCTCAGCACCAGCCGCGCACCGTCCGGCAGCGATTCGGCGAGCATCGCCGCCGTCTCGACGTCCAGCTGCGGTGCGTCCAGGACGACCAGGAGGTCCAGGTCGAAGGCGCCGTCCGTGTCCCGGCCCGGGCCCTCGGCGCCCGAGAGGAGCCCCGCGACGGTGGTGACCCCGGTGACCGGCCCGTCCCCGGCGTCGCCCGAGGGGCCATCCGGCAGGTCGTACCGCGCCACCTGGGCCGTGCAGTCGTCGCGGCCGCTCGGCGTGTGGGTGGCTGCCCAGCCGCGCAGGCCGAGGCCGCGCGCGGCGTGCAGCAGTGCCGCCGCCTCGGCCTGGGACGCGTGCCCGCCGGTGTGCAGGACCAGGCCGTGGCCCGCGACCGCCCGGATCAGCTCCGCGGCGGAGCGGGTGGCCGACGCGGCGGCCTGCTCCCATCCGTCGGCGGAGCCGTCCGTCTTCGGTACGGAGTTCATGACCCGGGCCAGTCCGTCGGCGAGGCTCTCCTCGGCCAGCGCGTACCGCTCCAGGCCGATGAGGACGCGGACCGGGCGCTCCTCCGACTCCTCGGCGCCCTCCTCCTGGGCCGGGGGCGCGATGTCGAGGGCGTCCTGGAAGACCAGCGCGTCGCCCTCCGCGAGGGCGCTCTGCACGGCCGCGTCCGGATCCGGCACCGCGCGCTGGGCGAGCGCGGCGGTGAGCGCCGGGGCATCGAGAGCGGTGTGCCCGGCGAGGGCCGCCTGCTCGAGGAGCCACACGGTGACCGCCCGCCCGCGCCGCTCGTCGTCCGGGCGGCACTCCGCGCCGAGCAGCGCGCGGGCGAACCCGTCGGCCTGCTCGGGCCGCACCCCGGCGACCCTCAGCAACTGCCAGGGGTCCTCGCGCAGCCGGCCGTCCGCGCCCTCGCCGAGTGCCGCGAGGGCACCCGGTGCGAGGGTGTCTGGTGCGCCGCCTTCGACCAGTACGGCGCGTACGGCGGCGGCGGCTTCCGGTGCGGGGGCCGCCGAGGTCTCGGCCGGGGCGGCCACCGGCTGGGGGCGCGGCACGGGCTGCGGGGCGACCGCCCTGCGCGGCGTCGGCTCGGGCTCACGGAAGGCGGTGGCCACGGGCTTCTCGCCGCTTTCCACGGCCCGCACCGCCGCGAGCAGATCGGCGGCCGTCCCGCTGAGCTTGGTCCCGGCCGCGATCGGCCCCTGCTTCTCGGCCTTCCGCCGCTCGATCCGCTCCCGCTCCAGTCGCTGCGCCGCCAACTCGGCCGCTGCCTCGGACAGCTTTGCGGCGTCCGCCGCGCCTTCGGTTTCCGCGCCGCCCTCGACCGCCTCCGCGTCCGTGACCGCGGCCGTATCCGTGTCCGCGTCTGTATCCGTGTCCACGTCCTGCGGGTCGGCGGTCGCTCCCGCGCCCGGCGTCCCCGGCTCCACTTCCTCCGTGGTCTCGGGCTCCGTGCTCACAGCGTGCTCCAGTCGTGATCGGGATAGTGGTGCACCGGTGCCGACACGTCGTCGAGCGCCCGGCAGATCTCGTCAGGAAGACTAAGGCTCTCCACTGACAACGCGGCCGTGAGCTGCTGCGCGTTGCGCGCGCCGACGATCGGGGCGGCGACACCGGGCCGGTCGCGGACCCAGGCGAGGGCGACCTGCAACGGCGTGACCGCGAGGCCGTCCGCCGCCGTCGTCACCGCGTCCACGATGCCGCTCGCCGTGTCGTCCAGGTAGGGCGCGACGAACGGCGCGAGGTGCTCCGAGCCGCCCCGGGAGTCCGACGGTGTGCCGCCCCGGTACTTCCCGGTGAGCACACCCCGCCCGAGCGGGGAGGACGGCAGCAGGCCCACGCCCAGGTCGAGCGCCGCGGGCAGCACTTCCCGCTCCACGCCGCGCTGGAGCAGGGAGTACTCCATCTGCGTACTCGCGATCCGCGTCCGTGTCCCGGGCGCCGCCAGCTGCCAGGTCGCCGCCTTGGCGAGCTGCCAGCCGCAGAAGTTGGACACCCCCGCGTACCGCGCGCGACCGCTGCTGACCGCGAGGTCGAGCGCCTGGAGGGTCTCGTCCAGCGGGGTGTCCGGGTCGAAGGCGTGGACGTGCCACAGATCCACGTAGTCCGTGCCGAGGCGCTGAAGCGAGGCGTCGAGTGCCGACAGGAGATGCCCGCGCGAGCCGTCGAACCGCCGGTCCGGGTCGGGCACACTGCCCGCCTTCGTGGAAATGACCAGGTCGCGACGCGGCACGAGCCCCTCTATGAGTTGTCCGAGCAGGTACTCCGACTCCCCGTCCCCGTACACATCCGCGGTGTCGACGAGGTTCCCGCCCGCTTCCCAGAACACCTTCAACAGCTCCGCGGCGTCGTGCTCGTCGGTGTCCCGCCCCCACGTGAGGGTGCCGAGTCCGATCCGGGACACACGCAGGCCGGTACGGCCGAGATGCCTCTGCTCCATGGACGCCGAGATTACTGGCCAGAACTCGCGTCGTGGGGGCCCTGTGGACAACCTGGATGATCAGACCTGAAGCCGTTCCTGTCACCGCGCCCACCAGCGCGCTAGGGTCTGCGGCACAAGGGACGTTACTGATCGGTAAGGGGATCGGCCATGCAGCTCGGGATCAACCTCGGCTACTGGGGCGGCGGAATGGACGCGGACAATCTCGCCGTCGCCCAGGAGGCCGACCGACTGGGATACGCGGTGTGCTGGGCCGCCGAGGCCTACGGCTCGGACGCGGCCACCGTGCTCACCTGGGTCGCCGCCAAGACCGAGCGCATCGACGTCGGCTCGGCGATCTTCCAGATCCCGGCCCGTCAGCCCGCGATGACCGCGATGACCGCCGCGACGCTCGACTCGCTCTCCGGCGGGCGCTTCCGCCTCGGCCTCGGCGTCTCCGGGCCGCAGGTCTCCGAGGGCTGGTACGGCGTCAAGTTCGACAAGCCGCTGGCCCGCACCCGCGAGTACGTCGAGATCGTACGCAAGGCGATGACCCGCGAGCGGCTGTCGTACGAGGGCGAGCACTGGACGCTGCCGTTGCCGGACGGTCCGGGCAAGCCGATCAAGCTGACCGTGCACCCGCAGCGAGAGCACATCCCGCTGTACATCGCCGCGATCGGGCCGAAGAACCTGGAGCAGACCGGCGAGATCGCCGACGGCGCCCTGCTGATCTTCCCCTCGGCCGAGCACCTCGAGGACACCGCGCTCCGCCATCTGCGCGCGGGTCGCGAGAAGGCCGGCAAGACCATGGAGGGCTTCGACGTCTGTCCGACGCTGCCGCTCGCCGTCGGCGCCGACAAGGACGTGACGGCGCTCGCCGACATGTTCCGTCCCTACACCGCGCTGTACGTCGGCGGCATGGGCAGCCGTAAGCAGAACTTCTACAACCAGCTCGCCCAGCGCATGGGGTACGAGAAGGAGGCCGCCGAGATCCAGGACAAGTACCTGTCCGGCGACAAGGAGGGCGCGGCCGCCGCCGTTCCGCACGCGCTGATCGACCAGACCACCCTGCTCGGCTCCGTGGACCGCATCGCCGAGCGGATGAAGGCCTACGCGGAGGCGGGTGTCACCACGCTCACGCTGTCGCCGGCCGGCTTCACGCTGGAGGACCGGATCGCCTCGCTCCGCGCCGGCTCGGACGCGCTGGAGCGGGCCGGTCTGGCGTAACGCGTCGCAACTCTTCCCCCGGAAGGACGGAAGAAGTTCCGCGGCCGTGGTGGGGGCTCGGGGGGTCTTCCCCGCCACGGCCGTCACGGGGAACAACGCGCGGGCGTGCCTTGGGTTACGCGCTCGAGCCCGCCCCGTCATCCTTCGTTCGGCGCATTTGTCCGACACATCGGTTGCCGCGCCCTCGGCATCCCATTTGACTCGTTTTCTGCGGACCCTGCAGAAAGGGTGTCATCGATGCTTTCGGCCAAGAGTCTGTTCCAGGAGATCCTCGACAACGACGAGTCGTTCCGGCTCTTCTGCTCCATCGCCGCAAGCGGGGAGTCGCAGGGTGGCTGGGAGAACGCGCGCATCGCCGCCCTCGTTCCGCCGAGCGCACGCGAACTCGCCCCGAAGATCACCCGGCACGGCGCCGACGAGGACAAGCACGGGCGGATCTTCAACGCCCTGATGCACAAGCGCGGCCTCAGGCCGGTCGAGGTCCCGGCCGACACCGACTACACGATGCTCCTGGAACGGCACGGGATCGGCCTCGCCCACGACAAGCTGAAGAGCCGGCAGCCACTCACCGTACGGGACATCGTCACCTACCTCGCCCACAGCAGGGTCACCGAGCAGCGTGCCTCCGAGCAGATGGTGCTGCTGCTCAGGCACTTCGCCGACCATCCCGACATCGGTCGCGCGGTCCGGATGATCTCCGAGGACGAGGACCGGCACCTCGCCTACTGCCACGAGGAGCTGCTCCGCTTCGCGTCCGCCGGACACGGCCCGGCCATCCGGCGGACGCTGCGGGCGTGTGCGCTCGCCGAGATCCGCGTCTACCGGGACGTCAGTCTCGCCGTGATGGCCCACATGGGAGGCATTCTCGGCTGGTCGAGGCCCAGGGCGGCGACGCTCGCCGTGGCCATCCACACCGTCTACGCCTACGAGCGCGCCGCGGGCTGGCGCCGCATGGTCTCCCTGAAGATGCCGGAACACCGCGACGCCCTGGGCGGCCCCGCGCCCCCCGCACCGGAGGCGGTGTGACCCGCGGTCGCGAGCCCTCCGTACGTCGCCCACCCGGTCGCACGCCGGTCACAGCCAGCCTCGCCGCTTGAAGAGGTGGTACAGCAGGAATTCCAGCGCCACCATCGCCAGGATCACCACCGGGTACGACCAGAGCCAGTGCAACTCGGGCATGTGGTCGAAGTTCATGCCGTAGATGCCGGCGATCAACGTGGGGACCGCGGCCATGGCCGCCCACGCCGAGATCTTCCGCATGTCGTCGTTCTGGCGCACGCCCATCTGCGCGAGATGCGCCGCGAGGATGTCCGAGACCAGGCGGTCCAGGCTGTCCACCGACTCGTTCACACGGGCCAGATGGTCGTTGACGTCGCGGAAGAAGGGCTGCGCCTTCTCCTTCACGAACGGCACCGGGGTGCCGGCGGTGCCCGAGCCCGAGAGCCGGGTCAGCGGAACGGTCAGTGGGACCGTGGCCCGCCGGAACTCCAGGATCTGCCGCTTGAACGTGTAGATCCTGGACGCGGTGTGCCGTGAACCGCCGCCACTCGGCGAGAAGACCTCCGCCTCCAGCTCCTCCAGGTCCGTCTGGAGCTCGGTCGCCACTTCCAGGTAGTGGTCGACCGTGGCGTCGGCGATCGAGTAGAGCACCGCCGTCGGTCCGTTCCGCAGCATCGCGGGGTCCTCCTCCAGCCGGCGGCGCACCTGCGCGAGAGGCGAGCACTCGCCGTGCCGGACGGTCACCACGAAGGCGTCCCCGATGAACACCATCACCTCACCGGTGGTGACGACATCGCTCTCCGCCTCGTACGCGACCGGCTTCAGGACCACGAACAGCGAATCGTCGTACATCTCCAGCTTGGGCCGCTGATGCGCATTGAGGGCGTCCTCGACCGCCAACGGGTGCAGCCCGAACTCCTCGGTGACGAGGTCGAACTCCTGCTCCGTCGGCTCGTACAGCCCGATCCAGATGAACGCGTCGCCCTCGGCGCGTGCCAGATCCAGGGCGTCGGAGAGGTCCTCGGGGCCCTCCGTCCGGCGCCCGTGATGGTAAATGGCGCAGTCGACGATCACGGAGCGTATTCTCCCGCCGCCCGGTCGCCACCGCACTCCGGCCGTCGTTGTCCACAGGCCCCTCCGGGTCCCCGAGCCACCCGTTTACGCTGGGCCGCATGCCCACCCTGATTCTCGTACGGCACGGACGTTCGACCGCCAACACCGCTGGGCTGCTCGCCGGCTGGACGCCCGGCGTCGCCCTCGACGAGCGTGGCGCCCAGCAGGCCGCGGCGCTGCCCGGGCGGCTCGCGGCGCTGCCGATCTCCGAAGTCGTCACCAGCCCCCTGCAGCGCTGCCAGGAGACCGTGCAGCCGCTGCTCGACGCCCGCCCCGAGCTGCGTGTGCACACCGACGAGCGGATCGGGGAGGCGCACTACGGCGACTGGTCCGGCCGCAAGCTCGCCGAGCTGAAGGACGAGCCGCTGATGGAGGTCGTACAGGCGCATCCGTCCGCGGCCGCGTTCCCCGGCGGAGAGTCGATGCGGGCCATGCAGACGCGGGCGGCCGAAGCGGTGCGCGAGTGGAACGCGCGCGTGGAGCGCGACCACGGCGGCGACGCCGTCTACGTCATGTGCTCGCACGGCGACATCATCAAATCCCTTGTCGCGGACGCACTCGGACTTCATCTCGACCTCTTCCAGCGGATCTCTGTAGAACCGTGTTCCATCACCGCGATCCGTTACACACGACTGCGTCCCTTCCTCGTGCGCCTCGGGGACACCGGCGACCTCGCCTCCCTGGCGCCGCGCGAGGAGCCCCCCAGCGGGGACGCCCCGGTCGGTGGCGGTGCGGGCGCACCGTGATCGTCGGCCGCAGTAGGGTGAAGCGGTTGAAGCAGCGCAGTAGTTGTCAGCAAGTTGTCAGCAGCCGATGAGGGCCGAGTCAGTCAGCCGGTCCACATGCCGATTCCAATGGAGACAGGACGTGTCCCGTCAGGTGTTCCTCTACGACCCCCCGGACCGTTTCGTGGCCGGTACGGTCGGGTTGCCCGGGCGCCGTACCTTCTTCCTGCAGGCCTCCTCAGGCCCCAGGGTGACCAGCGTCGCCCTGGAGAAGACCCAGGTCGCCGCGCTCGCCGAACGTATGGACGAGCTCCTCGACGAGGTCGTACGGCGCACCGGCGGCAGCGCACCCGTCCCGGCCATGGCCCCCTCCGAGGTGTCCGACACCGCCCCTCTCGACACCCCGGTGGAGGAGGAGTTCCGGGTCGGCACGATGGCGCTGGCCTGGGACGGTGACGAACAACGCATGATCGTCGAGGCGCAGGCCCTCGTGGAGCTCGACGCCGACACCGACGAGGATCTCGCCGAGGCCGAGGAAAGGTTGCTCCAGGACGAGGAGAACGGCCCGCCGATGCTCCGCGTCCGGCTCACCGGCGCGCAGGCCAGGGCCTTCGCCAAGCGCGCCCTCGACGTCGTCAACGCGGGCCGACCGCCCTGCCCGCTGTGCAGCCTCCCGCTCGACCCGGAAGGACACGTATGTCCGCGCCAGAACGGATACCGCCGCGGAGCGTGACCACGGCCGAGCTGCTCGCCCTGGGCGAGCTGAAGGTGCGCGGACGGATCCGTGAGGCCTCGAACGCGGTGCTGTACTGCTCCGTTTCGTACGAGGGCAGGGACGCGTTCTGCGTCTACAAACCGATCGCCGGGGAGCGGCCCCTGTGGGACTTCCCCGACGGGACCCTCGCCCAGCGTGAGGTGGCCGCGTACGAGGTCTCCGAGGCCACGGGCTGGGGGCTGGTCCCCACCACCGTGTTGCGCGACGGGCCCTACGGCGAGGGCATGTGCCAGCTGTGGATCGAGGCCCTGCCGGAGGTCGACGGGGACGGGCTGCTGGCCCTGGTGGAGGCCGAGGAGCCCGCGGCGGGCTGGAAGGCGATCGGCTTCGCCGAGGTCGGCGAGGGAGAGACGGCGCTGCTCGTGCACGCCGACGACGTGCGGCTGCGGCGGCTCGCCGTGCTCGACGCCGTGATCAACAACGCCGACCGCAAGGGAGGGCATCTGCTGCCCGCCGGCGAGGGGCGGTTGTACGGCATCGACCACGGGGTCACCTTCAACGCCGAGAACAAGCTGCGCACGCTGCTGTGGGGCTGGGCGGGGGAGTCGCTGACGCCGGAGGCGATCGCGGTCCTCACCTCCCTGCGGGAAGGCCTGGCGCTCGGCGCGCCGCTCGCCACCCGGTTGGCCGAACTCATCACCACCACCGAAATCGACGCCACGCGCGCGCGTGTCGAGGCGATGCTCGCCTCGGGGAAACACCCGGAGCCGAGCGGGGAGTGGCCGGCGATCCCCTGGCCACCCGTGTAAACCCCCTCGACCGTCCGGGGGCGCACCGAGTACGCCAACCGGGTCTCACGGAATACGCCTCCCCCCCCGGGACGTGCTCCGCCGCCCCAGCAGCAGACGGCGCCATTCCGGGACGACCCGCGTCCGGGCGGGGCCGCGTCCGGCGGGCCCACTCCCGGGCGGGGCCACTCCTGGGCGGGGCCACTCCTGGGCGGGGCCACTCCCGGGCGGGGCCACTCCTGGGCGGGGCCACTCCCGGGCAGGCCCGCTTCCTGGCGGGTCCACATCCGGCGCTGCGGCTATCCGGCGGGCCCGCTCCCGGACGGGGCATCCGGACGAGGCCACTCCCTGGCGGGGCCAGTCTTGGGAAGGCCCGCTTCCTGGCGGGTCCGCATTTGGTGGGGCCGCATTCGGGTAGGCCCGCTCCCCGGCGGGGCCACTCCTGCTTCCGGGTGGGGCCACTCCCGGGCAGGCCCAATCCCTGGCGGGGCCAGTCTTGGGAAGGCCCGCTTCCTGGCGGGTCCGCATTTGGTGGGGCCGCATTCGGGCAGGCCCGCTCCCCGGCGGGGCCACTCCTGCTTCCGGGTGGGGCCACTCCGGGGCAGGGCCGCATCCGGCGGGCCCGCTCCCGGGCGGATCCACATCCGTGCGGGGTCATTTTCGTGCGGAGCCACATCCGGACGTGGCCACGCCCGGGCGCGCAGCCGCCCGTGGCGGTGCCTTGCCTGGCGGTGCCTTGTCCGCGGTGCCGCCATCCCCCGGTGCGTAGGCCTGCGGGGCCGAGCCCCGCGGTGTTCGCGGCGCTGGGGGCAGCAGTCGTGGGTGTGGTGCGGGGCGGGGGGGCGCCGGTTGCAGTGGTGGGTGCCCGCGGTGGGATTCGGGTGCGGGCGGTTCTGGCTGGCGGGTGGCGTTCGGTCCGCGGCCCGTGACATGCGACACTCACCGCCTCGCGCTCGCGCCCACGGCGCATGTGAGGGCGCGGACCGCCGTCCTGGGTGGTGCGCGCGGTGGGTTGGGCCGTCGTACGGCGGCCGCACCCCCGTAGAACCGGATGACGCACACCGTCGGGCGTCGCGCAAGAGGGCCTTACGAGCCATCAGGGCTGGTCCGGTTCGTATACGGAAGTTCCGTCCGGTTAGGCTCATGACATGCATGCCTGGCCCGCTTCTGAGGTCCCCGCCCTGCCTGGTGAGGGCCGCGACCTCCGGATCCACGACACCGCGACCGGCGGCCTCGTCACACTCGACCCCGGTCCCGTCGCCCGTATCTACGTCTGCGGCATCACGCCGTACGACGCGACCCACATGGGTCACGCGGCGACCTACAACGCGTTCGACCTCGTTCAGCGCGTGTGGCTCGACACCAAGCGGCAGGTTCACTACGTCCAGAACGTGACCGACGTCGACGACCCGCTCCTGGAGCGGGCGGAGCGCGACGGCGTCGACTGGGTAGGACTCGCCGAGAAGGAGACCGCCCTCTTCCGTGAGGACATGACCGCCCTGCGGATGCTGCCGCCGCGGCACTACATAGGAGCCGTCGAGGCGATACCCGGCATCGTGCCGCTCGTCGAGCGGCTGCGGGACGCGGGCGCGGCGTACGAACTCGAAGGGGACGTCTACTTCTCCGTCGAGTCCGACCCCAACTTCGGCAAGGTCTCCAACCTGGACGCCGCGGCCATGCGTCTGCTCTCCGCCGAGCGGGGCGGCGACCCGGACCGTCCGGGCAAGAAGAACCCGCTCGACCCGATGCTCTGGATGGCGGCGCGGGAGGGGGAGCCCAGCTGGGACGGCGGCTCGCTCGGCCGCGGCCGGCCCGGCTGGCACATCGAGTGCGTCGCCATCGCCCTCGACCACCTCGGGATGGGCTTCGACGTCCAGGGCGGCGGCTCCGACCTCGCCTTCCCGCACCACGAGATGGGCGCCTCGCACGCCCAGGTGCTCACCGGCGAGTTCCCGATGGCCAAGGCGTACGTGCACGCCGGCATGGTCGCCCTTGACGGCGAGAAGATGTCGAAGTCCAAGGGCAACCTCGTTTTCGTGTCGAAGCTCCGGCGCGACGGCGTCGACCCGGCCGCCATCCGCCTCGCCCTCCTCGCGCACCACTACCGCGCCGACTGGGAATGGACGGATACCGTCCTCGCGGACGCGGTCGCCCGTCTGGAGAACTGGCGGGCGGCGGTGTCGCGTCCCGACGGGCCGTCCGCCGAGGCGCTGGTCGAGGAGATCCGCGAGGCCCTCGCGAACGACCTGGACGCACCGGCCGCGCTCGCCGCGGTCGACCGCTGGGCGGCGCTCCAGCGCGAGACGGGCGGCACCGACGAGGGCGCCCCCGGCGTCGTCTCGCGTGCCGTGGACGCCCTCCTGGGCGTGGCCCTGTAGTTCCCTCTCGTACGTGTGGGGCGCCGGGCGGTCGTACCGCCCGGCGCCCCTTCTCTCTTTCTCTCCCAGATCTCGCTCTCTCAGATCTCGCTCAGAGCGTCACTTGTTCACGATGACGGCCTGTACGGCGTTGCTGTTGGCGTCGTAGACGCCGATGACCTGCTGCCCGTAGGCGAAGGCCTGCTGGACCTCGTCGTGGGTGACCTGGTTGGGGTTCACCAGGGGGCGCCAGGCGTTGTCGATGAACAGGTAGAGGATCGACGGCTGGCCCGGGAGCGGGGTGACCACGTCCCAGAAGTGCTGGGCGATCCCGCTCGTGAGGACCTGCGCCTGCTGCTGTTGCTGCTGCCCGCCGAGCTGCTGGAGCAGCTGCTGGAACGGCTGCTGCTGCCCCATCTGCTGGAGCTGCTGCTGGAGGTGCTGCGGAATCTGCTGCTGCGGAATCTGCGGTTGCGGGTTCTGCAGCTGGCCGAACGGCTGCTGCGTCTGCTGTCCGAACGCCATGGGCTGCTGCTGTCCGAACTGCTGGGGCGGCGCCGTGCTCGGTCCCTGCTGCCCCAGCTGGATGCCTTGCTGGATGCCCTGCTGGTGTCCTTGCTGCTGACTCATCTGCGGGGTGGTGCTCATACGGGTGCCACCTTCCGTGAATCATCGAATCGTTGACTTGCGGCTACGCCCTCCGACACGTCAGCCCGTGACCACCAGGCCGACGATCTCGTCGTCCGAGAACCAGACACGTACGTCGGGCCGTCCGCCCGCGAAGGCGGAGTGCACCGCCTGACGGATCTCGGGGGAGGGGTTGGCGAGGTTGCGCCAGTCACCGGCCACGAACAGCCGGAGCCTGGGCGGGAGTTCGCGCGGGTACGGCAGCAGCTCGTCCCAGTACCGTTCGGCCTGGCCCGAGCCGACCGCCTCCGGCAGCAGACGGGTGACCGCCGCCTTGATGTCCGGCCGGTTGCCGATCCGCTGGGAGGCGGGCCGGCCCGGCGCGTCCTGCTGCGGGGAGCCGGTGGCCCGCAGCACCGCGCGGGCACGCTCCGGGGACATCGGTTCCTGGGCCGCCGCCTTGAGCATGCCCTGCAGCGCGGCCAGGGCGCCGACCACCACCGGGGAGGCGGAGGAGGTCCCGGAGAACGTGTCCGTGTACCAGCCGATCTCCTCGGCGCCGCCCTGCAGGTCGCCGGGCCGGTCCCAGAAGCCGCCGGTGGTCGTGACCTCGCGCCCCCAGCCCTGCGCGTCCACCCGCGCCCCGTAGTTGGAGAAGCCGAGGCGGGAGCGGTCCGGGCCGTGGTCGCGGCCGTGCGTGCCGGGCGGCGGTGCGCCCGCGCCGACCAGCACCGCGCCCGAGGACGGGTTGGCGGGGTTGAAGGGGTTGCGCCACCACGCGGGGAACTCGGCGGGGCGCCGCTCGTACACCGCGTCGTCGAGCGACTCGGCGCCGTTGCCCGCGGCCGCCACGACGAGCACCCCCTTGGCGGTCGCGTACCGGATGGCCGCGAAGTTGTCCGGCCACCACTCGATCGCGATGTAACCCTGCTGGTCGTCGCGCTCCTCGAAGTCGAACCGCGGCCCTGGAGCGTGCAGTTCGACCAGAATGATGTCACCGGGTCCCAGCCGGTCGGCCGCCGCGTGGATCGCGGCCGCCGTGCCCATGCCCTGGAAGGACGCGGCCGCGGTCACCGCGTCCGGCGCGATACCGGTGATCCCGCGCTCGTCGCGGTCGCCGCCGATCACCCCGATGACGGCGGTGCCGTGGTTGCGCCAGGCGAGGTCCGTCAGCGGGGTGCCGACGACCACGCCCGCGAGCTTCGCGGTCAGGTCCTCGTGGCCCAGCTGCCACGCACCCTCCACATCGATCACCGTCACGCCCTGGCCCGTACCGCCCGGCCGCTGCCAGGCCCAGTGGGCGTCGATGCCCTCGGGCGCCGGCCGCAGATAGCCCTGGCGGCTGGTGAAGTCCGGGGTGACCGGCGCCCCTTCCTTCGTCCGCCGGCCGTCGTCCGCGCTCGCCGAGCCGTTCGTGCTCCGCCCGACCGACCCCACCGAGGCAGGGACGGCCCCGGGCTTCACGTACGCCGTGTCGATCCCCGGCAGCGCGGCGATCCGTGAACGCAGCTCCTGGGCGCGGCTCTCGACGCCGCGCACCCGGTAGAAGAGCGCGAGGTCGCTTCCGCCCCCGCCGTCCGCCACCTCGGACTGCCGCAGTCGTTCCTCGTTGCCGAACAGCGGCTCCAGGGCGAGCTGTTCGTCACTGAGGAACATGTTGAGGGCCGACACGTCCGAGCCCGCCGCCGAACGGACGCCCTCGGCCCCGGCGCGCAGCCGGGCCTCGGGGCGTGCGACGACGATCAGCTCCTGCTCGGCTCCCCGGTAGGTGAACCCCGCTCCGTCGGGTCCCGGCCCGGCCGTTCCCGGGCCCTGCGTCGGCTGTACCTGGTCGGTCATCGCGTACCGCTCCTCTCGGTTCGGTTCTGCGGGTGCTGCCATGTCCCGTCCCCGGGCCGCGCCTTCGGGGCACAACCTGGCACGCCCACGGCGACTCGTCCACCCCGGCGTCGCCAACTCGGTTTGAAAACAAGTTGAATGGGGAAACCTGTGCAATCCGTCCTGAAACAGATGTCACGTAGCAATCCGGCCAAAGGCTGCGGAGTCGGGGGTCATGTGGTGGGGTGGCAGGGACAGTTGATCGCTGGACCGGTCAACTCCCGGTCCCGCCCGGAAGGACGCACCGTGACATCCACGCACCGTTCGTTCCCAGACCGTCTCAGCCGCCGAAGACTGCTCACCGCCGGTGCCGCGGCCGCCGGCGCCGCGCTCGCCGGGTCCTTGGCCGGCCCGGCCTGGGCAGCGGGGAAGTCGTTACCCACCGTCATCCATCTGCCGAACGGCATCCGCCCGGAGGGCATCACCGTCGGGGGCGGCCCGTACGCCTACCTCGGATCCATCGCCGACGGTTCGGTCTACCGCGCCGATCTGCGCACCGGACAGGGCCGGACCATCGCCCCGGGTCCGGGTACGGCGGCGGCCGGGCTCAAACTCGACGGCAGGGGACGGCTGTTCATCGCCACGGTCGGTACGGGCGCCCGCGTGGTGGACGTCCGTACCGGCGCCGAACTCGCGTCGTACGTCCTCGCCACGGAGCCCGAGACCTTCGCCAACGACGTGGTCCTGACCCCCCGCGCGGTCTGGTTCACGGACTCCTACCAGCCCACGCTGTACGCGCTGCCGCTCGGCCCGGGCGGCGCCCTGCCGGACGCGGCCGACGTCGTACGGCTCCCCCTGAGCGGCGACTGGAGCCAGGTGCCCGGCGCCACGATCAACGCCAACGGGATCACACGGACCCCGGACGGTGCCGCCCTGCTCGTCGTGCAGACCGGGGCCGGCGGCCTGCACCGGATCGACCCGAGGACCGGAGTCACCCGGCTCGTGGACCTCGGCGACGCGGCGCCCCTCGTCAACGGCGACGGCCTGCTGCTCACCGGCCGGACGCTGTACGTGGTGCAGAACATGCAGAACGCGATCGACGTCTTCCGGCTCTCGCCCGACGGGCGCAGCGGCGTCTTCCAGCGCCGCCTCACCGACCCGGACCTCGACGTGCCGACCACCGTGGCCGCGTACGGGGACCGCCTGTACCTGCCCAACGCCCGGTTCACGACCACGCCGACGCCGGACACCCCGTACGACGTGATCGCCGTCGCACGCTGACGCGAGCGGAACCGCGGGGTGCTGAACGCGGAGGGGCGGTGCGTCCGGTGCGCACCGCCCCTTCCGTCAGCCCGGCTTCCGCCCGGCCCGATCCGTCCGCTCAGTCCTCCGGGGAGTCCTCGTCCTCGGTGCCGGTCTCCGGCCGCGGGGACTTCGGAGGCTTCGGACGACCGCCAGGGTTGTCCCGCAGATACGAGGAACTGTCGCTGCCGTCGGCCGTGGCGTGTCCGCCGGGGGCCGGGCCCGCCGGACCGCCGCCGTCCCGCCGCCGCAGATAGCGCTCGAACTCGCGTGCGATCGCCTCGCCCGAGGCCTCCGGCAGCTCCGCGGTGTCCCGGGCCTCCTCCAGCGTCTGCACGTACTCGGCGACCTCGCTGTCCTCGGCGGCCAGCTGGTCCACGCCCAGCTGCCAGGCCCGCGCGTCCTCGGGCAGCTCGCCCAGCGGGATCCGCAGGTCGATCAGGTCCTCCAGGCGGTTGAGGAGGGCCAGCGTCGCCTTCGGGTTCGGCGGCTGCGACACATAGTGCGGTACGGCCGCCCACAGTGACACCGCTGGTACGCCCGCGTGCGTGCACGCCTCCTGGAGGATGCCGACGATGCCCGTGGGGCCCTCGTACTTGGTCTCCTCCAGGTCCATCGTGCGGGCCAGGTCCGGGTCCGAGGTGACCCCGCTCACCGGCACCGGACGTGTGTGCGGGGTGTCACCGAGCAGTGCGCCCAGGATCACCACCAGCTCCACACCCAGCTCGTGCGCGAAGCCGAGCAGCTCGTTGCAGAACGAGCGCCATCGCATCGACGGCTCGATCCCCCGGACCAGCACGAGGTCGCGCGGCTTCTCGCCGCCGACCCGGACCACCGACAGGCGCGTGGTCGGCCAGGTGATCTTGCGGACCCCACCGTCCAGCCACACCGTGGGGCGGTTCACCTGGAAGTCGTAGTAGTCCTCGGCGTCCAGCGCCGCGAACACCTCGCCCTTCCACTCCCTGTCGAGATGCGCGACCGCGGTGGAGGCGGCGTCGCCGGCGTCGTTCCAGCCCTCGAACGCGGCCACCATGACCGGGTCGATCAGCTCGGGAACCCCCTCGAGCTCGATCACCCAGCGCCTCCTTCCGACGTGCCCCTTACGTACGCCCCAACCTTACGGCGTGCCCAGGGGGCCTCCGCAGCCCCCTTGCACGGGGGAGTGAACGGATCACTGCCCCACCGAGGGGCCGGAAACACGCGTGATCGCCGGCATGAACCACCGGCGTGAACCACCCCCGAGTCATCCGAGCTGTCCCTACAGGGTGCTGCGCAGCCACTGCTCCACGCTCGCGATGTGCACCGTCGCCCACGAGCGGGCCGCCTCCGCGTCCCGGTCCCGCAGAGCGGACAGGATCGCCCGGTGCTCGTGCAGGGTGCGGCTGACCGCGTCCTCCTGGGTGAGGCCGCGCCAGATCCGGGCCCGGGTGGTGGGCCCCGAGAGGCCGTCCAGCAGCGAGCACAGGACCGAGTTCCCGGAACTTTGCACGATGCCCCGGTGGAACTCCAGGTCGCAGGCGACGAGTTCCTCCACCGAGGGGGCGGCGCCCAGCGCGTCCAACTGGGAGGTCAGGGCGTGCAGTTGCTGCTCGCTGATCCGCGATGCGGCCATCGCCGTCGCGGCGGGCTCCAGGATCCGGCGCACGGCGAGGAACTCGAGCACCGTGTCGTCCCGGTGGAAGTCGACGACGAAGCTCAGCGCCTCCAGGAGGAGCTGGGGATCCAGGCTGGTGACGTACGTGCCGTCGCCCTGCCGTACGTCCAGGATGCGGATCAGCGAGAGCGCGCGCACCGCCTCCCGCAGGGAGTTCCGGGACAGCCCGAGGTCGGCCGCGAGCTCGCTCTCCTTGGGAAGCCGGTCGCCGGGGCGCAGCGTGCCGGAGACGATCATGCCCTTGATCTTCTCGATCGCCTCATCGGTGACTGCCATGGCCGACCTCCCTGTCACTCCGGATGTCGCTGAGTCATCCGATGTCTTGGGCCATTATGTGGGGTCACCAGGCCGAACGGACACACAATCCACGGTCGGATCAGGCGAGGGCCTCCAGATCGGCGAGGGTGGTGGCCTCGTCGAGCGTCGTGAGCACGCGGTCCCGCATCAGGATCCTGCCGTCGACGACGGTGTCCCTCACGTCCGCCGAGTGCGCGGCGTAGGCGAGCGTGGACCACGGGTTGTGCACCGGCCGCACCTGGGGCGCGTTCAGGTCGAGCACGATCAGGTCGGCGCGCTTGCCCGGCTCCAGGGAGCCGAGGTGGTCGCCGAGGCCCAGCGCGCGGGCACCCTCGAGGGTCGCCATCCGGACCGCCTGTTCGGCGCCCACCGCCGTGGGATCGCCGGCCGCCTTGTGGATCAGGGCCGCCTGCCGCACCGCCCCCAGCACGTCCAGCGTGTTCGAGCTGACCGCGCCGTCCGTGCCGAGTCCGACCGTCACACCCGCGCTCAGCAGGCGCGGCACCGGAGCGATGCCGCAGCCGAGTTTCAGATTCGAGACCGGACAGTGCGCGACGGAGGTGCCGGTGCGGGCCAGGGCCGCGATCTCGGGACCCGTCAGGTCCACGGCGTGCGCGATCAGCAGATCGGGTCCGAGCAGCCCGAGCGAGTCGAGCAGTTCCACGGGCCGCCTGCCGTGGCGGACCTCGACGGTGGCGACCTCGGTCGCGTTCTCCGCCGCGTGGAGGTGCAGCAGCGCGCCGAACTCCCGTGCCAGCGCGGCGATGTCGGTGAGCTGATCGGGCGAGAGCGTGTAGGTCGAGTGCGCGAAGAGGACGGGACGGGTGCCGGGCCGAGCCGTCGCGCGAGCGACCAGGTCACGGCGGGCCCACGCCATCCGGTCCTCGTACGCGATGCCGTCCGCGGGGTCGGGTACGTCCATGAAGGTCGGCCCGGTGTGCAGCCGCCAGCCCGCCTCCCGGGCGACCCGCTCGGCCGCCTCGTGGAACCAGTACATGTCGAGTGCCGAAGTGACCCCCGCCCGCACGCTCTCGGCGATCGCGGCCCGCACCCCCGCGGCGACGCTCTTCGGCGACAACAACGCCGCTTCCCAGCGCAGCACCCGCTCCAGGAAGCCCTGGAGCGTGACGTCGTCGGCGCGGCCGCGCAGCAGCGTCATCGCCAGGTGCGTGTGGGTGTTGACGAGGCCGGGCAGGACGAGACAGCCCGTCGCGTCGAGGGTCTCGGCGGCCTCGTACCGCGTGCGCAGCTCCTCGGCGGGGCCGACTTCACGGATCTCGCCGTCGCGGACCGCGACCGCGCCGGAGCGTACGAAGGTGCCCGCCTCGTCGACGGTGAGGACGTCCCCGCCGTGGACCAGCAGGTCGGCGTGCTCGCTCATGCGGCGCACGCCCTCTCTTCCGCCAGCAGACGCAGTGCTTCCAGCGCGACCACCGCACCGCGCTCCACGCCCGCCGCGACGACGTCGCGGTGCGGGTTGTAGCCGCCGGTGTTCTCCTCGTCGACCAGTTCGTCCGCGTTCGCGCCGTCGATCACGAGCACGCCGCCCGCGACGAGACCGCGCAGCGACGCGGTGACCAGCAGCGCGGACAGCTCCATCTCGATCGCCGCGAGGCCCGCGTGGTCGTAGGCGGTCAGCGGAATCAGGCCGGGCTGGAAGGCCGCCCGGGTCCACACGAGGCCCCGGTGGTGAGGTGCGTCCGCGGCGCGGGCCGCGCGCTGGAGCGCGAACACCGCTTCGGGGGACGAGACCGCCGGGTACTCCGGCGGCAGCAGTTGCTGGGTCACCCCGTCGTCCCGTACGGCCCCCTCCGCGACGACGAGATCGCCGTCCCCGATGCCCGGGCGCATCGCCCCGGCCGTACCGAACCGCAGGAAGGTCGTGACGCCCGCGTCGGCCAGCTCCTGGAAGAGCAGGATCGCGCCGGGCGCGCCGACTCCGTGCGAGGCGACGGTGACCGGCAGTCCCTTCCAACTTCCGCTGAACACACGGTACTCACGGTGGTAGGAGACCTCTTCGGCGCCGTCGAGCAGGGCGGCGACGGCCGCGGCGCGCGCCGGGTCGCCGACGACCACGGCGGACGGCGGCAGACCGGTGCGGGGTATCCGGGTGATGGGCAGCAGGTCCTGAGTCATGAGACGGCTCCAGCGGGGGTGGTGCGGCGACGGCGGGCCGTCGTGAGGAAGAGGGCGCCGAGCGTGACGACGTACGGCGCGGCGTCGGTCGCCTGCTGAGGCAGGCCGAGGCCCTGCAGACGGAAGCCGGCCGCCTCGGCGAGGCCGAAGAGCAGCGCGGCGAGCAGGACGCCCAGGGGCAGGGCGCGGCCGAGCATGACCGCGACGACGGCGATCCAGCCGCGCCCCGCCGTCATGTTCTCGGAGAACAACGTGACGTTGCCGAGGGCGAGTTGGGCCCCCGCGAGCCCGCACAGGACACCCGAGACGAGGACGGCCGCGTACTGGTACTTGGCTGGACTGACACCGAGGGTCGCCGCGGCCCGAGGTGCCTCGCCGACCCCGCGCAGGCGCAGTCCCCACACGTGCCGCGAGAGCATCAGCGTGGCCACCGCGACCGCGGCCCACGCCAGATAGGCGAGCGGGGAGAAGCCACCGACCAACGGCAGCCCGGCCAGTGACGGATCGTCGAAGGTGCCCTGTACACCGAAGACCGTACGCAGCAGGAAGCTGGTCAGGCCGACGGAGAGGAGGTTCATGGCGATGCCCAGCACCACCGCGTCCCCGCGCAGGGTCACCGCGCCGACGGCGAGGATCAGGGAGTACGCGGCGGCGGCGAGCGCGGCCGCGAGGACGCCGAGCCAGGGGCTGCCGGTGAACCAGCTCGTGGTCACGGCCGTGAAGCAGCCCATCAGCATCATGCCTTCGAGGCCGATGTTGAAGACGCCCGCCCGTTCGCAGAGCGCGCCGCCGAGCGCGGCCAGCAGGATGGGGGTGAGCGCGCGCAATGCCGACATGAGGAGATCGGAGTCGAAGAACATCAGACAGCAGCCTTCTTCCGGAGCCGGCCGCGCGGGAAGCGCAGCCGGGCCGCCAGGAACACGATGACGATGGCCTGCAGCACCTGCGTCAGTTCGCGCGGCACCTCGGTCGTGCGCTCCATCGAGAGCCCGCCGACCTGGAGCACGGCGAAGAAGAACGACGCCAGCACCGTGCCCAGCGGGGCCGCGCCCGCCAGCAGCGCGGCGGTCAGGCCCGTCCAGGTGTAGCCGGGGGCGGTGAGAGCCCCGTCGAGGAAGCGGTACGGGAAGCTCAGGACGCCGATCGCACCGACCAGCCCGGCCAGCGCGCCCGAGGCGGCCATCAGCCGCAGCGTCAGCCCCCTGCGCTCGACGCCCGCGTACGCGGCGAAACGGGAGTTGAGCCCGGTCATCCGGATCTCGTAGCCGATCGCCGTGTGCCGGTCGGTGAACCAGTACGTGGCCGCCGCCAGCGCGACCAGCAGCAGCCCGACCGTCACGGTCGACGAGCCGAAGGCCGGCAGCGCGACCCCGTCCGGCAGTTGCCGTGTCTGCGGGAGGCTGGAGCCGGGCTCCTTGAGCGGATAGCGGGCCAGGTAGGAGGCGAGCGACGACGCCGGATAGCTGAGCAGCAGGCTGCTCACCAGGAGCGGAACCCCGAAGTGGTTCTCGCACAGAGCGGCCAGGGCGGCATACCCGGCGCCCGCCGCCATGCCCGCGAGGAGCGCGAGAAGGACGGTGAGTGGTGCGGGCAGTGGCGCGTACAGCCCGGTGACGGCCGCGGCCATCCCGCCCAGCACCAGTTGGCCGTCCCCGCCGAGGTTGATGAGCCCGGCGCGCAGCGGGATCGCCAGCGCCAGGGCCAGGCCGAGGACGTTGGTGACGGTGGTCAGGGTCGATCCGATGCCATCGGCGCCGAGCGAGCCGCTCAGGACGGCGCCGTACGCGGTGAAGGGATCGGCGCCGGTGCCCACGAGGAAGACCGCGCCGATGACCACACCGGCGAGGACGGAGAAGGTGACGGGGGAGCGGAGGGCTCCCGCTATTCGGTTCATGTCAGTCTCCGACCTCCACCGGAGCCGCGCCGCCGGCCATGGCCAGCCCCAGCGTCCGTTCGTCCGCCTCGTCCTTCGGGTACGTCGCCGTCACGCGGCCCTCGTACATCACCAGCACCCGGTCCGCGAGCCCGCGGATCTCGCTGAGCTCGGCCGAGACCAGCAGGACGGCGTGGCCCGCGTCGCGGTAGGCGATCAACTCGTCGTGGATGTTCTGGATGGCGCCGATGTCGACCCCGCGCGTCGGCTGCTCCACCAGCAACAGCGGTGACTCGTGGGCGAGTTCGCGGCCGATCAGCAGCTTCTGGAGGTTGCCGCCGGACAGCGCGGAAGCGGGCACCTCGGGCGTGGCCGCCTTGACGCCGAAGCGTTCGACGAGCCGCCGCGCGTGGGCGCGTACGGCCGCGGGCGGCAACAGCCCGCGGGACGAGAGGGACGTACGGTGGTGGCCCATCGCGAGGTTGTCCGCGACCGACGCGGCGGGCGCCGTGCCCACCGCGTGCCGGTCCTCGGGTACGTAGGCGAGGCCTCGTGCCCGCCGTTCGGTCGCGGAGGCGTGCGTGATGTCCCGGCCCCGCAGGGTGACCCGCCCGGCCGTGACCCGCCGCAGTCCGGCCAGCGCCTCGATCAGCTCGCTCTGGCCGTTGCCCGCGACGCCGGCGATGCCGACGATCTCGCCCGCGCGGACGGTGAGCCCGATCTCGCGCACCGCGTCCGTGGTGAGATCCTCCACGTCCAGCACCACGTCGCCCGGGGTGCCCGGGGCGTGCACGCGGTCCAGCTCGACCGCGCGGCCCGTCATCGCGGCGGCGATCTCGTCGGCGGTCGTCTCGGCGGTGCGCAGCCGGGCGACGACGCGTCCGTCGCGCAGCACCGTGACGTTGTCGCTGCCCTCGAGGACCTCACGCAGCTTGTGCGTGACAAGGATCACCGTACGGCCCTGCGCGGCCAGCGACTTGAGCACCGCGAACAGGGCGTCGGCCTCCGCGGGGGTGAGCACCGCGGTCGGCTCGTCGAGGATGAGCGTACGGGCGCCGCGGTGCAACAGCTTCAGGATCTCCACGCGCTGGCGCAGCCCGACCGGCAGGTCGCCGACCCGGGCGTCCGGATCGACGGAGAGGCCGTGCTCCGCGGCGAGTTCGCGCACCCGGCGCCTGGCCGCCGCCCGGTCGACCAGACCGAAGCGGCGCGGCTCGGCCGCGAAGACGACGTTCTCGGCGACCGTCAGCGAGTCGAACAGCTGGAAGCTCTGGTGGACCATGCCGAGCCCGGCGGCCATGGCGGCACCGGGGTCCGCGAAGGTCACCGTACGACCGTCGATCCGTATCTCACCGGCATCCGGCCGCTCCATGCCGTACAGGACCGACATGAGCGTGGACTTGCCCGCGCCGTTCTCGCCCATCAGCGCGTGGATCTCGCCGCGCCGGACGGTCAGGTCGACGGCGTCGTTGGCGAGCGTGCCGGGGAACCGCTTGGTGATTCCCCGGAGTTCGACGGCGACCTCGGCGTCAGCTCGCTGCGGGGTCATCGACCTTCAGCTCCCCGGCGACGATCTGGTCGCGCAGCGCCTCGACCTTCGTCAGGACGTCCTTGTGCTGGGCGATGACGCACTTGGAGGAGTCGACGCCGGCCTCGAGACCGGTCAGGCTGATGCCACCCTCCTTCAGGCCGTACGACACGGTCGTGCCCGCCTTGCCGCCGAGGACCTGGTCGATGCCCTTCTCCACGGCGACGTCCGTGCGCTTGATCACATTGTCGACGACCGTGCCGGGCGAGGAGACGCACTGGTTGACGTCGACGCCGTACGCGAACGCGCCCTTGGCCTTCGCGGCCTCGAAGACGCCGTAGTTGCCGGCCGCGGCCGCCGCCATGATCTGGTCGGTGCCCTTGGACAGGAGGGAGTTCGCCTGCTCCTTCGCGCGCGCCGAGTCGTCGAACGGCGACTGGCCGCCGACGAAGCGCGTCGAGGTGGACGTCTTGGCGGCCACCTTCTTGGCACCGGCCGCGAACGGGTCGCTGTAGCGCCGGAACTGGGGCGTGTCGAGGACGTCCACCGCGCCGACCTTGCCGCTCTTGCTGAGCAGCCCGGCCTCGGCGCCCGCGAGGTACACGCCCTCGTGCTCGCGGAAGACCGCGCACCCGACGTTCTTGAACGTCTTCGTCGTGCACGCGTCGATCATCAGGAACTGCTGGTCGGCGTGGGCCTTGGCCTGCTGCGCGACCAGGTCGGCGAACTCGAAGCCGACCAGCACGATGACGTCGGGCTTGGTCTCCACCGCGGCCTGCACGTTCTGCTGCTGCGAGGCGGTGTCGGAGGACTCGTAGACCTTCTGCGTCCCGTCGTGCGCCTTGGCCGCGGCCTTCACTCCGTCGACCGCGAGCTTCAGGAACTCGTTCTGCCCGACGGCGTCGGGCGTGACCAGAGTGAAGGACTTGCCGCTGCTCTTGGCGCCTTCGGAGGAACTGTCCTTGGCGGCGGCGTTGCAGGCGGTGGCGAGCAGCGCGGTGCCCGCCGCGAGGGCGGCGAACTGGAGGGGGCGGCGACTTCTGCGGGACACGGGGGACATGGGGACGACCTTCCAGTGGGTGCGGCGGGGCACGCTGGGGCGGCAGCGCGAAGAGGGTGGAGCGGTGGGGGGTGGAGCTCGGGGTGAACGGCGGGAGCTGAACTGCGGTCAGCTACGACAGCCGTCGGCGGCGCACCGGCCGAAGTCGAGGAAGCGGCGCATCGTGAGCAGCACACGTCCTCCTTCACGTCGGCCTGGGGGCTGCGGGTGCTGGAGAGTAACACCGGTTTCAGGCCACGCGTCCGGCTGTCTCGAACTGTGGTTCGCAGAGGTCATGTACGGTGTCGCGCATCTTCGGAACATCAGGAGTGCCCCCCCATGCCCCAGGAACTGCGCGCCGTCGACTGGACCGGAAGCAGCCTCGCGCTCATCGACCAGACGGCCCTGCCGCACCGCACCGAGACCCGCGAGATCCGTGACGTGGACGGACTGGTGGACGCCATCCAGCGGCTCGTCGTGCGCGGCGCGCCGGCGATCGGGGCGGCGGGGGCGTACGGGGTGGCGCTCGCGCTGTTGCAGGGCGAGCGCGAGGGCTGGTCGGCCGAGGAGACGCGGGCGGCCGTGGCCCGCGTCCGTGCGGCGCGCCCGACCGCGGTGAACCTCATGGTGTGCGTCGACCGGGTGATGGCCCGCTTCGACGAGGGACTGGACGCGGTGCTCGCGGAGGCCGCGGCCGTCCAGCGCGAGGACGTCGAGGCGAACCGGGCGATGGGGGCGTACGGCGCGGACTGGCTGGTCAAGAAGGTCGGGGTGGACCGGCCGCTGCGGGTGCTCACGCACTGCAACACCGGTGCGCTCGCCACCGCCGGCTGGGGCACGGCGCTCGGCGTCATCCGTGAACTGCACGCGCGCGGCCTGGTCGAGGTCGTGTACGCCGACGAGACGCGTCCCCTCCTCCAGGGCTCCCGCCTCACCGCCTGGGAACTCGTCCAGGAGGGCATCGCGCACTACGTCCAGGCGGACGGCGCCGCCGCGGGCACGATTCTGAGGGGCGAGGTCGACGCGGCGATCGTCGGCGCGGACCGCATCGCCGCCAACGGCGACACGGCCAACAAGGTGGGCACGGTCGGGGTCGCCCTCGCCTGCGCGGACGCCGGAATCCCGTTCCTGGTGGCCGCCCCCACCACGACGGTCGACCTGGCCACGGCCACGGGTACCGACATCCACATCGAACTCCGCGGCGAGGACGAGGTACTGGAGTGGTCGGGCGTACGAACGGCGCCGGCGGAGTCCCGAGGCCACAACCCGGCCTTCGACGTCACCCCGGGCCGCCTGGTGACGGGCCTGGTGACCGAACGCGGGGTACTGGAGATATCGGCGGGCGAACTCCCGGCCCACCACCTGCGCTAGCTGCGGGAGCGGACTCACTCGGTGCTTTCCTCCCGGGTGAGTCCACCCGCCGCGGTGACTCAGCGGCTCGTCAGCTCCAACTCCAGCAGCCACTCCACCACTTCGGTGTGATGGCGGGCCCTGCGTGGGTCCGTGCCCCAGACGTACAGCCCGTGGCCTGCCACGACGACCGCCGGCATGCGGGGGTCGCGGGCCGCTTCCAGGCGGTCGCCCAGGACCGACATGTCCTGGCTGTTGGCGATGACGGGGAGGGTGACCTCGACGTCGTGGGCGGGCAGGCCGACGCCCTTGAGCATCTCCAGGTCCCGGAACACGATGCCCCCGGGCTCCCGGCGCCCCATGGCCACGGACGCGACCGTGTGGACGTGGACGACGGCTCCCGCACCCGTGAGCGCGGCCACGCGCGCGTGCAATTCGGCCTCCGCCGACGGCTTCCCGCCCGCGACCGCCGCACCCGAACCGTCCACCAGCACCACGTCGTCGGAGGTGAGTTCGCCCTTGTCGTGCCCGCTCGCGGTGACGGCGAGCCGCAGCGGGTCCCGGCTCAGGACGACGGACAGGTTGCCGGACGTGCCGCGCATCCAGCCGAAGGAGGCGAAGCGGGCCGACTCGGCGGCCAGGACCGCGCCCGCCTCCTTGAGGTCGAGGGCCGGTGTCTCGGCGGTCATGTGGTGCTCCTCGTGATGGTGATCTCGTCGAACGTCCCCGCCTGCGGGTGATCGCCGACGCCCTGCTCGTAGTACGGCTCCCCGGGGCGGCGTACCCCCACGGTCCGCCATCCGGCCGTCCGCGCCGCGTCCAGCTCGCCCGGCCGGTCGGAGAGGAAGAGCAGCCGGTCGGGCGCGGTGCCCAGCGCCGCCGCGATCGTCTCGTACGACGCCGGCTCCTGCTTGGGCCCCGCGTTCTCCGTGTCGTACAACCCCTCGACGAGCGGCAGCAGATCGCCCTCGGGGCTGGACCGGAACCACGCCCGCTGCGCCGCCACGGACCCCGACGAGTACACGTGCAGCCGTACGCCCGCCGCGTGCCAGGCCCGCAGCGCCGGGACGACGTCCTCGTAGAAGTGCGAGACGAGGTCGCCGCGCGCGAAGCCCTCGGACCAGATGATGCCCTGGAGCGTCTTGAGCGGGGTGGCCTTGCGATCCTCGTCGAGCCAGCCGTTCAGGGCCTTCTCGACACGGGCGGCGTCCGCGTCGGGCTCCGCGATCAGCTCCCGCACCTGCGCGGTCGCCCGCGCCACCGCCGGATCACCGCTCCGCTCCGAGAGCAGTGCTCCGAATCGGGAGCGGGAGTACGGGTACAGCACGTCCACGACGAACCCCGTGGCGCTCGTGGTGCCCTCGATGTCGAGCACCACGGCGTCCACGTCGAACCGGAGCGTCACGCCGTGGCCCGGTCCCGCTGGTACCCCGCGTCGATCGTGTCGAAGTCCGGGAAGCGGTCCGCGATCCGGTCACCGGTGAAGTTCCCGACCCAGCCGTCCTCCTCGTGGAAGAACCGGATCGCGGTGAACGACGGCGACGTACCCATGTCGAACCAGTGCGTCGTACCGCGCGGCACGCCCAGCAGGTCGCCCTTCTCGCACAGCACGGCATGCACCTCGCCGCCGACGTGGAGGTAGAAGATCCCGGACCCGGAGACGAAGAAACGCACCTCGTCATCGTCGTCGTGCGTGTGCTCCTGGAGGAACTTCGCGCGCGCGGCCTTCGCCTTGGCCGGGTACTCGGGGTCGTCGCTCGGGTGCAGCCCGAGGACGTCGACCGTCGTGAAGCCCTCCTCCGCGTTCAGCTTCTCGATCTCGGCACCGTAGGCGGCGAACACCGTGTCGCTGTCCGCGTCCGCGGGCACGTCCTCGCGGACCGGCCACTGCTCGAAGCGCACACCGATCGGCGCGAGCGCGGCGGCGATCTCGGCCGGGTCGGAGGTACGGCGCACCAGCGTCTCGGGTCCGGACTCGGGCCACGTCGTCAGCAGGGTCATGGGAGAAACTCCAAGGAGTGGATGGGGTGTCCGGATACCGAGACTGGCATCGGTGCCCGGCTCAGAGATGGTGCCCGGCTCAGAGATGAGGAGGGCGGCGTGCGGGAGGCGGGAGAGCCGGTGGTCAGCCGCGACATGTCGCGCCGGTGCAGCGGTGTGTCGCTGTCGCGCATGGTGTCGTCATCGGAAGCCTCACTGTCCAACGTCGTCCGGCGATGGTAACTCCCGCCCGGTGATCGGCCGAGTGTGACCAAGCGGTTGTTCCACATGCTGAGAAATGACGTCCAATACTTTGACGGCTGGCTGGAAACGTTCACATGATCTGCCTATGAAGACGCTGCTGCTCGTGCGGCGGCTGTACGTGGACTTGCTCCGGTCGACCACAGCCCGCTGTCGCTGACCTCCCCCCGGAGCGCTCAACCACGCCCCGCCCTTGGTGCGTTCCCCGTGAACCCGAGGCGCCCGCCCGTGTACGAGACGTATGCCGCCCCGGACAAGATCCCGGCGATCCACGGCTACGACTCCGACAACTACGCCCTCGTCATGGAGGACATGTCCGACCTGGAGGTGCTGCGCACGATCCTCAACGAGGGCGGCGCCTACGGCCCGGACACCTCCCGCTGTATCGGCGAGTTCGTCGCCCAGCTCTCCTTCGCCACCAGCGACTTCGGTATGCCCTCCGCCGAACGCAAGGCGCTGATCGCGGCCTCCGTCAGCCCCGAGCTGTGCAAGATCACCGAGGACGTCGTGCTCGGCGAGCCGTCCCTCGAGCACGAGCACAACCACTGGCACCCCGGCCTCGACGACCTCGCCGCCGCCTTCCGCTCCGACCCGCGGCTGCGCACCGAGGTCGCCGAGCTGCGCCACCTCTTCATGACCGGCGCGCAGGCCCTGCTCCACGGCGACCTGCACACCGGCAGCATCATGGTCGGTACGCGCGAGGGCGCCCCGGTGGTACGGGTCTTCGACCCCGAGTTCTCCTTCGTCGGCCCGATCGGCTTCGACCTCGGCCTGTACTGGGCGAACACGCTCGTCTCCGCGGCCCGCGCGGACGCGCTCGGCGTCGAGGGCGACCACGGCGACCAACTCCGTCTCTCCTGGGACGCGTTCAGGACGGAGTTCCGCCGCCTGTGGCCGACCCGCGTCGACACCTTCTTCGACGACGCCTTCCTCGACCGCTTCCTGGACCGCGTCTGGACGGAGTCCCTGGGCTTCGCCGGCGCGGAGATCGTCCGCCGGATCATCGGCTTCGCCCACCTCACCGACCTCACCACCCTGCCGGACCCGGTGCCCGCCTCCCGGCGCGCGCTGCTCCTCGGGCGCGAACTGATCGTGCGCCGCGCGGAGTTGACGTCACCCGAGGGCGTCGAGGCACTCCTGCGCTGACGGGCCGTCGGCCGACGGTCTGCGAGCCGTCGGTCGGTGGGGGCGTCCGTGGCCCGGTGGCGCACGCAGAGGGGCGGCTCCCCCCGTGGGAGCCGCCCCTCAAGTCGATCGGATCCTCCGCTCAGGATCTGATCACTTCTTGGTCACTTCTTGTCGAGCAGGTCCTGCACCTTGCCGCGGACCTCGTCCGTGGCGAGCCCGCGGATCGTCAGCGTCGTACGGCGGCGCAGCACGTCGTCCGTCGTCTCCGCCCACTCGTGGTCGCGGGCCCACACGACCTGCGCCCAGATCTCCGGGGCGTCCGGGTGGACGCGCTCGCCGAGCTCCGGGTTCTCGTTGGCCAGGCGCGCGATGTCGAAGGCCAGCGAACCGTAGTGCGTCGCCAGGTGCTTGGCGGTGTCGGCGCCCATACGGGGGCCGGGCGCCGGGCCGTCGACGAGCAGCCGGTGGGCGACCGCGCGCGGGTTGGCGACACCCGGCAGCGGCATCTTCTTCGGCAGCTCGGAGATCGGCTCGAAGTCCTCGCCCAGCGGGCGCCCCGGCAGCGACTCCAGCTTCTTCATGACCGTACGGCCGATGTGCCGGAAGGTGGTCCACTTGCCGCCCGCGACGGACAGCATCCCGCCACGGCCCTCCGTGACGACCGTCTCGCGCTTGGCCTTCGAGGTGTCGCCGGGGCCACCGGGCAGCACCCGCAGACCGGCGAAGGAGTACGTGATCAGATCACGGGAGAGCTGCTGGTCGCGGATGGAGAACGCGGCCTCGTCCAGGATCTGGGCTATGTCCTTCTCGTTGACCGCGACGTCCGCCGGGTCGCCCTCGTACTCCTCGTCGGTCGTACCGAGCAGCAGCATGTCCTCCCAGGGGAGGGCGAAGGTGATGCGGTACTTGTCGATCGGGGTGGCGAGCGCGGCCTTCCAGGGGGAGGTGCGCTTGAGGACCAGGTGCGCGCCCTTGGACAGGCGGATGGACGGCGCCGCGTTCGGGTCCTCCATCTTGCGCAGGTGGTCGACCCAGGGTCCGGTGGCGTTGAGGACGAGGTGCGCGTTGACGCCGAACTCCGCGCCGTTCGTACCGTCCTTGAGGTCCGCGCCCGTGACCCGGCCCTTGGTGAACCGCAGGCCGGTCACCTGCGCGTGGTTGAGCACGACCGCGCCCGCCTCGACGGCCGCGCGGACCGTCATCAGCGCCATGCGCGCGTCGTTCATCTGGTCGTCGCCGTAGACGGCCACGGCCTTGAGGTTCTCGGTGCGCAGCTCCGGCACGTCCTGCTGCGCCTTGGCCGGCGAGAGCAGGTGGCCGACGCCGTCACCGAACGCCGACAGCGCGGAGTAGGCGAAGACGCCCGCCCCGAGCTTCGCCGCGCCGTGCGGCCCGCCCTTGTACACGGGGAGGTAGAACGTGAGCGGGTTCGCGAGGTGGGGGGCCACCTGACGGGAGACCGCACGGCGCTCGAAGTGGTTCTCCGCCACCAGCTTCACCGCGCCGGTCTGCAGGTAGCGCAGACCGCCGTGGAGCAGCTTGGAGGAGGCGGAGGAGGTGGCGCCGGCGAAGTCGCCGGCGTCGACCAGAGCCACCCGCAGACCGGACTGCGCGGCGTGCCAGGCCGTGGAGATGCCCAGGATGCCGCCGCCGATCACGAGAAGGTCGTACGTCGCCTTGGAGAGCTGCTCCCGGGTCTCGGCGCGGCTCGGGTTGGAGCCGGAGGCCGGGTGCGTACCGAGGGCAGGCACGGACTGCAGGGTGGACTGACTGGTCATTGCGGGGTGTTACTCCTTGTCAGTTCTCGTCTTCGATCCAGCCCATGGTCCGCTCCACGGCCTTGAGCCAGCTCTTGTACTCACGGTCACGGATCTCCGCGTCCATGTTGGGGGTCCATTCCGCGGCCCGGCGCCAGTTGGCGCGCAGGTCCTCGGTGTTGGTCCAGAAGCCGACGGCGAGACCGGCGGCGTAGGCAGCGCCGAGGCAGGTGGTCTCGGCGACCATCGGGCGCACCACGGGGGCGTCCAGGACGTCGGCCAGGGTCTGCATCAGCAGGTTGTTGGAGGTCATGCCGCCGTCGACCTTGAGGGCCGTGAGCTCGACGCCGGAGTCCTTCGTCATGGCGTCGGTGATCTCACGGGTCTGCCAGGCGGTGGCCTCCAGGACGGCGCGCGCGATGTGCGCCTTGGTGACGTACCGGGTCAGACCGGCGATCACGCCGCGGGCGTCGGAGCGCCAGTACGGGGCGAACAGACCGGAGAAGGCCGGCACGAAGTAGGCACCGCCGTTGTCCTCGACCGAGGACGCGAGGGTCTCGATCTCGGCGGCGGACTTGATCAGGCCCATCTGGTCGCGCATCCACTGCACCAGCGAACCGGTGACGGCGATCGAGCCCTCGAGGGCGTAGACCGGAGCCTGGTCGCCGATGCGGTAGCCGACCGTGGTGAGCAGGCCCGAGTACGAGTTGATGATCTTGTCACCGGTGTTCATCAGCATGAACGTGCCGGTGCCGTACGTGGACTTGGCCTCGCCCTCGGAGAAGCAGGTCTGGCCGAACAGAGCCGCCTGCTGGTCGCCGAGCGCGGAGGCGACCGGGATGCCGCCGAGCAGCTCGCCGAGCCGACCGCCGGTCACCTCGCCGTACACCTCGGCGGAGGAGCGGATCTCCGGGAGCATGGCCAGCGGCACGCCGATGGACTCGGCGATCTTGTCGTCCCAGGCCAGGGTGTGCAGGTTCATCAGCATGGTGCGGGAGGCGTTGGTGACGTCGGTGACGTGGTGGCCGCCGTTCGCACCGCCCGTCAGGTTCCAGATGACCCAGGTGTCCATGGTGCCGAAGAGGATGTCCCCGGCCTCGGCGCGCTCGCGCAGGCCCTCGACGTTGTCGAGCAGCCAGCGGGCCTTGGGACCGGCGAAGTAGGACGCGAGCGGCAGACCGGTCTCGCGGCGGAAGCGGTCCTGGCCGACATTGCGGCCGAGCTCCTTGCAGAGCGCGTCGGTGCGGGTGTCCTGCCAGACGATGGCGTTGTGGACGGGCTCACCGGTGTTCTTGTCCCACAGCACGGTGGTCTCGCGCTGGTTGGTGATGCCGATGGCCTTGATGTCGTCGCGGGTGATGCCCGCCTTCTCGATGGCCCCGGCCACGACTTCCTGGACGTTGGTCCAGATCTCGGCGGCGTTGTGCTCGACCCAGCCCGGCTTCGGGAAGATCTGCTCGTGCTCCTTCTGGTCGACGGAGACGATGCGTCCGTCGCGGTCGAAGACGATGCAGCGGCTGGACGTGGTGCCCTGGTCGATCGCGGCGATGAAGGGGCCGGCGGTGTGTGCGTCGGTCACGGTGTGCTCCTGAAGGTTCCGTATGAAAGGGGCTGGCTCACGGCGTACTGCTCACGGCCTGACGGCGTATTGCTTACGGCTCGGAAAACCTTGCGGTTCAAGGAGGGCCCGAGGCCCGAAGGCCTCGGGTCTCTAAGCAAAGGCGACGTTGTAAAGGCCTGCAGCGATCGCGCCGCCGATCAGCGGACCGACGACCGGAACCCAGGCGTAGCTCCAGTCGGAGCCGCCCTTGTTCGGCAGGGGGAGCAGCGCGTGCACGATGCGCGGGCCGAGGTCACGGGCCGGGTTGATCGCGTAGCCGGTGGGTCCACCGAGGGAGAGGCCGATGGAGACGACCACCAGCGCGGTGATCAGGGCGCCCAGCGGGCCGAGGCCGTTGCCCTTGTCGTTGAGACCCTGCGTGAGGACCGCGAGCACCAGCACGACGGTCGCGATGATCTCCGTGGCGAGGTTCTGCACCGCGTTGCGGATCTCCGGGCCGGTGGAGAAGATACCGAGTACGGGACCCGCGCCCTTCTCCTCCGCCTCGACGGCCTTGGAACCAGAGGCCTGCGCGTCCGCAGCCCCCACGATGTCGGGGTCGGTCAGGTGCGCGTGGAACTGTCCGTAGTACACGACCCAGACCAGCGTGGCGCCGATCATCGCGCCGAGCAGCTGGCCGCCCCAGTACACCGGCAGGTTGTTCCAGCCGCCGTCCTTGATGGTCAGCGCCAGCGTCACGGCCGGGTTCAGGTGTGCGCCGGACAGCGGCGCGGAGGTGTAGACCGCCGTGAGGACCGCGAAGCCCCACCCGAAGGCGATGGCGAGCCAGCCGGCGTTTCTGGCCTTGGAGGCCTTCAGCGTGACGGCGGCACAGACGCCACCGCCGAGCAGGATGAGTATGGCGGTACCTATGGTCTCGCCGATGAAGATGTCGGAGCTGGACACCCGCGACTCCTTTGTCCTTCGTCCAGGGGAAGGCGAACCCCGGGTCCCTCCGGTGGTTCGCGCCCTCGGGGGTGAGGGCGATGCCGGCCCATGGCACTGTCACACTCTAACGCGTATTGCCGGTAGGTGTTCGACAATGCCGACCGATGGACGGGAGTCTTGCCCTGGGGTTACCAGCTCGTCAAGAGTTCCGTTATCGAAAACACGATCGTTATTGATCGCCGTGAGTTATCGATCTTGAGAGGCCTGGCCGGCTCCCGCGTACATGCCAAAAGGGGCCGGTACGTAGGACACGTACCGGCCTGTTGTCGTACGGGGTTCAGCTCGTCGTTCGGGGCGTCAGAACCGCCCGGCTCCCAGGTCCCGCGAGACCGCGCGGGCGCAGTCCCGCACCGCCGCGATCAGCTCGGGGCGCACCTCGCCGTCCCGGCAGATCCGCTCCACGGCTCCCGTGATGCCCACCGCGCCCACCGGCATGCGCCGCCGGTTGTGGATGGGGGCCGCGACCGAGGCGACGCCCGTCCATGTCTCCTCGACGTCGTCGGCGTACCCGCGCGCGCGGGTCAGGTCGAGGACCCCCTCGAACTGCTCCGGTTCGACCGTGGTGCGAGGTGTGAACGTCTTCCGCTCGGCCTCCAGGACCTCGCTGTGCGCCACCGGGTCGTAGGCCGACAGGACCTTGCCCAGGGCCGTGGAGTGCAGCGGCTGCATGGCCCCGACCTCCAGCACCTGACGGCTGTCGTCGGGCCGGAACACATGGTGCACGATCAGTACGCCATGTTGGTGCAGCACGCCCAGGTAGACGCTCTCGCCGCTGGAGCGGGCCAGGTCGTCGGTCCACACCAGCGCCCGCGCGCGCAGCTCGTGCACGTCGAGATAGGTGGTGCCGAGCCGCAGCAGCTCGGCGCCCAGCTGGTAGCGCCCCGAGACGCTGTCCTGTTCGACGAAGCCCTCCTGCTGGAGGGTGCGCAGTATGCCGTGGGCCGTGCCCTTGGCCAGGCCCAGCGAGGAGGCGATGTCGGACAGGCCGAGCTGCCGCTCGCCGCCCGCGAGGAGCCGCAGCATCGCCGCCGCCCGTTCGAGCGACTGGATGTTCCGTGCCATCGCCGTGCTGCCTCCGTCCCCTTCGACCGACAGCGGCGCCTCCGCTACCACCGTTCGGCAATGTCGAACACTACCGTTCGTTGCCGAGCTCCCGCTAATGGGTCGTCGCAACATGTTCGGTCTGTCTTAACACCCCGGCCGCACCCGCCACGCCCGTCCGGCCCGTGGACGGCCCCTGACCCTGTGCCGGTGCTCGGGCTACCCTGACGGCGTGCGCCTTCCATGGGAAGCGCAAAGCCGACAGCCGTCGCACTTCAGGGAGCACCTTCATGGCTTCGTTGCCGAACCCGTCCCTTTCGTCCGAGCTCGCCGAGAACCGGACCCGCATCGCAGCCCTCCGCGAGGCGCTCGCCGAGCGTGTCGTGGTGGCCGACGGCGCGATGGGCACGATGCTGCAGGCGCAGGATCCGACGCTGGAGGACTTCGAGAACCTCGAGGGCTGCAACGAGATTCTGAACATCACGCGCCCCGACATCGTCCGTTCCGTCCACGAGGCCTACTTCGAGGTGGGCGTGGACTGCGTGGAGACGAACACCTTCGGCGCCAACCACTCGGCCATGGCCGAGTACGAGATCTCCGACCGTGTGCACGAGCTGTCCGAGGCGGGCGCCCGCATCGCCCGCGAGGTGGCCGACGAGTTCGCCGGCCGCGACGGCCGTCGGCGGTGGGTGCTGGGCTCCATCGGCCCCGGTACGAAGCTGCCGACCCTCGGCCACATCGGCTTCCACGCGCTGCGCGACGGCTTCCAGGCGAACGCCGAGGGCCTGATCACCGGCGGCGCGGACGCCCTGATCGTCGAGACCACCCAGGACCTCCTCCAGACCAAGTCGTCCATCCTCGGCGCCCGCCGGGCCCTGGACGCGCTCGGGGCCGACCTGCCGCTGCTCGTCTCCCTCGCCTTCGAGACGACCGGCACGATGCTGCTGGGCTCGGAGATCGGCGCCGCGCTGACGGCGCTGGAGCCGCTGGGCATCGACATGATCGGCCTGAACTGCTCCACCGGCCCCGCCGAGATGAGCGAGCACCTGCGCTACCTCGCCCGCCACTCCCGCATCCCGCTGCTGTGCATGCCGAACGCCGGGCTGCCCATCCTCACCAAGGACGGGGCCTACTTCCCGCTGACCCCGCCCGAGATGGCGGACGCGCAGGAGACCTTCGTCCAGCAGTACGGCCTGTCCCTGGTCGGCGGCTGCTGCGGCAGCACCCCCGAGCACCTGCGCCAGGTCGTCGAGCGCGTGCGCGGGATGGCACCGGCGCAGCGGCGCCCCCAGCCGGAGCCGGGCGCCGCCTCCCTCTACCAGACCGTCCCGTTCCGCCAGGACACCGCGTACATGGCGATCGGCGAGCGCACCAACGCCAACGGCTCGAAGAAGTTCCGCGAGGCCATGCTGGAGGCCCGCTGGGACGACTGTGTGGAGATGGCCCGCGACCAGATCCGCGAGGGCGCCCACATGCTCGACCTGTGCGTCGACTACGTCGGCCGGGACGGCGTCGCGGACATGCGGGAGCTCGCCGGACGCTTCGCCACCGCCTCCACGCTGCCCATCGTCCTGGACTCCACCGAGGTCGACGTCCTGCGCGCCGGCCTGGAGAAGCTCGGCGGCCGTGCCGTCATCAACTCCGTCAACTACGAGGACGGCGACGGCCCCGAGTCCCGCTTCGCCAAGGTCACCCGGCTGGCGCAGGAGCACGGCGCCGCGCTGATCGCGCTGACCATCGACGAGGAGGGCCAGGCCCGTACCGTCGAGACCAAGACCGCCATCGCCGAACGGCTCATCGAGGACCTGACGACGAACTGGGGCATCCACGAGTCGGACATCCTCATCGACGCCCTGACCTTCACCATCTGCACCGGCCAGGAGGAGTCCCGAAAGGACGGCATCGCCACCATCGAGGCGATCCGCGAGCTCAAGCGCCGCCGCCCCGACGTGCAGACCACGCTGGGCCTGTCGAACATCTCCTTCGGTCTCAACCCGGCCGCCCGTATCCTGCTCAACTCGGTCTTCCTCGACGAGTGCGTCAAGGCGGGCCTGGACTCGGCGATCGTGCACGCGTCGAAGATCCTGCCGATCGCCCGCTTCACCGAGGAAGAGGTCCAGACAGCCCTGGACCTGATCCACGATCGCCGCGCCGAGGGCTACGACCCCCTCCAGAAGCTGATGGCGCTGTTCGAGGGCGCCACCACCAAGTCGCTGAAGGCGGGCAAGGCCGAGGAGCTGGCCGCGCTGCCCCTGGACGAGCGACTCAAGCGGCGCATCATCGACGGCGAGAAGAACGGCCTCGAGGCCGACCTCGCCGAGGCCCTCCAGACCCGCCCCGCCCTCGACATCGTCAACGAGACGCTGCTCGACGGCATGAAGGTGGTCGGCGAGCTGTTCGGTTCCGGCCAGATGCAGTTGCCGTTCGTGCTCCAGTCCGCCGAGGTCATGAAGTCCGCGGTCGCCTACCTCGAACCGCACATGGAGAAGTCGGACGCCGAGGGCAAGGGCACCATCGTGCTGGCGACCGTGCGCGGCGACGTGCACGACATCGGCAAGAACCTCGTCGACATCATCCTGTCCAACAACGGCTACAACGTCGTCAACCTCGGCATCAAGCAGCCGGTCTCCGCGATCCTGGACGCGGCCGAGGAACACCGGGCCGACGTCATCGGCATGTCGGGCCTGCTGGTCAAGTCCACGGTGATCATGAAGGAGAACCTGGAGGAGCTCAACCAGCGCGGTCTGTCCGCCGACTACCCGGTCATCCTCGGCGGCGCCGCCCTGACGCGGGCGTACGTCGAGCAGGACCTGTACGAGATCTACGAGGGCGAAGTCCGCTACGCCCGGGACGCGTTCGAGGGCCTGCGCCTGATGGACGCGCTCATCGGGGTCAAGCGGGGCGTGCCGGGCGCCGTGCTGCCGGAGCTCAAGCAGCGCCGGGTGCGGGCCACCGCTCCGACGGTCGTCGAGGAGCGCCCGGAGGAGGGCCACGTCCGCTCGGACGTCGCCGTCGACAACCCGGTGCCCACCCCGCCCTTCTGGGGCACCCGTGTCATCAAGGGCATCCAGCTCAAGGAGTACGCCTCCTGGCTGGACGAGGGCGCGCTCTTCAAGGGCCAGTGGGGTCTGAAGCAGGCCCGTGCGGGCGACGGACCGACGTACGAGGAACTCGTCGAGACCGAGGGCCGGCCCCGGCTGCGCGGACTGCTGGACAAGCTCCAGACCGACAACCTGCTCGAAGCGGCCGTCGTCTACGGCTACTTCCCCTGTGTGTCCAAGGACGACGACCTGATCATCCTGGACGAACAGGGCAACGAGCGCACCCGCTTCACCTTCCCGCGCCAGCGCCGCGGACGGCGGTTGTGCCTGGCCGACTTCTTCCGGCCCGAGGAGTCCGGTGAGCGGGACGTCGTCGGCCTCCAGGTCGTCACGGTCGGCTCCCGCATCGGCGAGGAGACAGCCAAGCTCTTCGAGGCGAACTCCTACCGCGACTACCTCGAACTGCACGGCCTGTCCGTGCAGCTGGCCGAGGCCCTCGCCGAGTACTGGCACGCCCGCGTCCGCTCCGAGCTCGGCTTCGCCGGTGAGGACCCCTCGGCCATCGAGGACATGTTCGACCTCAAGTACCGCGGTGCCCGTTTCTCCCTCGGCTACGGCGCCTGCCCCGACCTGGAGGACCGCGCCAAGATCGCCCGACTCCTGGAACCCGAGCGCATCGGCGTCCACCTCTCGGAGGAGTTCCAGCTGCACCCCGAGCAGTCCACGGACGCGATCGTGATCCACCACCCGGAGGCGAAGTACTTCAACGCGAGGTGACTCGGCGCGAGGCGCGTCAGAGGGCCCCCTCATAACCAACAGGCGTTTCACCTGACGCCGTCGTACACTGGACGGTCCACAGCAGGCCGGTTCCCCCTGAGGGAACCGGCCTTCTCGTCCCTCAAGGAGGTGCGCCAGGATGACCACTACGGTTCCCGCGCTCGGTACCCGTACGGCCGAAGGCTCAGCGCTGCAGGCCGTGCTCCTGGACATGGACGGCACCCTGGTGGACACCGAGGGGTTCTGGTGGGATGTCGAGGTCGAGATCTTCCGGACGCTCGGGCACACCCTCGACGACTCCTGGCGCCATGTGGTGGTCGGCGGACCCATGACCCGCAGCGCGGGCTTCCTGATCGAGGCCACCGGGGCCGACATCACGCTCGGCGAGCTCACGGTGCTGCTCAACGACGGTTTCGAGGACCGTATCGACCGGGCGCTGCCGCTGATGCCGGGGGCGGCCAGACTCCTCGCGGAGCTCGCCGCGCACGAGATCCCCACCGCCCTGGTCTCCGCCTCGCACCGGCGCATCATCGACCGTGTTCTGGCCTCCCTGGGCCCCCAGTACTTCGCGCTGACCGTCGCGGGCGACGAGGTGGAGCGGACCAAGCCCTTCCCCGACCCGTATCTGCTGGCGGCGTCCGGACTCGGCGCCGAACCGGCCCGGTGCGCCGTCATCGAGGACACCGCCACGGGTGTCGCCGCCGCGGAGGCCGCGGGCTGCCAGGTAGTCGCCGTCCCCTCCGTCGCACCGATCGCCCCCGCCGTCCGGCGCACGGTCGTGACCTCCCTGGAAGAGGTCGACCTGCCCTTTCTCCGCGGTCTGATGACGGAAATGCGCTAGGCGTTCACCCAGCGTGCATAACCGAATGTGCCGATAACCCCTGCGTATCCGCAGGTAAGGGCCCCGGGCCTGGCGCGGGAAATTGATTCCGGGGCCGGATGGCCGAATTCCGGTACTCTCCCACCGAGTTGGCGGTGTGAGGTTCGTCACCTGGCGAGGGGTCGACATTCGGCCTGCCATGTGCAGTAACCCCCCTTTCGGGGGTGGTCGACGTGCCCTTGTGTCCCGATTGGTAGAACGCTGCACGAATCCTTCCGCTGTCGGGTTATCGGTGCGTCCGCGCCCGGTTTCGCAGCGTGATGGGAACTCAACTCCGGTCTCTGCGGGCCGTCCTGGTGGTGCGGACTAATGTCGTCGCGAGAACCTCGCCATAACCCCGGTGACTCGCCCGCACCACCCCTGCATGGCGGGTACACGGACACGACAGCTCTGGAGAAACTCGAGCATGAACCGCAAGACTTTGGTGCTGCCGGCCGTTGTCGGCTTGCTCGCCCCGGTGCTCGCCGCGTGTGGCGGTTCCGACAGCGGGGGAAGCGGCGGCGACGCGATCGTCGTGGGCACCACGGACCGGTTCACCGCATCGAAGGATGCCCCGGCTCCTCTCGACCCGGCGTACGCGTACGACGTCGGCACCTGGAACATCCTGCGCCAGACCGTGCAGACGCTGATGGTCCAGCCCCGCGGTGACGGCGACCCCCAGCCCGAGGCCGCCGAGAGCTGCGGATTCACCGACTCCGGCAACGAGCGCTACGCCTGCACGCTGCGCGACGGACTGAAGTTCGCGAGCGGTGACCCGATCACCGCCAAGGACGTGAAGTTCTCGATCGACCGCGCGATGTCGCTCAAGGCCGACAGCGGTGTGTTCGCGCTGCTGTCCACCGTCGACACCGTGGAGACGCAGGGCGACCGCCAGGTGATCTTCCACCTGAAGACCGCGGACGCCACCTTCCCGTTCAAGCTGTCGACCCCGGTCGCCGGCATCGTGAACCCGAAGGACTACGAGAAGGGCAAGCTGCGCGACGGCTTCACCGTCGACGGCTCCGGCCCGTACACCCTCCAGGCCGACGTCAAGAACGACGAGGCCGTCAAGATCACCTTCAGCAAGAACCCGAACTACAAGGGTCTGTTGAAGCCGAAGAACGACAAGGTCGAGATGCGCTCCTTCGAGAGCGCCGACGCCATGGGCGACGCGCTCAACAAGGGCGACATCGACCTCATGACCCGCGCGATGACGCCGGAGCAGATCAACAAGCTCGGCGCCGCCGGTGCGACCGGCAAGATCGACCTGGTCGAGATGCCCGGCCTCGAGATCCGCTACCTCGGCTTCAACACCAACGACCCGTCGGTGAAGAGCAAGGCCGTCCGCCAGGCCATGGCCGAGGTGATCAACCGCGGCGAGCTCGTCTCCAAGGTGTACGGCTCCCAGGCCGAGCCGCTGTTCTCGATGGTCCCGGCCACCATCACGGGTCACTCCAACTCGTTCTTCAACAAGTACGGCGACCCGAGCGTCTCCAAGGCCACCGCGACGCTGAACAAGGCGAGCATCACCACCCCGGTGAAGCTCACCCTGCACTACACGACCGACCACTACGGCTCGGCCACCGCGAAGGAGTTCGAGGTGCTGAAGCAGCAGCTCGACTCCAGCGGCCTGTTCAGTGTCGAGATCAAGGGCGAGCCCTGGACGACGTTCCGCCCGGCCGAGAAGAAGAACGAGTACCAGGTCTACGGCATGGGATGGTTCCCCGACTTCCCGGACGCCGACAACTACCTGGCGCCGTTCCTCGACAAGGACAACACCCTCGGCTCCCCGTACGTGAACTCCACGATCCGCGGCACGCTGATCCCGGAGTCCCGCCGCGAGGCCGACCGTCTCACCGCGTCGAGGAGCCTCACCGAGATCCAGGACAAGGTGGCCGACGACGTGCCGCTCCTGCCCCTGTGGCAGGGCAAGCAGTACATCGCCGCGCGGGACGACATCACGGGCACCGAGTGGGCGCTCAACTCCTCCTCCACGCTGCAGCTGTGGGAGCTCGGCCGCGGCGTGGGCGGCTGACCGGTCCTTCTCAGGGCGCCGGGTCCCGTGGGCCCGGCGCCCGACCGCACGACCCGGCGCCCGCTCCATGCGGCGTTCCAGAGAAACAATGACAAGGCACCTCCTCGTGAACATGCGCAACCAGTGGCCAGTCCTGTCCGTCGCGACGGGGCTGGCCGCCGGTCTGCTCGTCGGCTGCGGCTCGCAGACGGGCGACACCGGCAGCACCGGCTCCTCCCTGGTGATGGGGATGTCCGACGACGTCCTGGCCATCGACCCGGCTTCCGGCTACGACCCGGGATCGTGGCTGTTGTTCAACAACGTCTTCCAGTCGTTGCTGAGCTTCCCCAACGGCGGTACGGAGCCGGTTCCCGAGGCGGCCAAGGAGTGCGCGTTCTCGGACGCCACGACCAAGGTCTACAAGTGCACGCTCCAGGACGGCCTGAAGTTCAGCAACGGTGACGCCCTCACCTCCGAGGACGTCAAGTTCTCCTTCGACCGCATTCTGAAGATCGACGACGCCTCCGGTCCGGCCGTCATGTTCCCCATGCTCGACACGGTCCAGACCCCGGACGCGAAGACCGTCGTCTTCCGGCTGAAGTACGCCGACGCCACCTTCCCCAGCAAGATCGCCTCCGGCGCCGGCTCGATCGTGGACCACCAGCAGTACGCGGACAACGGGCTGCGCAGGGACAACCAGGCGGTCGGCTCGGGCCCGTACAAGCTGGACTCCTTCGGCAAGGACCAGGCCGTCTTCTCGGTCAACGACAGCTACAAGGGCACCGCCAAGGTGAAGAACTCCGGCATCACGCTGAAGTTCTTCCACGGTGACCAGACCGCCCTGAAGAAGGCGCTGCTGAACCACCAGGTCGACATCGCCTACCGAGGTCTCGCCGCCGACGACATCGCGGACATCAGCAACGACACCTCCACCGGCAGGGGCGTCAACGTCGTCGAGGGCACCAGCGCCGAGGTCCAGCACATGGTCTTCAACATGGACGACCCGGTCGCCGGCAAGCTCGGCGTGCGCAAGGCCATCGCCTATCTGCTCGACCGCGAGGCCCTGGTCGACAAGGTCTACGAGGACACCGCGACGCCGCTGTACTCGATCGTCCCGGCCGGTGTCACCGGCCACAACACGGCCTTCTTCGACCGCTACGGAGCCCGCCCCTCGAGGACGAAGGCCGCCGCCGCGCTCCGGGCCGAGGGCATCACAGGCAAGGTCAGGCTCACCCTCTGGTCGACCCCCTCGCGCTACGGCCCCGCCACCGACCAGGAGTTCAGGGCGATCGCCCAGCAGCTCAACGCCAGCGGGCTGTTCGACGCGACCGTGAAGTCCGTCGCGTACGACCAGTACGAGAAGGACATCGCCAAGGGCAAGTACGGCGTGTACGTGAAGGGCTGGGTGCCCGACTACCCGGACCCCGACAACTTCACGGCCCCCTTCTTCGGCAAGGGCAACGTGCTGAGCAACCACTACACGAACAGCACGATCACCGGGCGGCTCATCCCGAAGACGGCCGCCCAGAGCGACCGCTCCTCGACCGACATCGAGTACGGCAAGATCCAGGACATCGTGGCCGAGGATCTCCCGGTCCTCCCGATCTGGCAGGCCAAGCAGTACGCGATCGTGCGGGACAACGTCTACGGCCTCGAGAACTGCCTCGACGCCTCGACGGTGTTCCGCTTCTGGGAGATCAGCAAGGACTGACTCCACCACCGCCGGTACCGACGCCGAGGGCGCCCTCTTCGTGGAAGGGGGCGCCCTCGGTCGTGTTCCTGGGCCCCCGGTCGAGCTCCGGGGACCCGCTGCCGAGCTCCTGGGGGAGTGGACGGCGTTCGGGGGTTACTGCTGTGCGCCCGGGCGCACCAACCCGCTCTCGTACGCGTACACCGCGGCCTGCACCCGGTCGCGCAGCCCCAACTTGGTGAGCACGTGGCCCACATGCGTCTTGACGGTGGTCTCGCTGACGAACAGGTCGGCGGCGATCTCCGCGTTCGACAGGCCGCGCGCCACCAGCTTCAGCACCTCGACCTCCCGCTCGGTCAGGGTGTGCAGCGTGTCGGGCACCGGCTCGTCGCCGGACGGCAGATGACCCGCGTACTTGTCGAGAAGCCGACGGGTGATGCTCGGCGCGAGCATCGCCTCGCCCGCGGCGACCACCCGGATCGCCTGCACCAGTTCATTGGCCGGCGCGTCCTTGAGGAGGAAGCCGCTGGCCCCGGCGCGCAGCGCCTCCACCACGTACTCGTCGAGGTCGAAGGTCGTCAGGACCAGCACCTTGGCCGGTCCGTCCCGCCCCGGCCCGGTGATCTGCCGGGTCGCCTCCACCCCGTCCATCCTCGGCATACGGATGTCCATCAGAACCACATCGGGCTGCAGCGCACGTACCTGATCCAGTGCCTGCAGACCGTCACCGGCCTCGCCGACGACCGCGATGTCCTGCTCCGCCTCCAGAATCATCCGGAAGCCGGTACGCAGCAGCGGCTGGTCGTCGACCAGTAGGACGCGGATGGCCACGCAAGTCTCCTTGGGTCTGTCCGGCGGACCAGGCCGGAGCTGAAAAACGTGCCGGACAAGCCACAGGGCCTAGTCCCGCCCCATTCTGCCCTGCTCGGTGACGGCGGAATCCGGCGCCCTGACCGGCAGCGGGTAGGGCGGGGGAGTACCACCGAATTCCGGACATACCGCTTGGTGGTCGCACCAGCCGCAGAGCTTGGTGGGCCTCGGTCGCCAGTCGCCCGTCTCGGTAGCCTGCCGGATCGCCTCCCACAAGGCGAGCAGTTTGCGCTCGACCCGCTCCAGGTCCTCGATCATCGGGTCGTACGTCACCACGTCGCCGCTGCCGAGGTAGACGAGCTGGAGCCGGCGCGGGACCACCTGCTTCAGCCGCCACACCACCAGGGCGTAGAACTTCATCTGGAACAGCGCACCCTCGGCGTACTCCGGCCGCGGCGCCTTGCCCGTCTTGTAGTCGACGATCCGGACCTCGCCCGTCGGGGCCACGTCGACGCGGTCGATGATGCCGCGCAGCTTCAGCCCGGAGTCGAGTCGCGCCTCGACGGACAGCTCACGCTCGGCGGGCTCCAGCCGCGTCGGGTCCTCAAGACTGAACCAGCGCTCCACCAACTGCTCGGCCTCGCCGAGCCAGCGCGTCAACCGCTCGCCCTCGGGATCGTCGGCGAACAGCTCCACGACCTCCGGCCGCGTCTCGCGCAGCCGGTCCCACTGCCCCGGAATGAGTGACTTGGCGCGCGGAGCCGTCCGCTCCGCCGCCGGGGCGTCGAAAAGGCGCTCCAGCACCGCGTGGACCAGCGTGCCGCGGGTGGCCGCCTCGCTCGGCTTCTCGGGGAGTCTGTCGATCACCCGGAACCGGTAGAGCAACGGGCACTGCATGAAGTCGCTCGCCCGTGAGGGCGACAGTGAGCTCGGAGGCAGGGCCGGGCGGGCCGCGGGAACCGCCGGCGCGTCCGTCGCTTCGGCCACGGCGGCTTCGGCCGTGACGGCTTCGCTCGGCTCGGGCGGCACAGCGCCCCCGGTGCTGGTTTCCATGTCCACAGACCTTACGGCCCGCCACTGACAGTGAGTGCACGGTCGGGGCTCGTGCGCGCTTGTGCGACGGAGCGGAAAACAGAGGGGGTGCCGGGGCGGAACGCGTCGCGACGGACGCATACCATCGACCCAGACCCTCCTGCTTCGCATGATCGGGAGCGGGAGACGCTTCGAACGAGGGGACATCGTGGACGAGAGCGGCGGGAGCGGGCAGCCGCGGTCCGGCACCGACGAAGCGACCGAGCGCCACGGGGAGCAGCGGGCCCCCTCGGCCCCGGCCGCGGATGCCACGCGCCCCGGACCGGAGCGCCCCGAGCACCCCACCGGGCCGACACCACCCACGGCCCCGGGCACCTCCGAGGCCGCCCCGTCCCCCGACCGACCCCACGACCCCACCGACCCCGCACGCGGGACCGCGACGCACAGCGACCCTTCGAGCGGGGCCGAGGACGAGGCCGACGCACTCCACGGTTCTTCGGACGAGCCCGGCAGCAAGTCCACGGGCGAGCCCGGAACTGAGCCGTCCGCCCAGGACGCGCCCCACCGCTCCACCGCCGGAGGCCACCCGCACCCCGACCCCGAACACCCCCGGACCCTCGCCCACTCCGGAACCGGCACCGGTACCGGCAAGGCGCAGCCCCCGCGACGCGGCCGGGAGCCCGGTGGCGGCCTGCTGATGGGGCGGCCGTTCGGCGTGCCCGTGTACGTGGCGCCCAGCTGGTTCCTCGTGGCCGCGCTGATCACCTGGGTGTTCGGCGGCCAGCTCGACCGCGTGCTGCCCGAACTCGGCGCCCTGCGCTACCTCGTGTCCCTCTTCTTCGCGGTCGCCTTCTACGCCTCCGTGCTCGTCCACGAGCTGGCCCACACGGTCGCCGCCCTGCGCTTCAAACTGCCGGTGCGCCGGATCCAGCTGCAGTTCTTCGGCGGCGTCTCGGAGATCGAGAAGGAGGCCGAGACCCCGGGCCGTGAGTTCGTGCTGTCCTTCGTCGGACCACTGCTCTCCCTCGTCCTCTCGGGCCTCTTCTACCTCGCCATGCTGGCCGTCGAGCCCGGCACGGTCCCCGGCGTGCTGCTGGCCGGCCTGATGATCTCCAACCTGATCGTGGCCGCCTTCAACCTGCTCCCCGGCCTGCCCCTGGACGGCGGCCGCATGCTCCGCGCCGTCGTCTGGAAGATCACCGGCAGGCCGATGAGCGGCACGATCGCCGCCGCCTGGGTCGGCCGCGCCCTCGCCGTCTCCGTACTGATCGGGCTGCCCCTGCTCACCCAGTCCGGAGCGCTCGGCGCCAGCCAGGACAACATCGGCGGCATGGACACGGTCACCGACGCCCTGCTCGCCGCGATCCTCGCCGCGATCATCTGGACCGGCGCCGGCAACAGCCTCCGCATGGCCCGTCTGCGCGAACACCTGCCCGAGCTGCGCGCCCGCTCACTCACCCGACGCGCGGTCCCGGTCGAGACCAGCACCCCGCTCTCGGAGGCGCTGCGCCGTGCCAACGAAGCCGGCGCCCGCGCCCTGGTCGTCGTCGACGCCGACGGCGAACCGCTCGCCCTCGTCCGCGAGGCCGCCATCGTCGGCGTACCGGAGCACCGCCGCCCCTGGGTCGCAGTCAGCGGCCTCGCCCAGGACCTCACCGACGGCATGCGCGTCTCCGCGGAGCTCGCCGGTGAGGCCCTCCTGGACACCCTCCGCGCCACCCCGGCGACCGAGTACCTGGTGGTGGAGGATTCGGGCGAGATCTACGGAGTCCTCTCGGCGGCAGACGTCGAGCGAGCCTTCGTCAAGGCGATGGCCCGCCCGTCCTGAGCGCGGCCCGAACGTGGTCGGCGCCCCGCGCAGGGACCGGTAGGCTGGTCACATGTCCGAACCGACCGGTGCCGCCCGCAGGCGCGGGCCCTTCAAGGTCGGGGACCAGGTTCAGCTGACCGACCCCAAGGGCCGCCACTACACGTTCACGCTCGAGGCCGGGAAGAACTTCCACACCCACAAGGGTTCCTTCCCCCACGACGAGCTGATCGGTGCTCCCGAGGGCAGCGTTGTCCGCACCACGGGGAACGTCGCCTATCTCGCGCTGCGCCCCCTGCTCCCCGACTACGTCCTGTCCATGCCCCGCGGCGCCGCCGTGGTCTACCCCAAGGACGCGGGGCAGATCCTGGCCTTCGCCGACATCTTCCCCGGCGCGCGCGTCGTGGAAGCGGGCGTGGGCTCCGGCTCGCTCAGCAGCTTCCTGCTGCGCGCCATCGGCGACCAGGGCATGCTCCACTCCTACGAGCGCCGCGAGGACTTCGCGGAGATCGCCCAGCAGAACGTGGAGCGGTACTTCGGCGGCCCGCACCCCGCCTGGCAGCTCACCGTCGGCGACCTCCAGGACAACCTGTCCGACACCGATGTCGACCGCGTCATCCTCGACATGCTCGCCCCCTGGGAGTGCCTGGAGGCCGTCTCCAAGGCGCTGGTCCCCGGCGGCATCCTGTGCTGCTACGTCGCCACCACCACCCAGCTCGCGCGGACCGTCGAGTCCATCCGCGAGATCGGTTCCTTCAACGAGCCGACCGCGTGGGAGTCGATGATCCGCAACTGGCACGTCGAGGGCCTGGCGGTCCGTCCGGACCACCGGATGATCGGCCACACCGGCTTCCTGCTCACCGCCCGCCGCCTCGCGGACGGCGTCGAGCCGCCCATGCGCCGCCGCCGCCCGGCCAAGGGCGCGTACGGCGACGACTACACCGGGCCGAACGCCGACGGCGGCTCAGGCCGCTGACCCGATCGGCGCCCACGCCGTCGACGCACTCAACGCACCACACCTGTGGCCGAGTTCCCGGAAGCACTCCGGAGCTCGGCCGCGGTGCGTTCCCGCACGGGGGCCCCGGAACAGGTGGGCAACTCCGCCGCAAGCCCTTTCCGTTGACGTGCCGCGTTGACGCGCCGCCAGAAGTCCGGACCCCGCCGTTCCACCGCACTGTGACGTGTGGCACCATGCTGGCCACCCCACCCCCACCGTCACGGCCCTCCCAGGAGACGCTCCTAGTGCAGCAATCCGTCGTCCCTGAACTGGCACACACCCACACCCGCCCCATCCACTGGCTCGCCACGGCCACCGCCCTGGCCGGAGTCGTCGCCCTCTCCTCGGTCCTCCAGCCCGGCTCCGCGACGGCGGCCCAGCCCGGTCCCGGGGCCAAGTCCGCCCCGGCCGCGACGGCGCCCCCGGACCCCGCGGGCGTCACGTTCCCGATCGAGTGCGGGCCCGTCAAGGTCCTCGTGCAGAAGAAGGCGTCCGGAGACCTCGACGGCGACGGCAGCCCGGAGACGGTGGCCGTCGTCCGCTGCGACGCGGGCATCGGCACCCCGCCCAACGGCGTCTACGTCCTCACCCAGGGCGGGTCGGGAGTCAAGAAGCCCCGCGTCGTGGCCACCCTGATCGACCCGAAGGACCGCCTCAACGTCACCGACTTCGCGGTGCGTGACGGCGCCGTCACGGCGACCCTGCTCGGCTACTCCTCTGCCGACGTGCCGAGTTGCTGCCCGGACGTGAAGGAGCAGGCCAAGTGGCAGTGGAAGAACGGCACGTTCATCCGCTCGACACCCTCCGGGGCCCAGAACGCATGAGAAGTGTGTGAGAAAAGAGACATGTCGTGACGCGGGGTGCCCTTCGGGTCACTCCGCGTCGGGACCGTAGACCTCGACCCTGTCCGAAACTCGACGTACGTGGATGCAGTCGCCGGGGCACTCCTTCGCGGAGTCGGCGACATCCCGCAGAAGCGTCAGCGGTACGGGCGTTGTGGCGCCCGGGGCCTGCAGGAGCTCGTCCTCGGCGCTCTTCACATAGGCCAGACCGTCGATGTCCAGCTCGAAGACCTCCGGCGCGTACTGGGCGCAGATACCGTCTCCGGTACAGAGATCCTGGTCGATCCAGACCTCGAGAGCCTCGCTGTCGCCTGGGGCCTCCTGCTGCACGGTCATTTCTCCTGCCGTTTCCTGCGTCGAGTGATCCGAAGACTGGGGAATCGGGCCAGCTCTGACGGGTGTTGAACACGTCGACCCTACCTCCGCCCGCTTCCCGACCGTGTTCGGTGGGTATTCCCCTGGCGTGAGGGAGAGCGCAAGGGTGAAGATCGGACACACCTCGACAGTCTTTGTGATCTAGGGGTTTCAATCGACACCCACCCAGGTAGGGTCTGGAAGCGTCCAGCTCCCCTTGGAGGAGGTGAGGACCGTGGCAGCCCACGACGACGACATGAACCGCGGCATCCGCCCGGGACGAGGGTCCGATGACCCTGCCGGGCAGGTTGCCTACCTTGAGCAGGAGATCGCCGTCCTGCGACGCAAGCTCGCCGACTCTCCGCGGCACACGAGGATTCTCGAAGAGCGGATCGTCGAGCTGCAGACCAACCTGGCCGGCGTGTCCGCACAGAACGAGCGGCTCGCCAACACGCTCCGTGAGGCCCGCGACCAGATCGTGGCCCTCAAGGAAGAGGTCGACCGGCTGGCGCAGCCACCGGCAGGCTTCGGTGTCTTCCTCGTGGCGAACGAGGACGGCACGGCGGACATCTTCACCGGGGGCCGCAAGCTCCGGGTGAACGTCAGCCCCAGCGTGGAGCTCGAAGAGCTCAGGCGCGGCCAGGAAGTGATGCTCAACGAGGCCCTCAACGTGGTCGAGGCCATGGAGTACGAGAGCGTCGGCGACATCGTCACCCTCAAGGAGATCCTCGAGGACGGCGAACGCGCCCTGGTGCAGGGACACACCGACGAGGAACGGGTGGTACGGCTCGCCGAGCCGCTCCTGGACGTCGTCATCCGTCCCGGAGACGCCCTGCTTCTCGAACCCCGTTCCGGCTATGTCTACGAAGTTGTCCCCAAGAGCGAGGTCGAGGAGCTCGTCCTCGAAGAGGTCCCGGACATCGGCTACGAGCAGATCGGCGGCCTGGGAAACCAGATCGAACTGATCCGCGACGCGGTCGAGCTCCCCTACCTCTACCCCGACCTCTTCAAGGAGCACGAACTGCGGCCGCCCAAGGGTGTGCTGCTCTACGGGCCTCCCGGATGCGGCAAGACGCTCATCGCCAAGGCGGTCGCCAACTCGCTGGCCAAGAAGGTCGCCGAGGTCACCGGCCAGGCCACCGGAAAGAGCTTCTTCCTCAACATCAAGGGCCCCGAGCTCCTGAACAAGTACGTCGGCGAGACCGAGCGGCAGATCCGCCTCGTCTTCCAGCGTGCTCGTGAGAAGGCCAGCGAGGGCACCCCCGTCATCGTCTTCTTCGACGAGATGGAGTCCCTCTTCCGCACCCGTGGATCGGGCGTCAGCTCGGACGTGGAGAACACCATCGTCCCCCAGCTGCTCGCCGAGATCGACGGCGTGGAAGGCCTGGAGAACGTGGTCGTGATCGGCGCCTCGAACCGCGAGGACATGATCGACCCCGCGATCCTGCGCCCCGGACGACTCGATGTGAAGATCAAGATCGAGCGCCCGGACGCCGAGGCCGCCAAGGACATCTTCGCCAAGTACCTCACACAACGCCTCCCGCTGCACTCCGACGACCTCGGAGAGCACGGCGGGGACCGGGCGGCCACCGTCCACGGCATGATCCAGACCGCTGTGGAACAGATGTACGCCGAGTCCGAGGAAAACCGCTTCCTCGAGGTCACCTACGCCAACGGCGACAAGGAAGTCCTGTACTTCAAGGACTTCAACTCGGGCGCCATGATCGAGAACATCGTCGGCCGCGCCAAGAAGGCAGCGATCAAGGCCTTCCTCGAGCAGAACCAGAAGGGCCTTCGGGTCTCCCACCTCCTCCAGGCGTGCGTGGACGAGTTCAAGGAGAACGAGGACCTGCCGAACACCACCAACCCGGACGACTGGGCCCGAATCTCCGGAAAGAAGGGCGAACGGATCGTTTACATCCGTACGCTCGTCACCGGAAAGCAGGGTGCGGACACCGGACGCTCCATCGACACGGTGGCGAACACCGGGCAGTACCTGTAAAAGACAGGGCGGCTGCGGGTGCCCTCCACGGGTACCCGCAGCCGACTGCTTTCCGGGGCACGGCTGGAGCAGAGCAATGACGCAAATGATCTCCCCACCAGCGCAGAGGCGTTCTAGGCTCTTTCGTACCGCCGAGTCGCGCGTTGCGGGGACGGGCACCGCACACGCACCGGAGCACCAGCGGTACTTGAGCAGCGCCCCCGACCGAGGGCGCCGCCGGGCAAGGAGGGCCGCATGACCGTACGGCGAGTAATGGGCATCGAGACGGAGTACGGGATCTCCGTCCCCGGCCACCCCAACGCCAATGCCATGCTCACCTCGTCCCAGATCGTCAACGCGTACGCGGCGGCGATGCACCGGGCGCGCCGCGCCCGCTGGGATTTCGAGGAGGAGAACCCGCTGCGGGACGCGCGAGGCTTCGACCTCGCCCGCGAGGCCGCCGACTCCAGCCAGCTCACCGACGAGGACATCGGCCTGGCCAATGTCATCCTCACCAATGGCGCACGGCTGTACGTGGACCACGCGCACCCGGAGTACAGCGCTCCCGAGGTCACCAACCCGTGGGACGCCGTCCTGTGGGACAAGGCCGGCGAGCGCATCATGGCGGAGGCCGCGGAGCGCGCGGCCCAGCTCCCCGGCGCCCAGCCGATCCACCTCTACAAGAACAACACCGACAACAAGGGCGCCTCGTACGGCACGCACGAGAACTACCTGATGAAGCGGGAGACCCCCTTCTCGGACATCGTGCGCCACCTCACGCCGTTCTTCGTCTCACGCCAGGTCGTCACCGGAGCGGGCCGCGTCGGTATCGGCCAGGACGGGCACGAGCACGGCTTCCAGCTCAGTCAGCGCGCGGACTACTTCGAGGTCGAGGTGGGCCTCGAGACCACGCTCAAGCGCCCCATCATCAACACCCGCGACGAGCCGCACGCGGACGCCGAGAAGTACCGCAGGCTGCACGTGATCATCGGTGACGCGAACCTGTCGGAGATCTCGACCTATCTCAAGCTGGGCACGACCGCCCTGGTCCTGTCCATGATCGAGGACGGCTTCATCGCCGTCGACCTGGCCGTCGACCAGCCCGTGCGCACGCTGCACCAGGTCTCCCACGACCCCACGCTGAAGCGGCTCGTCACGCTGCGCAGCGGTCGCACGCTGACCGCGGTGCAGCTCCAGATGGAGTACTTCGAGCTGTCGCGCAAATACGTGGAGGAACGCTTCGGGGCGGACGCCGACGACCAGACCAAGGACGTCCTGGTCCGCTGGGAGGACACGCTCAACCGCCTGGAGAACGACCCGATGAGCCTCTCGGGGGAGCTCGACTGGGTCGCCAAGCGGGAGCTCATGGAGGGCTACCGGCGCCGTGACGGCCTCGACTGGGACGCGGCACGGCTGCACCTGGTCGACCTCCAGTACGCCGACGTACGGGCCGAGAAGGGCCTGTACAACCGTCTGGCGGCGCGCGGCAAGATGAAGCGGCTCCTGGACGAGCGGGACGTCGAGCGGGCCCGTACGAAGCCGCCCGAGGACACCCGTGCGTACTTCCGCGGGCGCTGTCTGGAGCAGTACGCGGACGATGTGGCGGCGGCCTCCTGGGACTCGGTGATCTTCGATCTGCCGGGCCGGGACTCGCTCCAGCGCGTCCCAACCCTGGAGCCGCTTCGCGGAACGCGTAATCACGTCAAGGAGCTCCTCGACCGCTGCCGTACGGCGGAAGACCTGGTCAGGGTCCTGTCGGGCGGCTGACCGGGCCGCCAGGGGCGTAGGAGCCCGGGCGGCACAACGGGGTGGAAAGACGCGACGTCCGGGAATCATCGAGGTGGCTCCCGGACGTTGTAGCAACTGCGGGGCCGATGTCGGACCCTGCTTGTAGGGTCTGATCAAGAACGTCGAACCGAGCGGGGTGAGGGTTATGGCGACCAAGGACACCGGCGGCGGACAGCAGAAGGCGACGCGTTCCACCGAGGAGGTCGAGGAGCAGGCGCAGGACGCGCAGGTATCGGACGACCTCAAGGAACGCCAGGAGAAGCTGAGCGACGACGTCGACTCGGTTCTGGACGAGATCGACGACGTACTCGAGGAAAATGCCGAGGACTTCGTGCGAAGCTTCGTTCAGAAGGGTGGCCAGTAGGCCACTTTCCCCTTCGATTCGAAGGCCTTACTCGGGGGCGACTGAGCGCCGGAAGGGCTGGGCGTGAAGTGCTGCTCGCGGTGACGGGAGACCGGGCCGCGGGCAGTCTTCGTCGGCGATGCCCTGCGTTCGAAAGGGTGTCGCCTCCTCCATGGGGTTGTGCGTGATCAAAGGGCTCTGTGAGATCAAAGGGCCCCGTGAGATCAAGGCGGCTCCTCGTCATCGATGGGGCTCTGCGGGATCGGTTTGAAAGGTCCCGCAGTTCATGTGGATCAACGCCACGAGACGGGTAGGGTCCGTGGCGTACCGTGCTTCAACTGCAATTCGGCCATCGGCAAGTTGGGAGATGATCCCGACGCTGTTCGTCGGGCTGCCGCCTACTTGGAAGGATCCCCGTGGAAGCCAACACTCGTAGCACCGGGCGTCTACCGGCTGCCTTCCTGACGCCCGGGTCGTCGTCCTTCATGGACTTCCTGTCCGAGCACCAGCCGGAGATGCTGCCGGGCAAGCGGCAGCTGCCGCCCGTCCAGGGCGTGATCGAGGCCCCGCACGGCACGACCATCGTCGCCGTCACGTTCCCCGGCGGGGTCGTCCTCGCCGGCGACCGCCGGGCCACCATGGGCAACATGATCGCCCAGCGCGACATCGAGAAGGTCTTCCCGGCCGACGAGTACTCGGCGGTGGGCATCGCCGGTACGGCCGGTCTGGCCGTCGAGATGGTCAAGCTGTTCCAGCTGGAGCTGGAGCACTTCGAGAAGGTGGAGGGCACCACACTCTCCCTGGAGGGCAAGGCGAACCGGCTCTCCACCATGATCCGTTCCAACCTCGGCATGGCCATGCAGGGCCTCGCCGTGGTCCCCCTCTTCGCGGGTTATGACGTGGACCGCGACAAGGGCCGCATCTTCTCCTACGACGTCACAGGCGGCCGCTCCGAGGAGCAGGGCTACGCCTCCACCGGCTCCGGCTCGATCTTCGCGCGCGGTGCCATGAAGAAGCTCTACCGCGACGACCTGACCGAAGAGCAGGCCACGACCCTCGTCATCCAGGCGCTGTACGACGCGGCCGACGACGACTCGGCGACCGGTGGTCCCGACGTCGCCCGCCGGATCTACCCGATCGTCACCGTGATCACCGAGGACGGCTTCCGCAGGCTCACCGACGACGAGTCCTCCGACATCGCCCGCGCGATTCTGGAGCGGCGTCTGGAGCAGCCGGACGGTCCGCGGGCCGCGCTGCTCTGAGCTCGGCTCCTTTTGCCAAGGTGACCCAGTGACTTCGACAGAAAGGGACGGATAACCGGTGTCGACGCCGTTCTATGTCTCACCCCAGCAGGCCATGGCCGACCGGGCGGAATACGCCCGTAAGGGCATCGCCCGCGGTCGCAGCCTCGTTGTGCTGCAGTACGCCGACGGCATTGTGTTCGTCGGCGAGAACCCGTCCCGTGCGCTGCACAAGTTCAGCGAGATCTACGACCGGATCGGCTTCGCGGCCGCCGGCAAGTACAACGAATACGAGAACCTGCGGATCGGCGGCGTGCGCTATGCCGATCTGCGGGGTTACACCTATGACCGTGATGATGTGACCGCCCGGGGTCTGGCGAATGTGTACGCACAGACGCTGGGCACGATCTTCTCCTCGGCCGCCGAGAAGCCGTACGAGGTGGAGCTCGTTGTCGCCGAGGTGGGGGAGACCCCCGAAGGCGACCAGATCTATCGGCTGCCGCACGACGGGTCCATCGTGGACGAGCACGGATCCGTCGCGGTGGGTGGCAATGCCGAGCAGATCAGCAGTTACCTGGACCAGCGCCACCAGGACGGGATGTCGCTGGCGGAGGCGCTGAAGCTGGCCGTGCAGTCGCTGTCGCGGGAACCGAACGGGGGCGAGCGGGAGATCCCCGCGGAGCGCCTGGAGGTCGCGGTCCTGGACCGTACGCGTCCACAGCAGCGCAAGTTCAGGCGGATCGTCGGGCGTCAGCTGGACCGGCTGCTGGAGGAGGGCGGCGCGGAGACCGCCACGGAGGCCGAGGACGCCGAAGACGAGGAGTGACCGTTCGTCTTCGCCCTGCCCGCCGGGTGCCGGTGGGTGGGGCGGGGCCGTGCCGGTACATCAGCCCGTCGCCGCCGGATCAGACGTTGCCCTGTAGGGAGCCGGATCCGGACGTGAGCGACGGGCTTTGACGTACCGGCACGGCCCCTTTCGTGCGTCGGCGGGCGCGGGTGTGTGGGGCGAGTGGTCTATGGGGCGCTCGGCGGGGCCGTGGAGCCTCGTACGACCAGCTGCACCGGGATGTCGCCCACGGGGGGTGTTCGGCCGTCCAGGACGGCCAGGAGGGCTTCCATGCCGCGTTCGCCGAAGCGTTCCGCGTCCAGGCGGACGGTGGTGAGCTCCGGGTCGATGGCCTGGGCCAGGGCCAGGTCGTCCAGGCCCGTGACGGAGAGGTCCTCGGGGATGCGCAGGCCCAGGCGGCGGGCCGCCTTGTAGGCGCCTGCCGCCAGTTTGTCGTCGTCGCAGACCAGGGCGGTGGGGCGGGGGCCGGGGGCGGCCAGGGCCGATCCCGCGGCGGCCACCGCGTCCTCGATCGAGATCGGGGCCCGGGTCGTGCGGAGGTCCGTGCCGGGGACCTCGGACAGGCGTTTGGCCAGTTCCCGGGCGCGTACCTCGAAGGTCCAGGACGGGATGTCCGCCGCCAGATGGAGGAAACGGCGGTGGCCCAGGGACAGGAGGTGCTCGGCCACCTGTCGTACGCCGTCCTTGATGTCGAGGTTGACGGTCGCCGCGCCCAGGCTGCCCGCAGGGTCGCTGTCGAGCATCACCAGGGGGAGCTGGTCGCCCCGGATGGCGGTCAGGGCGTCCGCGGCCATGGAGGAGGCGATGACGCCGTCCAGGGCGGCCGCCGCGGAGCCGAACGGGTCACGGGCGGGGCCGATGCCCTCGGGGGAGGGGTACAGGACCACGCCGAAGCCGTGTTCCGCCGCGACGCGGGCCGCGCCGGTGTAGACCCCGGCGAAGAACTCGGTGGTCAGCGCCGGGACCACCAGGAGGACCGTACGGGTGCGGCCCAGGCGGAGGTTGCGGGCGGCCAGGTTCGGGCGGTAGCCGAGCTCCTGGGCGGCCTCGCGGACGCGTCCCGCGGTCGTCTCGGAGACCCGGCCGCGCCACTTGTCGCCCAGCACCAGGGAGACCGCGGCCTGGGACACCCCGGCGGCCTGGGCGACGTCACGGCTCGTCGGGCGGGTGTTACCTCGTGCCACCGGCGACCTGCTCCTTCGTCTGGACTCGCGGACTGGGCACATGGTACGTATGACACAGGGAGTTATACGTAAAACCTCGTGTGCATGACCATCGGGCGTCACGCGTTACCGGAAGGGCATGACATGGCCGCGGGATACCTGGAGATCCTCAGGGCGAGGCACGCCGCACGCCTGCTCGCCGGCACGCTCACCGGGCGGCTGCCGAACGCCACCGCCGCCCTCGCCGTCGTGCTCTTCGTCCGGGCGGAGGGCGGGACGTACAGCCTGGCCGGTGCGCTCGCGGCCGTGTACGGGGTGGGCAATGCCGTGGGGCAGCCGCTGCTCGGGCGGCTCGTGGATCTGCACGGGCAGCCGCGCGTCCAGTTGCCGGCCGCGCTCGTCTCGGCCCTCGGGATGGGCGTCTTCGCCTTCTCGGGCACCGACCCGCTGCCGGTGGCGTATCTGGCGATGGTCGTCGCCGGGCTCTTCACGCCGCCCCTGGAGGGCGGTCTGCGGGCGTTGTGGCCCTCCGTGCTGCGCCGGGAGGAGCAGGTGCACACCGCGTACGCGATGGACGCCGTGGCGCAGGAAGTCATGTTCACCGTCGGACCGTTGCTGCTGACCCTGTGTGCCTCGCTCTGGTCCGCCCGGGCGGCGCTGCTGATCCTGAACGTCATCGGGGTGCTGGGCGCCCTCTCCGTGGTCCTCTCGCCACCCTCGCGCGCGTGGCGTTCGGCACCGCGCGAGGCGCACTGGCTCGGCGCGTTGCGCTCACCCGGGCTGCTGGCGCTGCTCGGCGCGTTCCTGTTCGTGGGGATCGCGCTCGGCTCGATCACGGTCGCCGCGCTGTCGTACGCCGACGACCACGGCGGCGACGCGGTGTACGGCTGGCTGATGGCGGCCGTGGGGCTCGGGGCCCTCGTCGGTGGCACGGCGTACGGGGCGCGGCGGTGGAGCAGCGCGCCCGAGCGGCGACTGCGGGTGCTGGTCGCCCTTCTGGCGGTGTGTTATCTGCCCCTCGTGCTGATGCCGGGCGCGGTCGCCATGACGGCCCTCGCGGCGCTCGCCGGGGTCTTCCTGGCGCCCTGCATCGCCTGCGCCTTCATCATCGTCGACCGGCACGCGCCGAGGGGCACCGTCACCGAGGCGTTCTCCTGGCTTGTGACGACGTTCACCGTGGGCGCGTCGGTCGGAACGGGCCTCGCGGGCCCGGTCGTCGAGTGGGGCGGGGCCGTGTGGGGCTTCGCCCTGCCGGGTGCCGCGGGTGCCGCCGCGCTGGTGGTTCTGCTCGCCACGGGGCGGGTCCTCGCAGCTACCGGGGACGGTGCGGTCGTTGCGGTCTCATCGGAAAATGATCCAAACCGTGCCGTCGAACCCCGTTTCAGCTCGGGGGATCGGGCGTAATGTTCAGTCATGGACCGCCGCATTTTCGGGCTGGAGAACGAGTACGGCGTCACGTGTACGTTCAGGGGACAGCGCCGCCTGTCTCCCGACGAGGTGGCGCGGTACCTCTTCCGCCGTGTCGTGTCATGGGGCCGCAGCAGCAATGTCTTTCTGCGGAACGGTGCCCGCCTCTATCTCGACGTGGGATCACATCCGGAATACGCGACACCCGAATGTGACAACGTGACGGAACTCGTCACCCACGACAAGGCCGGCGAGCGCATTCTCGAAGGACTCCTGGTCGACGCCGAACGACGCCTGCACGAGGAAGGAATCGCGGGCGACGTCTATCTGTTCAAGAACAACACCGACTCGGCGGGCAACTCCTACGGGTGCCACGAGAACTATCTGGTGGCCCGGCACGGGGAGTTCTCCCGGCTCGCGGACATTCTCATTCCCTTCCTGGTCACCCGGCAGCTGCTGTGCGGTGCCGGCAAGGTGCTGCAGACTCCGCGCGGCGCCGTGTACTGCGTGAGCCAGCGCGCCGAGCACATCTGGGAGGGCGTCAGCTCGGCGACGACCCGCTCCCGGCCGATCATCAACACCCGCGACGAACCGCACGCCGACGCCGAGCGCTACCGGCGGCTGCACGTCATCGTCGGTGACTCGAACATGTCCGAAACGACGATGCTCCTGAAGGTCGGCGCCACCGACCTGGTACTGCGCATGATCGAGGCCGGTACGGTCATGCGCGACCTCACCCTGGAGAACCCCATTCGGGCGATCCGCGAGGTCAGTCACGACATCACGGGCCGGCGCAAGGTGCGTCTGGCCAGCGGCCGGGAGGCCTCCGCGCTGGAAGTGCAGCGGGAGTACTTCGAGAAGGCCGTGGACTTCTGCGAGCGCCGCGGCATCCGCACCGGCACGGTCGAGCAGGTGCTCGAACTGTGGGGCCGCACGCTCGACGCGATCGAGGCCGAGGACCTCGACCGGATCGGTACCGAAATCGACTGGGTGATGAAGTACAAGCTCATCGAGCGGTACCGGGCCAAGCACAACATGACGATGTCGCATCCCCGGGTCGCGCAGATAGACCTCGCATATCACGACATCCACCGGCGTCGTGGTCTGTACTACCTGCTGGAGAGGAAGGGACAAGCCACCCGGATCTGCAACGATTTGAAGATCTTCGAAGGCAAGTCCGTGCCGCCGCAGACCACTCGGGCCCGGCTGCGCGGCGACTTCATCCGGCGCGCTCAGGAGCAGCGCCGCGATTTCACCGTCGACTGGGTCCACCTCAAGCTCAACGACCAGGCACAACGCACGGTGTTGTGCAAGGACCCGTTCCGTTCGGTCGACGACCGGGTGGAGAAGCTGATCGCGGGAATGTGAGCGCTGAGTTCCGGGTGTGAGGGCGGAACGCAACGCGGGGCGCCGTACGTTTTCCGTACGGCGCCCTTCTCACGTCGTAGAGTTGCGCGCACGCCATCAACCAAGATCGATCGATACGAGGCCCTCACCGTGCGCCGACGCTCCCTCATGATTGCCGTACCCGCCGGACTGGTCACGCTCGCCGGATGCGGTGACGACAAGTCGGACAAGGCCAAGTCCAGCACCAGTAGCCCGTCCCCGTCGGCCGCCGCGTCCGCCTCGGCGGCGCCGCCGCCGAAGATCGTCGACGGTCCGCTGCCGGCGATCACGGCCGGGACGAAGTTCGGTGAGAAGCCGACCGTGGCCAAGGGCAGCGGCTCCCCGTCGAAGGATCTGGCGGTCAAGACGGTCATCGCGGGCGGCGGCAAGACGGTCGCGGAGAACGACTACATCCAGGCCAACTACCTCGGCCAGATCTGGGACACCGCCAAGGTCTTCGACAACTCCTACGACCGTAAGACGCCGCTGATCATCCAGCTCGCGCAGGGCGGCATCATCGACGGCTGGCGTTATGGCCTGGTGGGCAAGAAGGTCGGCAGCCGCGTCGAGATGTCCGTGCCGCCCACCTGGGGCTACGGCACGCAGGGCAACACGCAGGCGGGCATCAAGGGCACCGACACGCTGGTGTTCGTCGTCGACATCGAGAACACCTTCAACGCGCAGAGCTCCGCCCAGGGCAAGGAGGTCGCGCAGAGCGACGCCGCACTCCCGAAGGTCGGCACCAACACCGACGGCAAGGCCCCTTCCATCGACGTGCCGAAGGCGACGGCCCCGACGAAGCTCGTGGCGAACTACGTCCTCGAGGGCGACGGCGACGAGGTCAAGGCGGACAGCAGTGTCCTGGTGCAGTACAAGGGCGTGCTCTGGGACACCGGCAAGGAGTTCGACTCGACGTACAGCAGCGGCCGGCTGGCGTCGTTCTCGCTGCAGCAGGTCGTCAAGGGCTGGGCGCAGGGCCTGACCGGCAAGAAGGTGGGCAGCCGCGTCCTCATCGTCATTCCGCCGGCGCTGGGCTACGGCAACAACCCGCCGAGCGGCAGTGGCATCAAGAAGGACTCCACTCTGGTGTTCTCGGTCGACATCCTGGCCAAGATGTAACGCGTTGCGGGATGTGAGACTGTCGGTGTTGCTTTAAGGCCTTTACGCGAACAAGCAGGAGCTAGAGACGTGAGCATCGAGAAGCCCGAGATCGACTTCCCGGGCGGCGAGCCCCCGGCGGACCTCGAGATCAAGGACATCTGGGAGGGAGACGGCCCGGTCGCCAAGGCCGGCGACTTCGTCAAGGTCCACTACGTGGGCGTGGCCTTCTCCACCGGCGAGGAGTTCGACGCCTCCTGGAACCGCGGCGCCCCGCTGGAGTTCAAGCTCGGCGTCGGTCAGGTCATCAGCGGCTGGGACCAGGGCGTGCAGGGCATGAAGGTCGGCGGCCGTCGCCAGCTGGTCATCCCGGCGCACCTCGCGTACGGCGACCGTGGCGCCGGCGGCCGAATCGGCCCCGGCGAGACGCTGATCTTCGTCTGCGACCTGGTCGCGGTCTGATCCACAGCGGGATCGGGTCGTGATCCGATCACCATGAAGGCCGGGTTCCCGCCCGATCTTCCTACGCTCTGTGATCGGGATTCGTCCGAAGCCGATCACCAGGGGCCCATGCCTGTCCGGGCATGGGCCCTCGGCTTTTGCCGGGGCACTCCGGAGCGGTACGGTCGTCGGTCGGAAGCACCATAGGAAGGGCGTCGATGGCCATTGCCAAGGCCGAGCGGCTGATGAACCTCGCGCTGTGTCTGCTCGGGACGCGGCGGCCGCTCAGCAAGCGCGAACTCCGCGAGTCCATCGAGGCCTATCTGGAAGCCGGGTCGGACGACTCCTTCAACCGGATGTTCGAGCGCGACAAGGACGATCTGCGCGAGCTGGGCCTGGTCATCGAGACGGTGGAGAACCTCGACGGCGAGGTCGGCTATCTCGCCCGCCGCGACAGCAACCGCCTGCCGCCCATCACCCTCGACGCCGAGGAGGCCGCCGCACTCGGCCTCGCCGCCAAGGTCTGGCAGCAGGCCCGGCTGGCCGGCGCGGCGAGCGGTGCGTTGCAGAAGCTGCGCGCCGCCGGGCTGCCCGAGGACTTCGACCCCTACGAGGCGCATGGCGCCCTCGAACCGCACATCCCCGTGCACGAGGCGGCCTTCGAGCCGCTGATGCTGGCCTGCCGCGACCGCCGTCCGGTCGTCTTCGACTACCGCAAGGCCACCGCCGCCCACCCCGAGACCCGGCAGGTCGAGCCGTGGGCGCTGGAGTGCTGGCGCGGCCACTGGTACCTGGCGGGCTGGGACCGCGACCGCGGCGCCGAGCGTGTCTTCAGGCTCTCCCGGATCACCGGCAGGGTCCGCTCCCGCGCCGGGCGCTACACCGCCGAGGTGCCCGACGTCGTCACCGTGCGGGAGACCGTGGCGAGCTGGGCGGGCGAGATCGCCGACCGCTCCGCGCTGATCCGGCTGCGCACCGGCTCCGGCTACCCGCTGCGGGCCAAAGCCGTCTCCGTACGGGAACTCGGCGGCGGCTGGGACGAGTTGGAGATTCCGTACGGGCACGGCCTGGACGCCTGGCTCGTCGAGTTCGGGCCCGACGTGGTGGTTCTGGAGCCCGCCGAGCTGCGGGCCGATGTAGTGGACCGGCTGCGCGCCGTGGCCAAGGGCTGAGGGGGAACGTAGAGAACGTGGCAGGAAAACCGGCCAGGCCCACGAACGCGATCGACCAGACCCGGCGGATGCTGTCCCTGGTGACCTATCTGCGCGAGCGCCCCGGCGCGCACGTCGGTGATGTCGCCCGGGCCTTCGGGATCACCGAGGACGAGCTGATCTCGGACCTCGACGTGCTGCCGCTGTGCGGGACCAGCTTCCGCGGCGGTGACCTCCTCGACATCGACACCGACGGCGACCGCATCTGGTGGCACAACCCCGACGACGTCGCCGAACCCCTCCGTATCGCCGCGGACGAGGCGACCGCGCTGCTGGTGGCCGCCCGCGCGGTCTCCACGCTGCCCGGCCTGCGCGAGGGTGACCGGCAGGCGCTGCTGCGCGCCACCGCCAAGGTGGAGGCCGCCTCGGGCGAGGCGGCGGGCGCCAGCTCCCGCCTCTCGGTGACCTTCGAGTCCGAGGGTGGGGTCTTCGCGGACGTCGACCGGGCGATCTCCGAGCGGCGCCGGCTGTGGATCCGCTACTACTCGCCCTCGCGTGACGAGCTCACCGAGCGCGAGATCGACCCGATCCGCCTGGTCAGCGTCGGGCACACGTACGTGGAGGCCTGGTGCCGCCGCTCCGAGGCGCGCCGCACCTTCCGGCTCGACCGGGTCGCCGAGATCCGCATCCTCGACGAGCCGTCCGCGCCGCCCGAGATCGAGCTGCGGGACCTGTCCGAGGGGCTGGTGCAGCCCGCGGCCGAGGATCCCGAGGTGGTCGTCGAGGTCGGGCCGGGCGGGCGCTGGGTCGCGGAGTACTACCCGCACGACAGTGCGGATGAGCTGCCGGAGGGCGGGCTGCGTATCACCTTGCGGACCCCCGACCCCGCGTCGCTGCGTCGGCTGGCGCTGCGCCTGGGCCGGGACGGCCGGATCGTGTCGCCGCCGGAGCTGGCGGACAGCGCCCGTGAGGCGGCTCGGGAGGCACTCGCGGCCTACGACGGGCTCGAGGGAGATCAGGACGGACCGTACGACAGGCAGGAGCAGGGGCTTTGACCACGTCGGCGATGTCGGGCGCGTCGGGGAATGCCGGTACCTCGCAGAGGGCCGGCGGGTCGGTGAAGGCGGGCGGCGCGGAGCGCGCCGGTGTGTCCTCGGGCGCGGCGGAGATGACGGTCGTCACCGCGTTCGCCGGTATGCGCAGAGTCGCCGACGTGCTGTTCAAGGCCGGCTGCCCCGACTGCCGGGCCGCTTTGGAGCTCAGGGCGAACGCCCTGCTGCTGGCCATCGGCGCCAGCAGCCGCACCACGTTCTACTCCTTCACCTGCACCGAGTGCGGCTCGGCCGTCCGCAAGCCCGCGGGCGAGCGCATCGTCGAACTCCTCACCGGTGGCGGGGTACGCACACTCCGCCTGCACTCCACGACTTAGGCTCGACCTCATGTTCTGGCCGATGTTCGCGATTGTTGTGGGTTTTCTTGGAATCGCCGTTCTCGGCGTCCTCGCTGTCCGTGTCTTCGTGGAAGCGGAACGTCTGGGGAGGCAGGTGACGGACTCCGCGCGCCGGATCAATCAGGCGGCCGACGACCTGGAGCGGGCGGCCGTCGGGGTCGCGCGCTCTGTGGATGCCGTATGACCTTCCGGGGATCCTGGTATGAGTCCGTCGAGGTATACGCAATGAGGCGTTTGAGCCTGTCGACTTGCCGGTGAGGGCGGGTACGCTTCTGATCGCGGTCCGGAGAACGAGGCGCGGGCCGCGAACTGGGAGTACGCACAGGGATTGCCCCGCGTTCACCCCTGAGCGTTACGATCGCTGTCATCACGACGTTCGGACACATGTCCGACCGATCGGACAGCACCCCGACCCAGCCGCCTCGGTGAGAAGGTAAAGACTTATGTTCGGAAGGCTCGGCGCTCCCGAGATCATTCTCATCCTCGTCGTCATCATCCTGCTGTTCGGCGCGAAGAAGCTTCCGGACATGGCGCGCTCCCTCGGCAAGTCCGCGCGCATCCTGAAGAGCGAGGCCAAGGCGATGAAGGACGAGGGCAGCACCCCCGCCCCGGCCGGTCCGCCCAGCACCGACGAGCAGACCCCGGCTCAGCGCACGATCCAGGCCGCGCCCGGCGACGTGACCAGCTCCCGCCCGGTCACCGAGCCGACGGACACGACCAAGCGCTGACGCAGGGCCGGACGCCTCCGGTCCGCCGCACGAGATGAGGACGTGGGTTGCTCAAGTCTGCCCGCAACAAGGAGAAGGCGGATCCCGAGGGACGGATGCCCCTCGCGGAGCACCTTCGTGAGCTCCGAAACCGGCTCGCGAAGGCCGTCCTGGCCATCGTCATCGTGACGATCGTCGCCGCCTTCTACTACAAGAACATCATCGAGTTCTTCACGAACCCGATTCTGGATGCGGTCGGATGCAAGTCCAGCTTCTCCGACTTGGCCCAGCAGCGGAGTGGTACCTGCGCGCGCATCGTGCTCAACGGTCTGCTGACGCCGTTCACGCTCGCGCTCAAGGTCTCGCTGATGGCCGGTGTGATCTTCTCGTCGCCGATCTGGCTGTATCAGCTGTGGGCCTTCATCGTTCCGGGTCTGCACCGGCACGAGAAGAAGTACGCGATGGCGTTCGTGGGTACGGGCTTCCCGCTGTTCCTGGGCGGCGCCTTCTTCGCGTACAAGACGCTGCCGACGATGGCGAGCGTGCTGCTCGGCTTCTCGCCCGCGGACCTCGACAACCAGCTGCCGCTCGACGACCTGCTCGACCTGATCGTCCGCATGGTGCTCGTGTTCGGTCTCTCCTTCGAGCTGCCCCTGCTCCTGGTCATGCTGAATCTGACCGGGGTGCTCACCGGTAAACGCATGCTCAGCTGGTGGCGCGGGATGATCATGGGCATCACGGTCTTCGCGGCCGTGGCCACCCCCAGCACCGACCCGCTGACCATGCTGGCGCTGGCCGGACCGATCTGGGTGCTGTACTTCGTGGCGACCGTCTTCTCGTTGTTCAACGACAGGCGCAAGCAGCGCCGCGAGGCTGAGGGTCCGGCGGACGACGAGGCCTCCGACCTGGACCTCACTCCCGACGACATCGGCGAGGTCGAGAGCGTGTCGACCAGTCGCGCGCTGCCCGGGCAGTCGAGCACGGACCGGGTCAACGGTTATGACGACGTGACCTGACGAAGCCCCGAGATCTCGTAGGGTCAGGGCCGTGACCAGCGAGATCACCCTTTTCGTCAACCCCACCGCGGGACGCGGCCGGGGCGCCCACGCGGCGCAGCCGGCCGCTTTCGCCTTGCGGGCGGCGGGATTCTCCGTCCGTACGGTCCTCGGGGAGAACGCCGAGGACGCCCTCACGCGCGCGCGTGCGGCCGTCGAGGGCGGCACCGGCGCCCTGATAGCCGTCGGGGGCGACGGCATGGCGAACCTCGCCCTCCAGGCCGTCGCCGGCACCCGCACCCCGCTCGGCCTGGTCGCCGCAGGCACCGGGAACGACTTCGCCCGTGCCCTCGGACTTCCGGTGCGCGACCCGGCGGCCGCGGCACGGCTGATCGCCGAGTCCCTCAAGGGGGCGCGGCTGCGCGACATCGACCTGGGCCGGGTGAACGGCACCTGGTTCGCCACCGTCCTCGCCTCCGGCTTCGACTCCCGGGTCAACGATCGCGGCAATCGCATGCGGTGGCCGGTCGGTCGCTTCAAGTACGACCTCGCCATGCTCGCCGAACTGGCCGCCCTCAGGCCCCTCCCGTACCGGATCACCCTGGACGACGGCGAGGTCCGGGAGATCGGGGCGACCCTCGTGGCGGTCGGCAACGGATCGTCGTACGGCGGTGGGATGAGGATCTGCGCGGACGCCGACCTGGAGGACGGGCTGTTCGACGTCACGGTCGTCGGGGAGTGCAGCCGTACGACCCTGCTCAAGGTGTTCCCCAGGGTCTACCGGGGCACCCACCTCGACCACCCCGTCGTCACCGTGTACCGGGCCGCCAAGGTCGAGCTCGTCGCAGAGGGTGTCACCGCGTACGCGGACGGAGAGCCGCTGGGGCCGCTGCCGCTCACGGCGGAGTGCGTGCCCGCTGCGGTGCGCGTGGCAATTCCCTGAGCTGCGGGAATCCGGGGTTTGAGATAAGCAGATCCGGATATTGATCGTCATGTTGTCAGTGGCTGCCGGTAGTCTCGAAAGCACGATGACAGAGGACCTCTCACCGGCCGAGCGGTATGCGGCAGCACGGAAGCGCGCTGTCGAGCAGGCCACCGCGCTCGCCTCCTTCCGCGAGATGTACGACTTCGGCCTCGACCCCTACCAGATCGAGGCCTGCCAGGCGCTCGAAGCGGGCAAGGGTGTGCTCGTGGCCGCGCCCACCGGCTCGGGCAAGACGGTTGTCGGCGAGTTCGCCGTCCACCTCGCCCTCCAGCAGGGCAAGAAGTGCTTCTACACCACGCCGATCAAGGCGCTCTCGAACCAGAAGTACGCCGATCTGTGCCGCCGTTACGGCGCGGACAAGGTCGGCCTGCTCACCGGCGACAACAGCGTCAACTCCGATGCCCCGGTGGTCGTCATGACCACCGAGGTGCTGCGCAACATGCTGTACGCGGGCTCCCAGACCCTCCTCGGCCTCGGCTATGTGGTCATGGACGAGGTGCACTACCTGTCCGACCGCTTCCGCGGCGCCGTCTGGGAGGAAGTGATCATCCACCTCCCCGAGTCGGTGACCCTGGTGTCACTCTCGGCGACCGTGTCGAACGCGGAGGAGTTCGGCGACTGGCTGGACACCGTGCGCGGCCACACCGAGGTGATCGTCTCCGAGCACCGGCCCGTCCCGCTGTTCCAGCACGTGCTGGCCGGGCGCCGGATGTACGACCTCTTCGAGGAGGGCGAGGGCAACAAGAAGGCGGTCAACCCCGACCTCACCCGCCTGGCCCGGATGGAGGCCAGCCGTCCGTCGTTCCAGGACCGCAGACGCGGCCGCGCCATGCGCGAGGCCGACCGCGAGCGCGAGCGCCGGCAGCGCTCGCGGATCTGGACACCGGGCCGCCCCGAGGTCATCGAACGGCTCGACGCCGAGAGCCTGCTGCCCGCGATCACGTTCATCTTCAGCCGCGCCGCCTGCGAGGCCGCCGTCCAGCAGTGCCTGTACGCGGGCCTCAGGCTGAACGACGAGGAGGCGCGCGCGAAGGTCCGCGAGATCGTCGAGGAGCGCACCGCGTCCATCCCCTCCGAGGACCTGCACGTCCTGGGCTACTACGAGTGGCTGGAGGGCCTGGAGCGCGGCATCGCGGCGCACCACGCGGGCATGCTGCCCACGTTCAAGGAGGTCGTCGAGGAACTCTTCGTACGCGGCCTGGTGAAGGCCGTGTTCGCGACCGAGACCCTGGCACTGGGCATCAACATGCCCGCCCGCTCGGTGGTGTTGGAGAAGCTCGTCAAGTGGAACGGCGAGCAGCACGCCGACATCACACCCGGCGAGTACACCCAGCTCACCGGTCGTGCCGGGCGTCGCGGCATCGATGTCGAGGGCCACGCCGTCGTGCTGTGGCAGCGCGGCTTCAGCCCCGACCACCTGGCGGGACTCGCGGGCACCCGCACCTACCCGCTGCGCTCCAGCTTCAAGCCGTCGTACAACATGGCCGTGAACCTGGTCGAGCAGTTCGGCCGGCACCGCTCGCGCGAGCTGCTGGAGACGTCCTTCGCGCAGTTCCAGGCCGACAAGTCGGTCGTCGGGATCTCCCGGCAGGTGCAGCGCAACGAGGAGGGTCTTGAGGGCTACAAGGAGTCCATGACCTGCCACCTCGGGGACTTCGACGAGTACGCGCGACTGCGCCGCGAACTCAAGGACCGCGAGACGGAGCTCGCCAAGCAGGGCGCGGCGCAGCGGCGCGCCGAGGCGGCCGTGGCGCTGGAGAAGCTCAAGCCCGGCGACATCATCCATGTCCCGACCGGCAAGTTCGCGGGCCTGGCGCTGGTCCTCGACCCGGGGCTGCCCGCGGGCCGGTCCAACGGCCACCGCGGCTTCGAGCACCACGACGGACCGCGCCCGCTGGTCCTCACCGCCGAGCGCCAGGTGAAGCGACTGGCCTCGATGGACTTCCCGGTGCCGGTCGAGGCGCTGGAGCGGATGCGCATCCCGAAGTCCTTCAACCCGCGCTCCCCGCAGTCCCGGCGCGACCTCGCCTCCGCGCTGCGCACCAAGGCCGGGCACATCGTCCCCGACCGGCTGCGCAAGCGTCGTTCCGAGGCCGCCGACGACCGTGAGATCGCCCGGCTGCGCACCGCGATCCGCGCCCACCCCTGCCACGGGTGCAACGACCGTGAGGACCACGCCCGTTGGGCCGAGCGCTACCACCGGCTGCTGCGCGACACCAAGCAGTTGGAGAACCGCATCGAGGGCCGGACGAACACCATCGCCCGCACCTTCGACCGGATCGTCGCCCTCCTCACCGAGCTGGACTACCTGCGCGGCGACGAGGCCACGGAGCACGGCAGACGACTCGCCCGGCTGTACGGCGAACTCGACCTGCTGGCCAGCGAATGCCTGCGCGCCGGGGTCTGGGAAGATCTCGACCCGGCCGAACTCGCGGCCTGTGTCTCGGCGTTGGTGTACGAGTCGCGGGTCGGTGACGACGCGATGGCGCCGAAGCTGCCGTCCGGCAGGGCCAAGGCGGCGCTCGGCGAGATGGTCCGTATCTGGGGCCGTCTCGACGCGCTGGAGGAGGACTTCCGGATCACCCAGTCCGAGGGCGTGGGCCAGCGCGAGCCGGACCTCGGCTTCGCCTGGGCGGCCTACGAGTGGGCTTCCGGCAAGGGCCTCGACGAGGTGCTGCGCGAGGCGGAGATGCCGGCCGGTGACTTCGTCCGCTGGTGCAAGCAGGTCATCGACGTGCTGGGCCAGATCTCGGCCGCCGCGCCGGTCTCCGGCGGCGAGAGGTCGACGGTCGCGAAGAACGCGCGCAAGGCGGTCGACGGTCTGCTGCGCGGAGTGGTCGCCTACTCGTCGGTGGGCTGAGCCGAGCCGGTGGCCCGGGTGCTCGTGGTGCGCCGCCTCCCTGCCGGGGGGCGGCGCACCTTCTTGTCAGCTCCAGCTCGGTGAGGACTCGTGCGGCCCCTCATGAGGCACGGGGCGGCCGGTGTGGGCGTCCAGGAGGATACGGTCGCCGAGCGGGCGTGTCAGCGTCACCGTCACCCTCGCGCGGATCATCTCAGCGGTGCAGGCACCTTTCCGCACTCCGAGGACGGACGCGGACAGCACCACGTCGGTCCCGGTCTCCAGCACGTGCACGGCGGGCCCGGAGTCGCAGGCTCCGTGGTCGGCCAGGACCGTGACGATCCGGCCGTCGCCGGCCACCTCGACGAGTCGGTCGAGCGGGACCAGGGTGCCGGCGGGGACATCCCGGCTCGGTCCGATCGGTGATTCGGGGAGCTTCGAGGGGCCGACGGCAGCGCGCTTGAGCGGAGTGTCGTAGCCCTCCAGGGTGAACAGCCAGGCAGGGACGGTCGCCGGGCCCCGGCTGGTGGACAGGGTCATCTCGCCCGGCTTCGCCCCGGTCACGGTCAGGTGCGGGCCGTCGTTCCCGCCGCGTGCCACCCTCTCGTAGGCCTCGCGCGCCTCCATCAGCGGCACGGTGAGGGAGCCTCCGCTCTTCCACCTCACCTCCCCGTCCCTCCGCGGGAGTGCCGGAAGGGTGCCGCGCAGCGCGAAGTTCTGGGTGGTGAAGGCCCGCTGGTCGGCTTTGCTGCGCAGGCCGCCCTCGGGCAGCTGGACCGCGTCCGCCATCGGGTAGTAGCCCTTGTGCCACTGCCGAGCGGCCTCGGACCCGTCCCAGGCGTCGGCGACCTGTCGGGCGCGGGTCTTCGCCTGCGGTTCCTGACGGGTGCCGGGGGCCTTCACCCCGTTGCCGGCGGCCTTTTCGCTGCCGCACCCCGTGACGGCACCTGCTCCGGCGCTCAGGAGGGCGAGGGTGACGAGCAGATGGGCGATGCGGGTGGTCTTGGACTGCATGGGTCCCCCGGGGGCCGGCGCTGACGAACGGAAGGCGAGGTGCGGCGCGAAGCTCGTGCCACGCCTGTGACGCCCCGGCCCCGGGGCACGTTCGGCCCGCGTCCGTCTTCGCGATGCTTGTTGCCGCATCGTGACTCGTCGGCCTTCCGGCCCGACCACGGCCGTGAGGTCAGGCGCGGGTCCGGAGGTAGCCGCGCCAGCCGCCGTACTCCGTGATGTCCTCGGCGCCTTCGAGCGCCGCGGGCTCGCACAGGAAGCCGGGCACGTGGGTGCCGTCGGCCAGTTCGACCCGGCCCAGTGCCATCGGCCGGGGCAGGTCGGCGAGCAGTCGGCCGAGGCCCGCCGCGGGCAGTCGCCACACCTCGGCCTCGATGCCGGCTCCGGCGCCCTCGCCGACGTGGACCAGGCCCGGCTTGGGCGGGGTGGTGGACAGTGCGCGCAGACGGTAGGCGGGTGCCGTCGTGGTCGTACGTTCCCACTCCGCGCCCAGGGAGAGGAGCTGGGGGTTCAGCGGCTGGCCGGAGAGGTGGGCGCCGACCACCGCGATCCGCAAGCCAGGCTGGAGCAGCGCGGCGATCCGGGCGAGGCGTTCGTCGGTGAACGCCGGGCCGATCAGCATCACGCCGAAGGGCAGAGCGGCGGGCGTGAGACCGGCCGGGACGGCGACCGCCGCCAGGTCGAAGAGGTTCGTGGAGTTGGTGAAGCGGCCCAGCCGGGCGTTGGTGCCGAGCGGGTCGGCGGCGACCTCCGCGAGTGTGGGGTGGCCCGGTGCGGTCGGCAGCAACAGGGCGTCCGCGTCGCCGAGTTCGGCGAGGGCCCGGGTGCGCAGGGCCGCCAGCCGGGCCTGGTCGGCGAAGAGCAGGTGGGCCGGGATGTCCCGGGCGCGGGTGATGATCCCGGCGACGGTCGGGTCGAGACCCGCACCTCCCTCGCTGATCAATTTGTCGACAAAGCTTCCCACCGCCGTGTAGCGCTCGGCGACGAAGGCGCCCTCGTAGAGCATCGCCGCCGCTTCGGTGAACGGGGTGAGGTCGAGCGTGCGCACCTCGGCCCCGGCCGCGACGAGCTGCTCCACGGCGGCCTCGTACGCCTCGGCCCAGCCCTCGTCGAGTTCCCCGAGCTGTGCCGTCGGAGGGACGGCGACGCGCCAGGGGCCGGGGGCCCGCTGGGGGAGTGCGGGGAGTTCGCGTCCGGCGGGGGACGCCAGGTGCGCGAGGGCCTGCTCGGCCTCCGGGAGCGTACGGGCGAAGACGGTCACGCAGTCGAGCGAGGCGCAGGCCGGGACGACGCCGGTGGTCGGGACCAGGCCGCGGGTGGGCTTGAGGCCGACGATGCCGTTGAAGGCGGCGGGGACGCGTCCGGAGCCGGCCGTGTCGGTGCCGAGGGCGAGGTCGACGATGCCGAGGGCCACGGCCACGGCCGATCCCGAGCTGGAGCCGCCGCTGATCCTGGCCGGGTCCAGGGCGCCTCGTACGGCGCCGTGCGGGGAGCGGGTGCCGACGAGGCCGGTGGCGAACTGGTCGAGGTTCGTGGTGCCGAGGACGAGTGCGCCGGCTGCGCGGAGGCGGGCGACCGCGGGGGCGTCGCCCTCCGGGGTGTACGCGTAGGCCGGGCAGCCTGCGGTGGTCTGCAGGCCGGCCACGTCGATGTTGCCCTTCGCGGCGAGGAGCTTGCCGGCGAGGGGGAGGTGTTCGCCTGCGGCGAGGCGGGCGTCGATGGCCTGCGCCTCCTTCTCGACCTCCGGCTGGGGGCGGAGGTCGATCCAGATCTCGGGGCGGTCGACGGTTTCGATGCGGGCGTAGGCCGACTGGACTCGGGTCAGGACGGACATGGGTGCTCCTTGTTCTATGGCTGCCCACAGGCCACGGCGGGGTGTCGAGGCGCCGTTGGAATCACTTGCGTGTAACGCCTGCCCACAGGCCACGGGCCTGTTTTCAGCTCACCGGTGCCAGGACCACCAGTGCTGTGCCCGCTTCCACCTGGGCGCCGGGCCTGGTGAGGACTTGTTGGACCACTCCGTCCATCGGGGCGGGCACCCTGGACTCCATCTTCATCGCCTCCAGCGCCAGCAGGGGCTGGCCGGTCGTCACCCGGTCGCCCGGCTTGACGTTCAGCTGCCACACGGAGGCCGCGAACTCGGCCTCGATCAGACGGCCACCCGAGGGGACGGTCACCTCGGCCGCGGGCGCCGCGGGCGCGGACGCGGCGTCCGCTCGGTCGAACTCGCCCGCCGCCTCCCAGGCGTCCCGCTCGGCGGAGAACGCGGCGCCCTGCCCGGCCCGGAACTCCGCGATGGAAGCGGCGTGGGTGGCGAGGAAGGCCTCGTACTCGGCGAGTGAGAAGACACCCTCCTCGATCCGGGGCACGAAACGGCCCGAGACGATGTCGGCGCGCAGGTCGAGGAGTTCGTCGGGCTCGACGGCGTACCACTTGATGCGGTCGAAGAAGCGCAGCAGCCAGGGCGAGCCCGGCTCGAACGCGCCGCGCTGCTGCCACCCCGACCACACCTGGGTCGTACGGCCCACGAACTGGTAACCGCCGGGGCCCTCCATGCCGTAGACGCACAGGTAGGCGCCGCCGATGCCGACCGAGTTCTCGGCGGTCCAGGTGCGCGCCGGGTTGTATTTGGTGGTCACCAGGCGGTGGCGCGGGTCCAGCGGGGTGGCCACCGGTGCGCCGAGGTAGACGTCGCCCAGGCCCAGGACGAGGTACTCCGCGTCGAACACCGTGCGGTACACGTCGTCCACCGAGTCCAGGCCGTTCACGCGGCGGATGAACTCGATGTTCCACGGGCACCAGGGCGCGTCGTCGCGGACGCCCGCCATGTAGCGGGCGATCGCCTCGCGGGTCGCGGGGTCGTCCCAGGAGAGGGGGAGGTGCACCGTGCGGGAGGGGACGACGAGCTGGTCGCTCGGAGGGAGCGTGCGGACCGTCTCCCGCACCAGGGCGAGGAGTTCGCGTTGCGGAAGCCTGCCGGGGTCCGTCTGGATCTGCAGGGAGCGGATGCCGGGGGTCAGGTCCGTGACGCCGTCGAGCGCGGCCTCGGCCACGGCTTCCATCAGGGCGTGGACCCTCATGCGCAGCGCCAGGTCCAGTTGCATGGGCCCGAATTCGACCAGCAGGTTGTCGTCGCCGCTGCGGCGGTACGTCACGTCGCCGTCCCGCGCGAGCACCCCGCCGTCGACGATCGCGGGCCGCCGCGAGCCGTCGTCGGCCAGCGGTGCGAAGCGCACGATGTCACCGGGGCGGAACTGGCCGAGCTTCCAGCGCTCCGTGCTGACGACCGTCGCCGGGCAGACGAAGCCGCCGAGCGAGGGGCCGTCCGGGCCGAGCAGAACCGGCATGTCGCCGGTGTAGTCGACGGCGCCCACCGAGTACGGCGTGTCGTGGATGTTGGACGGGTGCAGGCCCGCCTCGCCGCCGTCCGTGCGCGCCCAGCGGGGCTTCGGGCCGACCAGCCGTACGCCCGTGCGCGCCGAGTTGAAGTGGACCTTCCAGTCGGCGGCGTAGAAGTCGTGGATGTCGTCCTCGGTGAAGAACTCCGGTGCGGCGTGCGGGCCTTCGAGCGCGCCGACCCGCCAGGTGGAGGAGAACGCGGGACGGTCGCCGACCGGTACCGGCGCCCCGTGATCCGTCGCCGAGCCGCCGTGCAGTACGTCGCCCGTGCGCAGGGCGCGGCCTCCGTGCCCGCCGAACCGGCCCAGCGTGAACGTGGACGCGCTGCCGAGGAACGCTGGTACGTCCAGGCCCCCGCCGGCGAAGAGCACGTAGGTGCGCAGGCCGTGTTCGGTGGGGGAGCCGACCTCCAGCAGGGCCCCCGCCGGTACCGTCACCGGCTCCCACTGCGCGACCGTCGCACCGTCCACGGTGACCCGCGCCGGTGCGCCCGTGACGCAGACCGTCGTGGCATGGGTGAAGCGCAGGGTCGGCCCCTGGAGGGTGCACTCCAGACCGGGTGCCCCCTCGTGGTTGCCGAGGGCGCGGTTGCCGAGCCGGAAGGAGAGGTCGTCCATCGGACCGCACGGGGGCACGCCCACCTGCCAGTAGCCGGTGCGGCCCGGCCAGTCCTGGACCGTGGTGAGGGTCCCGCCGGAGACGACCGCGATGCGCTGCGTGGGATCGCTGACTTCGGCCAGCGTCGCCGTCGAGTGCGTCGCCCGCCGGAAGGACGGTTCGGCGAGCGCGGCCCGCACCAGCCCCAGGTTCGTCTCGATACCGTCCACCCGGGTCCTGGCCAGCGCCTCGTCGAGGCGTTCCAGCGCGTGCGCCCGGTCCGAGCCGTACGCGATGACCTTCGCGAGCATCGGGTCGTACGACGTGGTCACCTCGGTGCCCGTCTCCACCCAGCCGTCCACGCGGACGCCGCCGGGGAACTCGACCCGCGTGAGCAGACCCGCGCTCGGCCGGTGGTCGCGCGAGGGGTCCTCGGCGTACACCCGGGCCTCGACGGCGTGACCGCGCGGCGCCCCCGGATCGCGTACGACCTCCGACTCCCCGCGCGCGAGCCGCAGCATCCAGGCGACGAGGTCGACGCCGTAGATCTCCTCGGTGACCGGATGCTCCACCTGGAGGCGGGTGTTGACCTCCAGGAAGTAGGCCTCCTCGCGGGCGGCGTCGTAGACGAACTCGACGGTTCCGGCCGATCGATATCCGACAGCGGCGCACAAGTCCCGTGCGCAGGAGGCGAGTCGAGCGCGGACGGCGGACGGCAGGCCCGGTGCCGGGGCCTCCTCCAGCACCTTCTGGTTGCGACGCTGGAGCGAGCAGTCGCGGTCGCCGAAGGTGACGACCCGGCCCCGACCGTCGCCGAAAACCTGTACCTCGACATGGCGGGCGTGCTCCACCAGCCGCTCCAGGAAGACCCCGGCGGAGGAGAAGGAGGCCGCGGCGACGCGTTGCACCCGCTCCCACGCCTCGGTCAGTTCATCGGCGGAGCGACATGCCGACATACCGATGCCGCCACCACCGCCGGTGGCCTTCAGCATGACGGGATAGCCGATGCGGGCGGCCGCCTCCAAAGCCTCCGTGAGGCCGGGGAGAAGTCCCGTGCCGGGCGCCAACGGCACCCCGGCCGCCTCCGCCGCCGCCCGCGCCGTGTGCTTCGCCCCGAACAGCTCCAGCTGCTCCGGCGTCGGACCCACGAACACGATCCCGGCGTCCTCGCAGCGCCGCGCGAAGGCCGCGTCCTCGGACAGGAAGCCGTACCCGGGGTGGATCGCCCCGGCCCCGGTGTCCTTGGCCGCCTTCAGGACGAGGTCGGCGTCGAGATACGACTCCTTCGCGGGCGCGGGCCCCAGCCGTACCGCCTCGTCGGCGAGCCGGACGTGGGGTGCGCTGCGGTCGGCGTCGGAGTACACGGCGACCGTGCGCAGGCCGAGTTCGCGGGCCGTGCGGATGATCCGTACCGCGATCTCGCCGCGGTTGGCGACCAGCAGGGTGTCGAAGGTCATCCCGTCGCCCCGCTCGCCTCGATGGTCATCTCCACCGCGGTCGGCTCGAAGCCGTTGCAGGGGTTGTTGATCTGGGGGCAGTTGGAGACCAGCACGAGGACGTCGCACTCGGCGCGCAGGGTCAGCGTGAGCCCCGGGGCCGAGATGCCGTCGACGATGCCGAGGGTGCCGTCCTTCTCGACCGGCACGTTCATGTACCAGTTGATGTTCGAGACGAGGTCGCGCTTGCCGAGGCCGTACTTGGCGCCCTCCGAGAGGAAGTTGTCCACGCAGGCGTGCTGGGACCAGGTGTGGTGGCCGTACCGCAGGGTGTTCGACTCCTTGGAGCAGGCGCCGCCGACCGTGTCGTGCCGGCCGACCTCGTCCGCGACCACGGTCATCAGCGGGGTGTGCTCGTTGGACATCAGCACGCTGCCGGTGGTGAGGAAGAGGTTGCCCTGCGCGTGGATCGTGTCGGGCGCGCTGTAGCGGACGGCCGTGTCGTGGGCGTCGTACACCAGGAAGTCGACGGCCTGGTTACCGTGCAGGTCGGTGACGGTGAGAGTCTCTCCGGTGCGGACGACGGCGGACCAGGCGGCCCGGGCCATAACCACGGTCTTCATGCGATCCCCCTCGCGGCAAGGAACTCGGCGGTGTTCAGGAAGGCGCGGCGGCCCTCGGGTGTGGCCTCCCACAGCGGGTCGCCGGGCGCGGTCGCGGCCGCGCGCCAGGCGAGGACCTCCAGGGGAGTGCTGACGTACTCCGTACGGGGGTCGGCGGGGTGCGGCACGTTCGCGATCAGCACGGTCACGTCCTGTTCGGCGCGGAGCGTCACGCTGCCGCCGGGGCCCGCCGAACCGGTGAAGTCCAGCGAGCCGTCGTCACGGACCTCCACGCCCTGGAAGAAGGAGAGCGAGGGCGGCAGGTCGCGGGGTTCGAGGCCGTTCTTGGCGGCGGCCAGCTTGAACAGTTCGCGGCCGGCGGGGGAGGCGGACTGCGGGGTTCCGTCGCCGTAGCGCTGAGTGTTGCGTACGAGGGTGGAGGTGCCGCAGAGCGTGTCGTGGCGGCCGGAGGTGTCGGCGACCAGGGAGGCGAGGACGCGGCCCTGGTCGGAGAGGAGCAGCTGCCCCTCGTCGAGGTAGGCGTTCCACTGGACCTTGACCGTGTCCGCCACGTTCAGACGTTCCCAGGGGCGGTCGGCGGCGTACAGGAGCAGGTGTGCGCAGGCGTCGCCCCTGAGGTCGGTGAGCCTGAGTTCCGTGCCGCGGGCCAGCACCTTGTGCGTGTAGTTGCCGGCCGCCACCGTCTCCGCCCACACCAGGTGGCCCGCCTCGCAGGGGGGCGCGGGCCAGGCGCTCGCCGGGACGACGGGCATGGCCTCCGTGCGGGAGCCCTCTTGTGCCCGGGCGTGGGCACGGGCTCCGTAAGTGGTCGCTGTCGCCATCGCGAGTCCTCCGGCTCCTGGGTGGTTTCTGTCGCTCGACAGAAATTAGGGGCGGGGAGGGTCGGAGCCGTGTCCCGAGTGTTGCCGGACGGTTACCGACCCCTCACCGGACGCTCCGCGGGTTTGGCGGTACGGGGCGCTCCGCGGGTTCGAGGGTGCGGGGCGCTCCGCGGGTTCGAGGGTGCGGGTTGTGTGTGGCTGGGCGCGCAGTTCCTCGCGCCCCTGGTGGGTGGGCGCGCCGTTCCTTGCCCCGCTCGGGGCCGGTGTCGTGTGCGAGGATCGAACGCATGGGAAGTGGTGGTGGGCGACGGGTCGGGCGGCCCCGGGCTGCGCAGCGGCCGGACAGCGGGCTGTCGCCGCGGGACGAACTGCTCGACGCCGCCGCTGAGTTGTTCACGACGCGCGGGTACGCCGCGACGACCACCCGCGCCGTCGCCGAGCGGGCCGGGATGCGTCAGGCGTCGATGTACCACTACGTCTCCGGCAAGGAGGAGCTGCTCGCCGAGCTCCTGGAGTCGACCGTCACACCCTCGCTCGCCTTCGCCCGGGAGCTCCTCGCCGACGACGCGACCCCGCCCGAGAACCGGCTGTGGGAGTTGTGCCGCACCGACGTGGAGCTGCTCTGCGGAGGCCCGCACAACCTGGGCGGGCTGTATCTGCTGCCCGAGGTGCGCGCCGAGCGCTTCGCCGGCTTCCACGCCGTACGGGCCGAGTTGAAGGACACCTACCGACAGTTGCTGGCCGCGACCACGGCGGGTGGCGCGCTCGTCAAGAGTGAACTCGACCTGCGGACGGATCTGCTGTTCGGTCTCATCGAAGGGGTGATCCTCGTGCACCGGTCCGACCCCGAGCGGCCCGTGTCCGCCTTCGCCGAAGCAACCGCCGACGCGGCGCTGCGGATCGCCGGAATCTGACGTACCGCACTGTGGAGGTGCGGTTCTCGCATGCCCGTACGCCGCTACTCACCGTGTACGAACGAAGCCTGAGCGTGTAAATGGGCGAGAGTACTCCTGTCGTGCGGGCGATTTCAGGCGGTTGCTGAATATGACACGGCGATGATCCGGTCGGACTAAGCTCGCCCGCAGCGCACCGAGTTGAGATGTAATCGTGCGCTTGTTCCCAAAAGTTCCGAAGATTCGGTTTGACCACGCAGTTTCCCCACGAACTCCCCCCTACCCCAGCCGATCTGTCTCAGAGGGCATACATGGTGAGTGTTCAATCGCCTCCCGGTGGCCGTGAACTTCCCTACGCGCGCGTGCTGTTGCTGCCGGCCATACTGATGGCCGCGGTGACCGGGGCCGCCGTCGCCTTGGTGACGGGCCCGGCCCGGGCCGCCGTCGGCTGGTGCGGCGGCATCGCGACGCTGCTGGTGATCGCGGTCGCCGCCGAAGCCGTACGCCGTGGCCGCGTCATCCGTGCCGTGCGCGCCGAACTGGCCGGCCGTACCGCGTACCTGGAACAACGCATCGCCGCCCACGATCAGGACATCGTGCGTTTCCACCACGAAGTCCTGCCCGCCGCGATCAGGCGCATGAACCGCGGCATGAACCCCGACACCGTGGCGCTCCGCTTCGGCGTCGACGACCCCAGCCTGCCGCCGATCTCCGAGGTGGAACGGGACCTGCTGAGCACCTTCCTCCAGTTGCTGGACACCGAGAAGCTGCTGCTCGACTCCTCGCACCGCTCCTTCGTCAACATCGCCCGCCGCGTGCAGGCGATCGTCCACCAGCAGAACAAGGAACTCCGCGAGATGGAGGAGGACCACGGGCGCAACCCCGAGGTCTTCGACGACCTGCTGCGCATCGACCACGGCACCGCGCTGATCGGCCGCCTCGCCGACTCCATCGCGGTGCTCGGCGGCGGCCGCCCGGGCCGCAACTGGCCCAAGCCCGTGCCGTTGTTCAGCGTGATGCGGGGCGCGATGTCCCGGATCCTCGAGTACCGGCGCATCGAGCTGCACTCGATCGCCGACGTCAACGTCAACGGCATCCACGTCGAACCGGTCATCCACGCGGTCGCCGAACTCCTCGACAACGCGACGCGCTATTCGCCGCCGAACAGCAAGGTGCACCTGACCGCCCTCAAGGTGCAGACCGGTGTCGCCATCGAGATCGAGGACTCCGGCGTCAGCTTCAGCGACGAGGCCCGCGGCAAGATGGAGGAACTGCTCCGGCAGGCCGCGGCCGGCACCGACCTCCAGGTTCTCGGCGAGGCCCCCCGACTCGGCATCTCCGTCGTCGGCCGGCTCTCGAACATGTACGACATGGCGATCGCGCTCCGGCAGTCCGCGTACGGCGGTGTCCGCGCGGTCGTCGTGGTGCCGAGCAACATGCTCACCAAGGACCCCGCAGCCTCCCTCGCCCACGGCATCGGCGCGAACTCCACCGCGACCATGGACACCGACGGGGTCGAGGGGCCCAACCGCAAGCCGAAGAAGCGCCGCCCGACCACCGGACCCCGCCTCCCCGAGCAGGACGACGGGTACAGGGACGACGACGCCCCGCTGGTCACCGAGTGGACGCCCAACGGCCTGCCGCAGCGGCGCAGCCGGGTCAAGATCCCGCTCAGGGAGCGGTACGCCGAGGCCGCCCGGATCGCCGCCGAGGAGGAGGCGGCGGCCGCGGCCGCCGCCGCGGCGCCTTCCTGGGGCACCGCGCCCGCCGCCCCGAAGCAGGAGCAGGAGCAGGAGCAGGAGAAGGAGAAGGAGAAGCCACCGGGGCATTGGGTCGAGGCGTTCTGGGAGGGCCTCAAGCGTGACCCGGCCCCCAACGCGTCCACCAGGAAGAACCAGGCGGCCGCGGAGGCCGACGACGAGGGGGACCTCAAGTGATCCATCAGCGGGACAACTTCGACTGGATGCTCAGGGATCTCGCTGACGGTGTACCCGGCATCCAGCAGATCGTGGTGCTCTCCGCCGACGGACTGCGCATCGCACGCTACGGCGGCAACCCGGACGCCGCCGACCGCGTCGCCGCGGCCTGCGCGGGCCTGCAGAGCCTGGCCGCGGCGGTCGCGAGCGAGGTTCCCAGCAGCGACGGCACGATGAAGATGGTCCTCATCGAGATCGACGGAGGCTACTTCTATCTGATGTCCGCCGGGGCCAACGCCTATCTCGCGGTCCTCGCCAACCAGATCGCGGAGCCCGGCCTCATGAGCAACCGCATGAGCGACCTCGTCGCCCGGATCGGCGCCCATCTGACCAGTCCGCCGAGGCGCAACGGGCAGACCGTATGACTCCTCCGCAACGCCGACGGCGATTCCCCAAGGAAGAGTTCACCGAGCCTCCCCGGGAGCGGCCTCCCCAAGAGGGTGAGGAAGACGGTGAGGAAGAGGACCCCAAGAATCCCGGGCGCCTGTATCTGCTCACCGGTGGGGGCGAGGCGGGCGAGCGGGCCGACCTGGACCTGGTCACCTTGATCGTGGCGCGCGCCGACGCGCCGACACCCACCACCCAGCCGGAGCAGTCGGTGCTGCTCCGGCTCTGCCAGGCCCCTCTGTCCGTGGCCGAGCTATCGGCCTATCTCAATCTGCCGTTCAGCGTGGTGACCGTCCTGCTCACCGAGCTGCTGGCGGCCGAACTGGTACAGGCACGCGCCCCGATCGTTCGTTCGGCGCTCCCCGACCGTTCCCTCCTCGAAGCGGTGATGCATGGACTTCAAAAGCTCTGAGACGATCACCGGCCCGCGCGCCGAGGACCATCTGCCGCACACGGCGCAAGCCGCCGTGAAGATCGTGATCGTGGGCGGGTTCGGAGTCGGCAAGACGACCATGGTGGGTGCCGTCAGCGAGATCAAACCGCTGACCACCGAGGAGACCATGACGCAGGCCGGCATCGGCATCGACGACAATTACGGCTCGGAGACCAAGACCGCGACCACCGTCGCCATGGACTTCGGTCGCATCAGCATCACGGAACGGTTGGTGCTCTACCTCTTCGGCACCCCCGGCCAGGAGCGCTTCTGGTTCCTGTGGAACGGCCTCTTCGAAGGCGCGCTCGGCGCGGTCGTGCTGATCGACACCCGCCGCCTGGAAGTCAGCTTCGACGTGATCGGCCGTCTGGAGGAGCGCGGTGTGCCCTTCGTCGTCGCCATGAACACCTTCCCGGACGCGCCCAGCTATCCGATCGAGGACCTGCGCGCCGCGCTCGACCTGTCGGAGGACATCCCGATCGTGCAGTGCGACGCGCGCCGCCGGGCCTCCAGCCGGGACGTCCTGATGACGCTGATGCATTTCCTGTACTCGCTCACGATGGCCCAGGCACGCACCTGATGCCCGCGGCGGCCGCCCTTCCCGTCCCAAGACACCGGACCACCCCCAAGAACCCGGACACCCCCAAGACACCGGATCCACTTCAGTTTCGGAGCGATCACCGTGACGTCTGAATCCCACTTCCCGGCCGGTACGGACGACCGTACGCTCGCCCCGCCGCCCGGCTGTCCCGCCCACGGCCTCGGTCCCGGCGGACTGCACCGGCTGTACGGCCCCGAGGCGGACGACCTGGGAGACCTGTACGAGAAACTCCGTCAGGAGCACGGCGCGGTCGCCCCCGTCCTGCTCCACAACGACGTGCCGATCTGGGTGGTGCTCGGCCACGCCGAGAACCTGCACCTGGTGAGCACCCCCACACACTTCTCCCGGGACAGCCGGCTGTGGAGGGCCGTCCAGGACGGCACGGCCGGCCCCGACCACCCCCTCGCGCCGCACATCGCCTGGCAGCCCATCTGTTCCCACGCCGAGGGCGACGAACACCTGCGGCTGCGCGGCGCGGTCATGGGTGCCATGTCGACCATCAACCACCGCACCATCCGGCGGCACATCAACCGCGCGACCCAACTGCTCGTCAACCGGTTCTGCGAGAAGGGCCGGGCCGACCTGGTCAGCCAGTTCGCCGAGCACCTGCCGATGGCCGTGCTGTGCGAGATCCTCGGCATGCCCGACGAGTACGACGACCGGCTGGTGCAGGCCACCCGCGACCTGCTCAGGGGCACCGAGACCGCGATCGCCAGCAACGAGTACGTCATGAACATCCTGATCCGGCACACCGCCCGGCGTCGGGCCGAGACCACCGGGGACTTCACCAGCGTCCTGATCAACCACCCGGCCCAGCTCACCGACGACGAGGTCTCCCAGCATCTGCGCCTGGTGCTGCTCGCCGCGTACGAGGCCACGGCCAACCTGCTCGCCAACGTGCTGCGCGTGGTGCTCACCGACCCGCGCTTCCGCGCCCAGCTGAACGGCGGGCAGATGACGGTGCCCCAGGCGGTCGAGCAGTCGCTGTGGGACGAGCCGCCGTTCAGCGCGGTCCTCGGCTACTTCGCCAAGCAGGACACGGAGGTGGGCGGTCGGGAGATCCGTCGGGGCGACGGTCTGATCCTGGGGATCGCGCCGGGCAACATCGACCCCAAGGTGCGTCCCGATCTCAAGGCCAACATGATGGGCAACCGCGCCCACCTCGCCTTCGGCGGCGGCCCCCACGAGTGCCCTGGCCAGGACATCGGCCGTGCCATCGCGGACGTCGGGGTCGAGGCACTGCTGATCCGGCTGCCCGACGTCGAACTCGAGGGCGACGAGGACGAGTTGCGCTGGCGCTCGTCGATGTCCTCGCGCCACCTGGTGGAGCTTCCGGTGTACTTCGCGCCGCAGGCGCCCCAGGACGTCGAGGAAGTGCCGTCCATCAACCCCCTCCCGCGGCAGCGGCCGAGCCTGGAGGTCACGACGGACGAGCCGGCCGCGGCGCCGGCCCCGGCACCCGTGGCATCGCCCGACCTGTCGGCGACACCGGAACCCGTGCGCCGACTCGGCGCCTGGCAGCGCTTCCTGCGCTGGTGGCGGGGCTACTGAGCCCGGACGTCGACGATCACGCCTCCCGGGCCCAGTCGTCGTACGAGGACCAGGCCCGCAGCGCCCGCCCGCTGACGAACCGGTGCGCGCTCCCCGTGACCGGATCGGTGAACTCCAGGACCCGCGCGAGCAGTTGGAGCGGTCGCCGGAAGTCGCCGGCCGGCACGGGGCCGGTCACCACCGGGTAGAGCGGATCGCCGAGGATCGGTACGCCCAACGCGTTCATGTGCACCCGCAGTTGATGGGTCTGCCCGGTGCGCGGCAGCAGGCGGTAGCGCCCCAGTCCGTCGCGGTGGTCGGTGAGTTCGACCTCCGTGAGGGCGTTCGGCTCGCCCGCCACCTCGCGCGCGGCCAGCACCCCGCGCTCCTTCACGATCCGGCTGGTGACCGTCCGCGGCAGTGCGAGCCCCGCGTCGTACGGGGCCACCGCCTCGTACTCCTTGCGGACCAGCCGGTCGCGGAACAGCGTCTGGTAGGCGCCGCGCTCCTCGGGCCGCACGGTGAACAGCACGAGCCCGGCGGTGAGGCGGTCCAGCCGGTGTGCGGCGCCGATCGCCGGCAGGCCGAGCTCCCGCCGCAGCCGGGCCAGCGCGGTCTCGGCGACATGGCCCCCGCGCGGGGTGGTGGCGAGGAAGTGCGGCTTGTCGGCGACGACGATGTGCTCGTCGCGGTACACCACGTCGAGGGCGAACGGCACCGGTTCCTCGTCGGGCAGCTCCCGGTGGAACCACACGAACATCCCCGGCTCGTACGCCGCGTCGGGCGCCACCGGACGCCCGTCGGCGCCGACGATCAGCCCGTCCCCGAGCATCCCGTCGATCACCCCGGCCCTCGCCGCGAGCCGCTCCACCAGATGCTCCCGCACGGTGGCCCATCCCCCGTCCCGCGGGAGCCTGATCCGCACGGGGTCGACTCCCTCGCGCTGCGGGAGGGGGGAGGGCGGGATCCGGGGTCTGCGTCTCACCTGGTCAAGCGTACGAGGCTCGGGCGGGGGAGGGATTCAGGCGTACGAGGCAGGGACCACCTCGGGAGTCCCGGCCACCGCTGTCCGCGCCCGGTAGGCCCGGTAGGCGGCGCCCGCGACCAGCGTCAGGCCCAGGAACAGCACCGTGAACCACTGGAAGTACCAGTGCCCGCCGGCCGGGTCGTACACCGCCGCGCGCGGCCAGGCGAGGTTGACGGTCATGAAGAGGCCGTAGACGAGGGCGATCGCGTTGACGGGGACGCCCCAGCGGCCCAGCGAGAAGAGCGGGGCGCCGCTCTCGTCGGTGCCGTCGGCGGTGAACTGTCCGCGCAGCCGGCGCACCAGCAGCGGACCGGTCACCATCGCGTACGCCAGGTACAGCATCACGATGCAGGTGGTGCCGATCGCCAGGAAGGCGTCCGGGGAGGCGAAGTCGAGCAGCAGCAGAGCGGCGGCGAGGACGCCGACGACCAGGGCGGGAGCGCTCGGCATGCCGGTGCGCGGGTTGACCGCCCGGAGGCGGCGGGAGAAGGGGAGCTGGTGGTCGCGGGCCATCGAGAAGAGCATGCGGCAGGCGGCGGTCTGGATCGCCAGGGTCGCCACCGCGATGGCCACCACGACGTCGGCGAGCAGCGCGCGGCCGACCCCGTCGCCGAGGCTGCTGGTCAGGACGTAGCTCAGACCGTCGACGCCGAGACGGCCGTCGGTGAGGCTGGGCGCGGCGAGCAGTCCGCCGAGCACGATGAGTCCGCCGAGCAGACCCGCGGCGGCGAGCGCGGTGAGGATCGTGCGGGGCGCGGTGCGGCGCGGGTGGTGGGTCTCCTCGCTCATCTCGCCGGCGCTGTCGAAGCCGATCATGACGTACGCCGCCATGAACGAGCCCACCATCAGCGCCCCGAACAGGCCCGTGCTGCCCTGGCCGGTGTGGAAGGTGATGCCGGGGGAGCGCTCGGAGTGGGTGAGCAGGAGCACGATGATCAGGACGGCGCCGATGATCTCGGCGGTGACACCGATCCGGTTGATCACCGACATCACACGGTTGTCGATGACGTTCACCAGTGTGGTCAGCACGAGGAGGATCACGCCGAGGACCGCCGCGTTGGCCGCGCCGTCGGGGCTGGTGGGAGCCGGATCGCTGCCGACCAGCTGGAAGCCGGACCAGATCGCGGGCAGCACCATCTGCAGCGCGAGCGCCGCCGCCGCGACCACCACGATCTGCCCGATCACCATGATCCAGCCGGCGAACCAGCCGAAGGAGAGGTTCGACAGGCGCGAGGCCCACTGGTAGATCGCGCCCGAGATCGGATAGCGCGCGGCCAGCTCCGCGAAGCAGGCGGCGACCGCCAACTGGCCCACCAGCACGGCCGGCCAGGTCCAGAAGAAGACGGGGCCGCCGAACGCGTACCCGAAGGCGAAGAACTGGAAGACGGTCGTCAGGACGGAGATGAAGGAGAAGCCGGCGGCGAACGAGGCGTACCGGCCGAGGCTGCGGTGCAGCTCCTGGCGGTAGCCGAACTCGGCCAGGGAGCGGTCGCCGGAGGACTCCGGAGGGTCGGGGCGTACGTCGGAGGGGGCGGTGGTGGTCACGGCGGCACCTGCCTTCGGCGCGGAAGGGTGGGCGGGGTGGGTGTGCTGGACGGCGTGAGCCGGATTCCTGTCGGGTGACAGAAATTAGGGAGTGCCTGTTTCCCTCGCGTGACACGGCCGTGTCGGGGTCGGGCCTAAGTCCTCACGCCCTTGCGTCCCGTGGAGGATCGCGATACATCGCGTGTATTGACGCCCGTCCCGCACACGCGATATGTTCGGCCACGGATATTCGGGGACGAGGTGAGGTCATCATGGCGACGAAACGCCGGAAGCTGAGCAATCCGCTGGCGCTCGCGGTCATGGTGCTGCTCACCGAGAAGCCGATGCATCCGTACGAGATCGCCCAGACCCTGCGCCGACGGGGCAAGGACACCAGCCTGAAGATCAACTATGGCTCGCTCTACACCGTCGTGCAGAACCTGGAGAAGCACGGCTTCGTCGAGGTCGCGGAGGTGCAGCGACAGGGCAACCGCCCCGAGCGCACGCTGTACGGCATCACGGACGCCGGACGTGTGGAGGCCACGGAGTGGCTGTCGGACCTGCTCGCCGTCCCGGCGGAGGAGTATCCGATCTTCGAGGCCGCGCTCTCACTGATGGGCGTGCTCCACCCCGACGAGGTGGCACGCCTGTTGGGGGAGCGGCTCAACATGCTGGAGGTGCGGGCCGCGAGTCTGCGCGGCGGCCTGGAGAAGCTCTACGAGACGCTGCCCCGGCTCTTCCTGATCGAGTCCGAGTTCAAGCTGCACATGATCGAGGCGGAGGCCGAATGGGTCCGCGGCTTCCTCATGGAGGTCACGGCGGGCACGTTTCCCGGCGTCAAGGAGTGGCGGTCCTTCAGCGAGACGGGGGAGATCCCCGAGGAGTACCTGCAGCTGGAAGCCGGTGAGGCCGAAAGGCCGTAGCCGAACGGAGAAAAGACCCCGGCAGCGCTGTTGCAGCAGCCCCGCCGGGGTCTCGAACCCCGAACCGAACCCGCCGTGAGGCAGCTCCGGGCCGTCGAGGTGCGGCACACCCAGGATAGCCCGGCGCTCTTCACGCGGATCGGCTCGGCACACCCACCCGAGATCACCGCTCACACAGGAGAGCAGTCGTCATGAGCAGTACCCGTGCGCCCGCGGTCGAGGCGCGTCAGCTGATCAAGACCTACCCGGGTGACGTCACCGCGCTCAGCGGCATGGACGTCACCGTCGAGACCGGCACCGTCTTCGGCCTGCTCGGCCCGAACGGCGCCGGCAAGTCCACCACCGTCAAGATCCTCACCACCCTGGCCCGTCCCGACTCGGGCACCGCCACGGTGGCCGGGCACGACGTGCTGCGCCATCCGGTCCGGGTGCGCCGCGCGATCGGCGTGGTCGCCCAGAACTCCGGCGCCGACCCGGTGGCCACCGGCCGGGAGAACCTCCAACTCCAGGGCAGGCTCTACGGCTTGAAGGGCGCCGGCTTGAACCGCCGGGTGGACGAACTGCTCGACCGCTTCCGGCTCGCCGACGCGGCGCGGCGCCCGGTCAAGGGCTACTCGGGCGGCATGCGGCGCCGGCTCGACGTGGCGCTCGGTCTCGTCCACCGCCCCGAGGTGCTCTTCCTCGACGAGCCCACCACCGGACTCGACCCCGAGGCGCGCACCGCGATGTGGGACGAGATCGCCCGCCTCGCCGGCGACGAGGGGCTGACCATCCTGCTCACCACGCACTACCTGGAGGAGGCCGACCGGCTCGCCGAGCGCATCGCGATCGTCGACCGCGGGCGTGTGGTGGTCGAGGGCACTCCGGACGCCCTGAAGGGCGAACTCCGCGGTGACGCCGTCCACGTGGAACTGCGCGAAGCCCTGGGAGACGCCGGTCGTACGCTGCTGAACGGCGCCCTCACCGGGCTGGCGGGCGTGCACGAGGCGCTGTTCGACGGCCGCCGTGTCAGTGTCCGCGCCGATGACGGGGCCGCCGCCATGCCCGCCCTGCTCGGGGTGCTGGAGCGGGCCGGGGTCGGGGTCGCCGCCGCGACCGTCGCCCGCCCCTCGCTCGACGACGTCTACCTCCGCTACGCGGGCCGCCGTTACGCGGAGGCGGAAGCGGAAGGCGTCGATAACCTCGTCCTCGCCGGAGGTGTCCGATGAGCACCGCCGTCTCCCAGACCTGGTACATGACCCAGCGTCAGCTGATGGTGTTCGCACGTCAGCCCGCCTACGCGATCATCACCCTGATCCAGCCGGTGATCTGGCTGTTCCTGTTCGGCAACCTCTTCAAGAAGGTCGTCGAACTCGGAGGCTTCGGCACCACCTCGTATCTGGACTACCTCGTCCCGGGCGTGGTCGTGATGAGCGCGCTCAGCTCCAACATGTGGGCGGGCATGGGCACGCTCGACGAGATCCAGCGCGGCACGCTCAACCGCTTCCTGACCACGCCCGTCAGCCGGGCCGCCCTGATGAACGGCAACGTCGTCAACAACGGCCTGATCACCGCCCTGCAGTCGGTCGTCATCGTGCTGCTCGGCCTGCTGGGCGGCGCGGACTACCCGGGCGGCATCGGCGGTATCGCGATCCTGATCGTCGCCTCGGTACTGCTCGGCACGATCTTCGGAGCGCTGTCCAACGCGCTGGGCATGCTGGTCCGGGAGCGGGAGTCGATCATCGGCATCAACACGTTCCTGCTGCTGCCGCTGACCTTCCTCTCCTCGGCCTTCATGGCCCCGTCCCAGACGCCCGGCTGGATGCGGCACATCGCCGACTTCAATCCGCTCAACTGGGCGATGGTGGCGGGGCGTTCGGCGATGTCCGAGCATCCCGACTGGGGTGTCGTGCTCGGCCGCTCGGGCGCGCTGCTCGCACTGGCCGTGGCGGCGGTGTGGCTGTCGATCCGTACGTTCAGGTCCTACCAGCGTTCCGTGTGACCCGAGAGGCCGGGGCGGCGTCCCGAGCCCCGAGGTGCCGCAGGCCGGCGTCCTGAGTGACGCGAGGGGGCGGGAGTCAGGAGGCGGCCGACGCGGTCGCCTCCTGCTCCGCCTCCACCTGCGCGTTCCAGTCCCGCTTGCTCGCCTGCCAGCCGTCCTCGTTGTGCCCAAGACGCCAGTAGCCGGAGATCGACAGGTCCTCGCGCGGGATCTCACGCTCGACCCGCAGCAGCCGGCGCAGCTCCTTCACGAAGCCCGCCTCGCCGTGCACGAACGCGTGCACCCGGCCCGCCGGGAAGTCGAGGGCGCGGACGGCCTCCACCAGGGCCTCGCCGAGCGGCCGGTCGCCGCGGTGCAGCCAGACGACCTCCACGTCGGAGTCGATCTTCTGCTCCTCCTCACGCCCGGAGATCTCCACGAAGGCGCGGGCCACGGCGCCCTCCGGCAGTGCCTCCACGGCGGCACTGATCGCGGGCAGCGCGCTCTCGTCACCGGCGAGCAGGTGCCAGTCGGCGCTCGCGTCGGGCGCGTAGGCGCCACCCGGACCCATGAAGCGCACGACCTCGCCCGGCTGGACGTGCGCCGCCCACGGCCCGGCCAGGCCCTCGTCGCCGTGCACCACGAAGTCGAGTGTCAGCTCGCGCAGTTCGGGGTCCCAGGCACGCACGGTGTACGTCCGGGTCACCGGCCACTGCTCGCGCGGGAGTTCCTCGCGGATCCGCTCCACGTCGAACGGCTCGGGGTAGGTGACACCCTCCGGGGCGAACAGCAACTTCACATAGTGGTCGGTGCTGGTGCCCGCGGTGAACTCGGCGAGACCCTCGCCGCCCAGCACGACACGCTGCATGTGAGGGGTCAGCCGCTCGGTCCGCACGACGTGCGCGGAATGGGGCTTCCTGGACCTGCGTGCCGGACGCTCTGCCATGACGGCCTCCTCGTTCACTCGCTTAGGCTTACCTAAGTTAGCATCTCTCCCCCAGTTAACACCCTCCGTGTGAGAAGCCCATGAGCCCCCTACGCCGGTGCTTGAGTCGCACGGTAGCCGGGATTGAGTCCCACTCCGTGAGTAAGGCTACCCTAAATTGAGAATGCCACTCTTCTGAGTGGGAACGTCAATTTCGCCTGCTCCCGTTCACTCGCCGAGCGTGGTGAGCAACCGCTGCAGCGACCCGCCCAGACCCCAGCGCGCGGCCAGTCCCTCCAGCGCGGCCGGGTCGCGCGGCGCGTGTGGCAACGCCGTGTCGACGTCCGGCAGGGGAACGTCACCGGCGACCCGTACGACCTTGGGCGCGACCGCGACGTACGGCCGTGACTCGTCGAGCCGCTTGCGCTGAGAAGGTGTCAGCTTCGCCTTCGGGTCGTCGACCGCCGCCATGATTCCGGCCAGGTCGCCGAACTGGTCGAGCAGCTTGGCCGCCGTCTTCTCACCGATCCCCGGCACCCCCGGCAGACCGTCGCTCGGGTCGCCGCGGAGCAGCGCCAGATCCGCGTAACCGCTGCCGTCGACCCCGTACTTCTCGCGCAGCCAGGTCTCGTCGGTGAGCTGGAGCGTGCCCACACCCTTGAGGGGGTACAGGACGCGCACCCCCCGCTTGTCGTCGACGAGTTGGTAGAGGTCGCGGTCGCCGGTGACGATGTCGACCGGGCCGTCGGCGCGACCGGTGAAGGTGCCGATCACATCGTCCGCCTCGTACCCCTCGACCCCCACGCGGGCGATGCCCAGCGCGTCGAGGACCTCCTCGATGACCGGCACCTGCGGGGAGAGCGTGTCCGGCACCTCCTCCTCGTCCGGCCTGCCGGCCTCGGTCTCCACGGCGACGCGATGCGCCTTGTACGAGGGGATCAGGTCGACCCGCCACTGCGGGCGCCAGTCCGCGTCCATGCAGGCCACCAGATCGTCGGGGCGGTGGTCCCTGACCAGCCGGTCGATGAAGTCGAGCAGCCCGCGCACGGCGTTCACGGGCGTGCCGTCCGGGGCCTTTACGGAGTCGGGGACCCCGAAGTAGGCCCGGAAGTACAGGGAAGCGGTGTCGAGCAGCATCAGGCGTCTGGTCACGCCTCGCATCATGCCGTACGCCACTGACAGTGACCTGGACCACTCCTGTGTTTGCTCCGTGTAAGCGTGGGCAGGCGCGGCACCGGGACAACCCCGCTGGTTTTTCAATGTCCGATCGAGAGGCACCCGTGTCATCCAGGCTTGAGGCCGAGCATTTGTACAAGGTGTTCGGGAGACGACCCGACGCCGCGGTGGAGCGGCTCCGTCAGGGAGCCGACCGTGAGGAACTGCGCGCCGACGGCACGACCGCCGCGGTGATCGACGTGTCCTTCACGGTGGAACCCGGCCAGATCTTCGTCGTCATGGGCCTGTCCGGATCCGGCAAGTCCACCCTCCTGCGCATGCTCAACGGACTCCTGGAGCCCACCGCGGGCCAGGTGCGCTTCGACGGCCAGGACCTGACCGCGCTCAGCGCCCGCGCGCTGCGCGAGGTCCGCTCGAAGAAGATCAGCATGGTCTTCCAGCACTTCGCGCTCTTCCCGCACCGCAGCGTCCTGGAGAACGCGGCCTACGGCCTGGAGGTCCAGGGCGTGCCGAGCGCCGAGCGCAAGGAACGCGCCACCAGGGCCCTGGAGCTGGCCGGGCTCGCCGGCTGGGAGAAGTCCTGGCCCGACGAGCTGTCCGGCGGTATGCAGCAGCGCGTCGGCCTCGCCCGCGCGCTCGCCACCGACGCCGATCTGCTGCTGATGGACGAGTCGTTCAGCGCGCTGGACCCACTGATCCGCCGTGACATGCAGGACCAGCTGATCGAGCTCCAGAAGAAGCTCAAGAAGACCATCGTCTTCATCACCCACGACCTCAACGAGGCGATGCGCCTCGGCGACCGGATCGCCGTCATGCGCGACGGCCGCATCGTCCAGACCGGCACCGCCGAGGACATCCTCGTGCGTCCCGCGAACGACTACGTCGCCTCCTTCACCCAGGACGTCGACCGCTCCCGGGTCCTGACCGCCGGCGCCGTCATGGACACCGACGTACGCGGCGACGAGGCGGACTGCGACTGCGAGACCGCCACGCCCGACACCCCCTTCGTGGACCTCTGCGCGATCAGCGCCCGCCTCACGCACCCGGTGGCGGTGCTCGACGAGCGGCGCGCACTCGTGGGCGTCGTCCACCGGCAGCACCTCGTCGCCTTCCTCGGCGACGAGCAGGGGACCCCCGCACGCTGTGCCAGTCCTCGGGACGAGGCGGTGACGGCCGGTGCCTAGGATTCCCTTCGGCGACTGGGTCAACAGCGTCGTCGACTGGCTGCTGAACCACATGGCGTGGCTCTTCGACTTCTTCAAGACCGTCTTCCAGGGCACGTACGACGGTATCGACGCCGTCCTCCAGGCCCCCGAACCGCTCCTCCTCGCGGGCATCTTCGCGGTGATCGCGTTCTGGCTGCGCGGCACCTCCGCCGGTGTCCTCACCTTCGTGGGATTCGCGTTCATCGACTCCCTCGAACTGTGGGAGGACGCGATGGTGACCCTTTCTCTGGTCCTCGTCGCCACGCTCATCGCGCTCGTCGTCTCGGTACCCGTGGGCATCTGGGCGGCGCGCTCCGACCGGGTCAGCGGCATCGTCCGCCCGGTGCTGGACTTCATGCAGACGCTGCCCGCGATGATCTACCTCATCCCGGCGATCCTGTTCTTCGGCACCGGCGCCCCGGCCGGCATCGTGGCCACCCTGATCTTCGCGCTGGCCCCCGGCGTCCGCATGACCGAGCTGGGCATCCGGCAGGTCGACAAGGACCTCGTCGAGGCCGCCGACGCGTTCGGCACCACGCCCCGTGACACCCTGCTGCGCATCCAGCTGCCGCTCGCTCTGCCCACGGTGATGGCGGGCGTCAACCAGGTCATCATGCTGGGCCTGTCCATGGCCGCCATCGCGGGCATGGTCGGCACCGGCGGCCTTGGCGGCGACGTCAACGAGGCCATCGGGCAGCTGAACGTCGGCCTCGGCTCAGAGGCGGGCGTCGCCATCGTCATCCTGGCGATCTACCTGGACCGCATGACCAGCGCCCTGGGTACCCAGGTCTCCCCGCTCGGCCGCCGCGCCGCCGCCAAACTGCGCGCCGCGCAGGGCCTGAAGATCTGGTCCTACCGCCCCCGCGCGGCCGTCGCCGTCATCGGTGTCGTCGTGCTCGCGCTGGTCGCGGGCGGCATGGGCATGTTCGGCGGGACCGACTCGACGTCCACCGCGGCCGACGGCCAGAACGTCGGCCAGGGCAAGAAGATCACCATCGGCTACATCCCGTGGGACGAGGGCGTCGCCTCCACCTTCCTGTGGAAGGAGATCCTCGAGGAGCGCGGCTTCCAGGTCGACGCCAAGCAGTTCGACGCGGGCCCGCTGTACACCTCCCTCTCCCAGGGCGACATCGACTTCGAGACGGACTCCTGGCTGCCGACCACCCACGAGCAGTACTGGAAGAAGTACGGCAGCAAGCTCGACGACCTGGGCTCCTGGTTCGGCCCCACCTCGCTGGAGCTGAGCGTCCCCTCGTACATGAAGGGCGTCGACTCCCTGGCGGACCTCAAGGGCAAGGCCGGCACCTTCGGTGGCAAGATCACCGGCATCGAGTCCAGCGCCGGAATGATGGGCCTGCTCAAGAGCAAGGTCCTGAAGGACTACGGCCTCGACAAGGAGTACAAGGTCGTCGACAGCTCCACGCCCGCGATGCTGGCCGAGCTGAAGCGCGCGTACGCCAAGAAGGAGCCGATCGTCGTCACCCTCTGGTCGCCGCACTGGGCCTACAGCGACTACGACTTGAAGAAGCTCAAGGACCCGAAGGGCGCCTGGGGCAAGGGCGACGGCGTGCACACCCTCTCCCGCAAGGGGTTCGCGCAGGACAGCCCGGTCGTCGGGCAGTGGCTGAAGAACTTCAGGATGACGGAGAAGCAGCTCACCGGTCTCGAGGCCGAGATCAACAAGGTGGGCAAGGGCAAGCAGCAGGACGCGGTGCGCGCCTGGCTGAAGCGGAACCCCGGAGTCGTCGACAAGCTGGCCCCGGTCAAGAACTCCGCGGCCGCCGCCGAGACGAAGCGTCCGCTGGACGTGGCCTGGTTCCCCTGGGACGAGGACGTCGCCGTCAGCTACCTCTGGAAGAACGTCCTGGCGCGGCGCGGCTACACGCTGAACCTCAAGCAGATGGACGTCGGCCCCGTCTACACCGGCCTCGCCTCCGGCGACCTGGACCTCAACTTCGACGCCTGGCTGCCGTACGCCCAGTCCAACTACTGGGACCAGCACAAGACCGACCTGAGAGACCTGGGCACCTGGTACCGGCCGACCTCGCTGGAGATCGCCGTGCCCTCGTACGTGAAGGACGTCAAGTCCCTCGCGGACCTCAAGGGCAAGGCGGGCACCTTCGGCGGCCGCATCATCGGCATCGAGCCGGGCACGGGCGAGATGAACCTCCTGAAGACGAAGGTGCTTCCGGGCTACGGGCTGGACAAGGAGTACAAGGTCGTCGACGGCTCCACGCCCGCGATGCTGGCCGAGCTGAAGCGCGCCTACGCCAAGAAGCAGCCGGTCGCCGTCGTCCTGTGGTCCCCGCACTGGGCGTACAGCGAGTACAAGCTCACCAAGCTCGCCGACGACAAGAAGCTCTTCGGGGAGGGGAACACGATCCGGACCATCTCCAGCAAGAAGTTCCCCGAGCAGTACCCGCAGCTCACCAAGTGGATCAAGAACTTCAGGATGAGCGAGTCCGAGCTCGGCACCCTGGAGAGCGAGATCAAGCAGCGCGGCCAGGGTCATGAGGAGGCGGCCGTCGCCACATGGCTGAAGGAACACCCGGACGTGGTGGAGCGGATGACGCCGCAGTAGCCGCGAGGACGTTCGGCGAGGGGTGGCCGTCGGTCACGCGGGTGTCGGGACCCGTGTGACCGACGGCCACCCCTTTCGGCGTTCCCAGAGCCCCCTGTTCCGGCCCGCACTCGCGACCGACGACACCAGTGGCTACGTACTGGCGTACGAGAAGGATCCGGACAACCACATCGCCGTACGCGGCCGAGCCGATCCGGCCGCCCTCCTGCCCGGGAACGCCGCCGAGGCGTTCGACGCGCCGCGCACCCTGTCGCGCCGCGCGGAGGCACTCCGGCATCACCTCCGTGCCCGACGGCACGGCCGAGCTCACCGGTCACCACCGGGCACGCTGCGCCACCGACCGTGAACTCCGGGCCACCCTCAAGGACTTCACGACCTGGCACGCGAGCCTCGACCGGCGGCTGGACCGCGCCCTGGACTCCTGAGGCGTGCGCGGCGACATCGGCGACCGCTCGCTCTTCCAACTCAGCCCACACAGACAGACTTTGACGGAAAGTCAGCAATGGCGTCGGTCTTCGGGAGGTGACGGACGTACGCCGATGATCCGACGACCGGGCGGGCTGATCGGCTGACCATCCGCACCCACGGCGGCGGTCGCGCCCGCGCCCATCCCTCCGTCACTCCGCTCATCGATCCGGAGGGGCATCCGGCCCTGCTGGTCAGCCTTTTCGTCCCGCGGGAGGGCGTGGCGTCGGGGGAGCCGGGGCGACTCGTCTGTTGGCGCGAATTGTGGCCCTCACCCTCCTCCGATGTGTCAGCGATGTGACGGGTGCATGAAACGGTTTGCCGAACATGCGTAGGGTGCAAACAACTCATCAGAAGTTGTGCGCCGAAGCAGCAGCCCGAGCGGCAGCCGAAGCGACAGACCGAAGCAGTGGACCGACGACGCGTGGGAGGGAGCCGGAGCAATGGGTGACCGCAAAGAACAACCCCTTCGGGTGGGTGCGGCCGTCCGGCGGCGGCGCCGGGCACTGGAGCTCACGCTCGCCGTCGTGGCCGAGCGCAGCGGCCTGTCGGTGCCCTTCCTCAGCCAGGTCGAGAACGAACGGGCCCGGCCCAGCCAGAGCTCCCTGGAGAGGGTCGCCGACGCCCTGGGGACCACCGCCGTCGAACTGCTCGCGGCGGCCGACCCGGCGTGCAGTGTCGATGTCGTGCGCGCCGACTCGGGCGCCGACTTCACTCCCGAAGCCCATATGCGCCCCCTGGTGCGCGGTCACCACCAGTTGCACGCCACGGAGTTCACCGGTGATCACGAGGAGGGCCGCGAACTCCAGCACCGCAACGACAAGTTGATGTACGTCGCCGACGGGGCCGTCGAGGTCGAGGCGGAGGGCCGCGCCCACCGCCTGGGGCGCGGCGACACGCTGTACCTCACCGGTGGGGTGCGCCACCGGTGGCGGGCGACCGTGCAGGACACCCGGGTGGTCGTGGTCGAGGTCGCCGACCACATCGAGGCGGTGGAGGACCGCCAGACCTTCGGCAGGCGCTGAGCCGTTCCCGCGCGGGCCGCGACGATTGCGGGCCGCGACGATCGCGAGCGGCCACGATCCCGGGCCGCTGCGATACTGGGTGCCATGCCGTCAGAGACCTCCCGTCATGTCTAGCGGGGCCGCCGGAGTGCGTGTCGTGTCCCTCGTGCCCTCGCTCACCGAGGCCGTGGCCGTCACCGTCCCCGGTGCCCTGGTCGGCGCGACCGACTGGTGCAGCCGTCCGCCGGACCTCGACGTCGTGCGCGTCGGCGGCACCAAGAACCCCGCGGTCGACCGGATCGTAGGCCTCGCCCCGGACCTGGTGATCGCCAACGAGGAGGAGAACCGCGAGCCCGATCTGACGGCCCTGCGGGAGGCGGGGATCGAGGTGCTGGTCACGGAGGTCCGCGAGGTGCCGGGAGCCTTCCGCGAGCTGACGCGGGTGCTGGGCGCGTGCGGCGCGCGGACCCGCCCCCGCTGGCTGGACGAGGCGGAGGCCGCATGGGCGCGGCCTCCCGTTCCCGACCGCCGTACGACCGCGATCGTGCCGATCTGGCGGCGCCCCTGGATGGTCCTCGGACGGGACACCTTCGCCGGGGACGTCCTGGCGCGTCTGGGCGTCGACAACGCGTACGCCCACCACGCCGACCGCTACCCCCGCGTCCCGCTCCCCGAACTCCGGGCGGCGGCCCCCGATCTCGTGGTCCTGCCCGACGAGCCCTACCGCTTCACCGCCGACGACGGTCCCGAGGCGTTCGAGGGCGTGCCCTGCGTGCTCGTCGACGGCCGCCTGCTGACCTGGTACGGGCCGTCGCTGGCGCAGGCGCCGACCCTGCTCGGCGCGGCGTTGCGAGCAGGGCCTGCGGACGCTCGATGTCGACCATGAGCGGAGGCCGGATGCCAGAACCTCAGCTTGGGGTCTCGGGGTCGCGCGTCCACAGCGAATACCCGGTCTGGAGGGCGGCCACCGGGTGCACGGCGTGCGCGCGCCGGGGTCACAGGCGCACGATGACCAGGGCGGTGTCGTCGGTGGCGTCACCGGGTGGGACGAGGTCGGTGAGTACGGCGTCGGCGAGGGTTTCGGGGTCGTCCGCCCGGTGGCGGGCCAGGGAATCGGCGAGCCGGGCGAGACCCGTGTCGATGTCTTCGCCGCGGCGTTCGATCAGACCGTCGGTGTAGAGCACGAGGACGGCGCCCTCGCGGAAGGCCGCGACAGCCTGGATCCGGGGGCCGTGTTGTGGGCGGGCGGCCAGGGGCGGGTCGGTGGCCTGGTCCAGGAACTCGACGGTCCCGTCCCTGTGCAGGAGCACTGGTGGGGGGTGGCCGGCGCTGCTGTAGGTGATGGTGTGCTTCTCCCAGTCGATGAATGCCGTGGCCACGGTGGTGTTCTCGGCGCCGTCGACGGTGCGGGCGTACAGCCCGAGGACTTCCAGGGCGCGGGCGGGGCCTTCGGGGACGAGCGAGGCGGCGGTGAGGGCGCTGCGCAGTTGTCCCATGACGCCGGCCGCGTACAGGCCGTGGCCGACGACGTCGCCGACGGCGACGGCGATGCGATCGCCGGGCAGGTCGACCAGGTCGTACCAGTCGCCGGCCACATTCAGCGCTTCGGCGGCGGGCCGGTAGCGAACGGCCGCCGGGTGCCGGCCGACCGGGCGAGGAGCGGGCAGCATGGCTTCCTGCAAGGTCAGCGCGACTTCACGGGTGCGGATGAGTTCGGTGACGTCCTCCACCCGGTGCAGCAGCAGCGTCACCCGCCCATCAGGTCCGAATACGGGAATGTTGGTCATGTTGAAATAACGCTCGTGCGATACCCCGGGCTGGTCGGGGTCCTCCATGTCGTAGCGCTGCAGCGCTACGATGCTGCGCTCACCGGTGTCCGCCGCCCGGCGCAGTGACGCCAGAACTCTGAGCAGGAGAGGCTCGGCGGGGTCCTTTTCGGGGCGGTCCTCGGGCAGGAAGCGACCGACCAACTGCTCGCGGGGGAGGCCCCGCAGACGCAGGAACTCCGCGTTGGCGTCCGCGAAGATCAGCTGCGGAGTCACCAGCGCCACCGCCCCGGGAAGGGCCTGGAACACCGCCGCGTAGTCGACCGCCGGTTCAGCCATGATTTTCCTGCTTACCGCGCCTCTGTCTGCCCTTTCACGATACGAGCAGGGAGTCACGGCTCGCACCAGGAGGGCGCAGCGTTCCCACGCCGTCGGTGCGCCTCGTGTACGGATTCCGCCGGGTGGAAGGCCGTCCCTTGCCCGCCACCCGGCACCGGAACGCCTCCGCTCGGAGCGTGCCGGGGATACGGGGCTCAGGACGCGGGGGCCTCGACGGTGGCGGCGAGGGCGCTGAGCACCTGCCTGAGCTGCGCGACGGCTTCGGTGTCATCGGTCGGGTGGGTCTCGGCGAACCGGGTCACCGATCCGGGTATCGCGAGTGTGGCGTCCTCCAGGATCGTGGCGCCGGCGATACCGGCGGACTTGCGGGCGTCGTCCTGGGCCCACGCGCCGCCGTACTGACCGAAGGCGGTGCCGACGACGGCGGTCGGCGTACCCGCCAGGGCGCCGGCGCCGAACGGGCGGGACAGCCAGTCGATGGCGTTCTTCAGCACGGCGGGCATGGTGCCGTTGTACTCGGGGGTGACGAGCAGGAACGCGTCGGCGCGCGCGGCGGTCTCACGCAGGCGGGTGGCGGCGGCGGGACGCCGCTCGTCGGTGTCGATGTCCTCGTTGTAGAAGGGCACCTCGGCCAGACCTCGTAGAGGGTGACCTCGACGCCGTCAGGGCAGGACGCGTACGACAGCGGAGTCACTTCTACCTAGGTGTTGCGAGCAGCTCGCCGCTGACCAGGCCGCGCGCGGTATGGACGGCGGCCACGCACCAGGCGGCCACGAGAAGCGCGAACAGGGCGACCGCGAGCCAGTCGAACGCGACCAGCCCGGTGTGCCGGGCCAGGCTCTCGGCGCCGGTGACGCAGGTCCCCACCGGGAAGGTGAACGCCCACCAGGTCATCGCGAACCCCATGCCCTGTCGGCGGGCCCGCGCCACCAGCGCGCCGGCGAGGCCCAGCCACAGCAGTGCGAAGCCCAGCACGGGGACGCCGTAGAGGACGGCGAGCATCCCGAAACCCTGGTCGTAGGGGGCGGGTACGACGCCCGGTGCGAAGTCCGCGAACTTGCCGACCGCGGTCGTGGACTGGCCGAGCGGACCGAGCACGAGGAACAGCGTCGGAGTGAGCGCGAGCGGCAGCGGGCCCGTTGTGATGAGCCGGGTGAAGATCACCGGCAGCATCACGAAGGTGGCCAGCAGGCTCAGCCCGAACAGTGCGAAGCACCCGAGAAGCAGGGTCTCCCGGGGCTGGCCCGGGGGCAGGTGGGGCACGAGGAGCGGTCCGAGGGCGGCCGACACCATGGGCGCGACGAGGGGGAGCAGCCAGACGGGCGTGGCCTGGTCGGCGCGGATGCGGTGGCGTACGACCATCAGGTACGGGATGGCCAGGGCGGCGGCGAGTCCGACGGCCGTGCCGGCGGTGAACAGCACGGCGTCCACGGCGACCGCCGCCCGCGTCCCGATCCAGTACCGGCCGACGACGAGCGCGCCGCCGCCCACGGCCAGCAGGGCCATCGCCAGGCAGCCGTAGAAGGGGGCCATGGCCGGGTCGAGGAGGTGGGCGCGGGCCTGGTCGCGGTGGTGCGTCCAGTGCAGGGCGCGGGCGCCGAGCAGGGTCACGAGCATGAGGGCCGAGAGGGCCCAGACAGCCGTGCAGAGGGTCCGCAGACCCGGGACGTCGCCGGGGAGTCCGGCGCCCGCCGTCGCCACGATCGCGGTGCCCATGACGGAGGCGTACCAGTTCGGGCCGAGGTACCGGACGGCGGTGACGCGCCGGCGTCCGACTTCGGCGGCGGGCGTCGACAGGAGGGGCTGGGCTGCGGTGACCATGCGTCCACGGTCGCGCGCCCGTCGGGTCCCCACCAGGGAGTACGGGTCTATGGGGGCATAAGCTGGCTTTATGGGTGTGAGTGCTGAGGGATCGACGGAGGGCGGCCGGTCGGGGCAACCGGAACCGGTCGCGGTCGCGGTCGGGATCGCGCATCGGGTGCCCGACCTCGGAGCGCTGGAACTGCTGCTCGCGGTGGCGCGGCTCGGGAGTCTCGGGCGGGCGGCGCGGGAGCTGGGGATCACCCAGCCCGCGGCCAGCAGCCGGATCCGTTCCATGGAGCGGCAGCTGGGTGTCGCGCTCGTCGACCGCTCGCCCCGGGGCTCGCGGCTCACCGACGCCGGGGTGCTGGTCACGGACTGGGCGCGGCGGGTCGTGGAGGCGGCGGAGGCGTTCGACGCGGGGGCGCAGGCGTTGCGGGACCGGCGGGACTCGCGGCTTCGGGTGGCGGCGAGCATGACCATCGCCGAGTATCTGCTGCCGGGGTGGCTGCTCGCGCTGCGCGCGCAGCGGCCGGACACGGCGGTGTCGCTTCTCGCCGGGAACTCGACGGCCGTGGCGGAACGTCTCCTCGCGGGCGAGGCGGACCTCGGCTTCGTGGAGGGACTGTCCGTGCCGCCCGCCCTCGACTCGACGGTCATCGCGCACGACCGGCTGATCGTGGTGACGGCGCCGGGGCATCCGTGGGCCCGGCGTCGCGCGCCGCTCGCGGGGGCGGAGCTGGCCGCGACGCCGTTGATCCTCCGGGAGGAGGGGTCGGGTACGCGGCAGGTGCTCGACGCGGCGTTGGGTGGGTTGGCGCGGCCGTTGATCGAGCTTTCCTCGACCACGGCGGTGAAGGCGGCGGCGGTGAGTGGGGCGGGGCCCGCCGTCCTGAGCGAGCTGGCCCTCGGCGAGGAGTTGTCGACGCATCGCCTGGTGAGCATCCCGCTGTCCGACGTCCAGCTCCGCCGGGCCCTCCGGGCGGTCTGGCCCACGGGCCACCGCCCCACGGGCCCGGCACGGGAACTGCTCTCGCTGACACGGGGCTTGTAGGCCACCGCCACGGGTGAGTGTGTCGGGTGCGGGTGGGTGGGGGCTGGTCGCGCAGTTCCCCGCGCCCCTCAAAGCCTTCAGCCCGTCCGGCGTTTGAGGGCGAGGCCGTTGAGGCCGATGCGGGGGTCTGGGGGCGCAGCCCCCAGGGATGATGGGGGTCCCCCCTGCTCGAGCGAAGCCGAGAGCTTGGGGGAGGGTAGGGGCGGCGGGGGCGGAGAAATCGGTGGCGGTCGGGGGCAGGGGCCCCGCAGGATGCGGGGCATGACTTCGACCGCCCCGCCCGCCGCGGGCGTGCGCATGCCCTGGAAAGAACTCCCGCGCACGCTCCGGGACGCCGTCGCGGACATGCTCGGCGCGCCGGTGCGGACGGCCGTCACGCAGGAGGGCGGCTTCTCGCCCGGTGCTGCCGCCCGCGTGACCACCACGGACCACCGCCGTGCGTTCGTGAAGGCGGTCAGCGGAGAGACGAACCCCGACAGCCCCACCCTGCACCGAACGGAGGCGAGGAACGCCTCCGCACTCCCGCCGAACACCCCGGCCCCCAGGCTCCTCGGTACCTACGACGACGGCACCTGGGTCGCCCTCGTCTTCGAGGACGTGGCGGGTCGTCAGCCCCATGTGCCTTGGCGGGAAGGTGAGTTCAGACGCGTGCTCGACGCCGTCGAGGAGTTGGGTCGGGCCCTGACGCCGGCACCTTTCGACGCCCCGACCGCCGCACAGTCCCTGGCCCACGCCTTCCAGGGGTGGCGGCAGCTCATCGACTCCGGGGACACCGGGGGCGAGGGCCTCGACCCGTGGACCGCGGCGCACCTGCACGAACTGGCCGAACTCTCCTCCCCGTGGGCCGAGTTCGCCACCGGCGACACCCTCGCGCACGCCGACCTGCGCGCGGACAACGTCCTGCTCACGAAGGACGGCGGGGTCGTCTTCGTCGACTGGCCGCACGCCGTGCGCGCCGCCCCGTGGTTCGACCTGCTGCTGATGCTCCCGTGCGTCCGAGCCCAGGGCGGTCCCGACCCGGAAGAGGTGTTCACCGCGCACCCGCTGGGCCGCGACGCCGATCCGGAAGGCGTCACCGCCACCCTGGCGGCCCTCGCCGGCTTCTTCGTCCAGCAGTCCCGGCAGCCACCGCCCCCGGGTCTGCCGACCCTGCGCGCCTTCCAGCACGCCCAGGGCGCCGCCGCCCTCGACTGGCTCAGGAAGCGGCTCGCACCAACGCCCGCATGACCCTCAGGTCCTCGCCCATCTCGGGATGCCACTGCACACCCAACACCCAGCGGGAAGTGGAGAGTTCGATCGCCTCCACCGTTCCGTCGAGCGCGTGCGCCGAGGCCGTCAGTCCCTCTCCGAGGCGTTCGACCGCCTGGTGGTGATACGTCGGCACGGCGCATGTCTCCGGCACGGCATCCCCGTACAGACTCCCCGCCACCGGCGTCACCTCGTGGCGCCCGAAGACCCCGACGTCCTTCACATGCCCGTCGATGTGCTGGACGAGCGTGCCGCCGAGGGCGACGTTGAGGAGCTGCATGCCCCGGCAGATGCCGAGGAGCGGGGTGCCGGCCGCCAACGCGGCGTCGATCAGGGCGAGTTCCCAGGCGTCGCGGGCCGCGGCCGGCGGTCCGGTCCGCGGGGAGCGCTCGGCGCCGTAGTGGACCGGGTCGACATCGGGGCCGCCCGCGATCACGAGGCCGTCGAGACGGGCGACGGTCGACGCGGCGTGGGAGGGGTCGTCCGGCGGCAGCATCGCGGCGAGACCCCCCGCCGCCTGGACGAGCCGCGGATAGCCGGCCGGCAGCAGAGCGGCCTCCAGCTCCCACACCCCCCAGCGCGCCCCGGCCTCCAGATACGTACTCACGCCGATCAGCGGTCTGCCCACGCCGCTCACACCGCCCACGCCGCCCGCACCGTCCGTACCTCCCACGCCGCGCTCCCTACGGATTCAATGGAATGCAGTCATACCTTTGAAGCCTTTGTACGGTACCGGCAGAGGGCTCACGCCAGGAAGCCCCGCAGGAGCGCCGCCGTGCCCGCGCAGTGCTCCCGCATCATCTCCCGCGCCCCGTCCGCGTCCCCGTCGAGCACCGCCTCGACCAGCGCGGTGTGCTGGCGCTGGGAGTGCTCGAGGTTGCGGACCAGGAGGGGGATGCAGTCGAGCAGGTCGTTGACGGAGGCGCGGACGGCCGCGTACTGGGCGGTCAGGGACGGCGAACCGCTCAGCTCGGCGAGGGTGAGATGGAGCAGGGTGTCCAGGCGCCGGTAGTCCGCCAGTGGCGCCTCGTGCGTGCGGGCCAGCGCCTCGCGCAGCCGCTCCGCCTGCTCGGGGGAGAGCCCGTGCGTCGCGCACAGCCCCGCCGCCCCCACCTCCAGCACCTCACGGAAGCGCAGGACGTCCTCGATGTCGACCTCGGCGAACCGGCGCCGCAGCTCGTCCTCGCCGGGGGTCTCGGCCCTCGGCACCACGAACGTGCCGCCGTACCGTCCGCGCCGCGACTCGACAAGACCCTGGTCCTGGAGCACCTTCAGCACCTCGCGCAGCGTCACCCGGCTGATCCCCAGCCGTTCCGCCAGCTCCCGCTCCGCGGGCAGCCGTCCGCCGCCCGGCACCAGCCCCAGCCTGACCACCTGGAGGATCTGCTCCAGTGCCTCCTCGAAACCGTTGCCCGCCCGCACCGGCCGCAGCACCGGCGTCAGTCGGTCGTCCACACCACCGTCGGCCTCCGCCCGCGTCATCTGGTCGTGCCCCCTTCCCAAGCAATGGTTCTCCGCAATACCTTATGGCTCTCGGCTGACCCAAGGAGGCTTTTCCGGTGGCAGACCGCACACCCCCGCTCGCCGTCGAGGAGCTGCACGCCCTCGTCGCGGGCGGCGAGATCGACACCGTCGTCCTGGCCTTCCCCGACATGCAGGGGCGGCTCCAGGGCAAGCGGTTCGCCGCGCGCTTCTTCCTCGACGAGGTCCTCGAGCACGGCACGGAGGGCTGCAACTACCTCCTTGCCGTCGACACCGAGATGAACACGGTCGACGGGTACGCCATGTCCTCCTGGGACCGGGGCTACGGCGACTTCGCCATGCGCCCCGATCTCAGCACCCTACGGCGGGTGCCGTGGAACGAGGGCACCGCCCTGCTCGTCGCCGACCTCGTCTGGAACGACGGCTCCCCGGTGGTGGCCGCGCCCCGACAGATCCTGCGCCGCCAGCTCGACCGCCTCGCCGGACTCGGCTACACCGCCCAGGTCGGCACCGAGCTCGAGTTCATCGTCTTCAAGGACACCTATGAGCAGGCGTGGGACGCGGGCTACAAGGGGCTCACCCCGGCCAATCAGTACAACATCGACTACTCGGTCCTCGGCACCGGGCGCATCGAGCCGCTGCTGCGCCGCATCCGCAACGAGATGCAGGCCGCGGGGCTGACCGTCGAGTCCGCCAAGGGCGAGTGCAACCCCGGCCAGCACGAGATCGCCTTCAAGTACGACGAGGCCCTCGTCACCTGCGACCAGCACGCCATCTACAAGACCGGCGCCAAGGAGATCGCCTCCCAGGAGGGCGTCTCGCTCACCTTCATGGCGAAGTACAACGAGCGCGAGGGCAACTCCTGTCACATCCACCTCTCGCTCACGGACGCGGACGGCACGAACGTGATGGCCGGCTCGGCGCAGGACCCGGGCGGCATGTCCGAGGTCATGCGGCACTTCCTCGCCGGGCAGCTGGCCGCCCTGCGCGACTTCTCGCTCCTCTACGCGCCCCACATCAACTCCTACAAGCGCTTCCAGCCCGGCTCCTTCGCGCCGACCGCCGTCGCCTGGGGACACGACAACCGCACCTGTTCGCTCCGCGTCGTCGGCCACGGCCGCTCGACGCGCTTCGAGAACCGGCTGCCCGGCGGTGACGTCAATCCGCACCTGGCCGTCGCCGGGCTCGTCGCGGCCGGCCTGTACGGCATCGAACAGAAGCTGGAGCTGCCGGAGCCGTGCGCGGGCAACGCGTACACCGCCGAGTACGCGCACGTGCCCACCACCCTGCGCGAGGCCGCCGAGCTCTGGGAGAACAGCCCCATCGCCAAGGCCGCCTTCGGCGACGAGGTGGTCGCGCACTACCGCAACATGGCCCGCGTCGAGCTGGAGGCCTTCGACGCCGCGGTGACCGACTGGGAGCTGCGCCGCTCCTTCGAACGCATGTGAGAGGTCCTTCCTTGTCGAACGAGCTCGATCTCCAGGTACTCAACCCGGCCACCGAAGAGGTCCTCGCCACCGTCCCGGCCGCCACCGCGGCCGACGTGGACGCCGCCGTCGTACGCGCCGCGCGGGCCCAGACGACGTGGGCGGCCCTCCCGCCCGCCGACCGTGCCCGCCTGCTGCGCCGCTTCGCGGCCGCCGTCGACGGACACCTGGAGGAACTCGCCCGGCTGGAGGTGCGCGAGGCCGGGCACACGGTCGGCAACGCGCGCTGGGAGGCGGGCAACGTCCGAGACCTGCTCGACTACGCGGCCGGGGGAGTGGAGCGGCTCACCGGCCGCCAGATCCCGGTTGCGGGCGGCCTCGACGTGACCATCCTCGAACCGCTCGGCGTCGTGGGCGTCATCGCGCCCTGGAACTTCCCGATGCCGATCGCCGCCTGGGGGACCGCCCCGGCGCTCGCGGCAGGCAACGCGGTCATCCTCAAGCCCGCCGAGACGACCCCCCTGACGGCGCTCCGGCTGGCCGAGCTGGCTCTGGAGGCCGGTCTGCCCGAGGGGCTCTTCCAGGTGCTCCCCGGCCACGGCCCGGTCGCGGGCAACGCGCTCGTCGAGCACCCCGGCGTCGCGAAGATCGTGTTCACCGGGTCAACGGCCGTGGGCAAACAGGTGTTGGCGAAGGGCTCGGCCCTGCTCAAGCGCGTCACCCTCGAACTCGGCGGCAAGAGCCCCAACATCGTCTTCGCCGACGCGGACATCGAGGCCGCCGCCGCAGCGGCTCCGATGGCCTTCCTCGACAACTCCGGCCAGGACTGCTGCGCCCGCACCCGCATCCTCGTCCAGCGCTCCGTCTACGACCGCTTCGTCGACCTTCTCGCCCCGGCGATCGAGTCCGTCGTCGTCGGCGACCCCGCCGACGAGCAGACCCAGATGGGCCCGCTGATCTCCCGGGTGCAGCTGGAGCGCGTGCGCTCGTACGTCCCCGCCGACACCCCCGGTATCCGCGGCAAGGCCCCCGAAGGCCCGGGCTTCTGGTTCCCGCCCACCGTCCTCACCGGTGTCGAGCCCCACGCGCGCGTGGCCGTCGAGGAGGTCTTCGGCCCCGTCGCCGTCGTCCTGCCCTTCGAGGACGAGGCGGACGCGATCCGGCTCGCCAACGCCACCGAGTACGGCCTCTCCGGCTCCATCTGGACCCGTGACGTCGGCCGCGCCCTGCGCGTCTCGGGGGCCGTCCGCGCCGGGAACCTGTCCGTCAACTCCCACTCCAGCGTCCGCTACTGGACCCCCTTCGGCGGCTTCAAGCAGTCGGGGATCGGCCGCGAACTCGGCCCGGACGCGCTCACCGCCTTCACCGAAACCAAGAACGTCTTCATCAGCACGGAGGGCCCCGCACAGTGACCGAAGCCACCGCAGGCACCGCAGGCACCGAAGCCACCGCGGGCGCCGAAGGAATCATCTGCCGCCGCCTCGTCGGCCGTACCGCCGTCATCACCGGCGCCGGCAGCGGCATCGGTCTCGCCACCGCCCGTCGGCTCGCCTCCGAGGGCGCCCACGTCGTCTGCGGCGACGTCGACGACGCCCGCGGCAAGGCCGCCGCCGACGAGGTCGGCGGGATCTTCGTCAAGGTCGACGTCACCGACCCCGAGCAGGTCGAGGCGCTCTTCAAGACGGCGTTCGACACCTACGGCTCCGTCGACATCGCCTTCAACAACGCGGGCATCTCGCCGCCCGACGACGACTCCATCCTGGAAACCGGCCTGGAGGCCTGGAAGCGCGTCCAGGAGGTCAACCTCACCTCCGTCTACCTGTGCTGCAAGGCCGCGATCCCCTACATGCGGCGCCAGGGCAAGGGCTCCATCATCAACACGGCGTCCTTCGTGGCCCGGATGGGCGCGGCCACCTCGCAGATCTCGTACACGGCCTCCAAGGGCGGTGTGCTGGCCATGTCCCGTGAACTGGGCGTCCAGTTCGCCCGCGAGGGCATCCGCGTCAACGCCCTGTGCCCGGGACCGGTCAACACCCCGCTGCTCCAGGAACTCTTCGCCAAGGACCCCGAGCGGGCCGCACGCCGGCTCGTCCACATCCCCGTCGGCCGGTTCGCCGAGGCCGAGGAGATCGCCGCGGCGGTCGCCTTCCTCGCCAGCGACGACTCCTCCTTCGTGAACGCCTCCGACTTCCTGGTGGACGGGGGGATCTCGGGCGCGTACGTCACGCCCCTGTAGATCGCCCCGGTGTATGCACGTTCCATGCGATATCGATCCGCTCGTGTCACTTTCGCGTGGACCCTGGTCGCGGCCGCCACCCTGGCGGCCGCGCCAACCGCCTCCTCCCGTACCCGTCCCGACTGCCCGCGGCTTTCCGCGCGTTGGTACGGCGACAACCGCGCCCACCTGCAACAGGTGATCGACGAGCGAGGCACCTGCGCCGGGCCGATCCCCCCGGCGGGCCGCCCGGTCGCCGCCTTCGACTGGGACAACACCGTCACCAAGAACGACGTCACCGACGCCACCCTCGCCTGGGCCCTGGGACACGACAAGATCCTGCGCCCCGCGCGCTGGCGGGACACCAGCCAGTGGCTCACGGACGCGGCGGACCGGGCACTGACCGCCGCCTGCGGTACCACCGCACCCGCGGGCGCACCCCTCCCCACCTCGACCGAGCCCCGCTGCGCCGACGAGATCCTCGAGATCCGCGAGAACGGCCGGACCATGAGCGGCGCCGCCGCCTTCGCCGGTACCTGGAACCACCGGCGCACCGTCCCCCAGTACGCCTGGGTGCCCCAGCTCTTCGCCGGACGCACCGTCGCCGAGCTGACCTCGTACGCCCGCAGCGCCCGTGCGCAGGCACTCGCCGCGCCCCTCGGCTCGACGCGGACCCTGGGCACGCACACCGTCCCGGCGTACGTCCGCTACTACGATCAGCAGCGCGAGCTGATCCGTACGCTCCAGAGGGCCGGATTCGACGTCTACGTCGTCTCCGCGGGCGCCGAACCGGTCACCGAGGTCTGGTCGCGGGGAGTCGGCATCGACGCCCGGCACACGATCGCCATCCGGTCGGTCCTCGACCGGCACGGCCGGATCACCACCCGGAACGAGGGCTGCGGCGGCGTACCGGCGACCCGCGGCGAGGCCATCCCGTACATCGACGGCAAGCGCTGCTGGATCAACCAGGAGATCTACGGCGTCCACGGCGCCGCGGCCTGGCAGCGGCAGGACCCACGCCACCGCACCGCGCTCGCGGCCGGCGACGCCGACACCGATGTGACCTTCGTCGGGGACGCCACCGGAGCCCACCTCGTCCTCAACCGCAACAAGAGCGAACTCATGTGCCGCGCGTACGACGACGCCGACGGCCGCTGGGTGATCAACCCGATGTTCATCGGGCCGCTGCCGCGCAGGCCCGAGCCGTACCCGTGCGCGGCCAGCGCCTACCACGCGACCGGCGGCGGCGGGGAACCCGTCCTCAGGGACGACGGTTCGGTCGTCCCCGACCAGAAGGACACCGTCTACGGAACACCCGTGTACTGACGTTCGGGGCGCGCCCTAGAGTGCCGGAATGAGCATGACGCCTCCGCCCGGCTGGTACCGCGACCCCGCGTACCCGCTCGTCGAGCGCTGGTGGGACGGCACCGCCTGGACGGACCACCGGCGAGGACCCGAGGCACCCCAGGTGCCCCTGGCACCGCCGCGCCCCGTCAGCGGCGGCTCGGGACGGGCCAAGGCCGTGGCGCTCGTCACCGCCGGAGTCGTCCTGGTCACCTCGATCGTCACGGGCGCCTTCGTGCTCGGCCGGGAGGGCGGCGGCGGGGGCACCGCGGCCACACGGACCACCGGCGACCCGTCCGTCGTCGTGGACGAGCTCAACGGCATCACGCTGCCGCTGTTCGACGGCTGGGTCCGTGCCCAGGACGTCGCCGAGGACGACGTCATGATGACCACCCCCGGCACCTACGACTGCCCGGGCGACCCCGGTCTGTGCCGGCACGGGCGGGTCGTCTCGCGCACCGTCACCGCGAACGACGAGAGGTCCCCGAAGGCCCTCGCCGAGCACGACATCGCGGACGCCGCGAGCACCGCGTACGACCGCGACCTCCTCGACAACCGGCCCTTCCACGGCGTCACGTCCCACCGGCAGCTGCGGGCGAGCCCGGTCGCCGTCGCGGGCAGCGTCGGATACCTCGTGCGCTGGCAGGTGAAGACGGGGGTGGGACCCGGGGGTTACGTCGAATCGCTGGCGTTCCCCTCCGGCGTGGGCTCACGGGCCCTCGTCATCGTCCGCTTCGTGTTCGACGCGGGTGCGGACGGGCCGCCGCTCACCGACATGGACCGGATCACCGAGGGAATCCGGCCGGTGGGTACGCGGTGAGCCCCGCTACAGGAAGGTGTGGCCCTCTCCCCGGTACGTCGGGACGGTCGCCGTCACCGTGTCGCCCTCGACCAGATGCAGCGCGTCGAACCGCTCGCACAGCTCCCCGGCCTTCGCGTGCCGGAACCACACCTTGTCGCCGATGAGCAGGTCGTCCGCCGGAGCGCCGAGCAGCGGCGTCTGCACCTCGCCGGGGCCCTCCTGGGGGTCGTAGCGCAGACCCTCCGGCAGGTAGGGGACCGGCAGCCGGTCGGGGCCCGGGGCGCCCGAGGCCGGGTAGCCGCCGCCGAGCACCGTGACGACCCCGACACCCGGCCTGCGCACCACCGGCTGCGCGAAGAGCGCGGCCGGACGCCCGCTGAACGACGTGTAGTTGTCGAACAGCCGAGGAACGTACAGCCCGGAGCCCGCCGCGATCTCGGTGACCGCATCCTCGGCGGCCGTGTGCTGCACACTGCCCGTCCCGCCGCCGTTGACGAACTCGAGGTCCGGCTCCACGGCCCGTACGGCACGGACCACCTCGGCGCGCCGCCGCGCGAGCTCCTTGCGGGCGGTGGCCTGCATGAGCCTGACCGCACCCGACCGGAAGGGCCGCCCCGCGACGGCGTCACCGACACCCGCGACGTGCCCCTCGTACGCCATGATCCCCACCAGCTTGAACCCGGGCCGGCGGACCACGGCGCGGGCCAGGTCGGCGACCTGGGCGGGCGAGCGCAGCGGCGATCGCAGTGCCCCGACCCGCACTCGGCCGCCGAGCAGCTTGAGGGAGGTGTCCAACTCCAGGCACACGCGCACCACTTCGGTGCCGTCCCGGCGGGCCTCGTCGATCAGGTAGAGCTGGGCGGGGTCGTCGACCATGACGGTGACGGCGGCGGCGAGCTTGGGGTCGGAGGTCAGCTCGGCGAAGCCCCGGGTGTCCGCCGAGGGGTAGGCGAGCAGGATGTCGTCGAAGCCGGAACGGGCCAGCCAGATCGACTCGGCCAGGGTGAAGGACATGATCCCCGCGAAACCGTCCCGCTCCAGGACGCGCTCGAGCAGGGCGCGGCAGCGCACCGACTTGCTGGCGACCCGGATCGGCTTGCCGCCGGCCCTGCGGACGAGGTCGTCCGCGTTCGCGTCGAAGGCCTCCAGATCCACGATCGCGAGAGGGGCGTCGAGGTGAGCGGTGGCCCGGTCGTACCGGGCCCGGTCTGCGGCGCGGGCAGTCATGGCCGAAGCCTGCCAGACTCCATTACCGCAGGGTAGGGGGATGTTCCGGGCAGATGCCTCGGAGGCGCGGACTGGTTCCCTCTCTGCCCACGTCAACCCGTAGAGTGACGCGCACGCAGGGAGGAACGACCTTGTCCGGGCGGGTCGTGCCCGGGATGACGGTCCGTCGGCACGGGTATGGGTGCTCGTGACGGGTGAGTCGCCGAGGTGGTTTCTTCCGTACACGTGAGCGGCCCGGCGGATTCCGGGCCGGGTCGGTAGCCCGGGTACGAGGAAACGGGGGGTGCATGAGCACGGAAGCGCGCCGCGCCTCCATCCCGCCACGCCCGGCCACCCCACCCCGCCCGGCACAGCCGCCGGGAGAGTCCCCCGAGGGGACGGTCTCCCCCGAGGCGGCAGCGTCTCCCGCGCAGGACACCCCACCGCCTCCCACGCAGGGCCGTACCGGCTCCAGGCCCTCCCGCCCGGCGACCCCGCCGCGGCCCGCACAGGCCCCGACGAGCGGGGAGGACGTGCCCTCCTGGTCGGCGACCCCGCCCCGGCCTGAACGGTCTCCGAGGAGCGAGGGCGGTGTGCCGTCCCGTGCGGCGACCGCACCGAGGCCCGAGACGTCTCCCGGGCGTGGGAATCCGGTGCCCCCGCAGAGGCTCGAAGCGCCGTCCGCGGGGGGCGTCACGCCGCAGCGTCCGGCGACCCCGCCACGACCCGAGCGGTCCCCCGCGGGTGGGGACGCGGTGCCGCCCCGCCCGAAGTACCTGCCCTCGGGCGCCACTTGGCGGCCGCGTCCGGCCGAGCCGCCCGTGGGCGGCGAGTCCTGGTCGCTGCCGAGCCCGCAGGAACCGCCCGCGGACACCGCCCCGGTGCCCCGCCGGACGGACCCGTCCGTGGTGGGCGAGCCCTGGACTCTCCCCGACTCCGGGGACCTGCCCCCGACCGGCGCCCCGCGCCGCCCGGCGGAGCGGCCCACCACGGCTGACACCCCCGCCGCGCGCGCACCACGGCAGAGCCGCCCGTCCCCGGCGGACGACACCATGACGCCGCCCCGCGCGGGCGCCGCCTCCCCGTCACCCGGTTCGTCCACCGCCGGGACACCGCGGTCGGGCGGTGAGTCCCGTACCCGGTTGTCGCCCGAGGCTGCCGGGGCGCCCCGCGCGGGCGGTGGTTCCCGGCGGCCGGAGTCGGCCGGTTCCCCCGCGGACGCGGTCGCGCGCTCAGGTGAGACGTCCGACGCCGCCGGCGATGTCATGGCGCGCCCGGACGGCGGCGGCACCCGGGCGGGGCGCCCCTTCCGGCTCTCGCGCGACCCGAAACCGTCGGCGGGGTCGTCCTCCGCCGGTACGGCGTCCCCACCGGCGCCGGGTGCCACCGGCACCCCCGAGCCCCCGCGCCACGAGCCGACGCACCCCGGCTTCCCCGGCCGACGCACCACCCCCGCGTCCCCGCCCCCGCCGCCGGCCTCCGCCCGCTTTCCCGACGCCCCGCCGGCCGGTCGGCACCCCGGCGTGCCGCACCCCGGCCCGACCCGGCGGACCCCCGTACCCGAGGAGGGGATCACGGAGACGACCACGCGGCTGCGCCCCATCCCCGCGGAGCGGCCCGTCGCACCGTCCGCCCCCGCGAGCCCGGCCCCCGGCACGGCACGCCCGTACGTGTCGTTCGCGGAGCCCGAGACCTACGACGACACCACGCGCCCGCGCCACGTCGGCGCGCGCACCCGGCCCCGGGCGGCAGCGGCCGCGGCCTGCGTCGTGCTGGGCCTCGGCCTCATCGGCGGCGCGGCGGCCGGAAGCTGGCTGACCGGCGACGGCACGGGCGCGGACGGTGCGCACAGCTCCTTCGTGGCGGCCGGAAGCCTGTGGCACAGCGTGCCCGTGGACCAGCTCTTCCCGCCCACCGTGCAGGGCCAGGGCGCGGGCCCCGGCGGCGCCGACCGCACCTGGACCCGACTCGCCGTCGCCCCGGACAGCGGCTGCGTGAACGCCTTCGATCCGCTGCTGAGCAAGGCGCTCGCCCCGGCAGGCTGTCTGCGGCTGCTGCGGGCCACGTACACGGACGCGACCCGCAGCCAGGTCACCACCGTGGGCCTGCTGTTCACCAAGGCGGACCCGGCGGCCATGACCGCGCTGAAGAACCGTTTCCAGCAGGAAGGCCTCGACCGGCGCACGGATCTGATGCCCCGTCCGTACGCCGCCAAGGGAACCGTCGCCGCCGGGTTCGGCGACGCCCAGCGCGCGTCCTGGACGGTGTCGGTGCTCACCGACGCGCCCGTCGTCGTCTACGCCGTCTCCGGCTTCGCCGACGGCCGTATCGTCACCGCCCCCCAGCCCGCCGCGGACGCCATCAAGCCCGGTGCGACCACGGCCCCGGCCCAGGCGGGCCTGGGCCACGACGCACAGGGCCTCGCCGACCGCATCGAGCGCAGCCTGCGCAAGACCGTCGGCTCGGCCACGGAGAAGCCGTCATGATCCGCGGGGCCACCACCAGCGGGGCCACCACCAGCGAGGCCACCCACGAGGCCGCCCGTAAGGCATCCCGCAGGGCCATCCGGAGAGCCGGAGCCCTGAGCGTCCTGCTGGCCGCCTCCCTCGCCCTGCTCCCGTCCACCGCCGCGCACGCCGACGGCATACGCGCCCAGCAGTGGGCCCTCGACGCCATGCACACCCAGCAGGCCTGGCGCACCACGAAGGGCCAGGGCATCACGGTCGCGGTCCTCGACACGGGCGTCGACGACCAGCATCCGGACCTGGTCGGCAACGTCCTGACCGGAAAGGACATGGTCGGCTTCGGGGCGCAGCGCGGTGACCGCGCATGGGCCCGGCACGGCACCGCGATGGCCGGCATCATCGCCGGTCACGGGCACGGCGTCGGCAACAGCGACGGAGTCCTGGGCATCGCCCCCGAGGCGAAGATCCTCCCCGTCCGCGTCATCCTCGAAGACGGCGACTCGGCCCGTACGAGGGCCCGCAACACCCGTGGCAACGCCCTCGCCGAAGGCATCCGCTGGGCCACCGACCAGGGCGCCGACGTCATCAACCTCTCCCTCGGCGACGACTCCAAGTCCGCCCATCCCGAGCCCGCCGAGGACGCCGCCGTCCAGTACGCCCTGAAGAAAGGCGCGGTCGTCGTCGCCTCGGCAGGCAACGGCGGTGAGAAGGGCGACCACATCTCGTACCCGGCGGCCTACCCGGGCGTGATCGCGGCCACGGCCGTCGACCAGAACGGCACCCGCGCCTCGTTCTCCACCCGCCGCTGGTACGCCACCGTCAGCGCCCCCGGCGTCGACGTCGTCATCGCCGACCCGGACGACAAGTACTACGAGGGCTGGGGCACCAGCGCCGCCTCCGCGTTCGTCTCCGGCGCGGTCGCGCTCATCGAAGCGGCCCACCCGGGCCTGTCCCCGGCGCAGATCAAGAAGCTCCTGGAGGACACCGCCCGCAACGCCCCCAGCGGCGGCCGCGACGACTCCCGCGGCTTCGGCTTCATCGACCCCGCGGCGGCCATCGAGGCCGCAGGCCGCCTCAAGCCGGACAGCACCCACGCGGCGGCGTACGGCAAGAAGTACTTCGGTACGGGCCCCGACGCCGCCCCGGACGACAACCAGCCGTCCGGCTGGGTGGGCCCGGCGGCGGGCGGCGCGGGCGTGGTCCTGCTGGCCGCGTCGGTGATCCTGTGGCGAGGCCGCAGGTTCTCAGCGCAGGACGCATCGGGCGACGTGCCCCTTTAGGGGGGCGCGGGGCTGTGACATGTGCGGCTCCGCCGCGTGGGCGCGCCCAGCCACAACACACCCGCACCCGCCCCCGGACGGACACCCCGCACCTTTACAGACCCCCCGAACTCACGCGGAGCCGAACGCGGCCACGGCGGCCTTCGCGGCCGCCTCCACCACCGAGATCCCCTTGGCCTTGGTCGTGTTGCCGTTGGACAGCGCCGCCACCAGGTACTCGTCCCCGTCGACAGTGACCCGGCCGATGCTGTTGATGTCCCACAGCCCGGTCGAACTCCGCGCCAGCCACCCGTTCTTGAGGGCCCACCGGGTGCCGTCGGCCGCCGCCGACACCCCCCAGTGCTGATCGGCGGCGATCTCGCCCATCAGCCCCTGGAGATATGTGCGCGAGGCCTCGCTGAGTTCGGAGTCGTCCCCGAACACCTGCTGGAGCAGGGTGAGCTGGTCGGCCGCCGTGGTCTGGGTCAGCCCCCACAGCGCACCGTCCCCGCCGGAGGTACCGGTCAGCCCGAACCGCTCGTTCGCGGCGTCGAGACCGTCCGCCTGCCCGATGATGTCCCACAGTGCGGACGCGGACGCGTTGTCACTGTTCGTGATCATCGCGGTGGCGTACGTCTTCTCGGCCGCCGTCAGACGCCGGTCCGCGTCCTGCGCCTGGAGCAGCAGCGTCGCGAGGATGTCGACCTTGACGATGCTGGCCGTGTCGAAGGCCCCCTCGCCGTAAGCGGCGCCGTCGCCCGAGTCGAGGTCGAACACCGCGACCGAGACCGCTGCGCTGTTGTCCAGCGCCACGGCCTTCATCGTCTTGGCGAGCAGGGCGTCCCGGTCCACCGCGGGCTCCGTCACAGGTTCCACCGATGCCTCCTGGCTGGGGGACGACGACGCGGCCGGCGCCGAGGACGACGTACCCGGCGATGCCGAGGGGGAGGATACGAGGCTCCCGCGGTCGTGCGCCTGTGCCTTCACGTACACGGCACCCGCCGCCGTACCGCCCACGAGGACGGCGGAAGCCACCACGGTGTAGACGAGGGTCCTGCGTCCGGAGCGGCGGATGCGACGCCGACGAGCTCTGTGAGGGGCCATCCCGCGATGCTCGGGGCGGTGCCTGTGCCCGGCGTTAGACGCATGTTAGAGGTGTGTCAGCGAAAGCTGAGAATCCCGTGAAAGCCGTCACCGTCAGGTTTCAGGGCCCGCACAAGCCCAGCAGCATCCCCCCGATAGGGTCGGGGACCGTGGCGAACAAGAACATTCCCGACTCCGGCTTTCCCGACGACGACGGCTCGGCCGATCCCCGGCTGAGTGCGGCACTCGCGGCCTGGGCCGAGGACCGCACCGCCGTGGGGCCGGTCCTGGAGGCGCTCAAGGGCGCCCGGCTCCTCGTGCCCGTCGTGGCCGTCCTCGGCGAGGTCGAGGAGGACGAGAACGGGCTGCGTCACGAGAAGACCAGCGACATGGCGGTGCCCACCCTGAAGGCGGGCCACCGCACGGCCCTGCCCGCCTTCACCTCCACCGAGGCGCTGGCCCGCTGGGACCCGGCGGCCCGCCCCGTCGCCGTACCCCTGCACCAGGCCCTGCAGGCCGCCGCGCACGAGAAGGCCGACACGGTCGTCCTCGATCTGGCCGGTCCGGTGCCGTACGAACTGACCGGCTCGGCGCTGCTCGCCCTCGCCGAAGGGCGTACGACGGCGGACCCGCTCGCCGATCCCGCCGTGGTCGAGGCGGTACGCGCCGCCGTGGCCGCCGAGCCCGCCGTACTCCGCGCCCACCTGGGCCCCGGCCAGGCCGACGGCACGCTCGCGCTGGTACTGGACCCGACCGCGGCCCCGGCCGAAGCCGCCCGCGCGCTCGCCGGGCGGCTCGCCGCCGACGAAACACTGAGGGCCCGCCTGGTGCGCGGTCTCGACCTGGCACTGCTGCCGGCCGGGACGACGCCACCGGGCGAGCCCTTGTACGTACGTCAATAGAAGCGGGAGCGGGAGAGGAGCCAAAGCCTCTCCGGCGGATCAGGCCCTAGCCGTAGATCGGGCCCGTGTACTTCTCGCCCGGGCCCTGGCCCGGCTCGTCCGGGACGATCGACGCCTCGCGGAACGCCAGCTGCAGCGACTTCAGGCCGTCGCGCAGCGGGGACGCGTGGAAGGAGCTGATCTCGGTCGCGCTCGCGTCGAGCAGTCCGGCCAGCGCGTGGATCAGCTTGCGCGCCTCGTCGAGGTCCTTGTACTTGTCGCCCTCCTCGGTCAGACCGAGCTTCACGGCGGCGGCGCTCATCAGGTTGACGGCGACCGTCACGAGGACCTCGACCGCGGGGACCTCGGCGATGTCGCGGGTCATGCTGTCGAAGTCGGGGTTCTGGGGAGGGGTGTCACTCATGTCCCACACGATAGGCCCCGGCACGCAGGCACCCGTCCGCGGGAGCGCGGAGGCGCTCGGTTAGCGCGGGCCCGGGGGAGCTGCTAACCTTGTGTAACGACCGGCCGGATGCGCACAGACGTATGTCAGCGTGCTCGGCCCACAAGTGGAGGCTCCGATCTCCCACCCGACCGTCCTCAGGGATGGCGGGTCACCCGGTCAGGCGGCCACCACCGTTCCGTACGGACGGTGGAGTCGCCCGAATGTGCGCCCCGCGGTTCACCGCGGCGGTGCTCCGGTATTCCTTGGAGCCCCGCCTGTGTACCGTCCGGGGCATTTTTCATGCCCCGCGGTGGTTGGTCCAATGTCATCAGAGACATACACGGCTGTCCGCCAGACCGCCGTGTGGTGCTACCGAGGAGGATCCATCAGCACCGAGCCCCGCATCAACGACCGGATTCGCGTTCCCGAGGTGCGACTTGTCGGTCCCAGCGGCGAGCAGGTCGGGATTGTTCCGCTTGCCAAGGCGCTGGAGCTTGCGCAGGAGTACGACCTCGACCTGGTCGAGGTGGCGGCGAGCGCGCGTCCGCCGGTCTGCAAGCTCATGGACTACGGGAAGTTCAAGTACGAGTCGGCCATGAAGGCCCGTGAGGCGCGCAAGAACCAGGCGCACACGGTCATCAAGGAAATGAAGCTCCGGCCGAAGATCGACCCGCACGACTATGACACCAAAAAGGGTCACGTCGTCCGGTTCCTCAAGCAGGGCGACAAGGTCAAGATCACGATCATGTTCCGCGGTCGCGAGCAGTCCCGGCCGGAGCTCGGCTACCGACTGCTGCAGCGTCTGGCTTCGGACGTCGAGGACCTCGGGTTCGTCGAGTCGAACCCGAAGCAGGACGGCCGAAACATGATCATGGTTCTCGGTCCGCACAAGAAGAAGACCGAGGCGATGGCCGAGGCCCGTGAGGCCCAGGCGGCTCGTAAGGCAGAAGCGAAGGCCAACCCCGGTCGCTCGCAGAACGCCGCTGACGGTGAGATCGCCGAGGGTGAGATCGCCGAGGGCGAGATCTCCGAGGCCGAGACCGCCGAGGCCCCGGCCGAGGCTTCCGCCGAGGCCTGATCCCAGGGTGAAGGCTCCGGGGAGTCCGGGACGACAGTCCATGGAGTCCACGGGACGTGAGTCCGGGGATGTCAATCGATACATACATGACGTTCCACCGTGCCCGGTTTAACGACCGGGCATCGGAACGCCACTGACGAGGAGAGAACGGCGCTATGCCGAAGAACAAGTCGCACAGCGGTGCCAGCAAGCGCTTCAAGATCACCGGCTCCGGCAAGGTGCTCCGTGAGCGCGCCGGCAAGCGCCACCTGCTCGAGCACAAGTCGTCGCGCCTGACGCGCCGCCTCACCGGCAACGCCGAGATGGCCCCGGGCGACGCCAAGAAGATCAAGAAGCTTCTCGGCAAGTGACGTCGGGCGCGCACCGCGCGCCTGATCTCCGACCGGGACCCAATCGATTTCGGGCCGTGTGACGACAGCCACGGCCCCGCTACAAGGAGTTAAAAAGTGGCACGCGTCAAGCGGGCAGTCAACGCCCACAAGAAGCGCCGGGCGATCCTCGAGGCGGCCTCCGGCTACCGCGGTCAGCGTTCGCGCCTGTACCGCAAGGCCAAGGAGCAGGTCACCCACTCGCTGGTCTACAACTACAACGACCGCAAGAAGCGCAAGGGCGACTTCCGTCAGCTGTGGATCCAGCGCATCAACGCCGCTGCCCGCGCCAACGGCATCACGTACAACCGCTTCATCCAGGGTCTGAAGGCCGCGAACATCGAGGTCGACCGCAAGATCCTGGCCGAGCTGGCCGTGAACGACGCCGGTGCGTTCGCCGCGCTCGTCGAGGTCGCGCAGAAGGCGCTGCCGTCGGACGTCAACGCGCCGAAGGCCGCGTGACGCTCGCGCTCGCCTGAGCCGTACGTCGCTGTGGACCCGCTTGCCTCACGGCTTGCGGGTCCCGGTGCGTTTGGGCTCCGCCGGCCTGCAGAGACACGCTGCGCGTGGGCGATGTCGGTTCGGCACCGCCGGATTCCGCCGTCGCGGCTGAGCGCCGCGGCGGCGGGAGAAGCGCCTGCGGCGCCGTATGGCACGTCGGCTGCGGTCGAATCCCCGCCCGGATCGACACCGAACGCCACGCATGACTGCCGTGCCCGGTTCCCCCACCGGGGAGGCAAGGCCCGCAGGCAACACCGAAGCCTTCCGGCCGGGGTGGCCCAGCCGGGTTGGTTCCGGGCCCGGCGGCGGGATTGTGTCCTGGCGGACGCGGCCTCCGGCCGGGGCACCCAGCCGGTCGGCCCGGGTCTGGTGGCAGGGGTCCGTCCCGCTCGGCGCCTGGCCTCCGGCGGGGGCGCCCAGCCGGTCGGCTCGGGTCTGGTGACGGGCTTCCGTCTCGGACGCCGTCTCCGGCGGGGATGTCCAGCCGGTTGGTCCCGGATCTGGTGGCGGGACTCCGTCTCGGCGAGCGCCTAGCCTTCGGCGGGGATGTCCAGCCGGTTGGTCCCGGATCTGGTGGCGGGACTCCGTCTCGGCGAGCGCCTGGCCTTCGGCGGGGATGTCCAGCCGGTCGGTCCCGGGTCTGGCGGCGGGGTTCCGTCTAGGCGGCACCCGCCTCTGGCGGGACACCTGACCCGTCGGCAACGGGGCTTGACGGCGGGGTTCCGTCCCGGCGGACGCGGTCTCGGCCTTCGGCGGGGATGTCCAGCCGGTTGGTCGCGGGTCTGGTGGCGGGACTTCGTCGCGGTCGGTGCCCGGCCTCCGGCGGGGACGCCGAGCCGGTTGGTTGCGGGTCTGGTGGCGGGACTTCGTCGCGGTCGGCGCCTGGCCTCCGGCGGGGACGTCCAGCCGGTCGGCCCGGGTCTCGTGGCGGGGTTCCGTCTCGGGCCGGGGCCTGGCGTTCGGCGGGACACCCGACCCGTCGGCCCCGGGCCCGGCGGCGGGGTTCCGTCCCGGCGGACGCGGTGTGCCCGGTCGGCGTCCTCCGTCGGGGCTCTGCCGGACCGAGAGCCCGGCACCGGCTCGTCGGGGCTCTGCCGGACCGAGAGTCCGGCACCACCGGCTCGTCGCAGCTCTGCCGGACCGACCGTCCGGCCTCGCCAGGACCGCGGTCACCGGATGCCGAACCGGTCCCGGCCGCAGTAGGCATGGACACACAGACCCCGTTCTCGTCGTCTACTTCGAGGGGCCCCGGCCCCGCACCGCCACACCCCAAGCCGACCGACCCTCCGCAACCCCCTGAGGTGACCGCATGCCCGCCGACCCCGAGCTGATCTCCCCGCGCTCGCCGCGCGTAGCCGCCGCGCGGCGGCTCGCCCGGCGGAACTTCCGCGGCAAGGAGCGGTTGTTCCTCGCCGAGGGACCGCAGGCCGTGCGCGAGGCGGCGGCGCACCGCGTCGACGGGGCGGCCACGCTCGTCGAACTGTTCGCGACCGTCGAGGCCACGGAGCGCTACGCCGACATCGTCGGGGACGCCCGGGCCGCCGGAGCCCGGGTGCACCTCGCCGAAGAGGAGGTGATCGCCGACATCTCGACCACCGTCACTCCGCAGGGGCTCGTCGGGATCTGCCGGTTCCTCGACACCCCGTTCGAGGAGATCCTCGCGGCCCGCCCCAGGCTCGTCGCCGTACTCGCGCACGTCCGCGACCCCGGGAACGCCGGCACGGTGCTGCGGTGCGCCGACGCCGCCGGCGCCGAGGCCGTCGTACTCACCGACGCGTCCGTCGACCTGTACAACCCCAAGGCCGTACGGGCCTCGGTCGGTTCCCTCTTTCACCTGCCGGTGGCCGTCGGTGTGCCCGTGGAGGCAGCCGTGCAGGGCCTCAAGGACGCCGGCGTACGGATCCTCGCCGCCGACGGAGCGGGCGAGGACGACCTCGACGACGAGCTTGACAAGGGGACCATGGGCGGCCCCACCGCCTGGGTGTTCGGCAACGAGGCCTGGGGGCTCCCGGAGGAGACGCGCGCGCTGGCGGATGCCGTCGTGCGCGTACCGATCCACGGAAAGGCCGAGAGTCTGAACCTCGCGACGGCCGCCGCCGTATGTCTCTACGCGTCCGCCCGTGCACAGCGCGCCTCCGGAGGGTGCCGCTCCGTCACCGACAGCTAGTAGGGTGACGGGCTCGGGGGCCCACTGCGCCAGACGAGAGGTGGGGTACGGGGATGGGTGTCGGCACGAGCGGTGCGAAGAGCGCACCGCGCGCACGGGACGTGCGTGACACACCCGCGCCCCCGCGCGCCGGTCAGCACGACGATCGACTCGATGCCGATCATGACGTGGATCACGGTGCCGGTCTCGGGTCGGAACCGGGGGACGAACTCGGTATCGACCCCGACGACCTGCCCGACGGACTCGTCATCGCCGACGAGAACGGCCGGGTCATCCGGTTCAACGCCGCCGCCGCCCGCATCACCGCCGTCCCCGCCGCCGCCGCCCTCGGACGCCACCTGGAGTCGGCCCTCCCCCTGGAGGACCTCGAAGGCCGTCGCTGGTGGCAGCTGACCGACCCGTACGGCGGCCTCGCGATCCGCGTCGGACAGCCCGAGCGGAATCTGCTGCTCCCTGGGGGACGCGAGGTGCTCGTCACCGCGCGCTACGTACGCACCGCGCCCACCGGGCCCGTCCGCCGCGTCGTCGTCTCGCTGCGCGACACCGAGGCCCGCCGCCGCACCGAGCGCAGTCACGCCGAGCTGATCGCCACGGTCGCCCACGAGCTGCGCTCCCCGCTCACCTCGGTCAAGGGCTTCACCGCGACCCTGCTCGCCAAGTGGGAACGCTTCACCGACGACCAGAAGAAACTCATGCTGGAGACCGTCGACGCCGACGCCAACCGGGTCACCCGGCTCATCGCCGAGCTGCTCGACATCTCCCGCATCGACTCCGGCCGACTGGAGGTGCGCCGCCAGCCCGTCGACATCGGCGCCGCCGTCGGCCGCCACATCCAGGCGTACGTCACCTCGGGCCAGCCCGCCGACCGCTTCCTGCTGCGCATCGAACAGCCCCTGCCGCCCCTGTGGGCCGACCCGGACAAGATCGACCAGGTGCTGAGCAACCTGCTCGAAAACGCGGTGCGGCACGGCGAGGGAACCGTCACTATTGACGTCACGCCCTCGGCGTCCCCGCGCGAGCGTGAGGACGGCGAGAACGCGGCCACGTCGGTCACCGTGAGCGACGAGGGCACCGGCATCCCGGAGGAGTCCATGAACCGCGTCTTCACCCGCTTCTGGCGGGGCAGCAAGCGCGGCGGCACGGGCCTCGGGCTGTACATCGTCAAGGGCATCGTCGAGGCCCACGGCGGCACCATCACGGTCGGCCGCGCCCCCGGCGGCGGCGCCGAGTTCCGATTTACGTTGCCCGTGGGCACCCCGGCGTACCTGTTGTAACGCCGAAGAGGCCCCACGGGCGCGGTCGTACCGGAGCCACCCCTCGGACTGCGCGTCCGAGGTCGGCTCCCACCCCGTTAGACTCGGCCTTTGGCACCTTTGCGTCCCCGTTTCAGGGACCATGCGTCCCCCGAGTCGGGACGGGGACCATCCGCCAGCCAACCGGAAGCACGGGAAGAGATGTCGGCACCGAATAAGTCGTACGACCCTGTAGAGGTCGAGGCCTTGAAACCGGAAGAGATCGAGCGCATGCGGGACGAGGCGCTCGCCGCCTTCGCCGCCGCCGGTGACCTCGACGCGCTCCAGGAGGCCAAGGTCGCCCACACCGGCGGCACCTCGCCGCTGGCCCTCGCCAACCGCGAGATCGGCGCCCTGCCCCCGCATGCCAAGGCCGCCGCGGGCAAGCTGGTCGGCCAGGCGCGAGGCGCGGTGAACAAGGCCCTCGGCGCCCGCCAGGCCGAGCTGGAGGCCGAGCGTGACGCCCGGGTGCTGGTCGAGGAGGCGGTGGACGTCACGCTGCCGTACGACCGCGTACCGGCGGGCGCCCGCCACCCGCTGACCACCATGATGGAGCGCGTCGCCGACGTCTTCGTGTCCATGGGATACGAGATCGCCGAGGGCCCCGAGGTCGAGGCGGAGTGGTTCAACTTCGACGCCCTGAACTTCACGCCCGACCACCCGGCCCGGCAGATGCAGGACACCTTCTTCGTCGAGGGCCCGACGGGCGACCACGGCGAGTCCGGTGTCGTGCTGCGCACCCACACCTCGCCCGTGCAGGCCCGCGCCATGCTGGACCGCGAGCCGCCGGTCTACGTCGTCTGCCCCGGCCGGGTGTTCCGCACGGACGAGCTGGACGCCACGCACACCCCGGTCTTCCACCAGATCGAGCTCCTCGCCGTCGACGAGGGCCTGACCATGGCCGACCTCAAGGGCACCCTCGACCACATGGTCCAGTCGCTCTTCGGCGCCGACATGAAGACCCGGCTGCGCCCGAACTACTTCCCCTTCACCGAGCCGTCCGCCGAGATGGACATGCTCTGCTACGTCTGCAAGGGCGAGTCCGTCGGCAACCCCGACCGCCCCTGCCGGACCTGCTCCTCCGAGGGCTGGATCGAGCTGGGCGGCTGCGGCATGGTCAACCCGCGGGTGCTGGTCGCCTGTGGCGTCGACCCGGAGAAGTACAGCGGATTCGCCTTCGGGTTCGGCATCGAGCGGATGCTGATGTTCCGCCACAACGTCGAAGACATGCGAGACATGGTCGAGGGTGACGTCCGGTTCACCCGGCCGTTCGGGATGGAGATCTGATGCGGGTCCCGCTTTCTTGGCTGCGGGAGTACGTCGACCTGCCGGCGACGGAGACCGGCCGCGACGTCCAGGCCAAGCTCATTTCGGCAGGCCTCGAGGTCGAGACCGTCGAGCAGCTCGGCGCCGACCTCAAGGGCCCCCTGGTCGTCGGCCAGGTGCAGTCCATCGAGGAGCTGGAGGGCTTCAAGAAGCCCATCCGCTTCTGCCTCGTCGACGTCGGAACCGCCAACGGCACGGGTGAGCTCCAGGAGATCGTCTGCGGCGCCCGCAACTTCGCCGTCGGTGACAAGGTCGTCGTGGTCCTGCCCGGCGCCGTGCTGCCCGGCAACTTCGCGATCGCCGCGCGCCAGACGTACGGCAAGACCTCGCACGGCATGATCTGCTCCGGTGACGAGCTGGGCATGGGCGACGACGGCAGCGGCGGCATCATCGTCCTGCCGCCGGAGATCGAGGTGGGCACCGACGCGATCGAGCTGCTCCAGCTCGTCGACGAGGTCCTCGACATCGCCGTCACGCCCGACCGCGGCTACGCCCTGTCGATGCGTGGCGTGGCCCGTGAGGCCGCCATCGCCTACGGCCTGCCGCTGATGGACCCCGCGCTGCTCGACGTACCGGCCCCGAACGCGTTCGGCTACCCGGTGCGGGTCTCCGACCCGATGGGCTGCGACCGCTTCACCGCGCGGACGGTGACGGGCCTCGACCCCGAGACCCTCTCGCCGATCTGGCTGCGCCGCCGCCTCCAGAAGGCGGGCATGCGCCCGATCTCGCTCGCCGTCGACATCACCAACTACGTGATGCTCGAGCTCGGCCAGCCCCTGCACGCGTACGACCGCACCCGCGTCCAGGGCGCGATCGGTGTGCGCCGGGCCGAGCAGGGCGAGAAGCTCACCACCCTCGACGGCGTCACGCGCACGCTGGACGCCGAGGACCTGGTCATCACCGACGACCGCGGCCCCATCGGCCTCGCGGGCGTCATGGGCGGCGCTAACACGGAGATCGACGACACCGAGGGCACCACCACCGAGGTCGTCATCGAGGCCGCGCACTTCGACGCGCTCTCGATCGCCCGCACCGCCCGCCGTCACAAGCTGGCCTCCGAGGCGTCCAAGCGCTTCGAGCGCGGCGTCGACCCGCAGGCCGCCTCCGCCGCCGCGCAGCGCACGGTCGACCTCCTCGTCCTCCTCGCCGGCGGCACCGCCGACGGCGGGGTCACCGAGGCCATCGCGCCCTCCGCGCCGCACAGCATCACCATCCCGGCGAACCACCCGGACAAGGTGGCCGGTGTCGACTACGGCCGCGAGACCGTCGTCCGCCGCCTCCAGCAGGTCGGCTGCGACGTCTACGGGCAGGACGAGCTGATCGTCACCGTGCCGTCCTGGCGGCCCGACCTGACGGACCCGAACGACCTGGCCGAAGAGGTCATCCGGCTCGAGGGCTACGAGAACCTGCCCTCGACCCTGCCGAAGCCCCCCGCGGGCCTGGGCCTGACCGGTCGGCAGCGGCTGCACCGCCGGATCGGCCGCGCGCTGGCCGGCGCCGGATACGTCGAGGCGCTGAACTACCCGTTCATCGGCGAGCACGTCTTCGACCAGCTCGGCCTGGCCGCCGACGACCCGAAGCGCAAGGTCGTCAAGCTGGTCAACCCGCTCTCCGACGAGGAGCCCGCGCTCCGTACGACGCTGCTGCCGGGCCTGCTCCACGCCCTGCGCCGCAACGACGGCCGCGGCAGCCACGACCTGGCGCTCTTCGAGACCGGGCTCGTCTTCCAGCCGCAGGACGAACTGCGCTTCGCGGGCCGCCTGCCCGTCGACCGCCGTCCCACCGACGAGGAGATCGCGTCCCTCACGGCCGCGCTCCCCGTCCAGCCCCGGCACGCCGCCGTCGTCCTCGCGGGCGCCCGCGAGCAGGCCGGCTGGTGGGGCAAGGGCCGCCCGGCCGACTGGGCCGACGCGATCGAGGCCGCGCGCTCGCTGGCCCGCGAGGCGGGGACCGAACTCCTCGTCCGCTCCGGCCAGTACGGGCCGTGGCACCCGGGCCGCTGCGCCGAACTGGCCGTCGCCGTCGACGGTCAGGAGAAGGTCATCGGGTACGCCGGTGAGCTGCACCCCGGCGTCCTGAAGACCCTGGGTCTGGCCGCGCGCACCTGTGCGATGGAGCTCGACCTGGACGCGCTGGAGCAGGCGAGCGCGGGCCTCCCCAAGGGCCCGAAGATCTCGACCTTCCCGGTCGCCACCCAGGACGTTGCTCTGGTCGTCGACAAGACCGTCCCGCACGTGGACGTCGAGGCGGCGCTGCGCGAGGGCGCGGGTGAACTCCTGGAGTCCATCCGGCTGTTCGACGTCTACGAGAACAGTGAGCAGCTCGGCGAGGGCAAGAAGTCCCTGGCCTACGCGCTGCGGTTCCGCGCCGACGACCGCACGCTGACCGTCGACGAGGCCTCCGCGGCGCGTGACGTGGCCGTGGCGCTCGCCGCTGAGCGCACGGGGGCGGTGCTGCGGAGCTAGCTCCGCTGGTTGTACCGGGGAACTGCGGGTTGTTTGTCGGCTGCGAGTGTGTCGTGGCTGGGCGCGCAGTTCCCCGCGCCCCTTTGGGGCGCGCTTTGCCCGGCCCACCTGCATAAATGCGGTCGCCCGAAGCCTGCTCACTCATTCGGGTGACAAAGCCGGGCGATCTGGCCCGATCGGGGCATGTGGTCGACAGAATCGGACCGGCCTCTTGGAGGTCGTCTGCGCTGTCAGGGCCTATTGGGGGGCCAATCGGCATGATCCGTATCAAGGCTGGGGCTCCCCGCAGGGCGACGTCCCGGACGAATTCGCGGGGGTCGGCCCGAGTGGGCCTCCGGGCGCGACCCCGGGGGAGCGGTCTGCGGGCCGGGCTCGTCCGGGCGGTGAGCCGGGGCAGACCGCGCGTGCGACCGGCCCGGACGGCCCACATGGGCGGTCCGCCGGACGGCCTCGACCGGACGGTGCGCCGGGCCGAGCGGCGGACCCTGCGGCGGGTACTGAGCCTGGGGCTGCCCGCCGCCTGGGGCGCGATGGCCATCACGTACAAAATGACCTGCCCGCTCGCCCAGCGGGACGGCCTCGAGGCTCGGGTCGTCACCAGCGCCGTCTTCTTCGCCGTCGGCACCGGGCTGATCCTCCACGTCAGACGGGCGCTGCTGCGGGAGCTGAGGCAGATCCGCAAGGTCGCGGGCGCCGCCCAGAGCGTGCTGCTGCGACCGCTGCCTCCGCGCATCGACGGCCTCAGCATCGCCGCCGCCCAGCTCTCCGCCGACCACGGCGCGAACATCGGCGGCGACCTGTACGAGGTGATCGCCACCGAGCACGGTGTACGGGTCGTCATGGGCGACGTGCGCGGACACGGCCTCGGCGCCATCGGAACCGTCGCCGCCGTCCTCGGCAGCTTCCGCGAGGCCGTGCACGACGAACCCGAACTCGCCTGTGTGCTCCGGCGGCTGGAACGCGCCCTGGCCCGGCATCTGCGCGAGCGGGCGCGCGCCGAACACCCCTCGGCGGGCCCGGAATCCGACAGCCCGGTCGCCGAGGAGTTCGTCACCGTACTGCTCCTGGAGATCCGCCGTGACGGCGAGGTGTACGCCCTGAACTGCGGTCACCCGTCGCCGTACCGACTCGGCACCGGTCGCGTGGAACCACTCACGGGAGCCGAACCGCTGCCCCCGCTAGGCCCGTTCCCGCTCCCCGCCGAACTGGCGGTCGGCCGGTGCGGCCGACTCCTCCCCGGCGAGGCCCTGTTCCTGCACACCGACGGAGTGGAGGACGCCCGCGACCCCCACGGCCGCTTCTTCCCACTGCCCGCCACGCTCGCCGAGGCCGTCCGTACCCAGACCGTCTCCCCGCAGACCGTGCTGAGGGCGGTCTTCACCCGCCTGCTGCGCCACACCGGTGGCAGACCGGCGGACGACGTGGCCGTACTGATCCTCCGCAACGACCGCAGCCGAGTCCCGACACACCAGGGCTGCACCGTTGCCCGCCAGATCGGGTGAACGCCGGCTCTCGCCGTGACCTGACGCAGCCGGGGAGCCGAGCCGCCGCATTGTACGAGGGGGAGCCGGCGGCTCGGCCGGCCTCTTGCGAGGCATTTCAGTCAACCGGTAAGGAACTCTGCGCGACAGCGTGCACACGGTACGGATACGGGCATTCGGTTCACACCCCGTGTGAACGGGGACCCACAAGCACAGGGGACGGATTACTCTGACCGCACTGTCGCCACCGAGCCACCCGGGGGCCCGAATGCAGCCCAACACTCTGCTCGACGCGATACTCGACGAGGCCGGCATCTCGCACGCCGGACTCGCCGCGCATGTCAACCAGGCGGGGAGGGCACGCGGCCTCGCGCTCAGATACGAACACACGGCCGTGGCACGGTGGTTGAAGGGGCAACGCCCGCGCGGCCAGGTGCCCGACCTGATCTGCGAGGTGCTCGCGGGGCGCCTGCACCGGCCCGTCACCCTGGACGACATCGGCCTCGGCGTGCCCGGCGAGCCGTCCGCCCCGCACGGCACCTCGCTCTCCGGTTTCGTGGAGCGGGCCACCGCCCTGTGGCGCTCCGACGAACAGCAGCGCCCGCACCTCCTCGGCGCCCCGGCGGTCACCGGAACGCCCGCCGTGATGCCCGTGTGGGAGTGGGAGAACCCGCCTGAGGACGTGGACGTCTCACGCGGCGGCCGCCACCACGTGAGCATGGCCGACATCGAGATGCTGCGCGCGGCCCGCGCCCACTACGAGCAGATGTACCGCAAGGCGGGCGGGGTGGCGACCCGCAGCCGGATCGTCGGTTTCCTCAACGCGGAGACCGCGCCCCTGCTGCGCGGCAGCTACCCCGACGCCACCGGCCGCCAACTCCACCGTGCGACGGGCGGCCTCGTCGCCATCGCGGGGATCTGCGCCTACGACTCCGACGCGCACGGGCTCGCCCAGCGCTACTTCCACCAGGCCCTGCGGCTCGCGAAGGCCAGCGGGGACCGGGGTCTTGGGGCGTACGTCATAGCTCTGCTGGTCAACCAGGCGCTGTTCATGCGCGAGCACCGGCAGGCCGTCGCCTTCGCGGAGGCCGCGCTGCGCGCCGCCGGGCGGCACATCACCCCGGCGCTCGCCTCGGACCTCTACGCCATGCAGGCGAAGGCGTACGCACACCTCGGCGACGGCAGCAGCGCGCTGTCCTGCATCCGGCGTGCCGAACAGGCCGCCGAGCGCATCCGGCGCGGTTACGAACCGGACGAGACCGGCTATGTCCAGCCCGGTCTGGTCAACGTACAGGTGGCGGAGGCACTGCTGAGCCTCGGTGACCTGGTGGCCGCCGCGGCGCACGCCGAGGCGGCCGTGGACACTCCGGCGCACGACCGGGGGCGCGTGCACCGTCTCGCGATGCTCAGTCAGATCGAGCTGCGGCAGGGGAACGCCGACAAGGCGGTGGCCACCGCCGTCCAAATGGCCGAGCAGGCCCGGGGAATGGAGTCCCAGCGGCTGCGCGACAGACTGCGCGCGGTACGCGACCACCTGGTGCGCAGCGGCTGTGCGGGCACGGCCGAGGCCGCCGAACTCATCGACGGAGCACTGCGCGTACCGCTGTAGACCACCAAGTCCCGCCGCCGCACCGAGCACTGTGCGCTGCTGTGCGCCTGCTGTCAGGACGCTCCTGCTGCGATATTGCCATCTACTCGGCGGAAGGTGGCAGAACCGTGCAGTGGACGAAACAGAACGAACAAACTGTGTACGCAAACCGCTGGTTCAGCGTCAATCTCGCAGATGTCGAGCTGCCGGACGGTCGGCACCTCGATCACTTCTTGATACGGCTGCGGCCCGTTGCCGTGGCCACGGTGGTGAACGAGGCCAATGAGGTGCTGCTCCTGTGGCGGCACCGCTTCATCACCGACAGCTGGGGCTGGGAACTCGCGGCGGGCGTCGTCGAGGACGGCGAGGACATCGCCGTCGCGGCGGCCCGCGAACTCGAGGAGGAGACCGGCTGGCGACCGGGACCCCTGCGCCATCTGATGAGCGTCGAGCCCTCCAACGGGCTCACCGACGCCCGGCACCACATCTTCTGGGCCGACGAAGGCGCGTACATCGGACACCCCGTGGACGACTTCGAGTCCGACCGTCGGGAATGGGTTCCCCTCAAGCTCGTCCCCGACATGGTCGCCCGCGGCGAGGTCCCGGCCGCCAATATGGCTGCCGCGCTACTCCTCCTGCATCACCTCAGGCTCGGGCAGGACGCGTTGCCCCGATCCATCCCCCCACGGCGCCCTGAGTGTTAACGCCCGAGAGCCTGCCAGACCGCCACGGCGAGTGCGCCCACGGCCGTGAGGGCCGCGATCGCGGGCAGTGGCCAGCGGGTGTGTTCCAGGGCGACGACCCGTGCGCTCAGGTCGTCGAGCTCCTTGGCGGTCTGTTCGGCGCGGTGACTGAGCAGGGCATGCCCTCCCTCGACGCGTGCGTATGCCACGTCGAGGCGACGGCGTAACTCTGCGAGTTCTCCATGGACCACGGGATGCTCCGGGTCGGCGGTCACGGGTCCGCTCCTTTCCGTAGTCGTCACATCCCTTGGATGCGCACGGAAAGTCAACTCGCCTGGTGGACACGTGGGGAGCGTGTGCGAGGGGCATATGCGAGCCCGGCGCGCACACGGCGTGTGAATGGCGCGGGCCCGGCACCGAAAGGGGTGCCGGGCCTGCGTCTGCCTGAGTTTCACCGTACGTAATCAGGTGAGGGTGCGAAAGGGGGCGACCGTACGCGATCAGGCGTAGGTGTAGAAGCCCGAGCCGGACTTCCGGCCGAGCCGGCCCGCGTCCACCATGCGCTGGAGCAGCGGGGGAGCGGCGTACAGCGGCTCCTTGTACTCCTCGTACATCGAATAGGCGACCGAGGCCACCGTGTCCAGGCCGATCAGGTCGGAGAGCTTGAGCGGGCCCATCGGGTGGGCGCAGCCCAGCTCCATGCCGTTGTCGATGTCCTCGCGGCTGGCGATGCCCGACTCGAACATCCGGATCGCGGAGAGCAGATACGGGATCAGCAGCGCGTTGACGACGAACCCGGAGCGGTCCTGGGCACGGATCGCGTGCTTGCCGAGAGCCTTCTCGGCGAACAGCTGCGCCCGGCTGAGGGTGCCCTCGGAGGTGGTCAGCGCCGGGATCAGCTCGACGAGCTGCTGCACCGGCGCCGGGTTGAAGAAGTGGATGCCGACGACCTGGTCGGGGCGCGAGGTGGCGACGGCGAGCCGGACCAGCGGGATCGAGGAGGTGTTGGAGGCGAGGATCGCGTCCTGCCGGGTCACCACCTGGTCGAGCACCTGGAAGATCTCGGTCTTCACCTGCTCGTTCTCGACGACCGCCTCGATCACCAGGTCGCGGTCGGCGAACTCGCCGAGGTCGGTGGTGAAGCTGAGCCGCTCCTGGGTGGCGGTGAGCTCGTCCGCGGAGATCTTTCCGCGCTCGGCGGCCTTGGCGAGGGAGTTGAACAGCCGGGTACGGCCGATCTCCAGCGCCTCACCGGTGGTCTCGGCGACCTTGACGTCGAGCCCGGCGCGGGCGCAGACCTCGGCGATGCCCGCTCCCATCTGGCCGCAGCCCACCACTCCGACGCGTTCGATGTCGGTCACATCGTCCCCTTCGCTGATCTACGGCTGTCGCAGGGCCCCCGTTGTTCGGTGCCTGCTCCGATCGTGCACGTCCCGTGCACGTTACTCCGAAGTATCGATGATCGATCGCCCGGGTGGGGCATGCTGGCCGAGGAGACGATCCGTGACCGGACGGATCCGGAGCGTGGAGGAGCGGGGCGCGGTGGCGCGGCTGACAGCGGGGGCGGCAGGGACGGGGCGGGGGTCACGGCGGACGTTCACCCTGACGGCGGTGGCGACGCTGGCGGGTCTTGTCACGACGGGGGAGCCGGGTCTCGGCTCGGCGGGGGACTCGGCTGCCGTACCCCGTTCCGGCGGAACCCGGGGGCCCGATCGGCCACGGACGGCCTCCGAGCTGCGGGGCATGTGGCTGTCGACCGTCATCAACCGCGACTGGCCCTCGCGGGCCGGCCTGTCCGTCGCCCGGCAGCGCGCCGAACTCCTCGCCCACCTCGACCGGGCGGTCGACCGTCGCCTGAACGCCGTGTTCTTCCAGGTCCGCCCCACGGCCGACGCGTTCTGGCCCTCGTCGTACGAGCCGTGGTCGCAGTACCTCACCGGCGTCCAGGGCAAGGACCCCGGCTGGGACCCGCTCGGCACGGCGGTGCGGGAGGCCCATGCGCGCGGCCTCGAACTGCACGCCTGGTTCAACCCGTACCGCGTCGCGAACCACACCGACCCCGGCAGACTCGTGGCGACCCACCCGGCCCGCAAGCACCCCGACTGGGTCGTCCGCCATGGCGGCAGGCTCTACTACAACCCCGGGCTGCCCGAGGTCCGCGCCTTCGTCCAGGACGCGATGCTCGACGCGGTGCGGTCGTACGCGATCGACGCCGTGCACTGGGACGACTACTTCTACCCGTACCCGGTCGAGGGACAGGTCTTCGACGACGACGCCGCGTACCGGACGCACGGCGCGGGCTTCGCGGACCGGGCCGCCTGGCGGCGCGACAACATCGACAGACTGGTGCGCGAGACGGCCACCCGCATCCCGTTGATCCGGCCCGGTACCCGCTTCGGGATCAGCCCGTTCGGAGTGTGGCGCAACAGCGCGACCGACCCGCGGGGCTCGGACACCAGGGCCGCCGTGCAGACGTACGACGATCTGTACGCCGACACCAGGAAATGGGTTCGCGAGCGGTGGATCGACTACATCGTCCCGCAGGTCTACTGGAACCTCGGCTTCGCCGCCGCCGACTACGCGCGGCTCGTGCCCTGGTGGGCTGCGGTCACGCAGGGCACGGGCGTGAAGCTGTACATCGGGGAAGCGCTCTACAAGGCCGGTGACCCCGCGCAGCCCGCGGCCTGGCAGGACCCGGCCGAACTCTCCCGGCACCTCACCTTCGCGCGCGAACACACTCAAGTGCGCGGACACGTCTTCTTCTCCGCCAAGGAAGTCGACGGCGACCGCGTCGGAGCGATGGCGCGGGTCGTGGCCGACCACTACCAGCGGCCGACGCGACCCGCGCCCTGAATCCCTGCCCGAATGTCTACAGCGGGTCCTCGTGCCCGAATGTCTACAGCGGGTCCTTGTGCCCGAATGTCTACAGCGGGTCCTTGTGACGGATTTCCGAGTCGGGGCCCGGCGAGCAGACCGCCTCGTGCCCGTCCGTGAAGCGCACGCGGTACGGGGGCGTGCCCTCCGTTCCTATTACTTCGGTGATCTCCGCGACCTTGTCGTGCTGTCCGACAACCCTGCCGTGCTGCACGAGCTTGTCGCCCACGTCTGCATGCATCTGAAGGGTCTCCTCGTCATCAGCGGGAGTAACGGTCCTGGGGCTCAGCCCCGCGCTCGCTGGGTGAGCGCGATGCAGATCAGCACGGCCGCGGCCGTCAGCGGCGCGGCCGGCGTGAGCTGCTCGCCGAGGAGCAGTACCGACCACACCAGTGTGAGCAGCGGCTGCGCCAGCTGCAACTGGCTGGCCTTGGGAATCCCGATCGCGGCCATCCCGCGGTACCAGACGACCAGCCCCAGGAACTGCGATCCGGCGGCCACCCACAGCAGTCCCGCCACGCTGTGCGCCGACAGGTGGACCGGCTCGTACGACAGCGCCACCAGCGCGCCGGGCACCGACAGCGGCAGACACAGGACCAGCGCCCAGCCGATGACCTGCCACCCCGGCATCGTCCGGGCGAGCCGGCCGCCCTCGGTGTAGCCGGCGGCGCAGATCAGCAGCGCCCCGAAGAGATAGGCGTCCGCGCTGCTCAGCGCCCCACCGCTCTGCAGCACGGTGAACGCGATCACCGCGGCCGCGCCCGCGAGGGCGGCGCCCCAGAAGGTCCGCGAGGGCCGCGCGCCGGTCCGCAGCGCCGACAGCAGCGCGGTCGTCAGCGGCAGCAGCCCGACGACCACGGCCGCGTGGGCGGTGGTGGACGTCTGCAGCGCGAGCGTCGTCAGCAAGGGGAAGCCGAGCACGACACCGGCGGCCACCACGGCGAGTCCCGCCCAGTGCCGGCGGGCCGGTACGGGTACGCGCAGCGCCAGCAGACAGCTCCCGGCGATGACGGCGGCGAGGACGCTGCGCACGGCCACCAGCGACCAGGGGCCGAAGCCCTCCAGGCCCCAGGCGGTGGCGGGGAAGGTGAGGGAGAAGGCGGTGACGCCGAGCGCGGCCTGGAGGGTGCCGGAACGGCGGTCCGCCGGGGGCGCCTGCTCGGGCGTCCTGGGCGTGTTGACCGCTATCCCGATCCGGTCAATAGCGCTACTCTGTGCTCTCATGCAAGAGCGTAGCAGTGTCGGAGATCTGGCGAATCAGCTGCGACAGGAACTGAACCGCTACTCACCCGGTGGAAAGCTGCCGTCGAGCCGGGCACTCGTCGAGCGGTTCCGGGCGAGCCCGGTGACGGTGTCGCGGGCACTGGCTCAGCTCGCCGCCGAGGGGCTGGTGGTGACCCGGCCGGGCGCCGGCGCGTTCCGCGCGCACCCGCGTACGTCCGCCGCGCCCGCCGGGGACACCTCCTGGCAGGAGGTCACGCTGAGCGCGGACGCCGCGACGGAACTCGTCCCGCGCACGGTGGACGCCTCCGGGGTCCTCGCCTCGCTCGCCGCTCCGCCGCCCGGGGTCGTCGAGTTCAACGGCGGCTATCTGCACCCCTCGCTCCAGCCCGAGCGGGCCATGGGGGCGGCCCTGTCGCGGGCGGGCCGGCGTCCCGGCGCCTGGTCGCGGCCGCCGATGGAGGGGCTGACGGAGCTGCGCGAGTGGTTCGCGCGGGGGATCGGCGGTGCGATCACCGCCGCGGAGGTGCTCGTCACAGCGGGCGGCCAGTCCGCGCTGACCACCGCGCTCAAGGCCCTCGCCCCGCCGGGGGCACCGGTCCTGGTCGAGTCGCCCACGTACCCGGGCATGCTGGCGATCGCCCGCGCGGCGGGCCTGCGGCCAGTACCCGTACCGGTCGACGCGGACGGGGTGAAACCGGACCTGCTCGCCGACGCCTTCAGGGCGACCGGCGCCCGGGTGTTCGTCTGCCAGCCGCTGTTCCAGAACCCGACCGGCGCCGTGCTCGCCCCCGAGCGGCGCGCCGAGGTGGTGCGGATCGCGCGCGAGGCGGGCGCGTTCGTCATCGAGGACGACTTCGTACGACGTCTGGTGCACGAGGACGCGGGGCCCCTGCCGCGTCCGCTGGCCGCGGAGGATCCTGACGGGGTCGTCGTGCACGTCTCCTCCCTGACCAAGGCGACCTCGCCGAGCTTCCGGGTCAGTGCGCTGGCCGCGCGCGGTCCGGTCCTCGAGCGACTGCGTGCCATCCAGGTCGTGGACACCTTCTTCGTGCCGCGTCCCCTTCAGGAGGCCGCGCTCGAACTGGTCGGCTCGCCCGCCTGGCCCCGTCATCTGCGGGCCGTGTCCGCCGAGTTGAGAAACCGCCGCGACACGATGACGACCGCGCTCCGGCTGACTCTCCCCGAACTCGCCCTGCCCCACATCCCCTCCGGCGGCTACCACCTGTGGCTCCGCCTGCCCGACGGCACCGACGAGTCCGCCCTGGTCTTCGCGGCCCTCCGCGAGGGCGTGGCCGTCGCCCCCGGCCGCCCCTACTTCAGCGCGGAGCCCCCTGCGGGGCACCTCCGGTTGAGTTTCGCGGCGGTCGGGGGGACGGGGGAGATCACGGAGGGGGTACGACGGCTGAGGGCGGCGTGCGACGGCGTGCTGCGGTGACGGGCGCCGACACCCGGCCGTCGACGAGATCACCGCCACCGAGCTGACCGTCGAGGACTCCCTGCCGCCGGAGCTGACCGGCCGGCTGATCCGCAACAGCCACAACCCCAAGCCCGGCGTCACCCCCACCCACTGGTTCAAGGGCAGCCGCATGGTCCACGGCATCCGGCTGCGCGAGGGCGGCGCGAGTGGTACCGCAACCGCTGGGTGCGCACCCCCGCCCTGGACGGCGCCCCCTACATGACCGAGCACGGCCCGGACCTGACGGCCGGCGCCGCAGGCACCCACGTCATCGAGCACGCCGGACGCCTGCTGGCGCTGTGCGAGGCGAACGTCCCCTTCGAACTCACCCGGGACCTCGACACGGTCGGCGCCCATGACTTCGACGGCAAGCTGCGCGGTGCGATGACCGCGCACCCGAAGACCGACCCGGTCACCGGTGGGCATGACGCCGATGCGCGCCGGCGAAGATCCGCTGGTTCTCCATCGAGCCGGGCAACATGCTGCACGCCGCCAACGCCTACGAGGACGCCCGTGGGTCGGCGCTCCCGGCCGCGGCACCGAGCCCAACACCCGCTCCTGCAACCGCCGATACCAGTACGCGGTCTCCTTCCCCGACCAGCACGGCTACGGCGGCTACGGCATCGTCAAGTACGACCGCACCACCGGCGCCCGCCGCGTCCACCGGGCCGGCGACGCCCGCCTGCCCAGCGAGGCGGTGTTCGTCCCCGTCGCGGGCGCCACTCGCGAGGACGACGGCTACCTGCTCACCGTCGTCTCCGACCTCAAGCAGGACGCCTCCCAGCTTCTGGTCCTGGACGCCTCGGGCCTGGACCGGATCGCGACGGTCCACCTCCCACGCCGGGTGACCGGCGGCATCCACGGCTCCTGGATCCCCGACACCGACCTCGACACCTCCGCCGGCTGACCGCCAGTGGCCCCCGGGGGATCGCCCCGGGGGCCCGGCCCCGCACCCTCCGATGGGTCCGCTTCGGCAAGCACACTCCGCCAAGTCTGCGTATACCTTGCGTAACGCCTCTTGACCTGCGGAGTCCCGCACTCCACGATCGCCGCATGCATCTTCGGGTCACTTTCGTCGCCGCCGCTCGCAGCTCCTCGCTGCTGGCCGAACGCTTCGAGGACGACCGGCCGCTGGACCAGGCCGGCTGGGACGAAGTGCAGCGCGCCGCGCCGGAACTGGTGCCACTGGCGGCGGCCGAGCTGCGCTACTGCTCGCCGACCCCGCGCAGCCGCGCCACCGGCGACGCCCTCGGGTACGCGCCGCTGGCGCAACCCGCGCTGCGCGACTGCGACATGGGCCGCTGGCGCGGCTTCACGCTGGGTGAGGCGATGGCCCGCGAGCCGTCGGCGGTCGACGCCTGGCTCGCCGATCCGCGCTCCGCCCCGCACGGCGGCGAGTCCCTGACCTCCTTCATCTCCCGCGTCGGCGGCTGGCTCGACACCCGCCCGGCGGACGACGGCAGCCGGATCGTCGCGGTGGCCGAACCCTCGGTGGTGCGGGCCGCGCTCGTCTACGCGCTCAAGGCCCAGCCCTCGACGTACTGGAACATCGACGTCCGCCCCCTGTCGACGATCACCCTCACCGGCGTCAACGGCCGCTGGAATCTGCGCCTGGAAGGCGTGCCGCAGCACGTCTAGGGCAGCCGTGTGTAGTCGGTCGTGAGGACCAGGTCCTTGGCGGGGCCGCCCACCCGCCACACCGTGCGCCAGCGGTTCTCGTCCCGCACCGTGAACTCGCCCCGATAGAGGTCCGCCGCGCACGGGTGGTCGGCGACGTACCGGCCGGTGCTCAGGTCCAGGTCGTGGAAGGGGCGGCCGTCGGAGAACCGGACGAGGGCCGTCGCCGGGCTCGGCCCCGGCAGAAACCGCAGCGTCCGTTCGGCGGTCCGGGGCGTGCCCTGCCACACGAACGTGCCGGATTCCTGGTGCAGAAGTCCCTGTGGGTCTCCAGGCTCCTCCAGCGGGCCGAAAATCGTCGTCCCCGTGAACCGCCCCTCCGCACCGTTCGCGAGATCCCGCACCGAGCGCTCCACCCGCCAGCTCCCGCCCAGGTGGGCGAGCACGTCCGTCACTGGCCAGAACTCGCCCATACCGTTCCGCTCTCCGTCCCCTGTGATGCTGCGCGACCCATTGACGCGCTCTGACCCCCTCCCTATCTTGCCGTTCGAAGTATTGACCATTGTCCGAAATTTCGAACAACTCAAGACCTCGAACAACTCAACACCACAGAGCCGCGGAGTATCGATGCCACGCACCCGCACCCGTTGGAGACTCGGACTCACGGCCGCCGCACTCCTGGTGGCCTCAGCCGTCGTTCCCGGGCCCACCCATGCCGCCGCCGACGTCACCGACTACGCGATCACCGTCGACCCGAAGGGCTCGGGCGCGAAGATCGACGACACCATGTACGGCGTCTTCTTCGAGGACATCAACCGCGCCGCGGACGGCGGACTGTACGCGGAGCTCGTACAGAACCGGTCGTTCGAGTACAGCACCGCCGACAACAGGTCCTATACGCCGCTCACCTCCTGGGCCACCACGGGCACCGCGACGACCGTGGACGACGGCGGCCGCCTCGACGCCCGCAACCGCACCTACCTCGCCCTGGGCGCAGGCTCGTCCGTCACCAACTCCGGTTACAACACCGGGATCAGGGTCGAGAGCGGCAAGACGTACGACTTCTCGGTCTGGGCCCGCGCGGACGCGAGGACGCCGCTCACCGTGACCCTGCGCGACGCCGACGGCGCGCTCGCCGAGGCCCGGCAGGTCACCGCGCGCGGCGGCTGGGCCAAGTACCGGACCAGGTTCACCGCCACCCGCGACAGCACCACCGGGCGCCTCACCGTCGCCGCCGACGCTCCCGTCGCGCTCGACATGATCTCGCTGATCCCCCGGGACACCTACAAAGGCCACGGCCTGCGCAAGGACCTCGCCGAGAAGATCGCCGCCCTGCACCCCGGCTTCGTGCGCTTCCCCGGCGGCTGCCTGGTCAACACCGGCAGCATGCAGGGCTACGACGAGGCCTCGGGCTATCAGCGCCGGCGCTCGTACCAGTGGAAGGACACCATCGGCCCGGTCGAGCAGCGCGCCACCAACTCCAACTTCTGGGGCTACAACCAGAGTTACGGGCTCGGCTACTACGAGTACTTCCAGTTCGCCGAGGACATCGGCGCGATGCCGCTGCCCGTGGTGCCCGCGCTCGTCACCGGCTGCGGCCAGAACAAGGCCACCGACGACGACGCGCTCCTCAAGCGCCACATCCAGGACACCCTCGATCTCATCGAGTTCGCCAACGGGCCGGTGACCAGCGAATGGGGCAGGAAGAGGGCGGCGATGGGCCACCCGAAGCCCTTCCACCTCACCCACCTCGAAGTCGGCAACGAGGAGAACCTCCCCGACGAGTTCTTCGCCCGCTTCAAGCAGTTCCGCGCCGCCGTTCAGGCCAAGTACCCGAACATCGAGGTGATCTCGAACGCCGGACCCGACGACTCCGGCACCACCTTCGACACCGCCTGGAAGCTCAACAAGGAAGCCGACGTCGACATGGTCGACGAGCACTACTACAACAGCACCCAGTGGTTCCTGCAGAACAACGACCGCTACGACTCCTACGACAGGAACGGCCCCAAGGTCTTCCTCGGCGAGTACGCCTCCGGCGGCAACACCTTCAAGAACGCCCTCGCCGAGGCCGCGTACATGACCGGTCTTGAGCGCAACGCGGACGTCGTCAAGCTCGCCTCGTACGCCCCGCTGCTCGCAGGCGAGGACTACGTGCAGTGGCGGCCCGACATGATCTGGTTCAACAACCACGCCTCGTGGGGCTCGGCCGACTACGAGGTGCAGAAGCTGTTCATGAACAACGTCGGCGACCGGGTGGTGCCGTCGACGGCCACCACCACGCCCTCGCTGAGCGCGCCCATCTCCGGCGCCGTCGGCCTGTCGACCTGGGCGACCACGGCGGCGTACGACGATGTGTCGGTGACCGGCGCCGACGGCACCACGCTGCTCAGCGACGACTTCGGCGGTGACGCCTCCCGGTGGACCCACACGGGCGGCGGGAGCTGGAGCCTTCAGGACGGGCAGTACGTGCAGACCGACGTGGGTGCCGAGAACACCATGGTGTCGGCGGGCGACCCGGCCTGGCACGACTACGACCTGCAGGTGAAGGCCACCAAGAAGTCCGGCAAGGAGGGCTTCCTCGTCGCCTTCGGCGTCAAGGACACCGGCAACTACTACTGGTGGAACCTCGGCGGCTGGAACAACACCACCACCGCCGTCGAACAGGCCGTGGACGGCGGCAAGTCGACCCTGATCTCCAAGCCCGGCACGATCGAGACGGGCAAGACGTACGACGTCGACATCAAGGTCCGTGGCCGGCAGGTGACCCTCTACCTGGACGGCCAGGAGTGGGGGAGTTTCAAGGACGACAAGCCCGCGGAGCCGTTCCGTCAGGTCGTCACGCGGGACGCGAGGACCGGCGACCTGATCGTCAAGGTCGTCAACGCGCAGGCGGCGGACGCCCGTACCGCGATCGATCTGGGCGGGGCGAAGGCGGGCCGCGAGGCCGCCGTCACCACCCTCCGGGCCGCGCCGGAGGCGGTGAACTCGGAGACGGTGACCGCGGTCGCCCCCGTGCGGTCCACCTTCGACGGCGTCGCCGACAAGTTCACCTACACCTTCCCGGCGAACTCCGTGACCTTCCTGCGGATCAGGCGGTAGCCGGAGGCGTGGGCTGTTGTCCGGCGGGCAGCAGCCCACGCTCGGCGAAGACCTTCTTCGCGACCAGGCTCGCGTTCATCGCCTTCGGTATGCCGCAGTAGACGGCCGAGTGCAGCAGCGACTCCACGATCTCGTCCGGAGAAAGACCCACGTTCAGGGCCGCGTTGACGTGCACCTCCAACTGGACCTCACAGCCGCCGAGCGCGGTGAGCATGCCGAGCGTCACCAACTGGCGGTCGCGCGGGGCGAGTCCGGGCCGGTCGTAGATGTCGCCGAAGGCCCAGGCGACGATCTGGTGGCCCAGCTCGGGGTTGATGTCGCCGAGCGCCTCGACGACGCGCTCTCCGGCCTCGCCGTCGACGCGCTTGAGGACCTCCAGGCCGTGCTCGAAGCGCTCCTCGCGCGTGGTGGCGGTGTTCGTGAGCGTCATGAGAGGTCGTCCGATCCCGGCTGGTCGAGCAGCCGTACGTAGTGATCGATCTTGTCGTCGAGGGAGGCCGCGTTGCGGCGCAGCGCCCGGATACGGTCCGCGAGGTCGGCGCGGTGCTCCCGGAGCATCGCGAGCCGGTCGGGGACCGTGGCGTCGCCGCGCGCCCGCAGCTCGGCGAACCGCTGCATGTCCGCGATCGACATGCCCGTCTCGCGCAGCCGGATGAGGAACTCCAGCCAGGCCAGGTCGGCCGCCGCGTAGCGCCGCTGGTTCCCGGTGGTCCGGCCGACCCGTTGGATCAGGCCGGCCTTCTCGTAGTACCGCAGCGTGTCGTGCGAGAGTCCGGTGCGCTCGACGACCTGGGCGATCGTGAGCGTCGGCTGCTGCGGGAGGGGCTGTTCGCCGGTCATGGAGAAACCGTAGAACCTGGAGTGCGCTCCAGGTCAAGCTTCATCCGTCGGACCATTCTGGGCTGCATCCGCCGGGCAGCCCCGGGCTTCATCTGCCGGGCCATCCTGGAGAGGGGCCGACGGCGCTTCGGCCCGGGTCAGGAACGGCGGCGGGGCTTGCCCCGCTTGGCGCCGCCCTTGGCGCCTCCGGAACCGCCGCCGCGGGGGTTCCTGCCGGTCGTCGACTTGCCGGACGACTTGCCCGCGGCGGGCTTGCGCCGTGCGCCGCCGCCCGTCTCGGGACGCTTGGCCTTCGTCGGAGCCGCGGGCGCCGCCGGGGCGTGGGCGCGTCCCCGTGTGCTGTTGACGGTCCGGCCGCGGACGATCCCGATGAAGTCCTCGACCAGGTCGGTGGTCGCGTCCTGCGGCCAGGACAGCGCGACGCGTGACTCCGGGGCGTCCGTGACCGGCCGGTAGGTGAGGTCCTTGCGATGGTGCAGGCGGGCGAGGGACTGGGGGACGACGAGGAGCCCGACGCCCGCCGCCACGAGTTCGACGGCGTCCTCGGTCGTGGCGGGGCGTTCGAACGCGGGCTGTCCCGGCGGACGCTCCCAGTCGAGGGTGTCGTCGAGGGGGTGCAGCACGATCTCGTCGGCGAGGTCCTCGGAGGTCACCTCGTCGACCGCCGCCACGATGTGGTCCTTGGGGACCACGACCACCGTCGTCTCGGTGTAGAGGGGGATCGCGCTGAGGTCCTCCGGGTCGACCGGCAGCCGGACGAATCCGGCGTCGGCGCCGCGCCCCCGCAGCACGTCGAACGCCTCGGCGGTGGAGACCGCGACGAGGGTGAGGGGGATGTCGGGCAGCCGCTCGTTCCAGATCCGCACCCACTTCGTGGGCGTCACTCCCGGGACATAGGCGAGCCGGAACGAAGGGGGTACTTCCGAGCCAGTCACCTCGCCAGGCTATCGGTCGTGGTCGGAGGTCGCGCACACGCTCGATACCCTTGACGCATGACGTCGCACCAGACCACCCAGACCATGAAGCCCGCCACCGCGGCGAAGAAGCTGGGTGTGTACCTCGAGGCCACCCCCGCCGAGTTCCAGGAGGGCGTCGTCTCGCGCGCCGAGCTGAACGCCCTGCAGGCCGATCCGCCCGCGTGGCTCCAGGAGCTGCGGCGCACCGGCCCGCACCCCCGGCCCGTGGTCGCCGCGCGGCTGGGCATCTCCATCGCCGGGCTCGCCCGCGGCGGGGTCACCGATGCCCTCACCACGGAGCAGATCGACGCCCTGAAGCAGGAGGACCCGGGCTGGCTGCGCCGGGAGCGCGCCACCCAGGCCGAGGTCCGCAAGGAAGAGGTCCGCATCAAGGAGAAGCGCGCGGAGCAGCACGCTGAGCGGAACACGGAGCGCGCCGCCCAGCCCCGCACCTCCCGCCCCTGACCCCGCCCCACGCGCCTCCGTCGCCCGGCGCCGCCCACCGCTGACTGTCCCGCCACCGACCCGAACGCGTCGTCCGCCCGCACCCCGCTCTCACTGAGTCGTCGAGGCTCCGGGTCAGGACCGGGCGAGGACGCAGAACTCGTGGCCCTCCGGGTCGGCCAGGCAGGTCCACGGGACGTCGCCCTGGCCGAGGTCGAGGTCGGTGGCGCCGAGGGCCCGCAGCCGGGCCACCTCCGCCGCTTGATCGTCACCGGGGTACGGCAGCAGGTCGACATGGACGCGGTCCGGCACGGTCTTCACGCCGGGCGTGCGGAGGAACTCGAGATACGGGCCGACACCCTTGGCGGAGCGCAACACCGCGTGATCGGCGGTCACCTCGTGCAGGGTCCAGTCCATCGCCCCACCCCAGAACCGGGCCATGGCCCGCGGGTCCTCGCAGTCGACCACCACCGCGGCGATCGGCCCGGTGTCCCGGTAGCTCTCCCGAGGCTCCAGCACGCAGAACTCGTTGCCCTCCGGGTCGGCGAGGACCGTCCACGGCACATCGCCCTGGCCCACGTGGGCGGGCGTCGCACCGAGAGCCTTCAGACGCGCGACCAACTCCGCCTGATGGGCCGCGGAGGTGGTGGCGAGGTCGAGGTGCACACGGTTCTTCGTCGTCGTCTTGGGTCCCGGGACGGTGACGACGTCGATGCAGACGGCGACCGGGTCCGGCCAGACGAAGCCGCCGAGGGGCTCGACGTTGGTCACGCCGGGTCCCTCGCTGGAAACACCCCAGCCGAGTGCCTCCGCCCAGAACCGACCGACCGCCGAGTCGTCAAGAGCCTTTATGTTCACCTGAACAGGTCGCAGCGCCATGTCGGCGATCCTAATACGGCTGGATTGCATAAACGTGCAGCGATACGTATAGTCATGCCATCTAGGAGGAGGGTTCCATGGTGGTACGCGCAGCAGTGGCGGGAGCGAGTGGGTACGCGGGCGGCGAAGCCCTGCGTCTGCTCCTGGCGCACCCCGAGGTCGAGATCGGCGCCCTGACCGGCAACTCCAACGCCGGACAGCGCCTCGGCGCACTGCAGCCGCACCTGCTGCCGCTGGCCGACCGAGTCCTCCAGGAGACCACTCCGGACGTCCTCGCCGGCCACGACGTCGTCTTCCTCGCGCTGCCCCACGGGCAGTCCGCCGCCGTCGCCGAGCAGCTCGGCCCCGACATTCTCGTCGTCGACATGGGCGCCGACTTCCGGCTCAAGGACGCGGCGGACTGGGAGAAGTTCTACGGCTCCGCGCACGCCGGCACCTGGCCGTACGGCCTTCCCGAACTGCCGGGCGCCCGCGCCGCGCTGGAGGGGTCCAAGCGCATCGCGGTGCCCGGTTGCTACCCGACGGCCGTCTCGCTCGCCCTCTTCCCGGCGTACGCGGCCGCACTCGCCGAACCCGAGGCCGTGATCGTCGCCGCGTCCGGGACCTCCGGCGCGGGCAAGGCGGCCAAGCCCCATCTGCTCGGCAGCGAGGTCATGGGCTCCATGTCCCCGTACGGAGTCGGCGGCGTCCACCGGCACACCCCCGAGATGATCCAGAACCTCGGTGCGGCGGCGGGGGAGCCGGTCACCGTCTCCTTCACACCCACGCTCGCGCCGATGCCCCGGGGCATCCTCGCCACGTGCAGCGCGAAGGCGCGTGAAGGGGTCACCGGTGAGTCCCTGCGCGCCGCGTACGAGAAGGCGTTCGCCGACGAACCCTTCGTCCACCTGCTGCCCGAGGGGCAGTGGCCCGCCACCGCGTCCGTCTACGGTTCCAACGCCGTTCAGGTCCAGGTCGCGTACGACGCAGCGACGCACCGCATCATCGCGATCAGCGCCATCGACAACCTGACCAAGGGCACGGCCGGCGGGGCCGTGCAGAGCATGAACATCGCCCTCGGGCTTCCCGAGGAAACGGGTCTTTCCACGATCGGAGTCGCACCGTGAGCGTCACCGCTGCCAAGGGCTTCGCCGCCTCCGGCATCGCAGCAGGCATCAAAGGGAACGGCAACCCGGACCTGGCCCTCGTGGTCAACAACGGGCCCCGCCTCGCCGCCGCGGGCGTCTTCACCTCCAACCGCGTGAAGGCCGCGCCGGTCCTGTGGTCCGAGCAGGTCCTCAAGGGCGGTCAGGTCTCCGCCGTGATCCTCAACTCCGGCGGCGCCAACGCCTGCACGGGCCCCAAGGGCTTCCAGGACACGCACGCGACCGCCGAGAAGGTCGCCGAGGTCCTCGACGTCAACGCCGGCGAGGTCGCCGTCGCGTCGACCGGGCTCATCGGCGTACTCCTGCCGATGGACAAGCTGCTGCCCGGGGTCGAGTCGGCCGCCGCCCAGCTCTCCGCGCACGGCGGCGAGAAGGCCGCCATCGCCATCAAGACCACCGACACCGTGCACAAGACCTCGGTGCACACGGGCGACGGCTGGACCGTCGGCGGCATGGCCAAGGGCGCGGGCATGCTCGCCCCCGGCCTGGCCACCATGCTCGTCGTGCTGACGACGGACGCGGACCTCGACTCCGAGACCCTCGACAGGGCACTGCGCGCCGCCACCCGCACCACCTTCGACCGCGTCGACTCCGACGGCTGCATGTCGACCAACGACACCGTGCTGCTGCTCGCCTCCGGCGCCTGCGCGGTCACCCCCGAGTACGCGGAGTTCGCCGAGGCGGTACGCGCGGTCTGCGACGATCTCGGCCAGCAGCTCATCCGGGACGCCGAGGGCGCCAGCAAGGACATCAAGATCGAGGTCGTGCACGCCGCGAGCGAGGACGACGCCGTCGAGGTGGGCCGCTCCATCGCCCGCAACAACCTCCTCAAGTGCGCGATCCACGGCGAGGACCCCAACTGGGGACGCGTGCTGTCCGCGATCGGCACGACCGCCGCCGCCTTCGAGCCCGACCAGCTCAACGTCGCCATCAACGGCGTCTGGGTCTGCAAGAACGGCGGCGTCGGCGAGGACCGCGACCTCGTCGACATGCGCTACCGCGAGGTCCACATCGTCGCCGACCTCGCCGCGGGCTCCCAGACCGCCACGATCTGGACCAACGACCTCACCGCGGACTACGTCCACGAGAACAGCGCCTACTCCTCATGAGCAATGTGACGCGGAAACACACCGCACTGCCCAAGGCCCGGATCCTCATCGAGGCACTCCCGTGGCTGACCCGCCACAACGGCAAGACGGTCGTCATCAAGTTCGGCGGAAACGCCATGGTGAACGAGGAGCTGAAGGCCGCCTTCGCCCAGGACGTGGTGTTCCTGCGGCAGGCCGGCCTCAAGCCCGTCGTCGTGCACGGTGGCGGCCCGCAGATCAGCGCCGCCCTCGACCGCCACGGCATCGTCAGCGAGTTCAAGGCGGGCCTGCGCGTCACCACCGAGGACGCCATGGACGTCGTACGCATGGTCCTGGCCGGTCAGGTGCAGCGCGAGCTGGTCGGACTGCTCAACCAGCACGGGCCGCTCGCCGTCGGCATGACCGGCGAGGACGCGCACACCATCACCGCCACCAAGCACCAGCCCGAGATCGGCGGGGAGCTGGTCGACATCGGGCGGGTGGGCGAGATCACCGCGATCGACACGGGCGCGATCGAGGCACTGCTCGCCGACGGCCGGATCCCGGTCGTCTCCTCGATCGCCCGGAGCCAGGACGACGGACATGTCTACAACGTCAATGCTGATACGGCGGCTGCGGCTCTCGCTGCGGCACTGGGCGCCGAAACCCTCATGGTCCTCACGGACGTCGAGGGCCTCTACGAGGACTGGCCCGACAGCGACGAGGTGATCAGCCGCCTGACCGCCACCGAACTGGAGAAGCTGCTGCCCGAGCTGGCCAGCGGCATGGTGCCGAAGATGGAGGGCTGTCTGCACGCCGTGCGCAACGGCGTCACCACGGCCCGCGTCATCGACGGCCGGGTCCAGCACTCGATCCTGCTGGAGATCTTCACCGACGAGGGGATCGGCACGATGGTCGTGCCGGACGCACGGCCCGATGAACAGGGGGACGCCGAATGACCGGGACCAACGCGGAGCTCACCCAGCGGTGGCAGGGCGCGCTCATGGACAACTACGGCACCCCGCGGCTGCCGCTCGTCCGCGGCGAGGGCACCCGGCTGTGGGACGCGGAGGGCAAGGAGTACCTCGACTTCGTCGGCGGTATCGCGGTCAACGCGCTCGGCCACGCCCACCCGGCGATCGTCGAGGCCGTGAGCCGGCAGATCGCCTGCCTCGGCCATGTCTCCAACCTCTTCGTCGCCGAGCCGCCCGTCGCGCTCGCCGAACGGCTGCTCCAGCTCTTCGGCCGCGAGGGCCGGGTCTACTTCTGCAACTCGGGCGCCGAGGCCAACGAGGGCGCCTTCAAGATCGGCCGGCTCACCGGCCGGGGCCACATGGTGGCGACCCACGGCGGCTTCCACGGCCGCACCATGGGCGCCCTCGCGCTCACCGGCCAGCCCGGCAAGCAGGAGCCGTTCCTGCCGCTGCCCGGTGACGTCACGCACGTGCCCTACGGTGACGCGCAGGCGCTGGCCGCGGCGGTCACCGAGGACACCGCCCTGGTGATCATCGAGCCGATCCAGGGCGAGAACGGCGTGGTCGTACCCCCGCCCGGCTACCTCAAGGCCGCCCGCGCGATCACGGCCGCCACCGGCAGCCTCCTCGTCCTCGACGAGGTGCAGACCGGCATCGGCCGCACCGGACCCTGGTTCGCCTACCAGGACCACGAAGGTGTCCTGCCGGACGTCGTCACCCTCGCCAAGGGCCTCGGCGGCGGACTGCCGCTCGGCGCGACCGTCGCCTTCGGCCGGGCCGCCGAGCTGCTGAAGCCCGGCCACCACGGTTCGACCTTCGGCGGCAACCCGGTCGTCTGCGCCGCAGCACTCGCCGTCCTCGACACGATCGCCTCCGAGGGGCTCCTCGAGAACGTGAAGGCCGCGAGCGAGAAACTGCGGGGCGGAATCGAGTCACTCGGCAACCCGTTGATCGACCATGTCCGGGGTGCGGGCCTGCTCCTGGGTATCGTGCTCACCGAGCCGCTCGCGCCCCAGGTGCAGCAGGCGGCTCAGGACGCCGGTCTTCTGGTCAACGCGCCCGCCCCCGATGTCGTACGGCTGATGCCCCCGCTGAACCTGAGCGACGACGAGGTGGACGCGTTCCTCCAGGCCCTTCCCGGTGTCCTCGACGCTGTAGCCAACGGGGACGGACGAGCCAAAGAATGAGACGACGACGATGAGTCAGGCGCAGGATCACGAGCACGTCGGGCCTGCCGTGCCGCAGACCCGCACCGCACGCCACCGCCGGATCGTGGACATCCTCAACCGGCAACCGGTGCGCTCCCAGAGCCAGTTGGCGAAGCTCCTCGCCGACGACGGACTGAGCGTCACACAGGCGACGCTCTCCCGGGACCTCGACGAGCTGAACGCGGTGAAGATCCGCAACAACGACGGCGACCTCATCTACGCGGTGCCGAGCGAGGGCGGTTTCCGCACCCCGCGCGCGCCGCTGGGGGAGTCGGCGAAGGAGGAGCGGATGCGGCGGCTCTCGGCGGAGCTGCTGATCTCCGCGGAGGCGTCCGCGAACCTCGTGGTTCTCCGCACCCCGCCGGGGGCTGCGCAGTTTCTCGCCTCCGCCATCGACCAGGCCGAGCTGCAGGACATTCTCGGGACGATCGCCGGGGATGACACGTTGTTGCTGATCAGTCGTCATCCCACCGGGGGGCAGGCGCTGGCCGATCACCTGTTGCGGTTGGCTCAGAACAATCATTGAGCTGTACGACGGTCGGTGGGGGCGCACCCCGGGTTGGGGTGCGCCCCCACCGACCGTCGTACATTCGGGTGCGGGTGCTTCGTGGTTGCTCGCGCAGTTCCCCGCGCCCCTAAAGACGGACACTCACCCCAGCCGTTGAGCCAAGCCGCCGGTGCATCTGACCTCGTCTCCCGCCGTGATCAGTAAGGCCTCGATGTCGGGGAGGGACTCCAGCCACGTCAGGGCCTCTCGGGAGCCCATCGCGAAGGCCGCCGTCGCCCAGGCGTCCACCCAGGTCAGGCGGGGGCCCACCACCGTCACGGCGACCAGGTCGGTGACCGCGGAGCGGCCGGTGCGGGGGTCGACGATGTGCGCGCCGCGCTCGGCGGTGCCGGAGGTGGCCACCGACAGTTCGTCGACCCCGGCCGCGGAGACCACGGCCGCGAGTGAACCGGGACGCAGCGGGTCCGAGACGCCGACCCGCCACGGGCGGTGCGTGCCGGGCGCACCGAGCAGCTGGACGTCGCCGCCGCCGTTCACGCTGACTCCGGTCGCGCCGGCCGCCGCGAGGTGACGGGCCACGCGCTCGGTCGACCAGCCCTTCACGATCCCCGTCGGGTCGAGTGGGCCCTCGTACGTCGAGCTGAACCAGCCGTCGCTGACCCGTTCCGCCTCGGCGCACAGGTCGAGCACCTCGGCGACCTCCGGATCGCACTCCTCGGCCGTCAGCTCCCCGCGCGCGAGGCGCGAGATCTGGCTGTCCTCCCGATAGGTGCTGAACACCTCGTCCACCCGGTGGAGTTGGGCGACCGCCTCCTCCAACGCGGCCCGCACGGCCTCGGGTTCGCCGCCGCGCACGTCGAAGGAGAAGACGGTGCCCATGACCTCTTCCGCGTGCCGCAGGGCGGGCGGCTCCTGGTCCGGGTCAGCCACCGGCCTTGTCCAGGGCCGACTGCAGGGACTGCTTGTAACCGGTGCTGGTGTAGGTGGCACCGGAGACGGCGTCGATGTTCGCGTTCCCGGCCGCGACCGCCTCCTGGTTGAGTTTGGGCACGGCCAGCGCGGTCTTCTGGTCGCTCAGCCCGCCCTTGGGCGCCTGCACGGCCTCGGACTTGGTGATCTTTCCGCCGCTGACGGTGATACGGACCTGAACGGGCCCGTACTGGGTCTGGGCGACGCTTCCGGTGACGGTCTTGGCCTGTGCGGCGGGCGCCTTGGACGCCGAGGAGCCGGCGCCCGCGGACCCGGTCGATCCCGCCGCTCCCGAGGAACCGCTGCCGCTCGCCTTGGCCTTGTCGAGGGCCGACTGCAGCGACTTCTTGTATCCGGCGCTCGTGTAGCTGGCACCCGACACCGCGTCGATGTTCGCGCTGCCCGCGGCGACGGCCTCCTGGTTCAGCTTGGGCACGGAGGCGTTGCTGACCTCGGTGCTGCGTCCGCCGCTGGGAATCTGGACGACCTCGGACTTGGTGATCTTTCCGCCGCTGACGGTGATACGGACCTGAACGGGCCCGTACTGGGTCTGCGCGACATCGCCGGTGACCGTCTGGGCCCCCGTGGACGACTGCTGCGCGCTGCCGCCCTGGGGCGACTCCTGTCCCGCCACCGACTGCTGGGGCGCGGCGCCCTGTGCCGACGCGGACGCCGGATCGGAGGCGGGCTTCAGCGACAGCAGCAGGACGATTCCGGACACGGTGGCGGCGCCGGCCAGTACGACACGCCGCAAAGGGTGACTCTTCTTCATCGCTCCTGACTCCCGTCGCTCACATCTCGAACGACTCGTGATGGATGCGGCGGGCGGGAACCCCCGCGCCGCGCAGTGCTTCGTAGACCTGCTGCGCGAAGCCGGGCGGCCCGCACATGAAGACGTCGTGGCGGTCGATGTCCGGCAGCTTGCGGCTCAGCGTCTCCGCCGAGATGTCCGGACGCTCGCCCTCGGGGCTGTTCACCGCGTACATCAGCCGGGCCCCGCGCTCCTCGGCGATCGCCGCCAGCTCGTCCCACAGGGCCAGGTCCTGGGTGGTGTTGGCCCGGTAGAGCAGCGTCAGGTCGCCCGCCGCGCCGGGCAGCGTCTCGAACAGCGCCCGCATCGGCGTGATGCCGACCCCGCCCGCCACCAGCAGCACCTTGCCGCGGCTGCGCTTGCCCGCGGTGAGCGCCCCGTACGGGCCCTCCGCCCAGACCCGGGTGCCGGGCTGCAGGTCGCGCAGCGCCGAGCTGTGGTCGCCGATCGCCTTCACCGTGATGCGCAGCATGTTGGGGCGGGGCGCCGCCGACAGCGAGTACGGGTGCGAGCTGAGCCGCATGCCCGGCGCCAGGAAGCGCCAGCGGAAGAACTGCCCGGCCTCGGCACCCATGCGGTGCAGCTTGCGCCCGCTGATCAGCACCGAGACGATCCCGGGGGTCTCCTCGATCACGGCCTCGACCCGCATCCGGTGCTTCAGGTTCAGCCGGATCGGCGAGAGGATGCGGTACCAGATCACCAGGGCCGTCACCGACCCGTACAGCCCGTACCAGACCGTCTTGGCGGTCGGCTCGACGGCGAACTCGTTGCCCGTGGACAGCTGGTGCCAGAACGTCAGGAAGACGGCGGCGTAGGTGAGCAGGTGGATGTGGTACCAGGTGTCGTAGCCCATCCTGCGGCGCACCGGGCCCATGGAGAGCAGGCCGATCAGGAACAGCAGGCCGGTGCCGATCGCCGCCTTGCCCATGTCGGGCAGCTGGTTGATCGAGTCGATGGTCTGTTGGACGATGTCGCCGAAGCTCTTGCCCGCCTGCAGCGCGTAGCCCCACATGATCAGCACCAGGTGCGCCAGCACCAGACAGATCGTGTACCGGCCGCTCATGGCGTGCCAGCGCGCCACCCGGTCCGAGCCCACCCGACGCTCCAGGGCGGGCACCCGGGCCATCTGCAGCACGACCAGCGCCATCAGATACCCCGCGAGCAGCCCGGTGATCCGGCCCGCGTTGAGGATCTTGCTGTTGTCGTCGGCGATGGACGGGGTGTTGCTCCACCACAGCCAGATGACCCCGGCCGCGCCCGCCCCGACGGCGAGCAGCAGTAGGACGGCGGGGGAGCGTCGTGGGCGAATACGGCGCAAGGTCTGGCGCCGCGCGGCGCGGCCACCGGCGATCGTGGACACGGTTCCTCCGTGGTCGTCCGTGGGGACGGGGCTAGGGGAGAGGCCCCTGGCCCAGAGATACGGCGCGCGACGGCCGTGCGTTCAGAGGCCTGCCGAGTCCAGTGCCGATTGGAGGGACTGCCGGTATCCGTCGCTGGTGTACGTGGCCCCCGAGACGGAGTCGATCCGGGCGCTCTGCGCGGCCAGCGCCTCCCTCCTGAGCTGGGGAAGGGCGTAGCTGTTGATCTCCTGGTCCCGTGGGTTGTCCGAGGGATAGGAGACCGCGGTCACATCGGTGATCTTGCCGTTCTTCAGCGTGACGCGCACCTGGACGGGGCCCCAGCGGGTCTGGACCGTGTCACCGGTGACGGTCTTGGTGCCGGTGCTCTTCGTGCTCCCGGACGAGCCTTCCGAGGAGCTTCCGGGCGTAGGTGACCGGGACGGCGACTGTGACTGTCCTGCGGACGACGTCGCCTGCGCCACGGTCGGCGCCGTGTGCGGCTTCAGCGACAGCAGCAGGACGAAACCGGTGACAGTGGTGGCGGCCGCCAGCGTCACCCGGCGCAGCGGACGGTGCTTCTTCAGGGCGTGCACGGTGACCTCACAGCTCGAACGACTCGTGGTGGATACGGCGGTCGGGGACCCCGGCCGCGCGCAGCGCCCCGTACAGGTCCCGCGCCATGGCGGGCGGACCGCACAGATAGACGTCGTGCCCGGCGAGATCGGGCACGGAGGCCCGCAGGGACTCGGCCGTGAACCGCGGACGTGTCCCGTCGGCGCCGTTGACCGCGTACAGGACGCGCGCCCCGCGCCACCGCGCTATCGCCTCCAGTTCGGCGCCGAGCGCGAGGTCCTCGGCCGTGCTCGCCCGGTAGAGCAGCGTCACGTCGCCGGGCTCGCCGGGCAGCGTCTCGAACAGGGCGCGCAGCGGTGTGATGCCGACGCCGCCGGCGATCAGCAGCGCCTTGCGTCCGGAGTGCCGCTCGGCGGTCAGCGCCCCGTAGGGGCCCTCCGCCCACACCCGGGTGCCGGGCCGCAGCAGCCCCACGGCGGCACTGTGGTCGCCGAGCGCCTTCACGGTGATCCGCATCCGGTCGGGGCGCGGCGGCGCCGACAGCGAGTACGGCGTCGAGGTCCACCGCATCCCGTCCGCGAGGAACCGCCAGCGGAAGAACTGCCCCGCTTCGGCGCCGAGCTCGTCCAGCCGCTCCCCGCACACGACGACGGAGAAGACCCCGGGCGCCTCGCGGTACACGGACTCCACGCGCAGCTGGTGCCGCAGGTTGAGCCGCACCGGGACGAGCAGCCGGAACCACACCACCAGCGCCGCCGTGCCCAGGTAGAGCACGTACCAGGCGGCCTGGGCCCCGGTGTCGCCGACGAAGTCCGAGCCCAGCGCGAGCTGGTGGAAGAAGGTGAGGAACACGGCCACGTACGTGAGCAGGTGCAGGTAGTACCAGAACTCGTGGCTGATCCGGCGGCGGGCCGCGCGCGCCGAGGTGATCCCGACCGCGAAGAGGATGAGCGTGCCGGTCGTGGCCTTGAGCATGTCCGGGTAGTCGAACACCACGCTCAGCGTCTCGTGCACGATGCCCGCCCCGTCCTGGGCGGCGTACCCGAACAGGATCAGCGTGACGTGCGCCACCAGCAGGCTGACCGTGTACCGGCCGGCCATGGCGTGCCAGCGGGCCACCCGGTCGGAGCCGATCCGTCGCTCCAGCAGGGGCACCCGGGCCATCAGCGCCACGAGCACCGCGCAGCTGTAGCCGCACAGCAGCCCGGCGATCCGCCCGGCGTCCGTCAGCCACCCGGCGAGGCCCACCACCGACCGCGTGTCGTACCACCACAGGGCGACGACCGCGCCGGCCCCGGCCCACAGCAGGGCCAGCAGGGGCCCGGCGGGCGAGGGGCGCGGTCGTCCGCGTCCGCGTGACGGGCGAGGGACCGCTGTCCGCTCGTACACCGTGGTCATATGTCCGTCCTTCCGGCTGTCCGGGAGGAAACTGTGCTTCGGCAACTTCTGAGCAGCCTCTGAAGGGGCGCTCTCGTCGCGGATTCACAGGAAACGCAGAGCGGTGCGCGCGGACCGCTCAGAGGAAACTCAGAGGCGGGAGGGGCGCCGCCGGCTCCGGCGAGGGGTGATCCTGGAAGACGACATGAACACTCCCCGCTCCCGAGGCACCGGCCTGCCCGCGCTCACCCGCCCCGACGGCACCCCCGTACGCGTCCTCGTCGTCGATGACGATCCCGACCTGGCCGAGGTGCTCTCCGGCGCCCTGCGCTACGAGGGCTGGGAGGTCCGGACGGCGGGCGACGGGGCCTCGGCCGTCACCGAGGCACGCGAGCTGATGCCGGACGCCGTCGTCCTCGACGTGATGCTCCCGGACACCGACGGCTTCGCCGTGCTGCGCACCCTGCACACCGTGCACCCCGAGGTCTGTGTGCTCTTCCTCACCGCGCGGGACGCCGTCGAGGACCGCATCGCGGGCATCACCGCGGGCGGCGACGACTACGTGACCAAGCCGTTCAGCCTGGAGGAGGTCGTCGCCCGGCTGCGCGGCCTGCTGCGCCGCGCGGGCATGGCCCGGCAGCTGGACGAGGGCCCGCGCCTGACCGTCGGCGACCTCGTGATGGACGAGGAGGCCCGCGAGGTGACCCGGGGCGGCGAGCTGGTCGAGCTGTCGCCGACCGAGTTCGAACTGCTGCGCTTCCTGATGCGCAACCCGCGCCGGGTGCTCAGCAAGGCGCAGATCCTCGACCGCGTCTGGTCCTACGACTTCGGCGGTCAGGCCCATGTCGTGGAGCTGTACATCTCGTACCTGCGCAAAAAGGTGGACGCGGGCCGCGAGCCCATGATCCACACGGTGCGGGGCGCCGGGTACGTGATCAAGCCGGTGGCCGGACGATGAGCCGGCGCCGGTGGTCACGGGCGCGGGCGGTCGTACGCCGACTGCCGCTCGCGCGCACGATGCGGGCCCGCCTCACCGCCGGGCTCCTGGTGCTGCTCGCCGTCAGCTGCGCCGCCGTCGGCGTGGCCGCGGTGTACGAACTGAACGGCTTCCTCACCGGCCGCCTCGACCAGCAACTGCACGACGTGGGGGTACGGTTCCCCGCGAGCCTGGAGCACGGCACCGTCAAGCCGTCGGACCATGACGGCGACGAGCACGGCGACACCCGGCGGCAGAGCACCGGCACCTTCGGCGCGCGGCTGGTCGGCCGGGACGTCACCAACGCGGCGGTCGTGCCCTCCGGCCAGAACGTCACCGACCTGAACGTGTCCCTGACCACCTCCGACCGGCAGACCCTGGCCGGCATCCCCACCGACGGCCGCGCCCACACCGTCTGTCTGTCGGCACTCGGCCACTACCGCGTGCTGGCGGCGCGCGGACTGGACGGCGACGTCCTGGTCACCGGGCTGCCGATGGAACCGGTCAGGACCGCCGTGCACCGCCTGGAACTGGTCGCCGGCGGTGTCTTCGGCCTGGCCCTCGTGGTCGCCGGAGTCGCCGGAGCCCTGTGGGTGCGCTGGTCGCTGCGCCCACTGAGCCGGGTCGCCGCGACCGCGACCCGGGTCAGCGAACTGCCGCTCGCCAGCGGTGAGGTGGCGCTGCCGCCGCGCGCGCCAGGGCAGGACCCACGCAGCGAGGTGGGCCGCCTCGCCAGTGCCTTCAACCGGATGCTCGGCCATGTCGAGGACGCCCTGACCAAGCGGCACGCGAGCGAGGAACGGCTGCGCAGCTTCGCGGCCGACGCCAGCCATGAGCTGCGCACGCCGGTCGCCTCGGTCCGCGGCCACGCCGAGCTGGCACTGCTGCACCCGGACCCGGTGCCGCCCAAGGTCACCCGGGCCCTCGAGCGCATCGCCGCCGAGTCGGCGCGCATGGGCGAGATGGTCGACGACCTGCTCCTGCTCGCCCGCCTCGACGCGGGCCGCCCGTTGGAGCGCCTTCCCGTCGACCTCACCCACCTCGTCCTCGACTCGGTCACCGACGCCCGCGCCGCGGGCCCCGACCACCGCTGGACGCTGGAACTCCCGGAGGAACCGGTCACGGTGACGGGCGACGCCCACCGCCTCCAACAGGTGTTGGCCAACCTGTTGGCCAACGCCCGTTGGCACACGCCTGTTGGCACCAAGGTCACGGTGTCCCTGGAGACCGACGCGGAGACGGCCGTCCTGACGGTCCACGACGACGGCCCGGGAGTCCCGGAGGACGTCCAGCCCGGCGTCTTCGAACGCTTCACCAGAGCCGACCGCCGCCGCACCGGTGGAGCGGGCGGTGGCGCGGGGCTCGGGCTGTCCATCGTGGCGGCCGTGGTGGAGGCCCACGGCGGCACGGTCGGGCTGGAGAGCCGTCCGGGGGCGACAACGTTCACGGTTCGTCTCCCAGGCACCCTTCTTTCTGGGCAACGGTGACGGAGCGCACCTAGTAACGAGTGATCGCCATATCCCCACTCACCGTCCCGATCGCGATACGCGGCCCCCGCACGGGATCGACCCACGCCAGAACCCGCCGCATCGCATCCTCCGACACCGACACACAACCAGCCGTCGCCCCGGCCCCGTCGACGTGCAGGAAGATTCCCGCCCCGCGCCCCCGCACGGGCCGCTCGTAGTTGAACCCCACGACCAGCGCGTACGCGTACTGCGTCGTGTACGCGCTCAGATGCTCGGACTCGGACGCACGGCAGTCGGCCGGCCGCGGCTCGGTCCACCGGTTGTAGGAGCGGGATTCGTTGTCCTGGCACCACCAGGACTCCTCCCGCACCCGCCGGTAGGGAACCGCGGTGCCGCCCGGCGCGGCCTTGATCCCGAAGGCGAACGGAAGGTCGTACAGCCCCGTGGGTGTCGTGTTCGATCCCTGCTTGCGTGTGCCTCCCTCCGCCAGCCCCTTCGCCCCGAAGCGCGCCGCCGCCGAACCGGCCTTCACCCAGCGCCCGTCCCGCCGGTCCCACCAGGTGAGCGTGCCCGAGGTCGAGTCCCCGCGGGGCGCCTGAGCCGTGATCAGCTGGCTGCCGCCGCCGGTGTCCGCCAGCTGCTCGGGGAGGGAGGGCGGATCGCTCGGGGCCAGGGCGAGCAGGGACGCGGACGCGAGGGCGGCGGCTGCGAGGCGCATGGCTCAGACCGTACGGGGAGGCAGCGGGAGCGGCAGCCCGGGCAGGCCGTCCAGGCTCGTCGCCACGTGGTCCTTCTTGGTGAAGTACTCGCTCAGCGAGGAGTCGTCCTCGCGCGCGAAGCGCTTGCCGTGCAGGTCGCGGTCCGCTTCGTACGACATGAAGGGCACCGCGTAGCCGCAGGTGTCCCGGACGAGTTCGGCGGTCACGACGATGATCGCGCGCAGGCCGTGCGGGGTCGGGTCGATGCCCGGGAAGTGCGTGAGCAGTTCCCCGAAGCGGGGATCGTCGCGGAAGACGGGCTCGCCGTGGCCGTGCACCCGGACGATGTTCGGCGGGCCCTGGAAGGCGCACCACATGAGGGTGATCCGGCCGTTCTCCCGGAGATGGGCGATCGTCTCCGCGTTGCTGCCGGCGAAGTCCAGGTAGGCGACGGTGAGTTCGTCGAGGACGACGAACGAGCCCGTGAGGCCCTTGGGGGAGAGGTTGACCGTGCCGTCCCCGGACAGGGGGGCGGTCGCGGTGAAGAAGAGGGGCTGCGCCTCGATGAACGAACGAAGCCTGCCGTCTATGCGCTCATAAGTCTTTCCCATGTCTAATGATTATTGGGCAAGACCATTCGCGTGTCTAAGGAATTCACCCGTCCGGGGCATGGGTTCACGTGGCGGCCGGATCCGTGGCCGCCACGTCCCGGTCGGCAGACGGGGCGTGGCGGCCACGGAAGACCTCACTTGTTCAGTGTGCAGGTCGCAAGGGAGTCCAGACCCGTGGGCTTGGCCGCGGTGCGGCCGATGGAGATGGCGATGCGGTCGATGGTCGACTTCCGCTTGTCCGCGAGGGGGCCGAGGATCGCGTTCTGCACGAAGTTCGGTCCGCCCTGGCCGACGGTGTTCGCCAGTCGGGTGTTCGCCTCGGTGATCTGGGTGTTCAGGAGCGTCAGGTTGCGGGTGACCTCGGCTTGTGCGGAGGCGGGGATCGCGGGCAGCTTCGACGCGACGTCCGGGCAGGTGATGGTGCCGGCGGCGGTGGTGCTGCCGGTGTTGCCCGTGGCGCCCGTGTTTCCGGTGTTCCCCGTGTTGCCGGCCTGCTGGGTGGCCGTCGCGCTCGGGGCCGCGGTGGCTGCGCCGCCACCCGCGTTCACACCGTTCGCGTTCAGGGTGCAGGGCGCGAGCGAGTCGAGACCCGTGGGCTTGGCCGCGGTGCGGCCGATCGCGGTGGCGATGCGGTTGATCGTCGCCACCCGCTTGTCCTTGAGGGGGCCGAGGATCGCGTTCTGGACGAAGTTGGGGCCGCCCTGGCCGACGGTGTCGACGAGCCGCTTGTTGGCCTCGGCGATCTGGGTGTCCAGGAGGGTGAGGTTGCGGGTGACCTCGGCCTGCGCCGAGGCGGGGATCGCGGGCAGGCTCGGCGCGACGGCCGGGCAGTTCACGGTGCCAGGGGAGGTCGCGGCCTTGGTGGTGGCGTTCGTGCTGCTCTTGGACGTCTCCCCGGCCAAGGCGTTGCCGGCGATCACGGCTCCGGAGAGCACCACCGCGGCGGTGCCGCCGATCATCAGGACGCGGCGCTTGTTGTACTTCGGAAGGGCCCTGGACATGCGGAAGCCTCACTCGGTTCGGGGGTGGGGGACCGTCCGGTGGTCGTCCGGGCGGTCCGTTGCTCGTCGCACCTCGGTCTGCGAAGACCTCGGCGGCAAAACCTCTGTGTACGAAAACCTCGGTGTACAAAAACGCGGCGCCTGCGTTCGGGGAGAGGTACGAGAAAGCGCGTTCCGTCGTTCAAACACCCTCAGACATTTTCGATCAGGGTTCCCCGTGGCCCCTCGAAGGAGACCCGCGATTGACGAATCATGCGGAGCGCTGCATACTCATGCATATCAGCGAATGCAGTGTGAGGAGAAACCCGTGACCGAGCGCGTCGTACTCGCCTACTCGGGCGGTCTGGACACCTCCGTCGCCATCGGCTGGATCGCCGAGGAGACGGGCGCCGAGGTCATCGCCGTCGCGGTCGACGTCGGTCAGGGCGGCGAGGACCTGGACGTCATCCGCAAGCGCGCCCTCGCCTGCGGTGCCGTCGAGGCCGAGGTCGCGGACGCCAAGGACGAGTTCGCCGAGGAGTACTGCCTCCCGGCGATCAAGGCCAACGCCCTCTACATGGACCGCTATCCGCTGGTGTCGGCCCTCTCCCGGCCGACCATCGTCAAGCACCTCGTCGCCGCCGCCCAGAAGCACGGCGCCACCACGGTCGCCCACGGCTGCACCGGCAAGGGCAACGACCAGGTGCGGTTCGAGGCCGGCATCGTCGCCCTCGCCCCCGACCTCAAGTGCATCGCCCCGGTCCGCGACTACGCGATGACCCGTGACAAGGCGATCGCCTTCTGCGAGCAGAAGAACCTCCCGATCGCCACCACCAAGAAGTCCCCGTACTCCATCGATCAGAACGTCTTCGGGCGCGCGGTCGAGACGGGCTTCCTGGAGGACATCTGGAACGCGCCGATCGAGGACATCTACGAGTACACCTCGAACCCGGCCGAGGCCCGCGACGCCGACGAGGTCGTCATCTCCTTCAAGGAGGGCGTCCCGGTCGCCATCGACGGCAGGCCCGTCACCGTCCTGCAGGCCATCCAGCAGCTCAACGTGCGCGCCGGCGCCCAGGGCATCGGCCGGATCGACATGGTCGAGGACCGGCTCGTGGGCATCAAGTCCCGCGAGGTGTACGAGGCCCCGGGCGCGATCGCGCTCATCACGGCCCACCAGGAGCTGGAGAACGTCACCGTCGAGCGTGAACTCGCCCGCTACAAGCGGCAGGTCGAGCAGCGCTGGGGCGAACTGGTCTACGACGGCCAGTGGTTCTCCCCGCTCAAGCGCGCCCTGGACGGCTTCATCGACGAGGCCAACCAGCACGTCAACGGCGACATCCGGATGACCCTGCACGGCGGCCGCGCGGTCGTCACCGGACGGCGCTCGGAGACCTCGCTCTACGACTTCGACCTGGCGACGTACGACACGGGCGACACGTTCGACCAGGCCGCCGCCAAGGGCTTCATCGACATCTACAGCCTGTCGTCGAAGATCGCCGCGAAGCGGGACCTGGCGTAACGGCTCGCACGGCGGCTCGCGTACGACGAGGTCCACCCCACACGCACTAGCCTGACAGCCGCCTCCTCACTCACGGGTGGGGAGGCGGCGGCACATCCAGACCTTCCGAGGAGCAACGCAAGTGAGCAGCAACAGCGGTGACGTCCGGCTCTGGGGCGGCCGTTTCGCCGACGGTCCCGCCGAGGCGCTGGCCAAGCTGTCCGCGTCCGTCCACTTCGACTGGCGGCTCGCGCCGTACGACATCGCCGGATCGCGTGCTCACGCGCGCGTACTGCACAAGGCGAACCTCCTTGACGACGACGAGCTGACGCGGATGCTCGCGGGCCTCGACCAGCTCGAAGCCGACGTGGCGGACGGCTCCTTCGTGGGCACCATCGCCGACGAGGACGTCCACACGGCCCTGGAACGCGGGCTGCTGGAGCGGCTCGGCCCCGACCTCGGCGGCAAGCTGCGCGCGGGTCGCTCCCGCAACGACCAGGTCGCGACGCTCTTCCGCATGTGCCTGCGCGACCACGCCCGTACGATCGGCGGTCTGATCGCCGACCTCCAGGACGCGCTGATCGGCCTCGCGGAGGCGCACCCGGACGTGGCGATGCCCGGCCGTACGCACCTCCAGCACGCCCAGCCGGTGCTCTTCGCCCACCATGTGCTGGCGCACGTCCAGCCCCTGTCCCGGGACGCGGAGCGGCTGCGCCAGTGGGACGAGCGGACGGCGGTCTCGCCGTACGGCTCCGGCGCGCTCGCGGGCAGCAGCCTCGGCCTGGACCCGGAGTCGGTGGCGAGGGACCTCGGCTTCGAACACGGCTCCGTCGCGAACTCCATCGACGGCACGGCCTCCCGCGACTTCGTGGCGGAGTTCGCCTTCATCACCGCGATGATCGGCGTGAACCTCTCCCGGATCGCCGAGGAGGTCATCATCTGGAACACGAAGGAGTTCTCCTTCGTCACCCTGCACGACGCCTTCTCCACCGGCTCGTCGATCATGCCGCAGAAGAAGAACCCGGACATCGCGGAGCTGGCGCGCGGCAAGTCGGGCCGTCTGATCGGCAACCTGACCGGCCTGATGGCGACACTCAAGGCGCTTCCGCTCGCGTACAACCGCGACCTCCAGGAGGACAAGGAGCCGGTCTTCGACTCCATCGACCAACTCGAGGTCCTGCTCCCGGCCTTCACCGGCATGATGGCCACGCTGACCGTGCACCGCGAGCGCATGGAGGAGCTGGCCCCGGCCGGCTTCTCGCTCGCCACGGACATCGCCGAGTGGCTGGTCAAGCAGGGCGTGCCGTTCCGCGTCGCCCACGAGGTCGCCGGCGAGTGCGTCAAGGTCGCGGAGGCCGACGGCAAGGAGCTGAACGACCTCACCGACGAGCAGTTCGCGAAGATCTCCGCCCATCTCACCCCCGAGGTGCGCTCCGTCCTGAACGTCCCGGGTGCCCTCGCCTCCCGCGACGGCCGCGGCGGTACGGCGCCCAGCGCGGTCGCCGTCCAGCTCGCCGAGGTGAAGTCGGACGTCGCGGCCCAGCACGCGTGGGCCACGGCCAAGAAGAAGCGGTAGGGAAAGCGCCCCGAAAGGGGCGCGGGGAACCGCGCGACAAGCCACGACGAACTTGCACTCGCCAAAGCACCGCACGCACCGAGCTCTGAGGCGAGAGCCGAAGGTCATCGCGGGTTACGTTGGTCGGGAGCCGCACCGGAGCCGACCGAACGGAGCCCGCGATGCCCTTCGCCCGTCTCGCCACCGCCACGACGCCCACCTGCCACATCGGCCTGGGCCTCGCCGCCGTCGGCCGCCCGGGTTACATCAACCTCGGCCGGGACCATGACCTCGGAGAGGATCGCAGCGTCGAAACGCTGCGCGCCCGCACCCACGAACTCCTCGACGCCGCCTACGCGCAGGGCGTGCGCTACTTCGACGCGGCCCGCTCCTACGGCCGTTCGGAGGAGTTCCTCGCCGGCTGGCTGAAGAGCCGGCCGGACGTCGACGACGTGGTCATCGGCAGCAAGTGGGGCTACACCTACACCGCGGACTGGACCACGGACGCCGAGAAGCACGAGGTCAAGGACCACACCCTCGCCACGTACGAGCGACAGCGCGCCGAGACCGCCGCGCTGCTCGGTGACCGGCTCGACCTCTACCAGATCCACTCGGTGACCCCGGACAGCCCGGCCCTCACCGACAAGGAACTCCACGCGAAACTCGCCGAGGCGGCCGCCCAGGGCCTTTCGATCGGCTTCTCCACGAGTGGACCCGCCCAGGCCGAGGCCATCCGCGCCGCGCTCGCCGTGACGGTCGACGGCGAGCCCCTCTTCCGTACCGTCCAGTCGACGTACAACGTCCTGGAGACCTCGGCGGCTCCCGCCCTCGCCGAGGCGCACGACGCCGGGCTCACGGTGATCGTCAAGGAGGGCATGGCCAACGGCCGCCTGGCCGCCGAGCACGCGCCGGACGCGGTGCGGGCGATCGCCGAGGAGACCGGCCTCGGCGCCGACGCCGTCTCCCTCGCGCTGATCCTGCGGCAGCCCTGGGCCGGAGTCGTCCTCTCGGGCGCCGCCACGTCCGCCCAGCTCGCCTCGAACCTCCACGCGGCGGTCGTCGACCTGGGCGAGGAGCAGCTGACCCGCCTCGCGGCGCTCGCGGAGGACCCGGACGAGTACTGGGAGCGGCGCGGGCAGCTGCCCTGGCACTGATCGCAGCGCAAGTCCCAGGCACCGCAAAAGCTGACAAAGCAAGGCACAGGTGAGACTCGCGCGCTCCTGATGAGACAAAGATGTCTCACATGGAGTACTGTTGTCTCATGGCCGTCGACCGTGACCACGTGCTGCGCAGCGCAGCCGCCCTGCTCACCCGTAAATCCACCGCCACCATGGACGAGGTCGCCAGGGCGGCCGGGATCAGCCGGGCCACGCTGCATCGCCAGTTCGCCGGACGGGACGCGCTCGTCCGGGCGCTGGAGGCCCTCGGTATCGAGGAGTGCGAGGCGGCACTCGATGCCACCCGCCTCGACGAGGGCACCGCTCAGGAGGCCCTGCGCCGCCTGGTGAAGGAGCTCGAGCGCGTGGCCGGGCTGCTCGCCTTCCTCTACACCGAGAACCAACTGTTCGAGGGCGAGGGGCAGAACGAGGGCTGGGCCCGGCTCGATGCCCGGATGGCCGCCCTGTTCCGGCGCGGCCAGGAAGCCGGCGAGTTCCGCATCGACCTCAGCCCCGCCTGGCTCACCGAGGCGCTCTACGGGCTGATGGCCTCGGGCGCGTGGGCCGTGACCGAGGGCCGCGTCGCCGCCAAGGACTTCCACTACATGATCGTCGAGCTGCTGCTCGGCGGCGCACTACGGAGAGAGTGATCATGACCAGCACCTTGCAGCCGGCGTACAAGGCGGAGGTGGAGAAGCGTCCGGGTCGTTGGCTCGCGCTCTGCGTCCTCGTCCTCGCCGTGCTGTTGGTGGCCGTCGACGCGACCGTGCTCGGTCTCGCGACCCCTTACATCAGCGAGGACCTGAAGCCCTCCGGCACCCAGCTCCTGTGGATCGGTGACGTCTATTCGTTCGTCATCGCCGGTCTGCTCGTCTCCATGGGCAGCCTCGGCGACCGCATTGGCCGCAAGAAGCTGCTGCTGATGGGCGCCACGGCGTTCGGCGCGATATCGGTGCTCAACGCGTACGCGACGACCCCGGAGATGATGATCCTGGCGCGGGCGCTGCTCGGAGTCGCGGGCGCGACCCTGATGCCCGCCACGCTCGCCCTCATCCGCAACCTCTTCCACGACCCGCGCGAGCGCAGCCTCGCCATCGGCATCTGGGGCGCCACGGCCTCCGCCGGTACGGCGGTCGGGCCCGTCGTAGGTGGCTTCCTGCTCGAACACTTCTGGTGGGGTTCGGTCTTCCTCATCAACGTGCCCGTGATGCTGATCCTCGTCCCCGTCGGCATCAAGCTGCTGCCCGAGTCCCGCAACCCGAACCCCGGCCCCTGGGACCTGGCCAGCGTCGTGCTCTCCCTCGTCGGCATGATCGGCATCGTGTACGCGGTGAAGGAGGCCGCCACGCACGGGTTCACCTGGGAGCCGATGGCCGTCGGCGTGCTCGGCGCCGGGGCCCTGTGGGGCTTCGTACGCCGTCAACTCGCGATGCCCGTACCGCTGCTGGACATGCGGCTGTTCCGCAACCGGGGCTTCTCGGCGGCGGTGCTCGCCGATCTGCTGACGGTCTTCGGCCTGTCCGGACTGGTCTTCTTCCTGTCCCAGTACCTGCAACTCGTCCAGGGCAGGCCGCCGTTCCAGGCGGGGCTCGCCGAACTGCCCGCCGCCATCGGCGCGGTGGGAGCGGGTCTGATCGCGGGCTCGGTCGCGCGCCGCTACTCGGTGCGTGCCGTGGTCTCCGGTGGTCTCGCCGCCGTGGGCCTCGCGCTCGGTGTACTCACCCTGTTGGACCAGTCCACCGGGTACTCGGTGCTCGGCTCGGCGCTTCTGATCGTCGGCGTCGGCGCGGGCTTCTCGTTCACCGTCACCGCCGACGTGATCCTCTCCAGTGTGCCCAAGGAGCAGGCCGGCGCCGCGTCCGCGGTCTCCGAGACGGCGTACGAGCTCGGCGCCGCCCTCGGCATCGCCCTGCTCGGCTCCATCGTCACCGGCGTCTACGCGGGCTTCACCGGCCCCGCGGGCACCCCGGCAGGGGCCCACGACTCCCTGGGCGGCGCGGTGGAGGCGGCGGCAACCCTGCCCACCCACACCGCGGAGGCCCTGCTGACCGCGGCCCGCACATCCTTCGTGGACGGCCTGGCACTGGCGTCCGGCATCGGAGCGGCGGTACTGCTCGCCACAGCGGTAGCAGCATGGTTCCTACTGAAGGGCCAGAAACTGGAAAGCGGGGCTTAGGGGAGCGCCCCTCTAGGGGCGCGGGGCTGTGACATTGTGCGGCTCCGCCGCGTGGGCGCGACCAGCCACACCCCACCCGCACCCGAGATACGGCCGAACCGCCGGAGGCGCTACGCAGCCTTGGCCTTCGTGGCGTACATGTCCACGTACTCCTGCCCCGACAACCGCATGACCTCGGTCATCACGGAGTCGGTCACGGCCCGCAGCACATACCGGTCACGGTCCATGCCCTCGTACCGCGAGAACTCCATCGCCTCACCGAAGCGGACCGTGACGCGGCCCGGCCGCGGCATCCCCGCACCGCCGGGCTGCAGCTTGTCCGTGCCGATCATCGCGAACGGGACGACCGGGGCGCCGGTCATCAGGGTGAGGCGGGCGATACCGGTGCGGCCGCGGTAGAGCCGGCCGTCGGGGGAGCGGGTGCCCTCCGGGTAGATGCCGAAGACCTTGCCCTCCTCCAGAATGCGACGGCCGGTCATCAGCGCCGCGACACCACCGTTGGCGCCGTCCCGGTCCACCGGGATCATGCCGACGCCGGTGAAGAACCAGGCCATGAGGCGGCCCTTGAACCCCTTGCCGGTGACGTACTCGTCCTTGCCGATGAAGAGCACCTGCCGGTCGCAGACCAGGGGCAGGATCATCGAGTCGATGAACGTGAGGTGGTTGCCGGCCAGGATGACGGGGCCGTCGCCCGGGATGTGCTCCACGCCTTCCACCCGTGGGCGGAACATCAGGCGCATGATCGGTCCGAGCACTGCCTTGATGAGCGCGAAGCGGGACAACGGGCCCTCCGGTGTCAAGGGATCGGTATGAAGTATGTGCAGGTGAGGACGATACTCGCGGCCCCCCGGTGATTGCACATCGGGTTCACCGACTGGATACGGACTGTTGACCAATGTTTACCTGAGGTGGCGGGCTGTTGCGCGTTCGTCACACGGACGGAAGCATGTGACGTATCTCGCGACGGCTTCGGCCGCCACGCCGGACGAGTCGCACAGGTTCGCCGAACGAGTCGCACGGGAGTGCCGCAGTGGTCCTGATCCGCAGGGACCGTCGCCGCGTCTACGACGGACCCGACTCGGCGCGGATCGAGGCGCAGGCGACCAGGAGCCTGCGCGACGCCCGCCGCCGCGCTCACGCGGCCCAGCATGTCAGCGACTCCGGGGCCGTCAGCGCCGCCCGGGACCGGGACCCCGGAATCGGGAACCTCTGACCGCCTACCCGCACCGCGTACCCACCACCGTCACCCCGAAACCGACGGACCGTCAGTCCCCTTGTTCCGTGCAGCTGTTCCGTACGCCATCGAGTGGCACCCACGTGTTCCGCCGCAGGTCTCCCTCCCGTCATGGAAGGGAACCTACGATCGACCCGCTTTGACAGGTGCGGGGCGGTATGGCGGGAGGAGCGCTCATGGGGACGCAGGGGACGACGCAGGGGACACCGGAGTCGCGGGAGCCGAACGGGCAGGACCGGGGCACCGCGCGACGCGCGCTGCTCGGGGCCGCGGTGCTCGGCGCGGGCGGAGCGGTCCTCGGTCTGCCGAGTGCGGCGAGAGCCGACGAGCGGCACGGGAGCGGCGGGCGCGGCGGCTACAAGAGCCTGCCGAAGCCGACCGTCATCGGGCACCGGGGCGCCAGCGGCTACCGGCCCGAGCACACCTTCGGCTCGTACCAGCTGGCCCTCGACATGGGCGCCGACGTCGTCGAGGCCGGTGACCTGGTGCCCACCAAGGACGGCCACCTCGTCTGCCGGCACGAGCCGGAGATCGGCGGCACCACCGACGTGTCGGCGCACCCCGAGTTCGCCGACCGCAAGACCACCAAGACCCTCGACGGCATCCCCACCACGGGTTGGTTCACCGAGGACTTCACCCTCGCCGAGCTGAAGACCCTGCGGGCCGTCGAGCGCATCCCCGCCAACCGCCCGCACAACACGCTCTACAACGGCCGCTGGGAGATCCCCACCTTCGAAGAGGTGCTCCACTGGCAGGACGAGCAGACCCGCAAGCGCGGCAAGCAGGTCTGGATCTACCCCGAGACCAAGCACCCCACCTACTTCCGCGCGCTGGGCCTCGGCCTGGAGGAGCGCCTCGCCAAGGTGCTGCGCAAGCACGGCAAGGACAAGAAGAACTCGCCGGTCATCATCCAGTCCTTCGAGCCGACCAGCATCCAGCGCCTCGACAAGCTGGTCGACAACCCGCTCGTCGTGCTGCTCTCCGCCGTGAGTACCCGCCCCTGGGACTTCGTCACGACGGGCGACCCGCGCACCGTCGCCGACCTCGTCAAGCCCGAGGGCCTGAAGTGGATCGCCTCGTACGCCCAGGGCATCGGTCCCACGCTCGACCTGGTCATTCCCAAGGACGCGAACGGCGCCCTCACCACGCCGACCACGCTGGTCGCCGACGCGCACCGGGCGGGCCTGATCCTGCACCCGTACACGATGCGCAACGAGAACACCTTCCTGCCCGCGAACTTCCGGCAGGGCACCGACCCGAACGCCTACGGCGACGCCTTCGGCGCCTTCAAGACCTACTTCGCCACCGGCATCGACGGCGTCTTCTCGGACAACGCGGACACCGCGCTGCTCGCCCGCGAGGACTTCGTCAACGGATGATCCACTCACCCCGATGGGGTGACAGTCCCCCGCCCCGGCAACCCTGTGCCGGGGCGGCGGCGTCCCGCCGCATATGACCCACGAGATGGTTGCCACCCTGCGTCCGCTGCTCGCCGCCGAGGCCTCGGCGGAAGGCTTTGCGTCCGGGACCGAACCGAGCGACCTCGAACAGGCCGTCTGGCTGCGCCTCCTGGAGCGCCTCGACTCGGACGGGCCGCCCGTCGACCCGCAGAGCTGGTTGCGCCGCGCCGTGCGCTCCGAGGTCCGCCGCACCCGCCGTACGGCCCGGCACGAACGGCCGTACGTCCGCGAACCCGCCGACGAGAGCGGGCCGGACCCCGAACAGCAGGTGATGACCGCCGACAGCCGGCGCGCGCTGCACGACGCGGTCCGGCGGCTGCCGGGCCGCTGCCCCAGCCTGATGGCGGCACTGCTGTCCCCGAAGGACCTCACCTATCGGGAGATCGCAGGCGAGTTGGGTATCTCACAGGGCAGTCTGGGTCCGGAACGTTCCAGATGCCTGGGATGTCTGCGTCGATTGCTCTCTCCGGTGGTTGCGGCCCGCGCACCACGGGGATAGGAGTGGGGGACGACCGGTGGAACAGGTGAGCGGGAGGCATGCACACATGGGCATGAGCGTGACCATCTCGGCGGCGACCGAGCAGGACGCAGAGCAGATCCTCAAGCTGCAGTACCTCTGCTACCAGAGCGAGGCCGAGCTGTACGGGGACTACGGCATCGAGCCGCTCACGCAGCCGCTCGACTCCCTCAGGGCGGAGTTGGCGGACGGTACGGTCCTGGTGGCCAGGCTGGGCGAAGAGGTGGTGGCCTCGGTCCGCGGGGCCGTGGACCCGGACGGCACGGCCCGCATCAACAAGCTCATCGTCCATCCGCGCATGCAGCGCCACGGCCTGGGCGGGCGGCTGCTCGCCGCGATCGAGGCCAAGCTCGCGACGGACGGCGCGGCCAAGTCCTTCCAGCTCTTCACCGGCCACCGCAGCGACCGCAACCTGCGGATGTACCGCAAGCACGGCTACGCGCAGGTCTCGACGGAGCGCGTCGACGAGCGGCTCACCCTGGTGACCCTGCAGAAGGGCGCCGACACGGGCGCGTTCGTGACCAGCGCCTGACCAACGCCCGCGTTCCGGGCCCGAGCCACGGCCGCGGGCCCGAGCCACGGCCGCGGGCCCGAGCTACGCCGACCGGTCGGCCGTACGCGCCTTGCGCAACCAGTACATGGCCGACAGCGGCAGCAGCACCGGGATGAACAGATAGCCGATCCCGTAGTCCGACCACACGGTGGCGTCGGGGAAGGCGGACGGCTCGACCAGCGTCCAGGTCCCGACGGTCAGCACGCCCACGAGCTCGGCGGCGCAGCACACCAGCGCCGCCCTGCGGGCCGTTTCGCCGCCGCGCACGAGTGAGTACGTGATGAAGCCGTAGACGAGGCCCGCGACCGCCGACAGCGAGTAGGCGAGCGGGGCCTTGTCGAACTCCGTCGAGATCTGGACGGCGGAGCGTGACACGGCGCCGACGACCATCACGCCGTACAGCCAGAGCAGCAGCATGCCGGGGCCGCTGATCAGCCGGGTGCGCTTCTTCTCCGGACCGTCCTGGCTCTCCCGGCCCTCCTGATTCCCCTGAGGTGCGGTCCCGTTCTCCTCCGTGGCCGTCATCTCAGCCTCCCCAGATGTCATAGAGCCGCACCTCCAGTACGGCGAGGACGACACCGCCGGCCGCCACCGTGATCGATCCCCAGCGGGTGCGCTCCGCCAGCGACATGAAGCCCGCGGCCGGAATGCACGCGAAGGCACCGAGCAGATACGCCACGAAGATCGTCGTGCCCTGGTCGGGCTTCTCGCCGCGCGCCAGCTGGACGATTCCGACGACCAACTGGATCACGGCGAGCAGGGTCACCACGGCCATGCCGATGAAGTGCCAGTCCTTGGTGGGCTGATCACGGTAGGCGGCCCAGCCGCACCAGGCGGCGAGCCCGAGCGCGGCGACGGCCGTCGCGACCGTCAGGGCATCAAGCATGCCGTGACCCTATTACGGGCCAAAAGGCCCGACGCCCTCGCCCCCGGGCTGCCCCGTAGGGTCGAGGGCATGAAGATCCACGCTGATGCCCTGCTGTTCGACAACGACGGGACGCTCGTCTCCTCTCTCGAGTCGGTGAACCGGTGCTGGACACGATGGGCGCGCGAGTACGGGATCACCGCGGAGGACTTCGCCCGGATCGAACTGCACGGCCGCCCCGCCGTCGAGATAGCCGCCGACCTGCTGCCCGCCGACCTCGTCCCCGAGGCGCTCGCGCGCATCGAACTGCTGGAGGTCGAGGACGTCCCCGGCGGCGTCCTACTGCTCCCCGGCACCGCGGCGTTCCTCGACTCGCTGCCGGCCGACCGCTGGGCCGTCGTCACCTCCGCCACCCGGCGACTGGCCGAGGCCCGGCTCGCCGAGGCGGGTATCCGGCCCAAGACGCTGATCTCCGCCGACGACATCACCCGCGGCAAGCCCGACCCCGAGCCCTACCTCCTCGCCGCCCGTGAACTGGGCGTCGACCCCGCCGGCTGCGTCGTCTTCGAGGACGCCCCGGCGGGCCTGCAGGCAGGCCGCGCCGCCGGGATGACCACCGTGGCGTTGGCCACAACCCACGAGGCGTCCGAGCTGGACGCGGACCTCGTGGTGAAGGACCTCTCGGCCCTGTCCGCACTGGTCACCGACGGGGGAGTGGAGATCTCCACCCGTGGCTGAGATGTGTCCACCGCTGTCCGCGATGCGGACAGCGGTTCTGGGTCCCGCCTGTACGTCTGCTTTACTTGATCCCATGACCACGACGAGCAGCCGCATCCTTGCGACCGAGGCGACCATGACGCCCGGTGCTCGTTGTATGTGTCGAATGTGCGCCTTCTAGAGGGCCCCCGCACCACCGCCCCGTCTCGCGCCCCGAAGCGAGACCGCCGCGCCCTGTCCGTACCCCGTACGTGAGCGGCGCTGCCCCGCGCGCATGTTCTCCCCGGATTCATCCGGTTCCATCGCCACCGCGAGAACCGTGTCGCGTTCCCGACCGAATGCACCCGTGCCGGCGCACACCCGCGCCCCGCACTCGACAGTGACGGAAACCCCAGTGATCACGACAACGGGCCTCACGAAAATCTATCGGGCTCACCGCTCTCGCGGCCGTGAAGTGACCGCCCTCGACGGCGTCGATCTGCACGTCCGCGAAGGCGAGGTGTTCGGCGTCATCGGCCAGTCCGGCGCCGGCAAGTCCTCCCTCGTCCGCTGCGTCAACCTCCTGGAGCGTCCCACCGCCGGCACGGTCACCGTCGCCGGACAGGACCTCACCGCGCTCGTCGGCCGCGGCCCGCGCGCGGGCAAGGAACTCCGCCAGGCGCGCAGCCGTATCGGCATGGTCTTCCAGCACTTCAACCTGCTGTCCTCGCGCACCGTGCAGGACAACGTCGAGCTGCCGCTCGAAATCCTTGGCCTGTCGGGGAAGGAACGATCCTCCAAGGCACTCGGGCTGCTCGACCTGGTCGGTCTCTCCGACAAGGCCAAGGCCTACCCGGCCCAGCTCTCCGGCGGCCAGAAGCAGCGCGTCGGCATCGCACGCGCCCTGGCCGGCGACCCCAAGGTGCTGCTCTCCGACGAGGCCACCAGTGCCCTCGACCCCGAGACCACCCGCTCCATCCTCCAGCTGCTGCGCGACCTGAACCGGCAGCTGGGCCTGACCGTCCTGCTCATCACCCACGAGATGGACGTCGTCAAGACGATCTGCGACTCGGCCGCGCTCATGGAGAAGGGCCGCATCGTCGAGTCCGGCACCGTCAGCGAGCTGCTCGCGACCCCCGGTTCCGAACTCGCCGGGGCGCTCTTCCCGGTGAGCGGCGAACCGTCCGGCGACGACCGCACCGTCATCGACGTCACCTTCCACGGCGAGGCCGCCACCCAGCCCGTCATCTCGCAGCTCTCGCGCACGTACAACATCGACATCTCGATCCTCGGCGCCGCGATGGACACCGTCGCCGGCAAGCAGGTCGGCCGGATGCGCATCGAACTGCCCGGCCGCTACGAGGAGAACGTCGTGCCGATCGGATTCCTGCGCGAGCAGGGCCTGCAGATCGACATCCAGGGCCAGCAGCCCGTGCTCGTGAAGGACGGTGCCAGGTGACCTGGTCGGAGATGCAGCCCCTGCTGTCCCAGGCGTGTTGGGACACGCTCTACATGGTCGGCTGGTCCACGCTGATCGCGGTTGTCGGCGGTCTGCCGCTCGGCGTTCTGCTCGTCCTGACCGACCGCGGCGGACTCCTGCAGAACGTCGTCGTGAACAAGGTCATCGGGCAGGTCGTGAACATCGCCCGCTCGCTGCCGTTCATCATCCTGATGGTCGCGCTGATGAACTTCACGCGCACGATCACGGGTACGACCATCGGACGCGAGGCGGCGATCGTGCCGCTCGCCGTCGGCGCGATCCCCTTCTTCGCGCGCCTGGTCGAGACGGCGGTCCGCGAAGTGGACGGCGGTCTCGTCGAGGCCGTGCAGTCGATGGGCGGCAACACCTGGACCGTCGTGCGCAAGGTGCTCGTACCGGAGTCGCTGCCGTCGCTGATCTCCTCCGCGACCACCACGATCGTCGCCCTCATCGGCTACTCCGCGATGGCCGGCACCGTCGGCGCCGGCGGGCTCGGCGACATCGCCATCCGCTACGGCTACCAGCGCTTCGAGACCGGACTGATGTGGATCACCGTGGCGATCCTCGCGGTCGTCATCTCCCTCATCCAGTTCGCCGGCGACTACGCGGCCCGCACCCTGCACCGGCGCGGCGGCCACTCCGCCGCCGCCCCGAAGCTGCGGCTGCTGAAGGCCAAGGAGCCCGCCACCGCGGAGGTCGGCAAGGTCGCCTGACCGCCCGAACACCCCCTCCGGTTCTCGCCCCCCACCCGCAGATTTCCCCGTAACCACCCACCACGGGGTCGTTCCACCCTTCAGGAAAGGCACTTTTCGTGCGTAACACCGCCAAGATCACCACCGCAGTCCTCGCCGCCGGAGCCCTCACCCTCGGCCTCTCCGCCTGTGGCTCGGACAAGAGCAGCAGCGCCTCCGACACCAGCGGTCCGCTGGTCGTCGCCGCGAGCCCCACCCCGCACGCCGAGATCCTCGACTACATCAAGGACAACCTGGCCAAGAAGGCCGGCCTCGACCTGCAGGTCAAGGAGTTCACGGACTACGTCACGCCGAACACGGCGACCGAGGACGGGTCCGTCGGCGCCAACTACTTCCAGAACCAGCCGTACCTCGACGACTTCAACAAGAAGAACGGCACCCACATCGTGCCCGTCGTCACGGTCCACCTGGAACCGCTCGGTCTCTACTCCCACAAGATCAAGAAGACCGACGAGCTCAAGAGCGGTGCGACGGTCGCCGTCCCGAACGACACGGTCAACGAGGCACGGGCGCTCAAGCTGCTCGCCTCCAAGGGGCTCATCACGCTCAAGGACGGCGCGGGCAACAGCGCGACCACGCAGGACATCGCGAAGAACCCGAAGAACCTCAAGTTCAAGGAGCTGGAGGCGGCCCAGACCCCGCGCTCCCTGGACGACGTCGACGCCGCGGTGATCAACGGCAACTACGCCATCTCGTCCGGCCTCAAGCCGGCCAAGGAAGCGCTCTTCCTGGAGTCCGCGACGAACAACCCCTACGGCAACTTCCTCGCCGTCAAGAAGGGCAACGAGAGCGACCCGCGGGTGAAGAAGCTCGCCAAGCTCCTGACCTCGCCCGAGGTCAAGAAGTTCATCGAGGACAAGTACGCCGGTTCCGTCATCCCGTCGTTCTAGTTCCGGTCATCCCGTCGTTCTCCTCGGGTCACCGTACGGGGTCCACTCCATCACTCGGAGTGGACCCCGTGGTGCAGTTCGGTGGCCTCATGCTGCATGCTGGGCAGTTCAGCGGGCCCGAAGGATCCGAGGGCCCGACGTCCCCGACGGTTACGGAGCGGCGCATGACCAGCACCTTCCCCGACATCTCCATCAGCACGGAGCGGTTGGTCCTGCGTGCGCTCGACGAGGACGACGTCCCCTCCCTGGCCGCGATGATGAACGACGAGCAGGTCGGGGCCTGGACCGACGTGCCCCAGCCCTACACCGAGGACGCGGCCCGTACCTGGATCACCGAGTACGCGCCCACCGAACGCACCGCGGGCCGGGGACTCGACCTCGCCGTCACCGAGTTCCTCACCCAGCGCCTGGTCGGCATCGTGCAACTCGCCAAGACCAACTGGCATGTGCGCTCCACCGAACTGTCGTACGTCATCGCCCCCTGGGCCCGCGGCGAGGGCTACGCCTCCGAGGCGGCGCTCGCCACCGCCCAATGGCTCTTCCGCGACCAGAAGTTCGAGCGCATCGAACTGCGCACGGCGGCCGACAACACCGCCTCCCAGCAGGTCGCCCAGAAGATCGGCTGCATCAGCGAGGGCGTCCTGCGCAACGCCTGTATAGCGCACACCCGCACCGAGGACGGCCGCTGGGTGGACCTGCGCACCGACTTCATCGTCTGGAGCCTCCTCCCGGAGGACCTCGACGGAGTCGGCGACCAGCTCGCCGACACGGGTGGTTTCACGTCGTTCTCCGACTGGAACTGAACCGGCGGGATTCCCCGCGCCGAATCCGGGGGGACGTCCCGCACCGCGCCGGGAAGAACCGCTCCCACCCGGCAGCGACCTGTGCGCCCGCACCCAGCAAGACCAGGTACCCTCACGGAGCCCGCCCGCGGGCTGCCCACCGACGACCTGCGAAAACCTTCTGGAGACTGACGACGATGGCCGACCGGGTCACGGTGATCGGCTGGGACGGCTCGCCCTTGACCGCCGCGGCGCGCTCCGCCCTCGGCGCGGCCACCCTGGTGGCCGGAGCGGCGCACCACCTGGCGCTCCCCGAGGTACCCCGGGCCGCCGAACGCATCCGCCTCGGCAGCGTCTCCCTCGCCGCCCGCCGCATCGCGGGCCACCGCGGCAGCGCCGTCGTCCTCGCCGACGGCGACCCCGGCTTCTTCGGAGTCGTACGCACCCTGCGTGCCCCCGAGTTCGGCCTGGAGGTCGAAGTCGTGCCCGCCGTCTCCTCGGTCGCCGCGGCCTTCGCCCGCGCCGGCATGCCCTGGGACGACGCACAGGTGGTCGTGGCGCACCGCCGCACCCTGCGCCGCGCGGTGAACGTCTGCCGCGCCCACACCAAGGTCGCCGTCCTCACCTCGCCCGGCGCCGGCCCCGCCGAACTCGGCCTGCTCCTCGAAGGAGTCCACCGCACCTTCGTCATCTGCGAGGAACTCGGCACCGCGAGCGAGCGGGTCACCATCCTCACCTCCGACAAGGCCGCCGACCACACCTGGCGCGACCCCAACGTCGTCATCGTCATCGGCGGTTTCGTGGCCGCGGCCGAGGACGGCGGCTGGATCGCCGGACGCGACCCGGGCGCCGGACCGCGCGGCTGGGCGCTGCCCGCCCAGGCGTACGGCGGCGCACTGGGCGAAGGCGAAACGGATCTGCTGCGCGCCGCCCAACTCGCCCGGCTGGGCCCGCGCGTCGGAGACCTCGTGTGGGACATCGGCTCCGGCAGCGGCGCCTTCGCCACCGAGGCGGCGCGCACCGGCGCGGCGGTCATCGCCGTCGACCGCAACCCCGGCTCCTGCGCCCGCACCGAGGACTCCGCGCGCCGCTACGGCGTCCAGATGCAGATCGTGCACGGCACCGCGCCGCACATCCTGGAGAACCTCCCCGAACCCGATGTCGTACGCGTCGGCGGCGGGGGAGTGCAGGTCGTCTCGGCCGTCGCCGACCGCCGTCCGCAGCGCATCGTGACGCACGCGGCGACCCGCGACGCGGCCGAACTCGTGGGACGTGATCTCAGCGAGCACGGATATCAGGTCGAATGCGCCCTCATTCAGTCCGTCGAACTCGACACAAGAGCCTGGACGGAGACCGAGCGGAGCGTCGCGTTCCTGCTCACAGGCCGTCTGCCCGATCGCAACCCGTGATCCTGTTGTCGTATTGCGCGCGGTAGGCTGGCCGATCGTTGTACCGCTCCAGGGCGATCGGCCTTTCGTAGGCCAATGTCCGGAAAACGCGCCCGTTTTGAGGCGTGTGTGGTACGGCAGAACCTGAGGACGCGCAACGTGGCGCAGTCCACAGCGGGCCGTCGCGGATCAAGCTGTCGCGAGGGTCGGACGACCGGGACAATGCCCGTTAATGGCTTTGTCGTCTTTGTTTGCCGGTCGTTCGTGCCGCTGGGCACGCACGCTCGTTCTTCACTGCGGGGCGGTCGGTGCGCCGTTCCGGGCGAGCAGGACTTGGAAGCACTAACCGATGGGCGAGGGGTACGCATGACCGACACCGGCCAGGTCCCGGGCGAGGGACTGCCGGAGAACGCAGGCATGGTGGAGCAGCCGGGCGTCTCCGCCCCGGGCGCGTACACCTTCCTCGACCCCTCCGAGAACCCCGCCGAGGACGACGACCTGCTTCTCATGCCGGGCGCACAGGGAGCGTGGGGCAACGAGGTGGCCTCGCCGCCCCCGCAGCCCCTCGTCGAGGAGCAGCCTCTCGTCCATGAGCCGGGTCCGCACGAGACGGCCGGCCGGGACAGCGGTTCGCTCGACCTCAGTGGCGTCCGCGTACCCGGCCTCGCGGCCGCCCCGCAACCGACGGCGCCGCGCCGTCCGCTGCACCTCGGGCCGCCGACTCCCGACGGCTCCGCGAGTCCGGTGCGCTCGCTCGCCGACCGCGGCCCCGCCGCCGCGCCCCTGGCCACCCCGATGAACCCCGTGACTCCGCCAACTCCGGTACGGCACGCGGGTCCCCCGACGACCGGTCCCGAGTACCTCGACGTATCGCAGCTCTCCGAGATCCCGCCGCAGGGCGCGGTGCCGTGGGGAGCGCCGTCGGTGGGTCCCGAGGGGACGGCAGCAGAAACGGTCGTCCCGTCGGCCGTCCAGGGCCCCGAGGCCGGAGCGGTCGTCGAGGCGCCGACGCTGCCGGAGGCGGCGCCGGTCGCGGAGGCCGCCGAGCCCGCGGAATTCGCCCCGGTTCCCCAGGCCGCGGAAGCGGTCGAGGAGGTCGAGGCCCAGGGATTCGCGCAGGTGCCCCAGGCTCCGGAGACCGCCCACATGCCCGAGGCGTCGGAGGGTCACTTCGTCCAGCAGGCGGTGGAGGTCGCGCCGAGCCCCGAGACCGGGCCGAGCTTTGAGGCCGAGTCCAGTTTCGAGGTGGCGCCGAGCTTCGAGGTGGCGCCGGGCCCTGAGGCCGAGCCGAGCCTTGAGGCGGCGGTGGGCCTTGAGGCCGCGCCCGCGCCGGACGGTTTCCCGGCCCCCGAGGACCCGACGGCCACCGCCGCTTCGACACCCTTCCCGGTCGCCCAGGGCCTCCCGCACCTGGCCCCGACCGCGGAGGACACCGCCGGGCACCTCGCCGACACCCCGGCGCAGGTTTCCGAGGCGGGGGAGCCCTCGGCGACCGAGCAGGTGCTCGAGCCCGCGCAGGACCCGCGGTCGACGCCCGCGGCCGAGCCGCACGTCACCGAACAGGCCCCCCAACTCGCGGACCAGGCCAGCCACCTCGCCGAGCCCGTCGCCCACGCGGTGGACCAGGCGCCCCGGTTCCCGGCTCAGGCCGCTCGGTTCCCGGAGGCGGGTGCCCACGCTCCGGAACCCGTGGTCCAGTTGGCGGACACCGGCGCGGAGCCGGCGTCCCTCGTGGAGGCCCCGCAGCCCGAGTTCGCCCCGGAACCCCTCGTGGTGTCCGCCGCCCACGCCGCCGCCGAGGCCCAGGCCCAGGTGGCGCACGTAGCGGACGACTCGTACGGACAGGCACTCCCCGGCGTCGAGGCCTTCCCGGTCCAGGCCGCGCAGTTCGCGGCCCCCGCGGAGGCCCATGCCGCGTTCGCGGAGGCCGGTGCCGGTGTGCCGGTCGGCGTCGCCGCCCACGCTCAGGCGCCGCACGCGGCCACGCACCAGTCGCACGGCGAGCACCGCCCCGGCGACACGGCAGGCGCACCCGGATTCCAGGGCGCCCCCCTGGAATCCGCCGCGGACCAGTCTCTCGGCCGGTTCGTGCCCGTCGAGGGCACGGTGCCGACGACCCCGCACCTGGCCCCGACCCCGCCGCACGCCATGACCGTGCCGCCGCTGCCCACGGAGGAGCGACCCCCGGCCGAAGAGCCCCCAGCGGTGGCGGTGGAGAGCCAGGAGGCTCACCTCGCCCCTCTCGCCGAGGCGGAGCCCCCCATCGAGGCGCAGCCCGTCGCCCCGGTTCCCGCGCCCCGCGAGGCCGAAGCCGAGACACCCCCCGTACCGGAGCCGTTCGAGGCGGACCCGGAGCCCGTAGTAGTCGCACAGCAAGCGGACGACCTGGACACCCAGGTCGCCGACCAGGAAGAGAGCACGGCCGCAGTGGAAGACGTACGAGAGTCCACCGGCCCCGCGGCCCCCGGCTACGACGACGCCGAGCGCGAGGCCGTACTGCGCGTGATGCGCGAGCGCCGCGACATCCGCAACGGCTTCCGCAGCGACCCGATCCCGCACGACGTGCTGCTGCGGGTCCTCGAGGCCGCGCACACCGCGCCGTCCGTGGGCCACTCCCAGCCCTGGGACTTCGTCGTCATCCGCTCCGCCGAGACCCGGCGCACGATGCACGAACTGGCCGCCCGTCAGCGCGAGGCGTACGCCAAGTCGCTGCCCAAGGGACGCGCCAAGCAGTTCAAGGAACTGAAGATCGAGGCCATCCTCGACACTCCGGTGAACATCGTCGTCACCGCCGACCCGACCCGCGGCGGCCGTCACACCCTGGGCCGTCACACCCAGCCCCAGATGGCCCCGTACTCCTCCGCGCTCGCGGTCCAGAACCTGTGGCTCGCGGCCCGCGCCGAGGGCCTCGGCGTCGGCTGGGTCAGCTTCTTCGACGAGCGTGAGATGGTCCGCGCCCTCGGCCTGCCCGAGCACCTGGACGTGGTGGCGTACCTCTGCGTCGGCTATGTCGACGAGTTCCCCGAGGAGCCGGAGCTGATGCAGGCCGGCTGGTCCAAGCGCCGCCCGCTGTCCTGGGTCGTGCACGAGGAGACGTACGGCCGTCGCGCGCTGCCCGGTGAGGAGCCGCACGACCTGCTCGCCGAGACGGTCTCCAACATCCGCCCGCTGGACGCCAAGGCGCTCGGTGAGGCGTGGGAGCGCCAGAAGCGGATGACCAAGCCCGCGGGCGCGCTCGGCATGCTGGAGATCATCTCCGCGCAGCTGTCCGGCCTGTCCCGGATGTGCCCGCCGCCGATCCCGGAGCCCGCCGCCGTCGCGATCTTCGCGGGCGACCACGGTGTGCACGCCCAGGGCGTCACCCCCTGGCCGCAGGAGGTCACCGGCCAGATGGTGGCCAACTTCCTGGGCGGCGGCGCGGTCTGCAACGCCTTCGCGAACCAGGTGGGTGCCGAGGTCTGCGTCATCGACGTGGGTGTCGCCTCCGACCTCCCCGCGACCCCGGGTCTCCTCCCGCGCAAGGTCCGCGCGGGCACCGCCGACATGACGACCGGGCCCGCGATGACCCGCGAAGAGGTCACGGCCGCCATCGAGGTGGGCATCGAGACGGCCCGCGACCTCGTGGCGGCCGGCAACAAGGCCCTGCTGACCGGCGAGATGGGCATCGCCAACACCACGGCGTCGGCGGCCCTGATCTCCGTCTTCACGGACACCGACCCGTCCGAGGTGACGGGCCGCGGCACCGGCATCAACGACGAGACCCTCGCCCGCAAGACCGAGGTCGTGCGCCGCGCCATCGAACTCCACCAGCCGGACCCGGCCGACCCCATCGGGGTCCTCGCCGCGATCGGCGGCCTCGAACACGCCGCCATGGTCGGCCTGCTCCTCGGCGGCGCCTCCCTGCGTACGCCGGTGATCCTGGACGGCGTCAGCGCCGGCGCCGCCGCCCTCGTGGCCCGCGCCATCGCCCCCGAGGTGCTCGCGGCCTGCATCGCGGGTCACCGCAGCGCCGAGCCCGGCCACGTCGCCGCCCTGAACAAGCTGGGCCTGCGCCCCCTGGTCGACCTGGACCTGCGCCTCGGCGAGGGCACAGGCGCCCTGTTGGCGCTGCCGGTGGTCCAGAGCGCGGCGAGGGCGATGCACGAGGTGGCGACGTTCGACTCCGCAGGGGTCACCGAGAAGTAGACCGACGACGCACCCGCTCGCGCGGGGGTTCGGGGGCGCAGCCCCCACGCGGCGGAGCCGCACCGTGTCACTGCCGGGACGGGGCGGGCTTGGGGAAGGAGCCCCTCCCGCCCCCGCCGTATCGTGGACCCGCACCCAAAACAGCACGTCAAGGCCGCCCCAGCCGAGCGCAGCGGCCCCGTACGAGGAGCCGCACCGCCATGGCCGAAAACCCCGCCTACCCCGTAGGCCTCCGCCTCACCGGTCGCCGTGTAGTCGTCCTCGGCGGCGGCCAGGTCGCCCAGCGCCGCCTCCCGGCGCTCATCGCGGCAGGCGCGGACATCCACCTCGTGTCACCCGAGGCCACCCCCTCCGTCGAGGCGATGGCGGACGCGGGCGAGATCGCCTGGACGAAGCGCCCGTACGAGGACGGCGACCTCGCCGACGCCTGGTACGCCCTGATCGCGACCAGTGACCGGCAGGCGAACGCGGACGCCTCCGCCGAGGCGGAGCGCCACCGCGTCTGGTGCGTCCGCTCCGACGACGCCGACGCGGCGACCGCCTGGACCCCGGCCACAGGGCACAGTGAGGGCGTCACGGTCGCCGTCCTCACCACGAACGCCAAGGGCCGCGACCCGCGCCACACCGCCGCGATCCGCGACGCGGTGGTCGAGGGACTGCGCGACGGGACCCTCGTGGCGCCCCACCACCGCACCCGCACCCCGGGTGTCGCCCTGGTCGGCGGCGGCCCCGGCGACCCCGACCTGATCACGGTCCGCGGCCGGCGACTGCTCGCCGAGGCCGACGTGGTCATCGCCGACCGCCTGGGCCCGCGCGACCTGCTCGCCGAACTCCCGCCGCACGTCGAGGTGATCGACGCGGCGAAGATCCCCTACGGCCGGTACATGGCCCAGGAGGCCATCAACAACGCGCTCATCGAGCACGCGAAGCAGGGCAAGTCGGTCGTCCGGCTCAAGGGCGGTGACCCGTTCGTCTTCGGCCGCGGCATGGAGGAGGCCCAGGCGCTCGCCGAGGCGGGCATCGCCTGCACGGTCGTCCCCGGCATCTCCAGTTCGATCTCGGTGCCGGGTGCGGCCGGTATCCCGGTCACCCACCGGGGTGTCGCACATGAGTTCACCGTGGTCAGTGGTCATGTCGCCCCCGACGACGAGCGATCCCTCGTCGACTGGCCGGCCCTCGCCCGGCTGCGCGGCACGCTCGTCGTCCTCATGGGCGTCGACAAGATCGGCCGGATCGCCGAGACCCTGACCGCGCACGGCAAGCCGGCCGACACCCCGGTCGCCCTGGTCCAGGAAGGCACGACCGCCGCACAGCGCCGCGTCGACGCGACCCTGGCCACGGTCGCCGAGACCGTACGCGCCGAGGACGTGAAGCCCCCGGCGGTGATCGTCATCGGCGAGGTCGTGAACGTGGGTGTGCGCAGCCCGCTGAACGCTTCCGAGTAACCACCGGTAACCCAACCCGTGCCCAGCCGTTGGCACCGCACTCAGGACAAGGCAGTATCACCCTGTGGCCGATCTCATCACCGTTGAGAACCCCGACGACCCGCGTCTGCGTGACTACACGGGCCTGACCGACGTGGAGCTGCGCCGCAAGCGCGAACCCGTCGAGGGCCTGTTCATCGCCGAGGGCGAGAAGGTCATCAGACGCGCCAAGGACGCCGGGTACGAGATGCGCTCGATGCTCCTGTCCGCCAAGTGGGTCGACGTCATGCGCGATGTCATCGACGAGCTCCCGGCCCCGGTGTACGCGGTCAGCCCGGAGCTCGCCGAACAGGTGACCGGCTACCACGTGCACCGCGGCGCGCTCGCGTCCATGCAACGCAAGCCGCTGCCGACGGCCGAGGAACTCCTGCGGTCCGCGCGCCGGGTGGTCGTCATGGAGGCGGTCAACGACCACACCAACATCGGCGCGATCTTCCGCTCCGCCGCGGCCCTCGGCATGGACGCGGTCCTGCTCTCCCCGGACTGCGCGGACCCGCTCTACCGCCGCTCCGTGAAGGTCTCGATGGGCGCGGTCTTCTCGGTCCCGTACGCCCGTCTCGAGACCTGGCCCAAGGGCCTGGAGACGGTCCGCGACGCCGGCTTCAACCTGCTCGCCCTCACCCCGGACGAGAAGGCGAGGTCCCTGGACGAGGCGGCCCCGCACCGGATGGACCGGGTCGCGCTGATGCTGGGCGCGGAGGGCGACGGCCTGTCCACGAAGGCCCTGATGGCGGCGGACGAATGGGTCCGCATCCCGATGGCCCACGGCGTCGACTCGCTCAACGTCGGCGCGGCGGCCGCGGTCGCCTTCTACGCGGTCGCAACGGGCCGCCCCCAGCTCTAGCCCGACTCCGAAGCGACCAGGACCCGGCCCCTAGGTCCTGTCGCTTGGATCAGGCCTGGGCCGCGGGGCACCGATCAAGCCCCGCCGCCCGAAACGACCTGATCCGAACGACCGGACCTAGAGCCTGTCCAGTCGGCTCCGGTGCTGCTGCTCGGCCAGCGGATCGCCGGGCGCCGGCGCGTACGACGACTGCCCCTGTCGTACGTCCTTGCGCGTGCCCCCGTCGTCCAGCCCGCGTGCCGGCCCCTGGCAGCCCTGCGCCGCCGCGATGCCCAGCGCGACGAGCAGCGTCACCACGACGAACACGAAGAGCCGCTGACGCAGCAGTCGCGGATTGGCCGGCCGCCGCCCGGTCCCCGTGGTCCGGGGGGCGGGACGCCCGGCGCCGCTGCGAGGCGCGGGCCTGCTGCCGGAGCGTCCGGTACCCCGGGCGGGCGCCGGTCGCGCACCCGACTGCGGCGGCCGTGAGCCCCCGTTGGTGCCGCCCGTGCGCGGCGGCGGTGTGCCCTGCGGGCGGCGCTGGGTGGGCTGCTCGGCGTACTGCTCGGCCAGGCGCCCCGTCGGCCGGTCGGGATCATTGCGCTGCGCGGGCGGGCGGACGTCCGCCATGCCCTGCGCCTCGCGGGCCGCGATCTCCTTGAGCCGCAGGGAGAGTTGGAGCGTGCTGGGGCGCTCCTCGGGGTCCTTGGCCAGACACGCGCGGACGAGCGGAGCCAACGCGTCCGGAACGCCGTGCAGCTGCGGTTCCTCGTGCACCACTCGGTACAGCATCACCTCGGAACTGCCGTGTCCGAAGGGGGAGTCGTTGGTCGCCGCGTACGCCAGCGTGGCGCCGAGCGCGAACACGTCGGTGGCCGGGGTGACGGCGGCGCCGCGCACCTGCTCGGGCGCGAGGAACCCGGGCGAGCCGACCGCCGTACCGACGTGCGTCAGGGTGCTCGCCCCCGTCGCCCAGGCGATGCCGAAGTCGATGATCCGCGGCCCCTTCGGGGACAGCAGGATGTTGGACGGCTTGAGGTCCCGGTGCACGACACCGGCCTCGTGCACGGCGACGAGCCCCTCGGAGAGCGCGGCCCCGACGGCGGCCACGTCGGCGGCCGACATCGGGCCCTCCTCGGCGACCTTGTCGTGCAGCGAGGGCCCCGGCACGTACTGCGTGGCGAACCAGGGCCGGTCCGCCTCGAGATCGGCGGCCACGAGCCGCGCCGTGCACCCGCCCCTGATCCGCCGGGCCGCCGAGACCTCGCGGGCGAACCGTGACCGGAACTCCTGATCCTCCGCCAGATCCGGTCGGATCACCTTCAGCGCGACCCGCTGACCACGGCGGTCGGAGCCCAGGTAGACCACGCCCATTCCACCCGCGCCGAGCCGCCTGTGAAGCCTGAACGAGCCGACGACACGCGGGTCCTCGCGCCTCAGGCGCATCATCGCCATGTCCATCCCCGCTGCCCGGTCCGTTTGACGAGCCACAGCTTACGTTTCCGCGGCCGGGTGCGCGCAGAGGCCGCGCCCTCACGGCCCGATCGATTGTCAGTGCCGGGTGGGAAACTTGAAAGACGGTCAGGGAATGTGAGAACAGGGCTGCTTTGGGCTGCCCTTGATCCCAACCGTCCATCGCAGAAGGGGGATTGAACCTGTGAAGGGTGATCGCGTGGAGATAGTCGTGGACGCCGGGGACACGACGCGTACGTACGAGGTGGTGGCGAGCAGGGCGGGTCGCAGAGTGGAGACCGCGGTGCGCCGGGGGGTGGTGGAAGTGAGCGAAGTCACCCGAAGCGGATCAGTGGTGCGCACCGCCCGCTTCATGGCGACCCGGGTGCTGGCGCTGGTCGAGCAGCCGGTGCCGAGGGAGGACAGCTCGGAACAGTCCGGGCACACCGGACGCCCCCTCCGGGAAGACCCTGAGACCTAGGTCCTCATCTCCACCCAGGGGAGTACACCGCAGGTCATCGCTCATCCTCCGGGAGGCCCGGCAATCGGTACGAGGGCATGACGACCGATCGCCGCCGCGCCCATAGATTTGAGGTCAAGCGGCGGGTGCAGCACTCGTCCCCCGAGGTCAGACACCCGCCGCTGCCAAACCACATAGATGCTCGGTCAGGAGAGGGACCATGGCCCACACGGCACCGCGGACGGCGATCCGCACAGGACGCAAGGCGTACAGCGCCGCGTTCCGCCCGCGTCGTCAGGGTCAGCGCCACCCCTTGGTGGCGACAGCGATGGTCCTTCCTCTGGCGGCCCTGCTCGTAGTCGTCTTCGGCGGCTGGGACGCAGTGGTCACACAAGCGTCGTCCGTGGGCGTGATGCTGGGGCGCTGAGCGGCGTCCCAGGCCCGGAAGAGCGGTCCGGGCGGGGACATCCGGCCATGAAACCCCGTGGGGACGGGGGTGCGGCGGACGGCACAAATGCCCGCGCAGCTGGGGAGCTGCGCGGGCATTGTTCTGCCCTGACGCGGGGGCGGACCGGTTTCCCCGATCGCGGGCCGAGGCCGTTCAGGCCGATGGGGGGCCTGGGGCGCAGCCCCGGCCCCCCAGGGGCGCGGGGAACTGCGCGCCCAGCCCCCACCGACCCGCACCCGACGAACCCACGCGGGGCCTGGGGGCGGAGCCCCAGGCATGGGACGGTAGGGACCGCCGGGACGGAGAACGTACGCTCGCGAGGTACCGACCGCACACCCCAGGGGGCCCCGTGACCGCAGACGTGCTTCCCGCCCTGACCGCCGGGGCGCGCACCGCGGCCCACCCCGCCGACACCCCCTGCACACACCACGACTCCGTCCTGGCCGACCGCCACGACGGCACCGTCGTCCGCCACGGCGACACCGTGGCCAAGGCCCACGCCCCCGGCACGGACCCCGCCGAACTCTCCCGCCGTCTCGAGCTCGCCGCACACCCCGCCCTCACCGGCATCCTCCTCACCCCGCTCCGCCCGAAGCCCGTCGACCTCCACGGCCGCCTGGTCACCTTCTGGCCGTACGGCACCCCGGTCGACCCGCAGACCCCCGAGGCCGCTCCCTGGGAGGCCGCCGCGACCCTGCTGGCCCGCCTCCACCGGACCCCCGCGCCGGACGGCCTGCCACCCATGCGGGGCCCCGCCAAGGCGGCCCGGGCGATCGCCCGGATGCGGGCGGCTGGCCCGCATCCGGCCACCACCCCGGTACTGCGCGCCTGGGCGGCCCTGCCCGCCTGGGCCCGCGCCGAGGCCCCCATGCCGCCCGCGGGGACCCTCTGTCACGGAGACCTGCACCTCGGCCAGCTCGTCCGCCACCCCGCGCCGAACGGCTCCTGGCTCCTCATCGATGTGGACGACCTCGGCGTGGGCGTCCCGACCTGGGACCTGGCCCGCCCGGCCGCCTGGTACGCCTGCGGCCTGCTCCCGCCCGACGAGTGGACCCGCTTCCTGACCGCCTACCGACGTGCCGGCGGCCCGGCCGTGCCCGCCGACGGCGATTCCTGGCCCGCCCTGGACGTGGCGGCCCGCGCCCTCACCGTGCAGACCGCGGCCCTGGCGATCGCCAAGTCCGTGGGGGAGGAGCGCTCCTTGGACGAGGTGCAGCAGGCCGTGATCGACGCCTGTGACCGAATGGGAGCCGTCCCGCCCGAGTTGGCGCACGGCTCGACGGCGTAGGGTGCAACCGTTCGAGGCAGGACAGTGTCTGTCCTGGTGGAAGCGGTACCGAACGGCAAGGAGTTGAGCCGAGCATGCAGTGTCCGAAGTGCCATGCGCCGATGCACACGTACAACCGCAATGGCGTCCAGATCGAGCAGTGCAGCGGCTGCCGCGGGATATTTCTGGACTACGGCGAGCTGGAGGCGCTGACGCGCGTGGAGTCCCAGTGGTCGCAGCCCGCGCCGCCCCCGTCCGCCCCGCAGGCCTACCCCTCGGCGCCCGCGCCCGCGTGGGGCGCCCCGCAGCACGGCGGACACGGAGGCGGCCATGGCGGCGGTCACTACGGCGGTCACCACCGCCACAAGAGCTTCGGCCACATGCTCTTCTCCTCCTGAGCACGACCGGAGGAACGACCTGACACGACGAAGCCCCCGACCGTACGAGACGGCCGGGGGCTTCGGCTGGTGCGCGATACTGGGATTGAACCAGTGACCTCTTCCGTGTCAGGGAAGCGCTCTCCCGCTGAGCTAATCGCGCAGGTGAACCTGCAGATGGTGCGGGTGGTGCGTACTGCGTGCGCGATACTGGGATTGAACCAGTGACCTCTTCCGTGTCAGGGAAGCGCTCTCCCGCTGAGCTAATCGCGCGGGGATCCAGATGGATCGGGTCCTTGCGGACCAGTGGACGATACTGGGATTGAACCAGTGACCTCTTCCGTGTCAGGGAAGCGCTCTCCCGCTGAGCTAATCGTCCTTGGAGGTGGAGACGGGATTTGAACCCGTGTAGACGGCTTTGCAGGCCGTTGCCTCGCCTCTCGGCCACTCCACCAGGAGTGTGGGGGTTCGGGATGATCCCCCTCTTCCTGCGAGCGGACGACCAGGTTCGAACTGGCGACCTCAACCTTGGCAAGGTTGCGCTCTACCAACTGAGCTACGTCCGCGTGTCGTTTCCGTTCGGCTTGCGCGTCCCGGCGACGTGTTGAACTCTAGCGGATTCCCGGGCCAGCACAAAAACGCGTTTGCGCAGCGTGCTGCGGTCTGCCCGGCAAAGGACACGGTCAGGGCACCCGCAGGTCACCCGACCTAGACTCGACTGCGTGCTCGACCTCCCTCCTCTCGCCCGTTTCGGTGGCCTCGTCGCGACCGGTCTCCTCGACGTCACCAGCGACCCCGCGGCCCTGGACTCGGCCGGTTTCTGGGCCGTCGCGGCCGACTTCGAGGGCAGCCTGGTCTGCGCCCGCTTCGCCGACGTACGCACCGAACCCGTGCCCGCCCCCGTCCCCGGGCAGTGGCAGGGACCCACTCCCGGTGACTGGACGTCCTCCCTCGACCACGCCGCGTACACCGCCGGCGTACGCCGCATCCGCGCCCACATAGCCGCCGGCGAGGTCTACCAGGCCAACCTCTGCCGCGTCCTGTCCGCACCCCTCGCTCCCGACGCCGACATCGACGCCCTCACCGCGCTGCTGGCCCGCGGGAACCCCGCCCCCTACGCGGGAACGATCCGACTGCCCCGCCACGGCGTCGAGATCGCCACCGCCTCCCCCGAACTCTTCCTGCGCCGCACCGGCCCCGTCATCGAATCCGGTCCCATCAAGGGCACCGGACGCACCGAGGCCGACCTCCTCGACAAGGACCACGCCGAGAACGTCATGATCGTGGACCTCGTGCGCAACGACCTCGGCCGCGTCTGTGCCACCGGCACCGTCACCGTCCCCGATCTGTGCGTCGTCGAAAAGCACCCCGGGCTCGTCCACCTCGTCTCGACCGTCCGCGGCCACCTGCGCGCCGACACAGGCTGGCCCGAACTGCTGGCCGCAGCGTTCCCGCCCGGCTCCGTCACCGGCGCCCCCAAAACCAGCGCCCTGACCATCATCGAGGCCCTGGAGACCGCACCCCGCGGCCCCTACTGCGGCGGCATCGGCTGGGTCGACGCCGACCGCGGCACCGCACAGCTCGCCGTCGGCATCCGCACCTTCTGGACCGACCGCGCCGAAGGCGTCCTGCGTTTCGGCACGGGCGCCGGCATCACCTGGGGCTCCGACCCCGAAAGGGAATGGCAGGAGACCGAGCTGAAGGCCGCCAGGCTGCTCGGGGTAGCGTCGGGACAGTACGGAGACGCGTACGAAAGCGGAAGGACTCTCTGACGTGAAGATCTGGCTCGACGGCGGTCTGCAGGACATGGAGTCCGCCCGCGTCTCCGTCTTCGATCACGGACTGACCGTGGGCGACGGCATCTTCGAGACCGTGAAGGCGGTGGAGGGGCGGCCGTTCGCGTTGACCCGCCACCTCGACCGGCTGGTCCGCTCGGCGCGCGGCCTGGGGCTGCCCGCACCCGACCTCGACGAGGTGCGCCGCGCCTGCGTCGGCGTCCTGGACGCCAACCCGATGCCGCTCGGCCGACTGCGGATCACGTACACCGGTGGCTACGGCCCGCTCGGGTCCGACCGCGGCGAACACGGCCCGACCCTGCTCGTCGCCCTCGGCGAGTCCACCCGCCGCCCCGACTCCACCGCCGTGATCACGGTGCCCTGGACCCGTAACGAGCGCGGCGCCCTCACCGGCCTCAAGACCACCTCGTACGCCGAGAACGTCGTCGCTCTGGCCCGCGCGCGCGAACAGGGCGCGAGCGAGGCGCTGTTCGCCAACACGGTCGGGCAGCTGTGCGAGGGCACGGGGTCCAACGTCTTCGTCGTCCTCGACGGCGAGATCCACACCCCGCCCGTAGCCTCCGGCTGTCTCGCCGGCATCACGCGCGCGCTCGCCGTCGATTGGACCGGCGCCAGGGAGACCGATCTTCCGCTGGATGTCCTGGAGCATGCGGACGAGGTCTTCCTGACGTCCACGCTGCGGGACGTGCAGGGCGTGCACCGGGTCGACGGGCGCCAACTCCCGGGCGCGCCGGGCCCGGTGACCGCCAAGGCCATGCGGGTCTTCGAGGAGCGGGCCGGAAACGACCTCGACCCGTAGAGGTCGCGCGTGGCACGTCGGCACGCAAGAAGGACGACGGCAAAACAGGATGACGACGGGGCACGGGACGGGTAGAACACCCCTGATGACCACCACCCTGCGGCCGACCGAGCCGCTTCAGCGCGGAGCCGACGGGGCGCTGTCCCGCCGCTACAAGGTGTGCGTGAACAGTCGTCCCGTGGGCGGGATCCACCTCTCCACGCATCCGGAGTACGGCCCCACCGTGGCCCGAGTCGGGGAGCTGTACGTCGAGGAACCCGACCGTGGGCGGGGCCGGGGCACGGTGGCCGTGCTCGCGGCCGAGGAGGTGGCCCGCGGCTGGGGCTGCAAGCGCGTCGAGACGTCGGTGCCCGGGGACGCGGACCGTGTGCTCCGGCTTGCCACGACGCTCGGGTACGTCCTGAGCAACCGCGTCATGACGAAGCCCTTGGACGGCCCCGGCCCCGAACTGCCGGTCGGCAGTGTCGCCCGGCCCATGACCGAGGCCGAGTACGTGCCCTGGCTGGCGAAGGAGCGCGAGGGGTTCGCCGACTCGCAGATCGAGCGGGGCGTGCCCGAGGCCGAGGCGTACCGCAAGACGGACCAGGGGCTCGCCCGGTTCCTGCCGGACGGACTGGCCAGTGAGAACACCGTGCTCAGCGTCCTGGAACACGAGGGGACCCCGGTCGGCACGCTGTGGCTGGGCCTGTGGCCCGACGCGGCGTTCGTGCTCGGGGTCGAGACCGACCCCGAGCACCGGGGCCGCGGTCATGGGCGCACCGTGATGCTGCTGGCCGAGGCCCGGGCGGTGGACGGCGGGAAGGACCGCATCGGCCTCAACGTGTTCGCGGGGAACACCCCGGCGGAGAAGCTGTACGAGTCACTCGGCTATACGACGAGCGAGTACCACCTCTACAAGAACCTGCTCTGAACCACTTCGCGAGTACGAGGACTACGCGCCCTCGGCCAGCAGCCGGTCGGCGATCTCCTCGATGCGCTCGCGCAGGCCCTCCTGGCTCTTGCCGCCGTCGAGCCGCTCGCCGCCGATGACGTACGTCGGGGTGCCGGTCACGCCGATGGCCTTGCCCTCGGCCTGGTCGGCGTCGACGATCAGGATGTGCCGGCCGTCGATCAGGGCGGTGTCGAACTCCTCGGCGTCCAGACCGAGTTCGCGGGCCACCTCGATCAGGAAGGGCTCGCCCTTGCGGTCCAGTTCCTCGACACGGTCGAGGACCGCCTCGACGTACGGCCAGGACCGGCCCTGCTCCGTGGCCTCCTCGGCGGCCTGCGCGGCGGCGAAGGCGTGCTTGTGCTTCTCCAGCGGGAAGTGCCGCAGCCGCAGCTCCAGACGGTCGCCGTAGCGGGCGCGCAGCGCGCGCAGGTCGGCGAGGGCGCTGCGACAGTCGGGGCACTGGAGTTCGCACCAGACATCCAGGACGGCGGTGGCGCGGGTTGCGGAGGAGTCGTTCATGGCACCCAGTCTCCCAGCCCTGCCGACGGCGCCCCAACCGGGACCTGGGGAGGACCCCGACCCGGAGATGTCCCTGAGGTCCGCCCGGAGCATGGCATATCGGGCGTGGGGCGGTGCAGGATGGAAGGGACGAACCGACCCGCTCTGCCGAGCCCTGCCCTGGAGGACCGGATGATTGCCGAGACTGTCTGTTCCGCCGTCTCCGCGGCCGGCCTCGGCATCGCCGCGGTCACGGCCTACCGCAAGCGGTTCCTCTCCGCCGCCCGCATCGCCGCCTACTCGCTGGTGCCGGTCGGCCTGGTGATGACCGGAGTCGTCGGCTGGCTGGCCGACACCGCCTTCAGCCCCACCGCGTGGGCGGGCTTCGGTGTGCTGGGCGTGGCCTGGCTGCTGTTCATGACCACGCGGGCGGTCGAGCGGCGTGGCGGCGGGACCCGCAAGGAACGCAAGGCGGCCGCCCGGGCCGCCCAGCGGGAGGCGGTGGCCCCCGCGGCCTCGGCGCCCTCGCTGAGCCAGGGTTCCCGTCCGGCCGCCCGGCCCGCGACGACGCCTCGGGCCACGGGTTCCGACGACGACTTCAGCGACATCGAGGCCATCTTGAAGAAGCGCGGCATATGACGGACTGAAACGACACAGAGGATCATGGGAGAGCGCGGAAACGATCACGTTCGTGCCTGCTCATCGCGGATATTGGCGAACTCCCGGTCATTCCGGGCGTGTTGATCGCGGAGCGGGTCGTGGCTGCGTCATCATCGCCGCGAGATGCTGGACACAACACAGAGCGACACCGCCGCCCCTCCCGAGGAGCCGCGGGGTTGTCTCTACGCGCTTTCCCAGCCACCGCTGATGATCTTCCTTGCGGTGATCGGCTGTCTGCTGCTCATGGCTTCGCTGCACGACCTGCTGCTGCTCTGAGCCGTACACGGAGCCCCTGGCGTCACCCGCCGAGGGCTCCGTCAGCCCGCCGCGCGTCCAGCGTCCGTCAGCCCGCCGCTTCCTTGCGGCGCGCCCGGTACGCCGCCACGTGAAGCCGGTTTCCGCAGGTCCGGCTGTCGCAGTAGCGGCGCGAGCGGTTCCGGGAGAGATCCACGAAGGCGTGCCGGCAGTCCGGGGCCTCGCAGCGCCGCAGCCGGTCCTGCTCTCCGGCGACCACGAAGAACGCCAGTGCCATCCCGCAGTCGGCCGCGAGGTGGTCGGCGACGGAGGCACCCGGCGCGAAATAGTGCACGTGCCAGTCGTAGCCGTCGTGGTCGGTGAGCCGGGGAGTGGTGCCCGCGACGGCGACCAGCTCGTTGATGAGGCCCGCGGCGGTACGGGGGTCGTCGGCGGCGAAGACTCCGGCGAACCGGCCGCGGACCTCGCGTACGGCCGCGAGGTCCTGCTCCGACAGCACGCCGACATCACTGATCCCGTGTTTTCGTACGAAACCGTCGAGGGCCGCGACATCCGCGAGCCCGTCCGGCGTGTCGTTCTCCGCCGCGGTGTTCACCAGGTCCACCACGGCGTCGAGGGAGCGCCGGGTGTCGTGGGTGATGAGCACGTTTCGCTCCCTGGCCTGGGGGTCGGGCGGGCGCCCTCCGATGCTGGCCGATGGTAGTGGCTTCCTGGCGCGGGGGAGCGGGGGTGGTCGATGTGCACGCGGTGCGCCACGACTCCGGGCCAGTCCACGGGCGGGTCACGGGCCGGTTCACGGGCTACGAACCGCACTCTGGACACCTCCGAAACGGCCTCGGACCTGTCCGGGCCGGCGCTGAGCCCGGTGGGCCGCGTGAGTCCGCCGGGCGTGCCCCGCCCGGCCTGTCGGCCCTACCCAACCCGGCGCCCGCCCCGTGCCCCGGGCGCGGCGCCGTCATCGGCTCTCATCGGCTCTCGTCGGCGTCCCAGCCCGAGCAGGGCAGGAACGCCCGCCCCGGCCACGCGCGGCGGCGCTGGGGCCGTCGAGACCTGCCGTCGACCACGCGCACCGGCGCCGTCCCCGCGGGAGTCCGCGGCGACGGCGCCGGTGTTCGTGCCCTTGCGGTTGTGCCCATTGCAGATGTTTAGGCCCGAGCCGTCTCCCCGAGTGGACGGCGCCGGGCGGCTCTATGGGGGTCTCGTCAGCTCTCGGCCAGGATGTGTGAGAGCTCCGTGTCGAGATCGAAATGCCGGTGTTCCGTGCCGGGGGGCACGGCGGCGTCCGTTCGCTTCAGGAACGATTCCAGGGCCCGCGCCGGGGCTTCCAGCAGGGCCTCGCCCTCCGGGGAGCTCAGGGCGATGCATACGACGCCCTGGCCATGGCTCCGGGACGGCCAGACTCGGACGTCGCCGGTACCGGTGGGCCGATGCAGGCCCTCGGCGAGGAGGTCGCGGGCGAACACCCACTCGACGGTTTCCTCGGCTCCGGTGTGGAAGGTGGCGTGCACGGCGTAGGGATCGGCCGTGTCATACCGCAGTCCTGCGGGTACAGGCAGTGAGGACTCGCTCGACACAACGAGGCGCAGGTGCAGCTCGCAGCTGACCGTGGTGTTCATAAGCGCCAGGGCCTTTCGCTCAGTGTGCGCTCGGGGATTCGCACGTCGGCGAAATCGACATGCCACCTACGGTGCCGTTGTAAACCCCTCTGAGTGTTTTGCGTGTCTTTACGTAACTCTTCCGGCCGAGAGCACGTTCGCCGGATAGGGCCATTCCGGTGACTGGTTTCTCTCCGGTAGGGTTTGGCCGTATGAATACGGGGAGTGACGAGCCGGGCGAGGTCGCCACGGCCGAGGGTGAGACGAAGAACGAGGGGCCGCTCGGATCGCGGGCGCCGGAATTCATCAAGGCCCGCCGTGCGCTGCATCTGAGCTGGCAGGTGGGTGTTTTCGTCGTGGGGCTCGCGGTGGTCGGCGCGGGCGTGATCATGCTTCCGCTGCCGGGTCCCGGCTGGCTGGTGATCTTCGGCGGCATGGCGATCTGGGCGACCGAGTTCGTCTGGGCACAGCTGGTGCTCCGCTGGACGAAGCGCAAAGTCACGGAGGCGACACAGCGGGCACTCGACCCGAAGGTGCGGCGCCGCAACATCATCCTCACGAGTGTCGGTGTCGTCATCGTCGCGGCCCTTGGTGGTGTCTACCTCTGGAAGTTCGGCGTTCAGATGCCGTGGAACATCCAGGAATGACCGACGGGTGAAGGTCCCTCCTGGAGGCTCCTTGGCTGGTCGGAGCACCCCCTGACATGGGGTAATGTTCTCCCTGCGCCCGGGCGATTAGCTCAGCGGGAGAGCGCTTCGTTCACACCGAAGAGGTCACTGGTTCGATCCCAGTATCGCCCACCAGTACGACAGGCGACCCAGTTCCACGCACCACGTGGGCAGGGTCGCCTTCGTCATTTCCGCACCGCCCCGCGGGGGCGGGAGAGCGCGTCCACGGCAACAACAAACCGCACTCCGTGCCAGTGGCGGAGCCGGTAGCGGTCCCCGCGCGGGCGTCGGGATCGGAGCCGGAGTCGCGGTCGCAGCCGCCATCGGAATCGGCGCCGGCGCCCCCGCGCGGACCCAGCCCCGCGCATGCCCCCGCATGCGGACTCCGGGCGAGCGGCAAACCTCTCCCAAGCCGCTGACCTCGGTATATGCCCGTTCCCTCTGGGGGCACCCGACCCGACCTGCGCCCGCACGGTGGTGTCCCGTCCGTCATGTGGTCCAGTCATGTGGACCACGCGGCTCCGCTGGCCCGTCCGGCGCCGGGCGTCGGCCGGACCGCCACGCAGCCGTCCGCGCTGCTCGCGGGCACCGCCGCCGGGATGTGCCGCGGCGCGGTGCCGGTCACGTTGCATGCAGTGCCCTGTGAAGTCTTGAACCCCGCATCGCGGGCCCCGCGCCGCCCCGTCGGCCAGGGTGAATGCCGGACCGGTGCGAGCGAGTCGCTGTCGGGGCGCGCACCAGCCGTCCCGCATTGCGGGACGCCCCCCCCGCGCCGCCCCGCCGACCAGGGCGAACACCGGACCAACCCGAGCAAGCCGCCACCGGGACGCGCACCCGCCGCCCGCGTCGGCACGACCCGCCCACGGTGGAACAACCCGCCGAGGCCCATCCAGACCTACGAGGGCCCGTCCATCCCCCCCCCGAGCCCCCGAAACCCACCCCCTGCCCACCTCTCCACCCCCCACCAACCCCACCAACTCCTCCGCCCCCGCCCCGCCTCCGCATCCCCACCCGCCCGGCAGTTGTTTTCGGCCCGGCCCCGCGCTCGCCCGACCCGTCGTTTTCTGTTCGACACCCCGACCGCACGCCCCGGACCTGCACATTCAGGCACCCCCGTGGGAGCGGCACCCCCAACACCCGTCGCCACGCGGCCGAACCGCGTCGCATCAATTCCTGTCCGAATCATTGACGCGCCTGGAAGCCCTCCGTACCTTGTGCCAGCAAGCGCTTACTTGAAACGATTCACGCAGGTGCAACGACGTCGCGGGGAGGCCCGACTGTGGGTAACAACGGGAGTGTTGAGAGGCGTACGGTCCTCAAGGCGGCCGGAGCTTCACTGGCCACGCTGGGGCTGACCGCGACGACGGGCTGCGGCGGGGACAGCGGCAGTTCCGGGGACGGGACGGTCACGATCCGGTACGCCTGGTGGGGTGCCGACGAGCGGGCGAAGAGGATCAACCAGTCCATCGCGCTCTTCGAGAAGAAGTACCCGAAGATCAAGGTGAAGACCGACTTCCAGGATTATGTGGCCTTTTGGGAGAAGTTCCAGACCCAGGCCGCCGGAGGAAATCCCCCGGACGTATTCCAGAACGCGGTCGGATTCCTGCGGAAGTACGACAAGAGAGGCATCCTGCTCGACCTCAAGCCTCAGATAGAAGCGGGAAATCTGAGCCTCGACAACTTCCGCGCCGGAGTCGAGAAGGTCGGTCAGGTCGACGGAAAGCAGCTCGGTATTCCGGTCGGATCCAACACCATGTCACTTGTCATCGACGAGAAGGTGTTTGAGAAGGCGGGCATCAAGCCGAAGCAGGGCTGGACCTGGGACGAGTACTTCGCCGCCCTGAAGAAGATCCACGACACCCAGAAGCTGCCCGGCGACACCGGCTACTTCAGCATCATGTATCTGTACGACCTCTACCTCCGGCAGAACGGCAAGGCGTTCTTCACCGAGGACGGACTCGGCTTCGACGAGGCCGACCTGACGGAGTGGTGGACGGACGGCTACAACCGCGTCAAGGCGGGCATCGTCACCGACCCCAAGCGGGTCGAGCAGGACAAGCCCAAGTCCTCGCTCTCGGCGGCCCACGGCGCCTCCGAGTTCACCTGGGACAACTTCACGGTCCGCTACACCGCCGAGGGCACCAGCACCTACGGCCTCGCGCCGATCCCGACCACCGACGGCAAGCAGACCGGTCAGTACCTCGCCTCCCTGATGCTGAGCGCCTCCGCCCGCACCAAGCACCCCAAGGAGGTCGCCCAGTTCATCAACTTCATGGTCCACGACCCCGAGGTCGGCAAGATCATGGGCTATGACCGGGGCATCCTCGCCACCACCGAGCAGTTCGACGCGTACAAGCCGGCCGACGCGCCCAACCAGGCGATCGCGAAGTACGAGACGGATGTCGCCGCGGCCGGAGTGCTCGGCACCATCACCCCGCACCCGGCGGGCGCCGACACCTGCGAGTCCGCCTTCCTGCGCATCGGCGGTGACATGTCGCAGGGCACGACCAAGGTCGCCGACGCGGTCAAGCAGTTCTTCTCCGAGGCGAAGACCGCCCTCGCCGCCTGATGGGAACCGCCGTGACGCTCGTCAAGGACTCTCCGCCCGACGCCCCGGAGATACGCCCCGAGGCCCCCGCCGCCAAAAAGCGACGGGGGCGCCGGGAAAACCTCGCCGGCTATCTCTTCATGTCCCCGTGGATCGCGGGCTTCCTGCTGCTGACCGCGGGCCCGATGGCCGCCTCCCTCTACTTCGCGTTCACCGACTACAACCTCTTCAATTCGCCGAAGTGGATCGGCTTCGACAACTTCACCAAGATGTTCCACGATCCGCGGTGGCAGAAGTCGGTCGAGGTGACGGCCAAGTACGTCGTCATCGGCACCCCGCTCAAGCTGCTGCTCGCGCTCGGAGTGGCCCTGCTGCTCGCGCAGAGCCGACGGGGGCAGGCCTTCTACCGGGCCGCCTTCTACGCCCCTTCGCTCATCGGGGCGAGCGTCTCGGTCGGATTCGTGTGGCGCGCGCTCTTCTCCGACGACGCCATCGTGGACCGCACGCAGTCGTTCCTCGGCTTCCACACGGGAGGGTGGGTCGGCGACCCGAACTGGGTGCTCTACAGTCTGGTCGCGCTCACCGTCTGGCAGTTCGGCGCCCCCATGGTGATCTTCCTCGCCGGGCTCAAGCAGGTGCCGAGGGAGCTGTACGAGGCCGCCGAGGTGGACGGCGCCGGACCGTTCCGCAGGTTCTGGAACATCACCCTGCCGATGATCTCGCCGGTGCTCTTCTTCAACGTGCTCCTGGAGACCATCCACTCCTTCCAGATCTTCGGCTCGGCGTACGTGGTCTCCAACGCGACCTGCGGACCGGCGGACGCCACGCTCGTCTACACCTGCTACCTGTACCAGAAGGGCTTCAGGGAGTCCCAGATGGGCTTCGCGTCCGCCATGGCCTGGATGCTGCTGCTCGCCGTGGCGCTGGTGACGGCCGTCCTCTTCTGGTCCCAGAAGCGGTGGGTGCACTACGAGGAGGACGCCCGATGAGCACCACCCTGCGCAAGCCCCTCGAAGTCGGCAGCCGCAAACGCACCGGCTCGCTGGTCTGGCACATCGGCGCGCTGCTGATCCTCGCGGTCGTCCTCTATCCCGTCATCTGGGTCATCGGCGCCTCGTTCAAGCCCAGCCGGGACATCATCGGCAGCCTGAACCTGTTCCCGACCAGCCCCGTCCTCGGCAACTTCAAGGGCCTGGCCGACGGCATCGCGGACATCTCGATCGCGACTTTCTTCCAGAACTCCCTCTTCTACGCGCTCGGCTCCGTCGTCGGCATCCTCATCTCCTGCTCGCTGACGGCCTACGCCTTCGCCAAGATCCGGTTCGCCGGGCGGAACCTGCTGTTCTCCCTCATGATCGGCACGCTCCTGCTGCCCTATCACGTGCTGCTCATCCCGCAGTACGTGATGTTCCAGAAGATGGAACTGGTCAACACCTACGTTCCGCTGCTGATCGGCAAGTACCTGGCCACCGAGGCGTTCTTCGTCTTCCTCATGGTCCAGTTCATGCGGAACCTGCCGCGCGAACTGGACGAGGCGGCCCGGCTCGACGGCTGTGGCCATCTGCGGATCTACTGGTCGATCGTGCTGCCGCTGTGCCGCCCCGCCCTCATCACGAGCGCGATCTTCACCTTCATCAACGCCTGGAACGACTTCATGGGCCCGCTGATCTACCTCAACGAGCCCAGCAAGTACACGGTCTCGCTCGGCATGATGATGTTCCGCGACCAGGAGGGCGTCGCCAACTACGGCGGCATGATCGCGATGTCGCTGGTCGCCCTGCTGCCCGTGCTCCTCTTCTTCCTCGCTTTCCAGCGCTACCTGATCGACGGTATGGCGACCTCCGGATTGAAGGGCTGAGATGGCCACCAGCCAGCTGTGGGCGCGAGCGGAGCGGAAAGGGCGGGCGAAGGCTCGCAAGGCACCTCGCGAATCCGTGTTCGCCGAGCGTTTCGCCGTGTTCGCCGAGTGCCTGCTCACCGGGGTGTGGATCGCGGTGGCCTCGCTGCCGCTGGTCACCTACCCCGCCGCGTTCGCGGCCGGTGCACGGCATCTGCGGCGGCGTACGTCCCATGAGGCGGGCGGTCTGAGGGAGTTCGTCGCCGACTTCCGGGCCGCCGTCCGGGGCGGCTGGATCGCCGGGGTCGCCGGCTGGGCCGCGGCCGCCGCGGTCTGGGTGGACGTCCAGGCCGTGCGCGCCGGTGTCCCCGGCGGCCCGCTCGTCGGGGCCGTCGGTCTCTTCGCCCTGATCGGCCTCGCCGTGGCCGGGCTGCGCGCGGCGGCCGTCTGGGAACCCGGCGCCTCCTGGCGGGCGCTGCTCGCGGAGGCAGGACGCCGTACGGTCCTCGATCCGGCCGGCTCGTTCCTGCTCGTGGGCGGACTGGCCGTCGTGGCCGCCTCCGCCCTGTTCGTCGCGCCGCTGGCGGTCCCCGTCCTGGGGGCCGTCGCGGCGGCGGCCGTCGCCGTCGAGGCGCGCCACCGCCGTCGCTGAGCTCCTCGCAGGTCGGCGCCCTCGGCGTCGTACCTCGCTCTGTCATGCCCCTGACTTCCCCGCACGGAAAGGAAAGGCCATGTCTCCCATCCCCCGCAGGTCCCTGCTGAAGGCGGCCGCAGTCGCCGGAGCCGCCGCACAGTTCAGCTGGGCCCTGGGAAGCGCGAACGCGCAGGCCGCCGTCAGATCCGAGGCCGCCGCCGCCGACCCCGTGCCCCTGGACTGGCTGGAGGACGGCGCCCTTGGTGCCGCCCCCGGCTCCACCGTCGGCGTGCCCTGGCCGAAGGGCGCGTACCAGCAGGACCAGACCTTCGCGCTCACCGACGCCTCCGGCAAGGACGTGCCGGTGCAGTCCTGGCCGATCGCGTACTGGCCGGACGGCTCTCTCAAGTGGACGGCGCACGCGGTCAGTTCCGGCTCCGGGAAGCTCACGCTCGCCGCCGGTGCGCCCGCCGCCCCCGACAAGTTGGTGACCGTCGACAAGAGCGGCGGCACCATCGACATCTCGACCGGCGTCATCACCGCGAAGATCGGCAAGAGCGGCTCCACCCTCGTCACATCGGTGAAGCGCGGCTCGACCGAGATCGCCAAGGACGGCCGGCTGGTGCTGATCCGTCAGCCCGAGATCGAGGACGACGACCAGGGCGCGGAGAAGTACGAGCGGTTCGAGAGCGTCATCGCCGAGGTCACGGTCGAGCAGGAGGGCCCGGTCCGTGCCGTCGTCCGTATCGACGGCAAGCACCGCAAGGGCAGCCGCAGCTGGCTGCCGTTCTCGATCCGGCTGTACTTCTACGCGGGCGCCGACTCCTTCCGAATGGTGCATACCATCACCTTCGACGGGAAGCAGGAGCCGGGGAAGACGAGCGGCGACTTCATCCGCGGCCTCGGCGTCCGCTTCAACGTGCCGATGCGCGACGCGGCGTACGACCGGCACATCCGCATCGGCGGCGACGGCTCCGGTCTGCTGCGGGAGGCCGTGCAGGGCATCACCGGGCTGCGCCGCGACCCGGGAGCGGCCGTGCAGGCGGCCCAGTTCGCGGGCGAGAAGCTGCCCGACCCGTCCACCTGGGACCAGCGGGTCACGACCCGCCTCCAGTACATCCCCGAGTGGGGCGACTACACCCTCTCCCAGCTCTCCGCCGACGGCTTCACCCTGCGTAAGCGCACCAAGAAGGGCCACGGCTGGATCGGCGCGGGCGGGGGACACCGGGCGAGCGGGTTCGGTTACGTCGGCGGGGCGAGCGGCGGTCTCTCCTTCGGCCTCAGGGACTTCTGGGAGAAGTACCCGGCGCAGCTGGACATCCGCGACGCCCAGACCGACGAGGCCGAGGTCACCCTCTGGCTCTGGTCGCCCGAGGCGCAGCCCATGGACCTGCGCTTCTACCACGACGGCATGGGCCAGGACACCTACGCCGAGCAGCTCGAAGGCCTCAACATCACCTACGAGGACTACGAACCCGAGTTCGGCACCCCCTACGGCATCGCCCGCACCTCCGAACTCCTCTTCTGGGCCAACGAGTCGACGCCCACCCCCGAGACGCTGGCCGAACAGGTCGCGGCCGTACGTGTGTTGCCACAGCTCGCCGCGCCGCCCAAGCAGCTCATCAAGGCCAAGGTCTTCGGCGGCCTCTTCTCCGAGCCGGACCGCTCCACCGCCGCCAAGGCGAAGATCGAGGACCACCTCGACTTCCTCTTCACCTATTACAAGGACCAGGTGGAGATGCGCCGTTGGTACGGCTTCTGGGACTACGGCGACTTCATGCACTCGTACGACACCGTGCGCCACCAGTGGCGCTACGACGTCGGCGGCTACGCCTGGGACAACTCCGAGCTGTCGCCCGACATCTGGCTGTGGATGGCCTATCTCCGCTCGGGCCGTTCGGACATCTTCCGTTTCGCCGAGGCGCTCACCCGGCACACCGGCGAGGTCGACGTCTACCACCTCGGCCAGTGGGCGGGCCTCGGCACCCGGCACGGCGTGCAGCACTACGCCGACAGCGCCAAACAGCAGCGCATCGCCAACACCACATACCGCCGCTATTACTACTACCTCACCGCCGACGAGCGGGTCGGCGACCTCATGCACGCCAACGTCGACTCCGACGAGACCTTCCTCGTCCTCGACCCGATCCGCAAGATCCGCACCGAGCCGTACACCCCCGACCGGCACGCCCTGTCCATCGGCTTCGGCACCGACTGGAGCGGGCTGGTCTCGGCCTGGCTCACGGAGTGGGAGCGCAAGGGCCCGAAGTGGGAGAAGGCCAAGGCGCGCGTGCTGTCGACGATGGAGACGATCGCCGCCCAGCCCAACGGCTTCGTCCAGGGCAGCGGGCTGTACGACCTCGACACCGGCAGGTTCGCCATCGCCTCCGCGCCGGTCGTCTCGGTCTCGCACCTCTCCGCCGTCTTCGGCCTGAACGAACTGTGCGCCGAGCTGATCGATCTGGTCGACGTGCCGAAGTTCAAGGAGGTCTACCTCGACTACTGCCGCTACTTCAACGCCACCAAGACCGAACAGGCCGCGCGCTACGGCTCCAACTTCGGCTCCCTGCTGCTGTTCCAGGGCCACTCGCGCCTCGACGCGTACGCCGCCGTCCAGACCGGCGACGCGACGCTCGCCAAGCGCGCGTGGACGAAGTTCTACAGCTCCGACGGCTACATGGAGTCCTCGCCCTGGAAGACCGAGCCGCTGAGCGGCCCGGTCACGCTGGTTCCCGGCAGCGAGGCCAACTGGGTCAGTTCGAACGACAGCGCCCTGTACGGCCTCGCCGCCATCGAGAACCTGGCACTGCTCGGCGACAAGATGCCGTAGGCCCATCGGCGCTGGGCGAATCCGTTGAACCGGGGGTTCTGCCGCGCCCCTTCAGGGGCGCGGGGCTGTGACATATGCGGCTCCGCCGCGTGGGCGCGACCGGCCACGACGCGGCCGCAGTCTCGGACCGTCCCTTCAGCGCATCCGTCCGAGGACGTCCCGCACGCGTCGCGCGTCCCGGATCCGCTGCTCGTACGTCGCACCGAGTGCGAGCAGCACCAGACCGGCGAGTGCGGGAGGCACCCAACGCGGCAGCGCGCCCGCCATCTGCACGAGGTACGGGGCGAGTTCGTGCAGGGCGTCCAGCGCGAGCACGCCGCCGCCGAGGACGAGCGGGGCCCGCAGCCGGTGCCGGGCGCCCACGAGGGTGACCGCGAGGGCCGCGACCCCGAGCAGCAGGGGGCGCGGCCAGTGGGGGTCGATCCACGCCGTCAGGAGACTCGGCACGAGCGTGACGGACAGCCCCGCTCCGTACGCCGTCCAGGACGAGGTCAGCGGATCCCTGCGGCGCGCGACGGCCCCCACCAGCAGCGCCGGGACGGTCACCGGCAGTGTGTACGCCTCGACGGAGCCGACGCCCCAGCACGCCAGCCGGACCCAGGCGGCCAGCACGAACAGGGCGGTGGCCGCGTAACCGGCGGGCCGCCGGTCCTCTCGTACGGCGATGCCCGCGGCGATCACCGCGCACAGGGCCAGGACCAGGGCCAGCAACGGCGGGTCGGGCACCGCGAGGCCGACGGCGAGCAGTCCGGCGACGGCGCCCGTCACCTCGACGGATACACGCGCGGGGGAGCCGACGAGGCGTGCCGCGAGCAGGGCCGCGACGACCGGTACGAGGAGGACCAGCAGCGCGATGTACTGCGGCTGCCAGCCGAGGGACGCACCCACGGCACAGGCCAGGGCGGTGGCGTACGTGAGGGCGGCGACCGGGGCGAGGCGCGAGCGCCCGGACACGGCGGCGAACAGCACGGTCAGCGCGGCGAGGACGCCGAGGGTCGTGCCCTCGGTCGCCAGGGAGAGGCATGCGAGGCTCACCGAACTGACAAGGGCCATGAGGAAGAGGACCGGGCGCGGCTCCGCCGAGCGGGCGATGCACGCCAGCGCCGTCACGATCGTGAGTCCTTGCGCCGACATCCCGGCCCAGTAGGGGATGTCGAGGGCCGCGGGAAGGACGAGCGCGGCCGCCCAGACGAGGGCCGACGCGCCGATGGTCGCCCTGGGGCGCCACTGCGTACCGCGGAGGGCCACGGCGAGGACGGCGGCGACGACCACGAGGATGAGCGGGGCCGTGGCCGCGTACGGAGGCCAGGGGACGCCGTCGGTCGCGACCGCCTCACGCGCGGTCGAGGGGGTCCCGGTCCAGACACGTCCCACCCAGGCCACCGGGCCCAGCAGAGCGACGGCGACCGGCGGCAGCGCCCACACCACCGCGACCGCCTGCACGGAGCCGGCCGCCAGGGCGAGGCCGCGCCGCATCGGCTCGGGGAGCCGGGTGCGTACGGCCGCCAACAGGGCCACAGCGCAGACCAGATACCCCGGAACCGTCCACTCGCCCGGCAGCGACGAGCGCGGCACGCCACCGAGCGCGGCGACCGTGAGCAGGCCGCCGGCCGAGGCGACCCAGGTGGCGACGTTCGTGTCCGGCAGCCGCCACGCCGCCACCAGAGCGATCGCCGCGGCGAAGAGGAGGAGCGCCGCCGCACGGGCGACGGCGCTCGGACCGGTGGCCGTCCAGGACAGCCAGCCGGCCGCGAAGGAGCCCCAGCCGCCCAGGCCGTACGCGCCCACGGCGGCGACGAGACATACGGACCGCACGGGCACCCGGAGCGCGACGGCCGTGTCGAGCGCCGCCGTGACCAGCAGCGCGGCCGTCATGGCGGGGGCGCCCGCGTCGGCCGCGGCCGCCCAGAGGATCAGCGGGAGCTGCGCGGCGGCCAGCGCGGTGGGCAGGGGCAGGCGCAGCGGGAGCCGCGCGGGGGTGGCCGGTTCACCGGTCGGCCGGCGCGGCCCGCCGAGTGCGAGTCCGTACGCCGTCCACAGGGCCGCCAGCAGGGCCGACGCGACGGCCGCGTAGCCCAGGCCGTCCGTGTCGGGGAGCGCGACCTCGTGCAGCGCGTACACGTCCAGGACTGTCAGCGCGAGCCCCAGCCCCGCCACGGCCTCCGCCGTCGAGCGCAGCCTGTGCCGAAGCAGGAGCACGGGTGAGCCGAGCGCGCCCAGCGTCACCGCGCCCAGCACCAGCGCCCGCCCGGCGATCCCCATCCGGCCCCAGCTGACCAGCGTGAACGCGATCGCGGCGATGGTCAGGAGGGCGCCGCCGAGAACGAGCAGCACGTTCTGGACGCGGGGCGCCGTGGTCTCGGGCCGGCGTACGGGCGGGAGCGGGAGCGGCGGAGCCATGGGTGGCCGGAGCGCGGTGATCAGCCAGGCGCGGCGCGCCAGCAACAGGGCCCGGCGCGCGTCGAGTTGCCGCAGCTCGGTGTCCAGGAGCCGCAACTCCTCGGCCGGGGGCGGAAGGTGGGTCATATTCCGGGAGTGTGGTCCCGGTCACCTTCTCAGGCATGAGTGCGCGTACTCATGCGGTACTCAGATGCCCGCTCGGGCACACTCCGTCCATGGACTGGAGCCATTACCGCTTCCGCAGTGTGTGGGCCCTGCCCGCGCCACCCGCCGAGGTCTACTCCGTTCTCGAACAGGCCGAGGACTACCCGCGCTGGTGGCCCCAGGTCCGTGAGGTGACCCGGATCGACGAGCGCAGCGGCACCCTGCGCGTCCGCTCGTTCCTGCCGTACGACCTGGTGTTCACGGCGCGCGAGCTGCGTCGCGACCCGGCGGCCGGGGTCCTGGAGATCGCGATGGCGGGTGACCTCGACGGCTGGGCGCGCTGGACGCTCACCACCGCCGGGTCCGGCACCCGCGCCCAGTACGACCAGGAAGTCGACGTGAGCAAGCCGCTGCTGCGGCGGTTCGCGGTGCCGGGACGGCCGGTGTTCCGCGCCAACCACGCCCTGATGATGCGCGCGGGACAGCGCGGACTGGCGGCCCGACTCACGGGCGACTGACGGCTCACCCCGAAGCGGTTTGAACCACACCCGCAGGGACCTGTATTGTTCAGTGCGTTCCCGGGCGATTAGCTCAGTGGGAGAGCGCTTCGTTCACACCGAAGAGGTCACTGGTTCGAACCCAGTATCGCCCACCCGGAGAAGACCGGTCCGTCACAGACGGACCGGTTTTTCGTTGTCCCGCGCGGGCTCAGGCCGCCGCCGGCAGTTCCGGGCGCAGCGGCCACGACGGATCCACCGCCTCCGGTGAACCGCTGCGTGCGAACCACGCCTGAAGGCCGCGCGCCTGTGCCGCGTGCCACACCGACTGCAGGGTGTGCAGCTCGGCGGGGGAGAGCCGCTCCAGCCTGGTGGCGAAACGACGCCCCACCGCTCGTACGACCTCCATCGAGGCCAGTGCGTCCGCCGCCGCGTCGTGCGCGCCCTCCAGCACCACGTCGTAGTGCGCGCACAGGTCGGTCAGGGTGCGGCGGCCCTTGCGATAGCGGTCCAGATGTTTGTCCAGAACCCGCGGATCGAGCACACGCAGCGGCGCCGGCTCGAACCACCGGTCGAGACTGGTGGCGCGATGGCGGCGCAACTCCCGGTCCAGGAGCGTCAGATCGAACGGCGCGTTCATCACGACGAGCGGGCGGCCCGCCGCGGCCTGTTCGCCCAGCACCCTGGCTATCTCGTCCATCACCGGCGACGGCCAGCGGCCGTTGCGCTGAAGGTGTTCGTCTGTCAGCCCGTGCACCGCCGTCGCGCCCGCGGGCACCGGCACTCCCGGGTTGACCAGCCAGCGGGTCACCCGGGGTCGGGAACCCGCGGCGTCCTGGACGACGACGGCGGCCGACACGATCCGGTCGGTCTCGACGTCCACGCCCGTGGTCTCCGTGTCGAACGCGGCCAAAGGGCCTTCGTACCAGCACGTCATACGTACACAACTCCTCGTTCACCCACGGCAGCTGACGCACCGTCTTCTGCCCGTTTGGTGATACCCGGGCTGTTTGCGCCGTACGCCGGAAGGAGACAACACAGGTACGGGTCTTTGCAGTTCAGCGGCCCGTCGCGGGGAATCACTTGGCTTGGAAGGCTGTTGGACTCATGGCACTCGCGCAGCCCGAGCGGGGCGGGCTGCTGCCCCAGCGGACGGCACCCCATCGCGGCACACTCGCCACCACCGCCTGCATGGAGACCTTGCAGGTGGGCTACTTGCACGCCGTCGCGGCCGCGGCGGGCTGTTCGCTGTCCCAGCCCTTTCCCGACAACGGCATCGACTGGCACGTCAGCCACAGCGCCCCCGGGCACACGGTCGACGACGAAGTCACCATCAAGGTGCAGCTCAAGTGCACGTACCAGATCCCGCCGAACCCGCCCGGGCCCGCCTTCTCCTTCACGCTCGACAACGAGCACCTGGCGAAGCTCGCCCGCACCCCGGTGTCGGTGCACAAGATTTTGGTCGTGATGCTCGTGCCCAGGTCCCAGGACGACTGGCTGCGCGCCAGCCACGACCGCCTCGACCTGCGGCACTGCTGCTACTGGATCAACCTCGCCGGCCACGCGATCACCGGCCGGCGCCGGACCACCGTGCGTATACCGACCTCGCGCATCTTCGACGACAGGGCGCTCTGCGAGATCATGACGAGGGTCGGGACGGGAGGGAAACCTTGACACACCGCCCCATCGACTCCATCGGCGAACCGCTCCGGCCGGTCAGGCCGCACCCCGTCGAGTCCCACTGGACCGAGCCGCCCGAGCCGGGCCAGGTCGACCCCGCCGTCCTCAGCGCGCTGCTGCACCGCCACGGCTGGCAGCGCCGCGGCGGAGCGGCCGGACGGTACGGCCGGTGGACCCCACCAGGGCCCGGTGGCGGCGGCACGAGCCTGCTCGTGCCGGAGAACCGGGCCTTCCCCGACAGCGACGACCTCCTCGGCGAGGCGCTCCTCGCGCTCTCCCGCAGCGGCGCGCCGTCCGCGCGCGACGTCCTGGTCGCCCTCGCCGTGCCCAGCGACGAGATCCGCTGGTGGCGCGATGTGCCGACCGGGCCCGTGGGCGCCACGTCCTGGAGCGTGGAGGAGCGGCTGCGCTCGGCCGCCCGCTCGATGCTGCTCGCGGCGGCGCTCGCCACACGCGCGCGTGCGGGCTACTACGGCGCCCGCCACCGCAGGCCCGCCGCCGCTTCCCTGGAGAACGTCCTCGTCGGCGCCGACCCCGGCGGGCGCCGGCTCACCGCCTTCGTGCCCGTCGACACCGGCCGGCCGCTGTCGGTACGCCTGCACCAGGCGCTGTACGCCGCCCGCGAGGCCATCGACTACCAGCGGGCCACCGGCGGCATGGACGCCTTCGACGCGGCCGTCGAGGCCGGCGTCAGCCATGAACTCACCGAGGCCGTCGTCGCCCTCGTGCGCGGCACGGAGGGCGCCCGGATCGCCGTCGAGTGGGCGCCCGCCGCCGGGGTCCCCGAGGGCTGTGCGGCGCCCGACGAGGCCGTCGAGTTCACGCCCGGCGACCTGCCCGTCCTGCGCGAGGCCGGGGCCCGCTATCTGCGCGCCGAGCCGTCCGTACCGGTGCGCCTCACCGGTGCCGTGGTGCGGATGCGCAGGTCCCAGCCGCGCGGCGAGGGCACCGTACGGCTGCGGGTGATCGCGGGAGCGGAGGTCCAGCACGTCCGCATGACGCTCGACGAGGAGGCGTACCGGATAGCGGGCCACGCCCATCTGGTGGGGCTGCCGGTGCGGGTGCTGGGGCGACTGGAGAGCCGCGGCGGCTTCCGCAGGCTCACCGACGCCTCCGGGGTCGTACCGGTGCAGGTGGACGAGGCCGAGCGGGACCGGCTGATGAAGTCGCTCCAGGAGAACCTGGACTTCTTCGAGGAGGCGTGCAGCGGGGACTGAGGGCTTTGTGGAGCTTTGCCGGTAACCGTTTCGCGGAGGGCGCCCCGGGCTCGGTACGATCGCCCTTGTATTGCGTACGTAAGAGAAGGTGCGCGTCCCCTTCAGTCAGGAGAGACCGGTGTCAGACGTCCGTGTGATCATCCAACGCGATTCCGAGCGGGAAGAGCGCGTGGTGACGACGGGCACTACGGCCGCCGACCTCTTCACGGGCGAGCGCACCATCGTCGCGGCCCGCGTGGCCGGCGAGCTGAAGGACCTCGCGTACGAGGTGAAGGACGGCGAGGAGGTCGAGCCCGTCGAGATCTCCTCCCAGGACGGCCTGAACATCCTGCGCCACTCCACCGCGCACGTCATGGCGCAGGCCGTGCAGGAACTCTTCCCCGAGGCCAAGCTGGGCATCGGCCCGCCGGTCAAGGACGGCTTCTACTACGACTTCGACGTCGAGAAGCCGTTCACGCCCGAGGATCTCAAGGCCATCGAGAAGAAGATGCAGGAGATCCAGAAGCGCGGTCAGCGTTTCTCCCGTCGTGTGGTCACCGACGAGGACGCCCGCGAGGAGCTCGCCGCGGAGCCGTACAAGCTGGAGCTCATCGGGATCAAGGGCTCCGCGTCCTCGGACGACGGCGCGGACGTCGAGGTCGGCGGCGGCGAGCTGACGATCTACGACAACCTCGACGCCAAGACCGGCGAGCTGTGCTGGAAGGACCTCTGCCGCGGTCCCCACCTGCCCACCACCCGCAACATCCCGGCGTTCAAGCTCATGCGCAACGCCGCCGCGTACTGGCGCGGCAGCGAGAAGAACCCGATGCTCCAGCGCATCTACGGCACCGCCTGGCCCTCCAAGGAGGAGCTGAAGGCGCACCTCGACTTCCTCGTGGAGGCCGAGAAGCGCGACCACCGCAAGCTGGGCAACGAGCTGGACCTCTTCTCCATCCCGGACCAGATCGGCTCGGGCCTCGCCGTCTTCCACCCCAAGGGCGGCATCATCCGCCGCGTCATGGAGGACTACTCGCGGCGCCGCCACGAGGAAGAGGGCTACGAGTTCGTCTACACCCCGCACGCGACGAAGGGGAAGCTCTTCGAGACCTCGGGCCACCTGGACTGGTACGCCGACGGCATGTACCCGCCCATGCAGCTCGACGAGGGCGTGGACTACTACCTCAAGCCCATGAACTGCCCGATGCACAACCTGATCTTCGACGCGCGCGGCCGCTCGTACCGTGAACTGCCGCTGCGCCTCTTCGAGTTCGGGACCGTGTACCGGTACGAGAAGTCGGGCGTCGTGCACGGCCTGACCCGCGCTCGTGGCTTCACGCAGGACGACGCGCACATCTACTGCACCAAGGAGCAGATGGCGGAGGAGCTCGACAAGACGCTCACCTTCGTCCTGAACCTGCTGCGCGACTACGGCCTGACCGACTTCTACCTGGAGCTCTCCACCAAGGACCCGGAGAAGTTCGTCGGCTCCGACGAGGTCTGGGAGGAGGCCACCGAGACGCTGCGGCAGGTGGCCGAGAAGCAGGGCCTCCCGCTCGTCCCGGACCCGGGCGGCGCCGCGTTCTACGGTCCGAAGATCTCCGTCCAGACCAAGGACGCGATCGGCCGGACCTGGCAGATGTCGACCGTGCAGCTGGACTTCAACCTGCCGGAGCGCTTCGACCTGGAGTACACCGGCCCCGACGGCTCCAAGCAGCGTCCGGTGATGATCCACCGCGCGCTGTTCGGATCCATCGAGCGCTTCTTCGCGGTGCTCCTCGAGCACTACGCGGGCGCGTTCCCGGCCTGGCTGGCGCCCGTGCAGGCGGTCGGCATCCCGATCGGCGACGCGCACGTGGAGTACCTGCAGAAGTTCGCCACCGAGGCGAAGAAGAAGGGTCTGCGGGTCGAGGTCGACGGATCCTCCGACCGTATGCAGAAGAAGATCCGCAACGCCCAGAAGCAGAAGGTGCCCTTCATGGTCATCGCGGGCGACGAGGACATGGCGGTCGGCGCCGTCTCCTTCCGCTACCGCGACGGCTCGCAGGAGAACGGCATCCCGGTCGACGAGGCGATCGCCAAGATCATGAAGGTCGTCGAGGAGCGCGCACAGGTCTGACGCGCAGGTCCGACGCGTCCGGCGCCTCTTTGACGCGCAGGTGACGGAAGGCCCCCGGAGAGCTCAGCTCCCCGGGGGCTTTTTCCTACCCTTGTTCCCGTACTCCCCGTCGTTCTCGTCCTCGCGCGCGAACACCTGGAGCAGCCAGGACGAGAACGAGCCGGTCACCGCGCCGAGCAGCGCCAGACCGCACACCATCAGCACCGACGCGATCGTGCGCCCCATCGGGGTCACCGGCACCACGTCTCCGTACCCCACCGTCGTGAGCGTGGTGCAGGTCCACCACACCGAGTCCCCGAACGTCCGGATCGAGGCGCCCGGCGCCCCGCGCTCCTGCTGGTAGACGGCGAGGGAGCCCGCGAAGCCGAGCAGCGCGGCCGACAGCCCCGCGTAGAAGACCACGCGCGCATGCAAGGAGAGACGGGGCTCTCCACGATGACGCTGTACGGCCTCGTAGACCTTGACGATGCGCAGCGGACGCAGCAGCGGCAGCAGGAGCGCCAGCGTGTCCACCGGGTGCGCGCGGATGAAGCCGAGGCGCTGTCCGCTCAGACCCCAGCGCACCGCGTAGTCGACGCCGAACAGCGACCACGCGGCCAGCATCGCCGCCACACAGGCCTGCCGCCAGACGGCGGGCAGCGTGTGCCCGAGGACCAGGACGGCGTACGCGGCGAGGAACAACGCCGAGGCCACGCTGAGCGGGACTTCGGTGCGCCTTTCCCACCGGGCCTGTCGGCTGTCGTCGTCCATCGGCCCAGCTTGGCCCGGCGAGCATTCGGCAGAGCCCCGCCGACACGCCGCGAACGGGCGAAGCAATATGCTGCACCACATGACGAGTGAGCCGGAGCAGCAGATCGGAGTGGGAACGCAGGACGCGTTCCAGCGCTTGTGGACGCCCCACCGGATGGCTTACATCCAGGGCGAGAACAAGCCCACCGGCCCGGGGGCCGACGACGGCTGTCCGTTCTGCTCGATCCCCGCCAAGTCCGACGAGGACGGGCTCATCGTGAGGCGCGGTGAGCAGGTGTACGCGGTGCTCAACCTGTACCCGTACAACGGCGGCCACCTCATGGTCGTGCCCTACCGCCACGTCGCGGACTACACCGACCTGACCGACCCGGAGACCGCCGAGCTCGGCGAGCTGACCAAGCAGGCGATGACCGCGCTGCGCGCCGCCTCGGGCGCGCACGGTTTCAACATCGGCATGAACCAGGGCACGGTGGCGGGCGCGGGCATCGCCGCCCATCTCCACCAGCACATCGTCCCCCGCTGGGGCGGCGACACCAACTTCATGCCGGTCGTCGGCCACACCAAGGTGCTCCCACAGCTCCTGGCCGACACCCGCAAGATGCTGGCAGAGGCCTGGCCGACGCACTAGTTCAAACGGGGCGCCTGCTGACAGGCGCCCCCGTCGACGCGCCCCTTCAGGGGCGCGGGGAACTGCGCGACCAGCCCCTGACGACCGTCACTCCGCGCACCGGCCCATCCCGCCCCTGCGCCGGAGGCTCACGCGTCGTAGAGGTCCGCCTTCCGAGGCGACGGATCCTGCACCGCCGTGCTGAGGAACGCCGACCGGTTACCGAACTTCTCCGTGTCGACCCCGTTCTCGTCCAGCACCTTGATCGCCGCCGCGTGCACGACACGGAGCACCGGCGTGGCCGCCCGCAGCGCGTCGTCAGCCATGAAGCGGTGCCGCCAGGGCTGGTCGGCCCACGCGTGCCGCAGGCCGAACGGCTCGGGCAGCGTCAGCTTGCCGCCGAGCCAGTTCAGCAGCGGCGGGTACCCGGTGAGCGGGGCGCGCGCGGTGAGACGTACGACCTCGTCCGTGGTGACCAGCGGCAGCTTCACCTTGCGGGTCTCCCAGAACTTGACCGCCTTGGCAACCTCTTTCGTCGGGGCCTCGGGCTTGCTGGTGAACAGGGAGTGCACGGGACCCAGGGCGTGCCCGGTGACCTCGATGCGCAGCGTCTCGTGCAGCACGGTCACGGTGATCAGCATGGTGATGATCAACTGGCCGTCCCACAGCGTCCACTGCACGCCGAGGTAGTGCCGCTGGCCGCTGCCGAACTGCTGCTTGTTGCAGATGTCCTGTATGGCGTGGCTCTTGATCGTGTACGCCTCGACGTCCGTGCCGCCCGGCCGGGACACCTCCTTGGCGTTCTCACCGATCGGCGAGACGATCCAGTGCTTGATCGAAGGGGTGGGGAAACCACCGGTGTTGAGCGGGCCGCGCTCCAGCATGCGGAGCTTGTCGTGGATGTTGCGGACGACGTCCCAGCTGCGGAAGGGGTGGATCTCCTTGTCCGGGTCCTTGGGGACGAGGTCCTCGGCGAGCTGCCAGCTGCCCCAGCGGGTGCCCATGCCGAGTATGCCCTTGGGGCCGGCGTAGAACACCGAGTTGGACTGCTGCTCGGCGCTGAGGGCGGCCAGGGCCTGGCGCAGCCGCTCGGCCGCCGTCTCGCCCGGGCTGCCGGGCACCGCCTCCGGGATCTTGGCGCCGAGGCCGCCGCCGGACAGCAGGCTGTCCCAGCGCGCGCGCAGGTCCTTGGCGGTCCGCTCGCAGATCTGCTTGGCCCAGAGCCAGCCGATCACCGGGAGGACCACCGACGCACGCGCGTACCAGGCCCAGAAGCCGGTGAAGGGCATGCGGACGAGGAAAACCACGGCGAGGGCGCCGAAGGCGACCAGGAGCGTGGTGCCGAGGGCGCCGGCGCGCTTGTTCGTCTGCTTGGCGATCATGGACCGGAGCTGGAAGACCAGCAGCCACACCAGCAGTCCGGGCAGGAACAGCACACCGCACAGCACCATGACGGCCGACAGCCAGTTGTCCCGCTCCCGGCGGATGCGGTTCGCCGCGAGGCAGTGCTCGACGACGACCTGCGGCTCGGTGCCGAACGACTGGATGAGGGGCTTGCGGCCCGCGCCCAGCATGCGGTCCACCACCGCCCGCCCGAAGGCCTCGCCGAGGTTGGGCCTGAAGATCGTGGCCCACTTGCGGCCCGAGCTGACGGTGGACTCGTGCCACTGGTTGTTCGCCTTGAGGATCTCGCCGACATCGCTGTCCCGGTACGCCGCCGAGGCCAGGGCGAAGGTCGCCGCCGTCTGTCCCGCGGAACCCGAGAGCGGCACCTGCGCCCCGGGAGTGAAATCGAAACCGTCGAACGCCACTTCCGCCCCCATCGCCGCCGCACCCGCTCCTGCGGCTTTCCCGACTTCCCTGCCCCGCACACCTGTTGATCAGGTCATCGTCTTGATCAGTTCCCAGAGTATCGGCCGCGACCGACATTCGTCGGCGGACGGCCGAAGCCGCCCGCCGAGGGTGACAGGAGCCGAACCGTCAGGCGTTCTGGGCCTGTTCGCGCATCCTTTCGGCGATCTGCGACGGCATCGGCTCGTGCCGCGCGTAGGTGCGGTTGAAGCGTGCGGTGCCGTGCGAGAGGGAGCGCAGATCCACGGCGTACCGTCCGATCTCGATCTCCGGGACCTCGGCCCGTACGAGCGTGCGTCCGCCGCCCGCCTGCTCGGTGCCGACCACCCGGCCGCGCCGCCCCGACAGGTCGCTCATCACGGCGCCCACGTACTCGTCGCCGACCAGGACCGTCACCTCGGCCACCGGCTCCAGCAGATGGATCCTGGTGTCGGTGGCCGCCTCACGCAGGGCGAGCGCACCCGCGGTCTGGAACGCCGCGTCGGAGGAGTCCACGGAGTGCGCCTTGCCGTCGAGCAGGGTGATCCGTACGTCGATGAGGGGATAGCCCGCGACCACGCCCCTGGCGGCCTGGGCCCGCACCCCCTTCTCGACGGAGGGGATGAACTGCCGGGGCACGGCCCCGCCGACGACCTTGTCCACGAACTCGATTCCCGAGCCGTTCGGGAGGGGTTCGACCTCGATCTCGCAGATCGCGTACTGCCCGTGCCCACCGGACTGCTTCACATGGCGGCCGCGCCCCGCGGCCCTGTCCGCGAACGTCTCCCGCAGGGAGACCTTGTGCGGGACCACGTCGACCTGGACGCCGTACCGGTTGCGCAGCCGCTCCAGGGCGACGTCGGCGTGGGCCTCGCCCAGGCACCACAGAACGACCTGGTGGGTGTTCTGGTTCTGTTCCAGGCGCATGGTGGGGTCCTCGGCGACCAGCCGGCCCAGGCCCTGCGAGAGCTTGTCCTCGTCGGCCTTGCTGTGTGCCTGGATGGCGAGCGGCAGCAGCGGGTCCGGCATCTGCCAGGGCTCCATCAGCAGCGGGTCGTCCTTGGCCGAGAGCGTGTCACCGGTCTCGGCCCGGTTGAGCTTGGCCACGCAGGCCAGGTCGCCCGCGATGCAGTGCGTCAGGGAGCGCTGCTGTTTGCCGAACGGCGCGGACAGGGCGCCGACGCGCTCGTCGACGTCGTGGTCCTCGTGCCCGCGGTCGCCCAGCCCGTGCCCGGAGACGTGCACCGTCTCGTCGGGGCGCAGGGTGCCCGAGAAGACGCGGACGAGGGAGACCCGGCCCACATAGGGGTCGCTGGCCGTCTTCACGACCTCCGCGACCAGCGGTCCGTTCGGATCGCAGGCCTTGACCTCGCGTTCCTGCCCTTCCGGTGTCGTCACGGTGGGCGCCGGACGCTCCAGCGGGGTCGGGAAGCCCCCCGTGACGAGTTCCAGGAGCTCGACGGTGCCGAGCCCCTGGCGGGCGCCCTCGGCGGCGGGCGCGGCCGCCAGGACCGGGAAGAACGCACCCCGCGCCACGGCCCGCTCCAGGTCCTGCACGAGCGTCTTGACGTCGATCTGCTCGCCGCCCAGATAGCGGTCCATGAGGGTCTCGTCCTCGCTCTCGGCGATGATCCCCTCGATCAGCCGGTTGCGCGCCTCCTCGATCAGCGGCAGCTGCTCCGGTCCCGGCTCGGCCTCCTTGCGCTCCCCGGAGGAGTAGTCGAACAGCCGCTGTGTGAGAAGCCCGATCAGCCCGGTGACAGAGGCGTGCCCGTCGGGCCCCTCCGCGCCGTGCAGCGGCAGGTACAGCGGCAGTACGGCGTCGGGGTCGTCCGCGCCGAAGGCCTCGGCGCAGATCCGCGTCATGTCGTCGAAGTCGGCGCGCGCCGACTCGAGGTGGGTGATCACGATGGCGCGCGGCATGCCGACCGCCGCGCACTCCTCCCACACCATCCGGGTCGAGCCGTCCACCCCGTCCGAGGCCGAGACGACGAAAAGGGCCGCGTCCGCGGCGCGCAGACCGGCCCTGAGTTCCCCGACGAAGTCGGCGTATCCGGGGGTGTCGATGATGTTGATCTTGTATCCGTCCCAGTCGACGGGTACCAGGGACAGCTGCACCGAGCGCTGCTGCCGGTGCTCGATCTCGTCGTAGTCGGAGACGGCGGTGCCGTCCTCCACCCTGCCCGCCCGGTTCACTGCTCCCGCCGTCAGCGCGAGAGCTTCCACCAATGTCGTCTTGCCGGATCCGCTGTGGCCGACCAGCACCACATTCCGTACGGACGCGGGGTGGTCGGCCGCTGTAGCCCTGCCGGCGGCTCCGGGGTGTGCGTTCGCCTTGTCGCCCATGGTCTTGCCTCCCGTGCACGGTGAGGTCTCTTTGGGCGCGGGCGTGGCCGGATCCGCGTGCGGTGCGGCTCCGATGACGCCCGCGGTGTCTTCGAGCTTTGCACTCGCGTCACGGTGCGTCCATACGGGGGACGCGATCCCGCCGTGACATCGATGGCATCCCACCGTGACACGGGGTGCGGGTGCCCGGCCGTCGCACCGGCGCGCGCGTGGCTACGATGGGCCAGCCGGTGGCCAGCAGGGGCCGCGCGGCGACACCGACCCTCGGGAAGGCCATGCTGAACAAGTACGCGCGTGCATTCTTCACGCGTGTCCTCACACCGTTCGCCGCGTTTCTCATCCGTCGGGGGGTAAGCCCCGACACGGTCACCCTCCTGGGTACGGCCGGAGTCATGGCGGGCGCGCTGGTCTTCTACCCCCGGGGGGAGTTCTTCTGGGGCACGATCGTCATCACGCTCTTCGTCTTCTCCGACCTGGTCGACGGAAACATGGCGCGCCAGCTCGGCCGCTCCAGCCGCTGGGGTGCCTTCCTGGACTCCACGCTCGACCGGGTCGCCGACGGCGCGATCTTCGGCGGTTTCGCGCTCTGGTACGCGGGCGGCGGCGACAACAACGCCCTGTGCGCCGTCTCGATCTTCTGTCTGGCCAGCGGCCAGGTGGTCTCGTACACCAAGGCCCGTGGCGAGTCGATCGGCCTGCCCGTCGCCGTGAACGGCCTGGTGGAGCGCGCCGAGCGCCTGGTGATCTCCCTGGTCGCGGCGGGCCTCGCGGGGCTGCACAAGTTCGGGGTGCCCGGCATCCAGTGGCTGCTGCCCGTCGCGCTGTGGATCGTCGCCGTCGGCAGCCTGGTCACGCTGATCCAGCGCGTCGTCACGGTGCGCCGGGAGTCCGCGGAGGCGGACGCCGCGGCCGCGGCGCAGAACAGCGGGGCCACGTCGTGACCAGTCTCCAGGAGAGGCTGGTGGACGGGGCGTACGCGCTCGGCTGGGGCACCGTCAAGAAGCTTCCGGAGCCGGTCGCGGTGCGCCTGGGCCGCACGATCGCGGACATCGCCTGGAAACGGCGCGGCAAGGGCGTACAACGGCTGGAGAGCAACTACGCGCGCGTGCTGCCCGACGCGACCCCGGAGCGGCTCGCCGAGCTCTCCCGGGCGGGCATGCGCTCGTACCTGCGCTACTGGATGGAGTCCTTCCGCCTCCCCGCCTGGAGCAAGGAGCGCGTGCGGACGGGCTTCGACTGCAAGGACGTGCACCATCTGACGGACGGGCTCGCCTCCGACCAGGGTGTCATCCTGGCCCTGCCGCACATGGGCAACTGGGACCTCGCCGGCGCCTGGGTCACCACCAAGCTGGAGACCCCGTTCACGACCGTCGCCGAGCGCCTCAAGCCGGAGTCGCTGTACGACCGCTTCGTCGCCTATCGCGAGGGCCTCGGCATGGAGGTCCTGCCGCACAGCGGCGGCACCGCGTTCGGCACGCTGGCGCGGCGGCTGCGGGACGGCGGACTGATCTGCCTGGTCGCCGAGCGTGATCTGTCGGCCTCGGGCGTCGAGGTGGAGTTCTTCGGCGAGACGACCCGGATGCCCGCGGGCCCGGCGCTGCTCGCCCAGCAGACCGGAGCCGTCCTTCTGCCGGTCACGCTCTGGTACGACGACTCACCGGTGATGCAGGGCCGTGTGCATCCCCCCGTCGAGGTCCCCGAGACAGGTACCCGGGCCGAGAAGACGTCTGTCATGACACAGGCGCTGGCCGACGCCTTCGCCACGGGTATCGCCGAACATCCGGAGGACTGGCACATGCTGCAGCGCTTGTGGCTCAAGGACCTCGATCCCGGGAAGGATCCTGACAACAGGGATTCTGACAACGCCCAGAAGGATTCCGAGAAGAGGACTCCGTGAGGATCGGCATCGTCTGCCCCTACTCCTGGGACGTGCCGGGCGGCGTCCAGTTCCACATCCGTGACCTGGCCGAACACCTCATCCGCCGCGGGCACGAGGTCTCGGTGCTCGCCCCCGCGGACGACGAGACACCGCTGCCGCCGTACGTCGTCTCGGCGGGCCGCGCGGTTCCGGTGCCCTACAACGGCTCCGTGGCGCGCCTGAACTTCGGCTTCCTGTCGGCGGCCCGGGTGCGGCGCTGGCTGCACGACGGCACCTTCGACGTGATCCACATCCACGAGCCGGCCTCGCCCTCGCTCGGCCTGCTCGCGTGCTGGGCCGCGCAGGGCCCCATCGTCGCCACCTTCCACACCTCCAACCCGCGCTCCCGGGCCATGGTCGCCGCGTACTCGATCCTGCAGGCGGCCCTGGAGAAGATCAGCGCGCGGATCGCGGTGAGCGAGTACGCCCGCCGCACGCTCGTCGAGCATCTGGGCGGCGACGCGGTCGTCATCCCGAACGGCGTCGACGTCGACTTCTTCGCCCGCGCCAAGCCCAAGCCCGAGTGGCAGGGCGACACCCTCGGCTTCATCGGCCGCATCGACGAGCCCCGCAAGGGCCTGCCCGTCCTCATGAAGGCCCTGCCCAAGATCCTCGCCGAGCGTCCGGGGACCCGGCTCCTGGTCGCCGGACGCGGTGACGAGGAGGAGGCCGTCGAGTCCCTGCCCGCCGAGATGCGCTCGCGCGTCGAGTTCCTCGGCATGGTCAGCGACGAGGACAAGGCCCGCTTCCTGCGCAGCGTCGACCTGTACGTGGCGCCCAACACCGGCGGCGAGAGCTTCGGCATCATCCTCGTGGAGGCGATGTCGGCGGGCGCGCCGGTGCTGGCCTCCGACCTCGACGCGTTCGCGCAGGTCCTCGACCAGGGCGCGGCCGGTGAACTCTTCGCCAACGAGGACGCGGACGACCTGGCCGCCACGGCCCTGCGGCTGCTCGGCGACCCCGAGCGCCGGGCCGAACTCCGCGCGCGGGGCAGCGCCCACGTACGGCGCTTCGACTGGTCGACCGTCGGCGCGGACATCCTGTCCGTCTACGAGACGGTGACGGACGGTGCGGCGGCGGTCGCCGCGGACGAACGGACGGGGCTGCGGGCGAGGTTCGGACTGGCCCGGGACTGAGCGCGCGGGACACGTCGACGCAGGGCGGGAGAGAGGCGTGCTGCTGCGCACCCGCGCGCGGGGAGGCCGGTTCGCACGGGGAGCTCGGTTCGGACCGGCCCGCAGGGTGCGCGGCGAGCCGTTCCGGATCGACGCGACGGCCGTCACCAACGCCCGGTTCGCGGAGTTCGTGCGGGCGACCTGACAGGTGACGGAGGCGTAGCGGTACGGCAGTTCGTTCGTCTTCCACCTGGGAGTTCGCCCCCGCCGACCAGGAGCGCCTGTGGGAGCGGTGCGCGGACGCCTTCACCGCGCCCTCCGGGACCTCGACCGGGACCTCGGCGACGGACCCCGGCCGGCGGGTCATCCGTGGGGGCTCGTGCCTGTGCCACGCCTCGTACTGCAACCGCTACCGGGTGGCCGCCCGGTCGAGGAACACCCCCGACTCCTCCACCGGGCACGGCGGTTTCCGTTGCGCGTGGGACGTGAGGGAGGGGTGAGCACGCCCGGGTAGCCTTGCCGCCCGTGACCGCAACCCTCATCTGGATCCTCGTCGGCCTCGTCGCGATCGGCCTCTACCTGAGCTGGACCGCGGGGCGTCTCGACCGGCTGCACGCCCGGATCGACGCCGCCCGTGCCGCGCTCGACGCGCAGTTGTTGCGCCGTGCCTCGGTCGCCCAGGAGTTGGCGACCTCCGGGGTGCTCGATCCCGCCGCCTCGATCGTGCTCTACGAGGCCGCGCATGCCGCGCGGCAGGCGGAGGAGGAGCAGCGCGAGGTGGCCGAGAGCGACCTCAGCCAGGCCCTGCGGGCCGTCTTCGGAGAGGTGCAGCAGGTGGAGGCGGTGCGGGAGGCGCCTGGTGGGGACGCGGCGGCGACCGAACTGGCGCAGGCGGTGCGGCGGGTGCCGATGGCTCGGCGGTTCCACAACGACGCGGTACGTGCCGCCCGCGCTCTTCGCCGCCACCGCAAGGTCCGCTGGTTCCGCCTCGCCGGTCACGCGCCCTTCCCCATGGCCTTCGAAATGGACGACGAGCCGCCCACCGCACTGGCGGACCGCCCCACGACCTGAGGACGAGGCCGTTCAGGCCGACGCGGGGTCCAGGGAGGCGAAAAGGATCCACCGGCTCCCCATTGGCCCTTGCTGTGGACTGGTCCACTCACGTTTCCTCAGTGCTGCACAAACCCTCTTTCACCGAGTGAGGTCAACCCGTGTCCAGCACGCTCTCCAACACCGCCCAGCCCGCCGAGAACACCGCAACCGGCACCGCCCGCGTCAAGCGCGGAATGGCCGAGCAGCTCAAGGGCGGCGTGATCATGGACGTGGTCAACGCTGAGCAGGCGAAGATCGCCGAGGACGCCGGCGCCGTGGCCGTCATGGCCCTGGAGCGGGTGCCCGCCGACATCCGCAAGGACGGCGGCGTGGCCCGTATGTCGGACCCGAACATGATCGAGGAGATCATCGACGCGGTCTCCATCCCCGTCATGGCCAAGTCCCGCATCGGCCACTTCGTCGAGGCCCAGGTCCTCCAGTCCCTCGGCGTCGACTACATCGACGAGTCCGAGGTCCTCACCCCGGCCGACGAGGTCAACCACTCCGACAAGTGGGCCTTCACGACCCCCTTCGTCTGCGGTGCGACCAACCTGGGCGAGGCCCTGCGCCGCATCGCCGAGGGCGCCGCCATGATCCGCTCCAAGGGCGAGGCCGGCACCGGCAACGTCGTCGAGGCCGTCCGTCACCTGCGCCAGATCAAGAACGAGATCGCCCGTCTGCGCGGCTTCGACAACAACGAGCTGTACGCCGCCGCCAAGGACCTGCGCGCCCCGTACGAGCTGGTCAAGGAGGTCGCCGAGCTCGGCAAGCTCCCGGTCGTGCTGTTCTCCGCCGGTGGTGTAGCGACCCCCGCCGACGCCGCTCTCATGCGTCAGCTCGGCGCCGAGGGCGTCTTCGTGGGCTCCGGCATCTTCAAGTCCGGCGACCCGGCCAAGCGCGCCGCCGCCATCGTGAAGGCGACCACCTTCTACGACGACCCGAAGATCATCGCGGACGCCTCCCGCAACCTGGGCGAGGCCATGGTCGGCATCAACTGCGACACCCTCCCCGAGACCGAGCGCTACGCCAACCGCGGCTGGTAAGAGACCGGACCGACGAGACCGGACAAAGGCATCACGTACATGACTGACGCACCTGTCATAGGCGTCCTGGCTCTCCAGGGCGACGTACGGGAGCACCTCATCGCCCTGGCCGCGGCCGACGCCGTGGCCAGGCCGGTGCGGCGTCCCGAGGAGCTCGCCGAGGTGGACGGCCTGGTCATCCCCGGCGGCGAGTCCACCACCATCTCCAAGCTGGCCGTCCTGTTCGGACTGATGGAGCCCCTCCGCGCGCGCGTGCGCGCCGGCATGCCCGTCTACGGCACCTGCGCGGGCATGATCATGCTCGCCGACAAGATCCTCGACCCGCGCTCGGGCCAGGAGACGATCGGCGGCATCGACATGATTGTGCGCCGCAACGCCTTCGGACGTCAGAACGAGTCCTTCGAAGCGGCGGTCGACGTCCGGGGCGTCGAGGGCGATCCTGTAGAGGGCGTCTTCATCCGCGCCCCCTGGGTCGAGTCCGTGGGAGCCGCGGCCGAAGTGCTCGCCGAGCACGAGGGTCACATCGTCGCCGTACGTCAGGGAACCGCGCTCGCCACGTCGTTCCACCCGGAACTGACCGGTGACCACCGCGTGCACGGCCTGTTCGTCGACATGGTGCGCGCGAACCGGATACCGGAGTCCTTGTAGGATCTGGGGGTCCCCCAGATCCTCAAGGTCTGGGGGAGTTCGTACAGGATGGGTTACGCGAAGGAGACAGGCAGATGTCCGGCCACTCTAAATGGGCTACGACGAAGCACAAGAAGGCCGTGATCGACGCCAAGCGCGGCAAGCTCTTCGCGAAGATGATCAAGAATATCGAGGTCGCGGCCCGCACCGGTGGCGCCGATGTGTCCGGCAACCCGACGCTGTTCGACGCCATTCAGAAGGCCAAGAAGAGCTCGGTCCCGAACAAGAACATCGACTCCGCGGTCAAGCGCGGCGCCGGTCTCGAGGCCGGTGGCGCCGACTACGAGACGATCATGTACGAGGGTTACGGGCCGAATGGTGTCGCGGTGCTCATCGAGTGCCTCACCGACAACCGCAACCGCGCCGCCTCGGACGTCCGCGTCGCCATGACGCGCAACGGCGGCAACATGGCCGACCCGGGCTCCGTCTCGTACCTCTTCAACCGCAAGGGCGTCGTCATCGTCCCCAAGGGCGAGCTGACCGAGGACGACGTCCTGGGTGCCGTGCTCGACGCGGGTGCCGAAGAGGTCAACGACCTCGGCGAGTCCTTCGAGGTCATCTCCGAGGCCACCGACCTGGTCGCGGTCCGCACGGCCCTCCAGGACGCCGGCGTCGACTACGACTCCGCCGAGGCCAACTTCGTGCCGACCATGCAGGTCGACCTCGACGAAGAGGGCGCCCGGAAGATCTTCAAGCTGATCGACGCCCTCGAGGACAGCGACGACGTGCAGAACGTCTTCGCCAACTTCGACGTGAGCGACGACGTGATGGCCAAGGTCGACGCCTGAGCTGCCAAGGATTCACTTCGGCGGGCCCGCGGGACACGTCCTGCCGGCCCGCCGTCGTTGTCAGTGGCAGCGGTTAGCCTGTCGAGGACGGATGATGATCGCAGTCCCTCGGACCGCAGCCATCAATGGAGGAACCACGACGGCGATCGGCCACCTCCGCGAGAGCGGCGGCGGCTTGGCCGCAAAGGGGGGTTTGGGGTGCGGGTGCTGGGCGTTGACCCGGGGCTGACCCGATGCGGTGTCGGGGTGGTCGAAGGAGTCGCGGGCCGACCCCTGACCATGCGCGGCGTCGGGGTCGTACGCACTCCGGCGGACGCCGAGTTGGGCCTGCGCCTCGTCGCCATCGAGCAGGGCATCGAGCAGTGGCTCGACGAGTACGAGCCCGAAGTCGTCGCCGTGGAGCGGGTGTTCAGCCAGCACAATGTGCGGACGGTGATGGGCACGGCCCAGGCCAGCGCCGTCGCCACGCTCTGCGCCGCGCGCCGCGGCCTGACGGTCGCCCTGCACACCCCGAGCGAGGTCAAGGCCGCCGTCACCGGCAGCGGACGCGCGGACAAGGCCCAGGTGGGTGCCATGGTCACCAGGCTGCTCAGGCTCGACGCGCCGCCCAGACCCGCCGACGCGGCGGACGCCCTCGCCCTGGCCATCTGTCACATCTGGCGCGCCCCCGCGCAGAACCGACTCCAGCAGGCCGTCGCGCAGAACCGGCTCCAGCAAGCCGCCGCCCTGCACGCGTCGAAACCCGCATCGCACCACGCTTCGAAAGGCCGTACCGCATGATCGCCTTCGTCAGCGGCCCGGTCGCCGCCCTCGCCCCGGACTCCGCGGTCGTCGAGGTCGGCGGCATCGGCATCGCCGTCCAGTGCTCGCCCAACACGCTCTCCAGGCTCCGGATGGGACAGCAGACCAAGCTCGCCACCTCCCTCGTCGTGCGCGAGGACTCCCTGACGCTGTACGGCTTCGCGGACGACGACGAGCGCGGAACCTTCGAGCTGCTCCAGACCGCCAGCGGTGTCGGCCCCCGCCTCGCGCAGGCCATGCTCGCCACGCACTCGCCCGACGCCCTGCGCCGCGCGATCGCCACGGGTGACGAGAAGACGCTCACGGCCGTACCCGGCATCGGCAAGAGGGGAGCCCAGAAGCTCCTGCTGGAGCTCAAGGACCGGCTCGGCGAGCCCGTCGGCACGAGCACCGGCATCGGCGCCCCGGTCAGCACCGGCTGGCGCGACCAGCTGCACGCCGCGCTGATCGGCCTCGGGTACGCCACGCGCGAGGCCGACGAGGCCGTCTCCGCCGTCGCCCCGCAGGCCGAGGCCGCCGAGGGCACACCCCAGGTGGGCCAGCTGCTCAAGGCCGCCCTCCGGACCCTCAACCGCGCCCGCTGAACCACCGGCCGCCCGACCACCAGACCGCGAGGCACTCATGCACGCTGTGTCTTCCCGGGGAGCGCCCCCGGACCCCCGGCCGGATGACACAGCCGACATGCCACGGCTAGGAGAACTTCAGTGAACTGGGACCACACGACCGACGAGAGCGACGCCGAGCGGCTCGTCGGCGCGTCCGCCGACCGTGAGGACCAGGCCGTCGAGGCGGCCCTGCGCCCCAAGGACCTGGACGAGTTCATCGGCCAGGAGAAGGTCCGCGAGCAGCTCGACCTCGTCCTGCGCGCCGCCCGCGCGCGCGGCGCCACCGCCGACCACGTGCTGCTCTCCGGCGCCCCCGGCCTCGGAAAGACCACCCTCTCGATGATCATCGCCGCCGAGATGGGCGCCCCCATCCGCATCACCAGCGGCCCCGCCATCCAGCACGCCGGTGACCTGGCGGCGATCCTCTCCTCGCTCCAGGAGGGCGAGGTGCTGTTCCTCGACGAGATCCACCGCATGTCCCGGCCCGCCGAGGAGATGCTCTACATGGCGATGGAGGACTTCCGCGTCGACGTGATCGTCGGCAAGGGCCCCGGCGCCACCGCGATCCCGCTGGAGCTGCCGCCGTTCACGCTGGTCGGCGCCACCACGCGCGCGGGTCTGCTGCCGCCCCCGCTGCGCGACCGCTTCGGCTTCACCGCGCACATGGAGTTCTACGAGCCCGCGGAGCTCCAGCGCGTCATCCACCGTTCCGCGCATCTCCTCGACGTGGAGATCGGCTCGGAGGGCGCCGCCGAGATCGCGGGGCGCTCCCGCGGCACGCCCCGTATCGCCAACCGTCTGCTGCGCCGCGTCCGGGACTACGCGCAGGTCAAGGCGGACGGGATCATCACGCGCGAGATCGCCGGGGCCGCGCTCAAGGTCTACGAGGTCGACGCCCGTGGCCTCGACCGGCTGGACCGTGGTGTTCTGGAGGCCCTGCTCAAGCTGTTCGGCGGCGGCCCGGTCGGTCTGTCCACGCTCGCGGTCGCGGTGGGGGAGGAGCGTGAGACCGTCGAGGAGGTCGCCGAGCCCTTCCTCGTACGGGAGGGACTGCTCGCCCGTACACCGCGCGGCCGGGTGGCGACCCCGGCCGCATGGGCCCACCTCGGTCTGACGCCGCCGCGCCAGTCCACGGGGGGAAACGGACAAGGGGACCTGTTCGGGGCGTGACGGCGTGCGCACTCGCGGGGTCAGGAACCCCGGTGCCATGCTGAGCGTTGTTCCCTGAGTGCGGACTCGCTTAGACTCCGCCGGTGCCGCCCTTGTCGACGGCATACATACCCCCATCCAGCAGGCCGCTCACCAATCGCGGTCGAAGAAGGAAGTTCCGACCCGTGAGTCTCGTGACCCTCCTCCCGTTCATCGTGCTCATCGGGGCCATGTTCCTGATGACCCGGTCGGCCAAGAAGAAGCAGCAGCAGGCCGCTTCCATGCGCAATGAGCTGCAGCCCGGCTCCGGCGTGCGCACGATCGGTGGCATGTACGCCACGGTCAAGGAGGTCAACGAGGACTCGGTCCTCCTTGACGCCGGCCCGGGCGTCGACCTGCTGTTTGCGAAGAACGCGATCGGCGCGGTGCTCTCCGACGACGAGTACAACCGCATCGTCCACGGCGCCGAGCACGACCTGGATGCGGACGGGTCGGTCGTCCCCGACGACGCCTCCTCCCTCACCGAGACCGACGAGCCCGCCGCCGACGCCTCTTCCGACGCCTCCGACGACAAGCCCCTCGACCTCAGCAAGAAGGACGCGGCCGCCGAGCCGTCCGACAAGCCCGCCGAGGCGAAGGCCGACGAGGCCGACGAAGCAGAGCCGAAGAAGACCGACGGCGAGTCCGACGCGAAGTAGTCACGCCCCGGGGACGCGGCGCGATCCGTTCGCGCTCCGCACCTCCGGGACCTGCGGTTTCGCACGGAATCCCGACACCATGTCATGGCCGCCCCCGCGCTGACCCCGCGCACGGCGGCCCGAGAGGGAGTACGAGAAGGTGGCAGCACCGAAGAAGGGCCGGAGCGCGAGCGCCCAGAGCAGGCCGGGGCGCTCGCTGGCCTTCATCCTGATCGCCATCGCGGCGCTCACGGGGGGGATGTTCCTCTCCGGGCATCCGACCCCGCGTCTCGGCATCGACCTCGCCGGCGGCACGAGCATCACGCTCACGGCGAAGAACGAGCCGGGCCAGCCGAACGCGATCAACAAGACCAACATGAACACCGCGGTCGACATCATGAACCGCCGTGTCAACGGTCTCGGCGTTTCTGAGGCCGAGGTGCAGACCCAGGGATCCGACAACATCATTGTCAACATCCCCAAGGGCACGAACTCCAAGGAAGCCCGGGCCCAGGTCGGCACCACCGCGAAGCTCTACTTCCGTCCGGTCCTGGCCACCGAGGTCTCCGGTTCGGCCGCGTCGGCCAGCCCGTCGCCCAGCGCCTCGAGCAGCTCCTCCTCGAAGGCCACGGACAAGGCCACCGACAAGGCGACCTCGTCGAGCTCCGCGAGCCCGACGTCCTCCGCCACCTCCCAGGGCCGCGCGGTCACCGACGCCCTGAAGGCGGACTCCACGCCGTCCGCGAGCTCCTCGGCCAGCCCCTCGGCCTCCTCCAGCGCCTCGCCGTCGGCGAGCAGCAGCGCGAGCGCCAGTGCCGCGGCCACCAAGCTCCAGGCTCAGTACACGGCGCTCGACTGCACCGACGAGGCGCAGCGCGCCAAGGCCGGCGAAGGCTCCAAGGCCACCGACCCCACCGTGGCCTGCGGCAAGAACTCCTCGGGCCAGTGGCAGAAGTACGTTCTCGGCCCCGCCGAGGTCTCGGGCACGGACATCAAGAGCGCCGCGGCCGTCTTCGACACCCAGAGCGCGGCGGGCTGGAAGGTCACCATGGAGTTCACCTCCGGTGGCTCCAAGAAGTTCGCCAGCATCACCGGCAAGCTCGCGCAGAACCAGTCCCCGCAGAACCAGTTCGCGATCGTCCTCGACGGTGATGTCGTCTCCGACCCGTTCGTCCAGCAGGCGCTGACCGGCGGCAGCGCGGAGATCTCCGGCAGCTTCGACCAGACCGAGGCGCAGAGCCTGGCGAACATGCTGAAGTACGGCGCGCTGCCGCTCACCTTCAAGGAGTCGAGCGTCACCACGGTGACCGCCGCGCTCGGCGGCGAGCAGCTGCACGCCGGTCTGATCGCGGGCGCCATCGGCCTCGCACTGGTCGTCATCTACCTGGTGCTCTACTACCGGGGCCTGTCGATCATCGCCATCCCCTCCCTGCTGGTCTCGGGTGCCCTCACTTACGTGATCATGGCGCTGCTCGGCCCCACCATCGGCTTCGCACTGAACCTGCCTGCGGTCTGTGGTGCGATCGTCGCGATCGGTATCACAGCGGACTCGTTCATCGTGTTCTTCGAGCGCATCCGGGACGAGATCCGCGAGGGTCGCTCCCTGCGCCCGGCTGTCGAGCGTGCCTGGCCGCGCGCCCGGCGCACCATCCTGGTCTCCGACTTCGTGTCGTTCCTCGCCGCCGCGGTGCTCTTCATCGTCACCGTCGGCAAGGTCCAGGGCTTCGCGTTCACGCTCGGTCTGACCACGGTGCTCGACGTGGTCGTCGTGTTCTTCTTCACCAAGCCGCTGATGACGCTCCTCGCCCGCCGGAAGTTCTACGCGAGCGGCCACAAGTGGTCCGGCCTCGACCCCAAGGCCCTGGGCGCCAAACCACCACTGCGCCGTACGCGCCGTCCCTCCGCCCCCGTCGACCCGAAGGAGGCGTGAGATGTCGAAACTCGGCACCCTCGGCGCCCGGCTCCACCGCGGCGAGATCGGCTACGACTTCGTCGGCAAGCGCAAGATCTGGTACGGCATCTCGATCCTGATCACCATCACGGCCATCCTCGGGCTGACGGTGCGCGGCCTGAACATGGGCATCGAGTTCCAGGGCGGCGCCGTCTTCACCACCGAGAAGACCAGCGTCTCGGTGTCCCAGGCCGAGACGTACGCGCAGGAGGCGTCCGGCCACGACGCGGTCGTCCAGAAGCTCGGCAACGGCGGACTGCGCATCCAGATCGCCGGCATCGACACGGACAAGTCCGACAAGATCAAGGACGAGCTCGCCAAGGACCTGAACGTCAACTCGGAGAAGATCAACGCCGACCTGGTCGGCCCCAGCTGGGGTGAGCAGATCGCCAACAAGGCCTGGGAGGGCCTGGCGATCTTCATGGTCCTCGTCGTGATCTACCTGGCGATCGCCTTCGAGTGGCGCATGGCCGTGGCCGCGCTCGTCGCCCTGATCCACGACATCACCATCACGGTCGGCATCTACGCCCTGGTCGGCTTCGAGGTCACCCCGGGCACCGTGATCGGTCTGCTCACCATCCTCGGTTACTCGCTCTACGACACGGTCGTCGTCTTCGACAGCCTCAAGGAGCAGACGAAGGACATCACCAAGCAGACCCGCTACACGTACAGCGAGATCGCCGACCGCTCGATCAACGGCACCCTGGTCCGTTCGATCAACACCACGGTCGTCGCGCTGCTGCCGGTCGCGGGCCTGCTGTTCATCGGTGGCGGTGTGCTCGGCGCGGGCATGCTCAACGACATCTCGCTGTCGCTGTTCGTCGGCCTCGCGGCCGGTGCGTACTCCTCGATCTTCATCGCCACGCCGCTCGTCGCCGACCTCAAGGAGCGCGAGCCGCAGATGAAGGCCCTCAGGAAGCGCGTCCTCGCCAAGCGGGCCCAGGCCGCCGCGAAGGGCGAGCCCCTGGAGTCCGAGGTCACCGAGGTGATGCTGGACGACGAGCCGGAGGACGACGGGCCCATGGTCGTCGGCCCGCGCAACCAGCCCGCGTCCCGCAACCGCGGTCGCGGCCGACCCTCGGGGAAGCGCCGATGACCGAGCTCACGGACATCACGACGCTGCTGCTCAGCCGTATCCGCGACGTGGCCGACTACCCGGAGCCGGGTGTGATGTTCAAGGACATCACCCCGCTCCTGGCGGACCCGGCGGCCTTCACGGTGCTCACCGACGCCCTGGCGGAGATCGCCGTGCGCGCCGAGGCCACGAAGATCGTCGGTCTGGAGGCCCGAGGCTTCATCCTCGGCGCCCCGGTCGCCGTCCGCGCCGGCATCGGCTTCATCCCCGTACGCAAGGCGGGCAAGCTCCCCGGAGCGACCCTGTCGCAGGCGTACGACCTGGAGTACGGCTCGGCCGAGATCGAGGTGCACGCCGAGGACCTGAGCGCGATCGACCGCGTCCTGGTCGTCGACGACGTCCTCGCCACCGGCGGCACCGCCGAGGCCTCGCTCCAGCTCATCCGCCGGGCGGGCGCCGAGGTCGCGGGCGTCGCCGTGCTGATGGAGCTCGGGTTCCTCGGCGGCCGCGGCCGTCTGGAGCCGACTCTCGCGGGCGCTCCGCTGGAGGCGCTCCTCAAGGTCTGAGGGCCGCGTTCGCGTCACCTGGGGGAAAGCCCCGGGAAAGGCCTGGGAAGGCCCTGAGACACCCGTAGGACACCGTGGAGGCGGGCCCGGAGGAATCCGGAGCCCGCCTCTCGCGTTCCTCCTGTACGAGGTCGTCACAGCGGCCGAAAGCGAGCCCGGCGCCCAGGATCGCTACCATGGGGTTTCCGGAGCCTGACCGGGGGACCCGGAACGCGCACGAGGAGCCCTCTTGCCAGACGAGGCCCAGCCACTCACCGCCGCCAAGCCCGAGCCTGCCTCGGCCCCCGCGGCGACGCCCGCCAAGAACGCCACGAGCGGGCCGGTCGAGCACGCCCAGTCCGCGCCCGACGACAAGGCGGCCGAGCAGCCACGCCCCAAGCCGGCCCCTTCGGAGCGCCCCGCGAAGACTCCGGCGGTCCGTTCCGCAGCCGCCCCGTCCGGTCGCCCGAGCTCCTCCTCCAACCGCGTCCGCGCCCGCCTGGCCCGGCTCGGCGTGCAGCGCTCGAACCCGTACAACCCGGTCCTGGAGCCGTTGCTGCGGATAGTGCGCAGCAACGACCCGAAGATCGAGACGTCGACGCTGCGGCAGATCGAGAAGGCCTACCAGGTCGCCGAGCGCTGGCACCGCGGTCAGAAGCGCAAGAGCGGCGACCCGTACATCACGCACCCGCTCGCCGTCACGACGATCCTCGCCGAGCTGGGCATGGACCCCGCCACGCTGATGGCCGGTCTCCTGCACGACACCGTCGAGGACACCGAGTACGGCCTGGACACGCTCAAGCGCGACTTCGGCGACCAGGTCGCCCTGCTCGTCGACGGCGTCACCAAGCTCGACAAGGTCAAGTTCGGCGAGGCCGCGCAGGCCGAGACCGTCCGCAAGATGGTCGTCGCCATGGCCAAGGACCCCCGCGTCCTGGTCATCAAGCTCGCCGACCGCCTGCACAACATGCGCACCATGCGCTACCTCAAGCGCGAGAAGCAGGAGAAGAAGGCGCGCGAGACCCTGGAGATCTACGCGCCGCTCGCCCACCGCCTGGGTATGAACACCATCAAGTGGGAGCTGGAGGACCTCGCGTTCGCGATCCTCTACCCCAAGATGTACGACGAGATCGTGCGCCTGGTCGCCGAGCGCGCCCCCAAGCGCGACGAATACCTCGCCATAGTGACCGACGAGGTCCAGGGCGACCTGCGCGCCGCCCGCATCAAGGCGACGGTCACCGGCCGCCCGAAGCACTACTACTCCGTCTACCAGAAGATGATCGTACGAGGCCGTGACTTCGCGGAGATCTACGACCTGGTGGGCATCCGCGTCCTCGTGGACACCGTCCGCGACTGCTACGCGGCCCTCGGCACCGTGCACGCGCGATGGAACCCGGTCCCAGGCCGGTTCAAGGACTACATCGCGATGCCCAAGTTCAACATGTACCAGTCGCTGCACACGACGGTCATCGGGCCCAACGGCAAGCCGGTCGAACTCCAGATCCGCACGTTCGACATGCACCGCCGTGCCGAGTACGGCATCGCCGCGCACTGGAAGTACAAGCAGGAGACCGTCGCCGGTTCCTCCAAGATCCGTACGGACGTGCCCCGGGCGGCCAAGGGCAGCGCGGGTCAGGACACCGTCAACGACATGGCGTGGCTGCGCCAGTTGCTCGACTGGCAGAAGGAGACCGAGGACCCGAGCGAGTTCCTGGAGTCCCTGCGCTTCGACCTGTCCCGCAACGAGGTCTTCGTCTTCACGCCTAAGGGTGACGTCATAGCGCTCCCGGCCGGCGCGACACCGGTGGACTTCGCGTACGCGGTCCACACGGAGGTCGGCCACCGGACGATAGGCGCACGGGTCAACGGACGCCTCGTCCCGCTCGAATCCACCCTGGACAACGGCGACTTGGTGGAGGTCTTCACCTCCAAGGCGGCCGGTGCGGGCCCCTCCCGCGACTGGCTGGGCTTCGTGAAGTCCCCGCGCGCCCGCAACAAGATCCGCGCCTGGTTCTCCAAGGAGCGCCGCGACGAGGCGATCGAGCAGGGCAAGGACGCCATCGCCCGGGCGATGCGCAAGCAGAACCTGCCGATCCAGCGCATCCTCACCGGCGACTCCCTGGTCACCCTCGCGCACGAGATGCGCTACCCCGACATCTCCTCGCTGTACGCGGCGATCGGCGAGGGCCATGTCACCGCGCAGAGCGTCGTGCAGAAGCTGGTGCAGGCCCTCGGCGGCGAGGAGGCGGCCACCGAGGAGATCGACGAGAGCGTTCCGCCCGCGCGCGGGCGTGGCCGCAAGCGCCGCTCCAACGCCGACCCCGGTGTCGTCGTCAAGGGCGTCGAGGACGTGTGGGTCAAGCTCGCCCGCTGTTGTACGCCCGTCCCCGGCGACCCGATCATCGGCTTCGTCACCCGCGGCAGCGGCGTATCGGTGCACCGTAGCGACTGCGTCAACGTCGACTCGCTCTCCCGCGAGCCCGAGCGCATCCTCGAGGTCGAGTGGGCGCCCACCCAGTCCTCGGTCTTCCTGGTGGCCATCCAGGTCGAGGCCCTGGACCGCTCCCGGCTCCTGTCGGACGTCACCCGCGTTCTGTCCGACCAGCACGTCAACATCCTGTCCGCGGCCGTCCAGACGTCCCGCGACCGCGTCGCCACCTCCCGCTTCACCTTCGAGATGGGCGACCCCAAGCACCTGGGACACGTCCTGAAGGCGGTCAGGGGCGTGGAGGGCGTGTACGACGTGTACCGGGTGACTTCGGCGCGCAGGCCCTCCGACGGGTCCTGACGTCCGAGGCCCGGCCGCGGTCGTCAACGGGTCACTACGTAGAGGGGCTCCCGTACGAACCGTACGGGAGCCCCTCTACGTAGTGGCGGGAAAACCCGGCCGCCTCAGCCGCCGAACTCCTGGAGACCCTTCAACGCCTGGTCCAGCAGCGCCTGACGGCCCTCGAGCTCCTTCTGGAGCTTGTCGGCCCGCGAAGTGTTGCCCGCGGCGCGCGCCGTCTCGATCTGGCCCTGGAGCTTGTCCACGGCGGCCTGCAGCTGACCGGTCAGGCCCTCGGCACGCGCGCGTGCCTCCGGGTTGGTCCGGCGCCACTCGGTCTCCTCGGACTCCTGCAGAGCCCGCTCCACCGCGTGCATCCGACCCTCGACCTTCGGGCGGGCGTCGCGGGGCACGTGGCCGATGGCCTCCCAGCGCTCGTTGATGGAACGGAAGGCAGCGCGGGCGGCCTTCAGGTCCTGCACCGGGACGAGCTTCTCGGCCTCCTCGGCCAGCTCCTCCTTGAGCTTCAGGTTCTCCGACTGCTCGGCGTCCCGCTCGGCGAAGACCGAGCTGCGCGCCGCGAAGAACACGTCCTGGGCGCCGCGGAAGCGGTTCCACAGGTCGTCCTCGTGCTCACGCTGCGCGCGGCCCGCGGCCTTCCAGTCCGCCATCAGCTCGCGGTAACGCGCCGCCGTCGGACCCCAGTCCGCGGAGGCGGACAGCGACTCGGCCTCCGCGACCAGCTTCTCCTTGGTCTTGCGGGCGTCCTCGCGCTGCGCGTCCAGCGAGGCGAAGTGCGCCTTGCGGCGCTTGGAGAACGCCGAGCGCGCGTGCGAGAAGCGGTGCCACAGCTCGTCGTCCGACTTGCGGTCGAGTCGCGGCAGTCCCTTCCAGGTGTCCACCAGGGAGCGCAGCCGCTCACCGGCCGCCCGCCACTGGTCGCTCTGCGCCAGCTCCTCCGCCTCGACGACCAGCGCCTCCTTGGAGTGCCGCGCCTCGTCGGACTGCTTCGCACGCTGGACCTTGCGCTCCTCACGGCGCGCGTCGACCGTCTCGACGAGCTTGTCCAGCCGCTTCTTCAGCGCCTGGAGATCGCCGACCGCGTGGTGGGCGTCCACCTGTTCGCGAATATGGTCGATCGCGATCTGGGCGTCCTTCGACGACAGGTCGGTGGTTTTCACTCGTCGTTCGAGGAGGCCGATCTCGACAACCAGGCCTTCGTACTTGCGCTCGAAGTAGGCCAGCGCCTCATCAGGGGAGCCGGCCTGCCAGGAACCGACGACCTGCTCGCCGTCGGCCGTACGCACGTACACGGTCCCCGTCTCGTCGACGCGGCCCCACGGGTCGCTGCTCACAGCGCCTCCTCCACATGATGCCTGCGAGGGGCTTCAGCGCCCCTGGGCATCGTCCACAGTTTCGTCACGGCCAACATAGGCGACCAGCCCGGCGGCTGTCCGCATCCAGCGCGACCGAAATTTCGCAGTTGACGGTCAGGATTTCGTCACGGTCAGCTTGTTGACCACGACCGTCGCGTTGGGCGCCCCGTCGCCCTGGCCTGTGCTCTCTCCGGCCGCGGCGATCTTCTTGAGAACCGTGAGGCCGGACTTGGAAATAGTTCCGAACGGTGTGTAGCTGGCCGGTAGCTGACTGTCCTGGTACACCAGGAAGAACTGGCTGCCACCGGTGTGCTTCTGGCCCGTGTTGGCCATCGCGATCGTGCCCGCCGGGTAGATGCCGCCCTTGAGGCTGGTGTCCTTCAGGTTCTCGTCCGGGATCGTGTACCCGGGACCGCCGCTGCCGGTGCCCTTCGGGTCACCGCACTGCAGCACGTAGATGCCGTTCGTGGTGAGCCGGTGGCACTTGGTGTGGTCGAAGAACCCCTTGCCCGCGAGGAAGTCGAACGAGTTCACCGTGTGCGGGGCCGCGGCCGTCTTCAGCGCGACGTCTATGTCGCCGCAGGTCGTCGCCAGCTTCATCGTGTAGTCCGCCGCCTTGTCGATGGTCATCGCCGGCTCCGTCTTCCAGCTCAGCGACTTCACCGCGCCTTCGGCGGGCTTGGCGCACGGGTCCGGCGCCTTGCTGGTCGGGGAGGCGCTCGGAGTGACCTGCGCGCCCGCGTTGGCCTTCTTGCCGTCGTCCTTGAAGAGCCCGGTCGCGTACGACACCACACCGCCGACGACGACCACGCCGAGGACCGACGCGACCACCGTATTGCGCATGTGTGACTTGCGCCGCGCGGCCGTACGCCGCTGCTGCTGCCGCAAGAACTTCTCCCGGGCGAGCTGACGCCGCCGCTGTTCCTGGGTGACCACCGGGTTATCTCCTCATGCGTCTCGTACGTCAAGTGGGACGCGTGCGTCTTGTGAGCCGACCGCCTGCGTGTGCCCCGTACCGTATATGGGTTAGCTGAGGAATCGGCAGCGCCGGTAGGCTCTGATCCACAGCCACCCACCCCGTACGGCATCACGCGTACGCCACCACGAAGGACGATCGTGCTCATTGCCGGGTTCCCCGCCGGGGCCTGGGGCACCAACTGTTACCTGGTCGCCCCCGCCGCCGGTGAGGAGTGCGTGATCATCGACCCGGGCCATCAGGCCGCCCAGGGAGTCGAGGACGCACTCAAGAAGCATCGGCTCAAGCCCGTCGCCGTCGTCCTCACCCACGGCCACATCGACCACGTGGCTTCGGTCGTGCCCGTCTGCGGTGCCCACGACGTTCCGGCCTGGATCCACCCCGACGACCGGTACATGATGAGCGACCCGGAGCGGGCGCTCGGCCGCTCCATCGGCATGCCGCTGATGGGCGAGCTGACCGTGGGGGAGCCGGACGACGTACGGACGCTCACCGACGGCACGCGGCTGGAGCTGGCCGGTCTGGAGCTGTCCGTCGCGCACGCGCCCGGCCATACGAAGGGGTCGGTGACCTTCCAGATGCCCGAAGCCCGCGACGGATCAGACATTCCGTCGGTCTTCTTCTCGGGCGATCTGCTCTTCGCCGGCTCCATCGGACGCACCGACCTGCCCGGCGGTGACATGGACGAGATGCTCGGCTCGCTGGCCCGTGTGTGTCTGCCGCTCGACGACTCGACCGTGGTGCTGTCCGGCCACGGCCCCCAGACGACCATCGGCCAGGAGCGAGCCACCAACCCGTATCTGCGGCAGGTGGCGGCGGACCGCCAAGCGCGCGGCGCCGAACCCGCTCCCCGACGAGGAATGTGACGAGAGACTTTCGTGAGCACCTTCAAGGCCCCCAAGGGCACGTACGACCTGATCCCGCCGGAGAGCGCCAAGTACCTCGCCGTGCGCGAGGCGATCGCCGCGCCGCTGCGCAACTCCGGCTACGGCTACATCGAGACGCCCGGCTTCGAGAACGTCGAGCTCTTCGCGCGCGGTGTCGGTGAGTCCACCGACATCGTGACCAAGGAGATGTACGCCTTCGAGACCAAGGGCGGCGACCAGCTCGCCCTGCGCCCCGAGGGCACGGCCTCCGTACTGCGCGCCGCGCTGGAGGCCAACCTGCACAAGGCCGGCAACCTCCCCGTCAAGCTCTGGTACTCGGGCTCCTACTACCGCTACGAGCGTCCCCAGAAGGGCCGTTACCGCCACTTCTCGCAGGTCGGCGCCGAGGCGATCGGTGCGGAGGATCCGGCGCTCGACGCCGAGCTGATCATCCTGGCGGACCAGGCGTACCGGTCGCTGGGGCTGCGGGACTTCCGCATCCTGCTGAACTCGCTGGGCGACCAGGAGTGCCGTCCGGTGTACCGGGCCGCCCTGCAGGACTTCCTGCGCGGCCTCGACCTGGACGAGGACACGCTGCGCCGTGCCGAGATCAACCCCCTCCGGGTCCTCGACGACAAGCGCGACGACGTGCAGAAGCAGCTGGTGGGCGCGCCGTTGCTCCGTGACTACCTCTGCGACGCGTGCAAGGCGTACCACGAGGAGGTGCGCGAGCTGATCACGGAGGCGGGGGTTGCCTTCGAGGACGACCCCAAGCTGGTGCGCGGCCTGGACTACTACACGCGGACCACCTTCGAGTTCGTCCACGACGGTCTGGGCTCCCAGTCCGCGGTGGGCGGCGGCGGGCGCTACGACGGGCTGTCCGAGATGATCGGCGGGCCCGCGCTGCCTTCGGTGGGCTGGGCGCTCGGTGTCGACCGCACGGTGCTCGCCCTGGAGGCGGAGGGGGTCTCGCTCGAAATCCCCGCGGCCACGAGCGTGTTCGCCGTTCCGCTCGGTGAGGAGGCCCGGCGGGTGCTCTTCGCCAAGGTGACCGAGCTGCGCAAGCTCGGTGTCGCCGCCGACTTCTCCTACGGGGCCAAGGGGCTCAAGGGGGCGATGAAGAACGCGAACCGGTCGGGGGCGCGGTACGCGGTCGTCGCCGGTGAGCGGGATCTCGCCGAGGGTGTGGTGCAGCTCAAGGACATGGAGTCCGGTGAGCAGGTGGCGGTCGGGGTGAACGAGATCGTGGCGGAGCTCGAGACGCGTCTGGGCTGAGGGCCGGGTTTCTCGCCCCCGCCGCCTCTACCCGTCCCATCCATCCCTGGGGGCTCCGCCCCCGGACCCCCGGGTGGGTTCTTCGGGTGCGGGCGGGTGGGGGCTGGTCGCGCAGTTCCCCGCGCCCCTTGGGCCGGGCCGCGCCCCGGAAAGCCTCGGGGTGGGCGTCAGTCCAGTAGGCCGAAGCGCATCGCGCTCGTCACCGCCGCGGTTCGGTCGTCCACCCCCAGTTTGGTGAAGGCCCGCAGCAGGTGGGTCTTCACGGTGGACTCGCCGATGAACAGGCGGCGCCCGATCTCGGCGTTCGTGCAGCCCTCCGCCACCAGCCGCAGCACCGCCGTCTCACGCTCCGACAACCTCGGCCGCTCCGGCTTCGTACGGAGCTGGTCGACGAGTCGGGCGGCGACGGACGGGGCCAGCACGGTCTCGCCGCGCGCGGCGGAGCGGACGGCGTCGGCGAGTTCGGCGCGAGGGAGGTCCTTCAGGAGATAGCCCGCGGCTCCGGCCTCGACCGCCCGCAGAATGTCCCGGTCCGTCTCGTACGTCGTCAGCACGATGACCCGGCAGCCCAACCCCGCCTCGGTCATCCGCACGATCGAGTCCACACCCCCGCCCCCCGGCATCCGCAGGTCCATCAGGACGATGTCCGGCCGGAGTTCGGCCGCCAGCGCCTCCGCCTGCGGGCCGCTCGACGCGTCGGCGATCACATCGAGGTCGGGCTCGGCACTGAGCATCGCGCGCAGCCCTTCCCGTACGACGGGATGGTCGTCGGCCAGGACGATGCGGATCACGAGTCACTCCTTGGAACGGGCAGACAGACGGTGATGGTCGTGCCCTCGCCGGGCGTGCTGCGCACTTGAGCCCTGCCGCCCACTTCCGCGGCCCGGGCACGCAACCCGGTCAGACCGTAACCGCCGACCGGCGCGGCGGGGTCGAAGCCGGGGCCGTCGTCCCGTACGGAGAGCGTCAGCGAATCGTGGGCGTACGTCAGGGCGACCGCGATCGTCGACGAACTCCCCGCGTGTTTACGGGCGTTGGCGAGCGCTTCCTGGCAGGAACGCAGGACCACGACCTCGGGCCCGGCGGGCAGCGCGCGCACGGGGCCGGTGACGTCGACCGTCGCCTCGTGACGCGCGGCCAGCCGGCGCAGCGCGTCGGGCAGCGAGGCCCCGTCGAGATCGGCGGGCGCGCCCCCGGCGACCAGGGCCCGCGCCTCGGCGAGGTTCTGCCGGGCCGTCTCCGCCATCAGGGACAGGTGGCGGCGGGCCTGCGGAACGTCGTGGTCGAGTTCGGCCTCGACCGCCTGCACCAGCATCAGCAGGCTCGTGAAGCCCTGCGCGAGCGTGTCGTGTATCTCCCGGGAGAGCCGTTCCCGCTCGGCCAGCGCGCCGTGCGCCGACGAGAGCCGGGAGAGCTCGTGGCGGCTGGCGTCCAGTTCGGCGATCAGCTCGGCCCGTTCCTGGCTCTGCTCGATGATGCGGATGATCCAGCTGCCGACAGCCGCCGAGAAGACGAGGGTGACCACGGCGAAGAGCGAGTTGAAGAAGACATCCTGGTCGCTCGGCCACCACAGCAGCGCCCAACCCACCACCGGCGCGATGTTGATGACCGTCACGGCCGCCAGCGCCCAGCGCAGGCGCAGCGCGATGAAGCACTGGGGGACGAGCGCGAAGGTCATCAGCCGGGTCTCACCGACGAGGATCCCCGACGGCAGGAACAGCACGATCGTCCCCGCGAGATAGCCGAGGGCCCGACGTTCGTCGGGCGGGTCGCCGCCGAGGACGGGACGCCCCACCATCACGTACCAAGGAATCAGCGCCACCAACAGCGCCGCCGAGACGAGGCGCAGGTGCCACCCCGGATGCCCCGTGCCGAGCACGAACACCAGGGTGGCCACGCACACGAGGGCGAAGTACGAGTCCCAGAGCCGGAAGGAGCGGTCCCAGGTGTACGAGCTCGTCGTGCCGCCGGGTCCGGCGATCCGTTCGGTCATCCGTCGCGGCGGTTCTTCCAGCGGAAGGTCAGCAGACACAGCAGCAATCCTCCGACGCACCAGGCCCCCAGCACCAGGGCGATCCGCCCGAACTCCCAGCCGCCCGCCTGTTCCAGGACCTTCGCCGACTCGGGCAGGAACACCCCGCGCAGCCCCTGGCACATCCACTTCAGCGGGAACAGGGCGCCGATATTCAGCATCCAGTCGGGGATCGTGTCGATGGCGATGTAGACCCCGGAGATGAACTGCAGCACGAGGAACGGGAGTACGACGACGGACGTGGCGCTCTTGCCGGACTTCGGCACCGAGCTGATCGCGATGCCGAGCAGGGCGCAGGCCGTCAGGCCCAGGACGAAGATCCAGGCGAAGTCGGCCCACTTGGCGGGATCCGAGGGCAGCTTCACGTCGTACAGCGACGTGCCGACGACGAGCAGGATCGCCGTCTCCATGAGGCCGGTGACCAGGACCAGCCAGATCTTGCCCAGGAAGTACGCGGCCGGTGGCATCGGAGTGCCGCGCAGCCGCCGCAGCACCTTCTCGTCCCGCTCGATCGCGATGGAGATGCCGAGGGACTGGAAGCTGGTGGACATGATGCCCGCGGCCATCATCGCGGGGACGTACAGCTGGGAGGCGGTGATGCCCGCGCCCCGCACGTCGTCGCTGAAGATCGACGCGAAGAGGAACAGGAAGACGACGGGGAAGGCGAAGGTGAACACCACCTGGTCGCGCTGTCGGAAGAACTGCTTGATCTCCAGGGCGCCGCGTCGCAGGCCGAGGCCCCAGGCTCCGGGCAGTCGCACGGAGGAGGCCTCCCCTCGTACGCGTACGGTCGTCAGGGTCATCGCGCGTTCTCCTGTCCGGTCAGCCGGAGATAGACGTCCTCCAGGGTCGGGCGGGTCACGCTCAGCCCGGGTATCTCGCCGTCGAAGCGGCGGGTGAGCTCCGCGACCGTGCGCGTGGGGGTGTCCGTGCGCTCGCGGCGCGTCGTGCCGTCGGCCTCCGTCCACTCGACGGTCGCCTCGGTCCCGAAGCGTTCGCGGAGCGCGGCGGGTTCGCCTTCCGCGACGACGCGGCCCCGCGCGACGACCGCGAGCCGGTGCGCCAGCGCCTCCGCCTCCTCCAGATAGTGCGTGGTGAGCAGGATGGTCGTGCCCTCGTCGGCCAGTTTCCGGATCAGGTCCCAGAACTGGCGGCGGGCGGCCGGGTCGAAGCCGGTCGTCGGTTCGTCCAGGAGCAGCAGCTCGGGGCCGCCGATCACCCCGAGCGCCACGTCCAGACGCCTGCGCTGGCCGCCCGAGAGCGCCTTGATGCGGCTGCCCGCCTTCGCCTCCAGACCGACGAGCCCGATGACCTCCTCGGGGTCGCGGGGCCGTGGGTAGTAGCGGGCGAAGTGCCGTACGGTCTCGTCGACCGTCAACTCCGCGGGCGCCGATTCGTCCTGCCAGACGATGCCGACCCGTGAGCGCCACGCGCGTGTGCCCGTCGCCGGGTCCGCGCCGAGCACGGACACCTCGCCCGCGTCCCTCCCGCGGTTGCCCTGGAGGATCTCCACCGTGGTGCTCTTGCCCGCGCCATTGGGTCCGAGCAGGCCGAACACCTCGCCGCGGCGGATGCCGAGGTCGATGCCGTCGACGGCGGTCACGTCTCCGTACTGCTTGCGCAGCCCCCGCACGTCCACCGCGAGTTCGTTCGCGTGTGTTGTCATGCCGACGAGCCTGCCGCCGAAACGAACGTTCCGGGACGACCGTGCGTACCTCCTTATGTCCATCGAACGGTGGACACACACGTGGGTGCGGCACAATGTCGGTTGCCCGCAGGCCCTTCGAGACTACGGAAACGGCGTGATGAGCAAGACGACGACAGTCATCCCCATCGACCAGGAACGCGCGGCCGGTCCCCGGACGGTCGGCGGCAGCCGTGCGCTCGCCCTGTTGCTGGTGATCACCGGTGCGGCCGGTCTGCTCGCCGCGTGGGTCATCACGATCGACAAGTTCAAGCTGCTGGAGAACCCGAACTTCGTGCCGGGGTGCAGCCTGAACCCGGTCGTCTCCTGCGGCAACATCATGAAGAGCAAGCAGGCCGCGGCCTTCGGGTTCCCCAACCCGATGCTCGGCCTGGTGGCGTACGGCATCGTGATCTGCGTCGGGATGAGCCTGCTCGCGCGGGCCACCTACCCGCGCTGGTACTGGCTGACCTTCAACGCCGGCACCCTCTTCGGTGTCGGATTCTGCACCTGGCTGCAGTTCCAGTCGCTGTACCGGATCAACTCGCTGTGCCTGTGGTGCTCGCTGGCCTGGGTCGCCACGATCATCATGTTCTGGTACGTGACCTCGTCGAACATCCGCAACGACTTCCTGCCCGCCCCGCGCTGGCTCAAGAGCTTCTTCGGCGAGTTCACCTGGGTCCTGCCCGTCGTGCACATCGGGATCATCGGGATGCTGATCCTGACCCGCTGGTGGGACTTCTGGACCAGCTGACAGCCCTGCGGGGATTGTCAGTGGCGTGACATAGGGTTTTGGACGTGGAGCCCGACCTGTTCACCGCCGCAGCAGAAGAACGCCAGGAGAAGGACCCGTCCAGCAGCCCCCTGGCCGTACGGATGCGCCCGCGTACCCTCGACGAGGTCGTGGGCCAGCAGCATCTGCTGAAGCCGGGCTCACCCCTGCGCAGACTCGTCGGCGAGGGGAACGGCGGCCCGGCCGGACCGTCCTCGGTGATCCTCTGGGGCCCGCCCGGCACCGGCAAGACGACCCTCGCGTACGTCGTCTCCAAGGCCACCAACAAGCGCTTCGTGGAGCTCTCCGCGATCACCGCGGGCGTCAAGGAGGTCCGCGCGGTCATCGACGGCGCCCGCCGCGCCACCGGCGGCTTCGGCAAGGAGACCGTCCTCTTCCTGGACGAGATCCACCGCTTCAGCAAGGCCCAGCAGGACTCCCTGCTCCCGGCCGTCGAGAACCGCTGGGTGACGCTGATCGCCGCCACGACCGAGAACCCGTACTTCTCGGTGATCTCCCCGCTCCTGTCCCGCTCCCTCCTCCTCACCCTCGAACCGCTCACCGACGACGACCTGCGCGGCCTGCTGCGCCGGGCCCTCACCGACGAGCGCGGCCTCAAGGAGGCCGTCACCCTCCCCGAGGACACCGAGCGGCACCTGCTGCGCATCGCCGGGGGGGACGCCCGGCGCGCCCTGACCGCCCTGGAGGCCGCCGCCGGCGCGGCGCTCGACAAGAGCGAGCCGGAGATCACCCTCCAGACCCTGGAGGAGACCGTCGACCGCGCCGCCGTGACGTACGACCGCGACGGCGACCAGCACTACGACGTGGCGAGCGCCCTCATCAAGTCCATCCGCGGCTCCGACGTGGACGCCGCGCTGCACTACCTGGCCCGGATGATCGAGGCGGGCGAGGACCCCCGCTTCATCGCCCGCCGCCTGATGATCTCCGCCAGCGAGGACATCGGCCTCGCCGACCCGAACGCGCTGCCGATAGCCGTGGCCGCCGCCCAGGCCGTCGCCATGATCGGCTTCCCCGAGGCCGCGCTGACCCTCAGCCACGCCACCATCGCCCTCGCCCTGGCCCCGAAGTCCAACGCCGCGACCATGGCCATCGGCGCCGCGATGGAGGACGTACGCAAGGGGCACGCGGGCCCGGTGCCGATGCACCTGCGCGACGGGCACTACAAGGGCGCGGCCAAGCTCGGGCACGCCCAGGGGTATGTGTATCCGCACGACCTGCCCGAGGGCATCGCCGCCCAGCAGTACGCCCCGGAAGAGCTCAAGGACCGGGAGTACTACACACCCACCCGGCACGGCGCCGAGGCGCGCTACGCGGACGCGGTGGAGTGGACCAGGAAGCACCTCGGTAGAGGGCGGTCCTGACCACCCTGTAACATGACGCGAAGCGCTGCGTCCCGTGTCCGGCTCCGGTCGGCACCACCAGAACGGGACATCCAGCCGGAGCCCCTGCCGTCACGGAGGGATTCCAGGAGCGTCGCGCACCGTCGAAGGTGTCGCGGGCAGCCCACCACCACCCGGTCTCCGGGAACGGTCGGTGGGCCACTCGCGTGCTGCACGTATGTGCCCAGACCCAGGAGCGGCTGCCCGGCAGGTCCCCCGAGGACCCGCGGGGTTTCCCGGGCTGCGGATTGCGACCTCCCTTAACTCTGGTGAGCCGAAATCACGGAAAGAGAAAAAGTGGCGAATCAGTCCCGCCCCAAGGTCAAGAAGTCGCGTGCCCTCGGCATCGCGCTGACCCCGAAGGCCGTCAAGTACTTCGAGGCCCGCCCCTACCCGCCGGGCGAGCACGGCCGTGGCCGCAAGCAGAACTCGGACTACAAGGTCCGTCTGCTCGAGAAGCAGCGTCTGCGCGCGCAGTACGACGTGTCCGAGCGTCAGCTCGTCCGCGCCTACGAGCGTGCCTCCAAGGTCCAGGGCAAGACCGGTGAGGCCCTGATCATCGAGCTCGAGCGCCGTCTCGACGCGCTGGTCCTGCGTTCGGGCATTGCCCGCACGATCTACCAGGCCCGCCAGATGGTCGTTCACGGCCACATCGAGGTCAACGGCCAGAAGGTCGACAAGCCGTCCTTCCGCGTCCGTCCCGACGACGTCGTGATGGTCCGCGAGCGCAGCCGCAGCAAGACGCTGTTCGAGGTCTCCCGCGCCGGTGGCTTCGCCCCCGACGGCGAGACCCCGCGCTACCTCCAGGTGAACCTCCCGGCCCTGGCGTTCCGCCTGGACCGCGAGCCGAACCGCAAGGAGATCCCGGTGATCTGCGACGAGCAGCTCGTCGTCGAGTACTACGCCCGCTGATCGTCTTCCAGCGGACGTAGCACCACCTGCGCGTCAGCCCGTCGTCTCCCCGCCCTTCGAGGTGGGCGAGACGGCGGGCTTCCGCGTGTCCGGAGGCAGCCCGCGCGGCGCGGGCACCGCACCCAGCGGCCGGGGACCGGGCCGCCGCAGTGCCCGCGCCACCGCCGCCTCCCGCCCGAGCCGAGACCCCGCCCGTACGCACTCCTCGTACCGCTCGTCGCCCAGCCGCCGCCGGGCCCCGGCCTCGCACCGCTCGTGCGGCACGTTGTAGTACGCCGAGCCGAACAGCGGCAGGCCCACCGAGGGCCACAGCCGGGCCGCCGCCCCCTGCAGCAGCGCGGCCTCGGCCGGATCGCCCTCCGCCTCCGTGACCAGCGCCAGCAGCTCGAGCGCGAGGACCGTGCCGAGCAGGTCGTGGAAGGCGTGCGCGATGTCCAGGCTCTGTTCCAGGAGTTCCCGGGCGCGCCCCGGATCGCCCGCGGTCTGGGCCTCGTACGCCAGCACGTACAGCGCGTAGGCGAGCGCCCAGCGCTCCCCGTGGTCCTCGCAGACCCGGCGGACGTCCTCGCACAGCCGCACCGCGCCCGGCAGATCGCCCCGGAACGCCAGCGCCATCGCCAGCTCCACCTGGGCCATCAGCACGTTGCTGTTGAGCTCGCCGATGGCGTGGTAGCGGTCGAGCGCCGAGCGCAGCAGGGTTTCCGCGCGTGCCATGTCGTCGCCGACCAGCGCCAGACAGCCGGTGCGGTGCTCGGCATAGGCGATCGCGGTGGGGTTGCCGGTGCGTTCGGCCTCCTCGCGGCACTCCTGGAGCGCGGTGAGCGCGGGCACCATGTCGCCCTGGAGGATCGCCACGTAGCCGAGCACCCACAGGGCCTTCAGCCGTGACCGGTCGCGGTCGCTGTCGAGCTCCACCCCGCGCTCCAGCCAGTGCCGCCCCTCCGCGAGACGGCCGCAGCCGACCCAGTAGAACCACAGGCTGCCCGCGAGGTATTGGCCCAGATGCGTCTCGCCCGGCTCGGTCAGGCTGTACTCCAGGGCGCAGCGCAGATTCGGCAGCTCCGTCTCGATGCGCGCGGCCACCTCGCCCTGCCGTGGTGAGAACCAGTCCAGCTCGCACCAGGTGGCCAGGCCCATGTACCAGTCGCGGTGGCGGCGGCGCAGTCGGCCCGCGTCGCCCGCCGCCACCAGCCAGTCCGCGCCGTACGCCCGCACCGTGTCCAGCATCCGGTAGCGCAGGCCGGCCGCCGTCTCCTCGCGCGCCAGCACCGACTGCGCGAGCAGCTCGCCCAGCACGTCGAGGACGTCGTCGGCGTGCAGTCCGTCGCCGCTGCACACGTACTCGACGGCCTCCAGGTCGAACGGTCCGGCGAACACCGAGAGCCGCGACCACAGCAGCCGCTCCTCGGGCGTGCACAGCTCATGGCTCCAGCCGATCGCCGTCCGCAGCGTCTGGTGCCGTGGCAGGGCGTCACGCCCGCCGCCGGTCAGCAGCCGGAAGCGGTCGTCGAGCCGGGACAGCAGCTGCCCGGGGGAGAGGGCGCTCAGCCGGCCGGCGGCCAGTTCGACGGCGAGCGGGATCCCGTCCAGGCATCGGCACAGCTCCAGGACGTCCGCCCGGTTGGCGTCGTCCAGCGCGAACCCGGGCACCCGCGCCGCCGCCCGGTCCGTGAACAGCTCCGCGGCCTCCCGTTCGGGCAGCGGGGCCAGCGGGAACAGCAGCTCGCCCTCGACCTCCAGCGGTCTGCGGCCCACGGCGAGCACCCGCAGCCCCGGCGCATGCCGCAGCAGCTCGCCCACCAGCGCGGCGCACGCGTCCACCAGATGCTCGAACCCGTCCACGACCAGCAGGAGTTGACGCTCGGCGAGATGGTCGAGGAGCAGCGTGCGGGGCGGCCTCGACGTCTGGTCCGCCAGCGCGAGGGCCTCCACGAGCGCGTACGCGACGAGATCCGGATCGCGCACGGAGGCCAGTTCCACCCGCCATGATCCGTCGCGCGGCCGGGTGTGTGCCGCGGTCCGTGCCGCGAGGCGTGACTTGCCCACGCCGCCCATGCCCGTCACCGTCACCAGCCGGGCCTGCCCCAGCGCCTCCGCCAGCCGTGCGAGTTCGGCCGTGCGTCCCACGAACGCGTTGAGTTCCAGGGGCAGATTGCCGGGTGCGGACCGGTCGGAGCACTCAGAAGCTCGCATGGGACACGGAGCGTACTGACCCGTATGCGGTCCGTACAATCGCTTCGCGCAAGTCCGGCCCCGCAGCCGGTAATGCGGTACGGAGCGGCGGCCCCGGCGCGATAGGCTCGGGGGACGACTTTTTGATGTTCAGACGCGATGTTCAGACGCGATGTCCAGGCATGTATCGGACACGGCGTCCGGGCATGTACTGGCAGGCATGTACTAGGGAGCGGGTGCGAACAGTGTCCGGTGGAGAGGTGGCCGGGATCCTGGTGGCCGTCTTCTGGGCGATCCTGGTCTCCTTCCTCGCCGTCGCACTGGCGAGGCTGGCCCAGACGCTCAGGGCGACCACCAAGCTCGTGGCGGACGTGACCGACCAGGCCGTCCCGCTGCTGGCCGACGCCTCCGCGGCGGTGCGTTCCGCGCAGACCCAGATCGACCGGGTCGACGCCATCGCGTCGGACGTCCAGGAGGTCACCTCGAACGCGTCGGCGCTCTCCACGACCGTCGCGTCCACCTTCGGCGGCCCGCTGGTGAAGGTCGCGGCGTTCGGCTACGGCGTCCGCCGGGCCATCGGCGGCCGCAAGGACAATGTGCCCCCCAAGGCCTCCCGTCGTACCGTGATCGTGGGCCGCACCGTCCCGTCCGCGCGACGGGGAAAGCGGAAGAAGGACTGACGCAGCGATGTTCCGCCGTACGTTCTGGTTCACCGCCGGCGCAGCCGCGGGTGTGTGGGCCACCACCAAGGTCAACCGCAAGCTCAAGCAGCTGACGCCCGAGAGCCTCGCGGCCCAGGCCGCGAACAAGGCGATCGAGGCCGGGCACCGGCTCAAGGACTTCGCGCTCGACGTCCGCGACGGCATGGCCGAGCGGGAGGCCGAACTCGACGAGGCACTCGGGCTCGATCGCCACCCCGAGCTGCCCGCGCCCCGGCGGATCGCCGCGATCGAGAACAGTCCGAAACACAGCAAGAACCCGACGTACGTCGAGAGGTCGACGTACTCGTACAACCGGAATGAGGACCACTGATGGAGTCGGCCGAGATTCGCCGCCGCTGGTTGAGCTTCTACGAGGAGCGCGGTCACACCGTCGTTCCCTCGGCGTCGCTCATCGCGGACGACCCGACTCTGCTCCTGGTCCCCGCGGGCATGGTGCCCTTCAAGCCGTACTTCCTCGGTGAGGTCAAGCCGCCGTGGTCGCGCGCCACCAGCGTGCAGAAGTGCGTGCGTACGCCCGACATCGAAGAGGTCGGCAAGACCACCCGCCACGGCACGTTCTTCCAGATGTGCGGCAACTTCTCCTTCGGCGACTACTTCAAGGAAGGCGCGATCACCTACGCCTGGGAGCTGCTCACCTCGCCCCAGGACAAGGGTGGTTACGGACTCGACCCCGAGCGCCTGTGGATCACGGTCTACCTCGACGACGACGAGGCCGAGTCCATCTGGCGCGACAAGATCGGTGTCCCGGCCGAGCGCATTCAACGCCTGGGCAAGAAGGACAACTACTGGTCCATGGGCGTCCCGGGTCCCTGCGGCCCGTGTTCCGAGATCAACTACGACCGCGGCCCCGAGTTCGGTGTCGAGGGCGGCCCGGCCGTCAACGACGAGCGGTACGTGGAGATCTGGAACCTGGTCTTCATGCAGTACGAGCGCGGTGAGGGCACCTCGAAGGAGGACTTCGAGATCCTCGGCGAGCTGCCCAGCAAGAACATCGACACCGGCCTCGGCATGGAACGCCTCGCCATGATTCTGCAGGGCGTGCAGAACATGTACGAGATCGACACCTCCATGGCCGTCATCAAGAAGGCCACCGAGCTGACGGGTGTCGAGTACGGCGCCGCCCACGACTCCGATGTCTCGCTGCGCGTGGTCACCGACCACATGCGCACCTCCGTGATGCTCATCGGCGACGGCGTGAGCCCCGGCAACGAGGGCCGCGGCTACGTGCTGCGCCGCATCATGCGCCGCGCCATCCGCAACATGCGGCTGCTCGGCGCCACCGGCCCGGTCGTCAAGGACCTCATCGACGTCGTGATCGAGATGATGGGCCAGCAGTACCCGGAGCTCGTCACCGACCGGCAGCGCATCGAGACCGTGGCCCTCGCCGAGGAGGCCGCCTTCCTCAAGACGCTGAAGGCCGGCACGAACATCCTCGACACGGCCATCTCCGACACCAAGGAGTCCGGCGGCACGGTGCTCGCCGGCGACAAGGCCTTCCTGCTCCACGACACCTGGGGCTTCCCGATCGACCTCACCCTCGAAATGGCCGCCGAGCAGGGCCTTTCGGTGGACGAGGACGGCTTCCGGCGTCTGATGAAGGAGCAGCGGGACAAGGCCAAGGCCGACGCCCAGGCCAAGAAGACGGGCCACGCCGACCTCGGCGCCTACCGTCAGATCGCCGACGCCGCGGGTGAGACCGAGTTCATCGGCTACGACCGGACCGACGGCGAGTCGCGCATCGTGGGCATCCTGGTCGACGGTGTCTCCTCGCCCGCCGCCACCGAGGGCGACGAGGTGGAGATCGTCCTCGACCGCACCCCGTTCTACGCCGAGGGCGGCGGCCAGATCGGTGACACCGGCCGCATCAAGGTCGACACCGGTGCCGTCATCGAGATCCGCGACTGCCAGAAGCCCGTCCCGGGTGTGTACGTCCACAAGGGCGTCGTCCAGGTCGGCGAGGTCACCGTCGGTGCCCAGGCCCAGGCCATCATCGACTCCCGTCGTCGGACGGCCATCGCCCGCGCCCACTCGGCCACGCACCTCACCCACCAGGCCCTGCGCGACGCCCTCGGCCCGACGGCCGCCCAGGCCGGTTCCGAGAACCAGCCCGGCCGCTTCCGCTTCGACTTCGGTTCCCCCTCGGCCGTTCCGACGACCGTCATGACCGACGTCGAGCAGAAGATCAACGAGGTGCTCGCCCGTGACCTGGACGTGCACGCCGAGATCCTGAGCCTCGACGAGGCCAAGAAGCAGGGCGCCATCGCCGAGTTCGGCGAGAAGTACGGCGAGCGCGTCCGCGTCGTGACCATCGGCGACTTCTCCAAGGAGCTGTGCGGCGGCACGCATGTGCACAACACTTCCCAGCTCGGCCTGGTCAAGCTGCTCGGCGAGTCCTCGATCGGCTCCGGCGTGCGGCGTATCGAGGCCCTGGTGGGCGTCGACGCCTACAACTTCCTCGCTCGCGAGCACACGGTCGTCGCCCAGCTCCAGGAGCTGATCAAGGGCCGTCCCGAGGAGCTCCCCGAGAAGGTCTCCGCCATGCTCGGCAAGCTGAAGGACGCCGAGAAGGAGATCGAGAAGTTCCGCGCGGAGAAGGTCCTGCAGGCCGCCGCCGGTCTCGTGGAGTCCGCCAAGGACGTCCGCGGTGTGGCTCTGGTCACCGGCCAGGTCCCGGACGGCACGAGCGCCGACGACCTGCGCAAGCTGGTTCTCGACGTGCGCGGCCGCATCCAGGGCGGACGGGCCGCCGTGGTGGCTCTGTTCACCACCGCGGGCGGCAAGCCGCTCACGGTCATCGCCACCAACGAGGCCGCCCGCGAGCGTGGCCTCAAGGCCGGTGACCTGGTCCGTACGGCCGCCAAGACCCTCGGCGGCGGCGGTGGCGGCAAGCCGGACGTCGCCCAGGGCGGCGGGCAGAACCCGGCCGCCATCGGCGAGGCCGCCGACGCGGTCGAGCGGCTCGTCGCCGAGACGGCCAAGTGAGCACGGACGGCTCGCAGCGGAGCGAGGACGGCCGGGGCATGCGCCGCGGCCGTCGGCTCGCGATCGACGTCGGGGATGCCCGGATCGGGGTCGCCTCGTGCGACCCCGACGGGATCCTCGCGACTCCGGTCGAGACCGTGCCGGGGCGCGATGTCCCGGCCGCTCAGCGCCGGTTGAAGCAACTCGTCGAGGAGTACGAGCCGATCGAGGTCGTCGTCGGGCTCCCTCGCTCCCTCAAGGGGGGCGAGGGCCCCGCCGCCGTGAAGGTGCGCGCCTTCGCCCAGGAGCTGGCCCGGGCGATCGCGCCCGTCGGCGTCCGGCTCCTCGACGAGAGGATGACCACAGTGACGGCCAGTCAGGGTCTACGCGCGTCGGGCGTGAAGTCCAAAAAGGGCAGGTCCGTCATCGATCAGGCGGCCGCCGTGATCATCCTGCAGCAGGCTCTGGAGTCCGAACGGGCGTCAGGCAACGCACCGGGAGAGGGCGTCGAAGTGGTCATCTGATCGCGATACGGTAACGTTCCGCGCGATGTGGTGGTGTTCGAACAGCCACCGCACAGCGAAGAGGCGGACGGGAGCCGAGCCACCAGCGACAGCAGCCACCGCCTCGCGGCTCTAGGGGATCGATGACTGAGTATGGCCGGGGCGCAGGCTCCGAACCGTGGAATCCGGAGGACCCGTTGTACGGGGACGGCGGATGGGGAGGACAGGCCGCCGACGGCCAGTCCCCCTACGGCGGCCAGCCGCAGCACTACCCGCAGCAGCCGCAGCAGCAGCACCAGCAGTCCCAGTACGGCGAGTGGAGCGCCGGCCAGCAGGGTGGCTACGGCCAGGAGCAGCAGTACGGCGCCCAGAACCAGCAGCAGTACGAAGGCCAGGGCGGGCAGCAGTATCACGACCAGGGCCGACAGCATTTCCACGGTCAGGGGCAGCAGCAGTACCCGCAGCAGTACCCCGGCCAGGAGCAGCAGTACGTCGATCAGGGTCGGCAGCAGTACAACGGACAGGACCAGCAGCAGTACCACGACGGCGGCTGGGACAACGGGACGCAGCACCAGGTCGCCTACGCCGCCGACCCGAACGATCCGTACGGGAACCAGGCCGCCGGGTACACCGGTGAGCAGCCCGACTTCTACGGCACTCCCGACGCGTATCCGCCGCCGGAGCCGCCCGCCCGTCGCCGCGCCGAGCCCGAACCGGAGATCGACTGGGATCCCGGACCCGACCAGGGCGAACACGCCTTCTTCGCGGGCGGTGACGACGATGACGACCTCGACGACGACGATCCGAAGGCCGGCCGCGGCGACCGGAAGGGCCGCGGCGGCAAGGGCGACAAGGGCAAGAAGCGCCGCAGCGGCTGCGCCTGCCTGCTCGTGGTGGTGGTGTTCGGCGGCGGTATCGCCGGTGTCGGATATTTCGGGTATCAGTTCTACCAAAATCGTTTCGGCCCGGCTCCGGACTTCGCGGGCGAAGGCAGTGGCAAGGTCACGGTCGAGATCCCCAAGGGTGCGGGTGGCCTCGCGATCGCCCGGGTGCTGAAGGAGAACGGCGTCGTCAAGAGCATCGACGCCTTCGTGTCCGCGCAGCAGAACAACCCCAACGGGAACAGCATCCAGGCGGGCGCTTATGTGCTGAGGAAGGGCATGTCGGCTGCCAGTGCGGTCAAGATGATGCTCGATCCCAAGAGCCAGAACAACGTGATCGTCGCTCCTGGGCAGCGCAATGTCGTTGTCTATCAGGCGATCGACAAGAAGCTCGATCTCGCGGACGGCACCACCGGGAAGATCGCCCAGAAGGAATACAAGACCTTCGGACTTCCCAGCTGGGCGAACGACAGCAAGGACATAAAGGATCCGCTGGAAGGATTCCTCTATCCGGCGACCTATCCCGCCGCCAAGGGCATGAAGCCCGAGGCGATCCTGAAGCAGATGGTGACGCAGGCCAAGGAGAAGTACACGGCGTACAACCTCGCCGCCAAGGCCAAGGAACTGAACCTGCAGAACCCGCTCCAGGTCGTCACGGTCGCGAGCCTCGTCCAGGCCGAGGGCAAGACGCACGACGACTTCCGCAAGATGGCCGAGGTGGTCTACAACCGTCTCAAGACCACGAACACGGAAACCAACAGGCTGCTCCAGTTCGACTCGACCTTCAATTACCTGAAGGGCCAGAGCAACATCCACATCAGCGAGTCCGAGATCAACAGCAACAAGGACCCGTACAACACCTATACGCGGAAGGGTCTGCCGCCAGGACCGATCGGCAACCCCGGTGACGACGCGATGAAGGCGACGTTGAACCCGACCAGCGACGGCTGGGTCTATTTCGTGGCGACCGACGGCCAGAGCAACACCGAATTCGCCAAGACCTATGCGGAATTCCAGAAGCTCAAGGACAAGTTCAATGAGAGCTCGGGCAACTGACGCCCGAAGGGCCGCGGTACTCGGCTCCCCGATCGCCCATTCCCTCTCCCCGGTGCTGCACCGCACCGCGTACCGGGAGCTGGGACTCGGCGACTGGTCCTACGACCGTTTCGAGATCGACGAGGAGGCGCTGCCGGGCTTCTTCGGGGACCTCGGTCCCGAGTGGGCGGGTCTGTCGCTGACCATGCCGCTCAAGCGGGCCGTCATCCCGCTGCTCGACGAGGTCAGTGAGACGGCGGCCTCGGTCGAGGCCGTCAACACGGTCGTGTTCACCGAGGACGGCCGTCGCGTCGGCGACAACACCGACATCCCCGGGATGGTCGCCGCGCTGCGCGAGCGCGGGATCGAGCAGGTGGACTCCGCCGCGATCCTCGGCGCGGGCGCCACCGCCTCCTCCGCGCTGGCCGCGCTCGCCCGGATCTGCACCGGCGAGGTCGTCGCCTACGTCCGCAGCGCGGAGCGGGCCGCCGAGATGCGGCAGTGGGGCGAGCGGCTCGACGTGGAGGTCCGTACGGAGGACTGGGCGCACGCCGCGCAGGCCCTGCGCGCCCCGCTCGTGATCGCCACCACCCCTGCGGGTGCGACGGATGCCCTGTCCGCCGCGGTCCCGGAACGGCCCGCGACGCTCTTCGACGTGCTGTACGACCCGTGGCCCACCGACCTCGCGGCCCGCTGGTCCGGCTACGGCGGCGCCGTGGTCAGCGGACTCGACCTGCTCGTGCACCAGGCGGTGCTCCAGGTCGAGCAGATGACCGGGCGCGCCCCTGCGCCCCTCGACGCCATGCGGAAGGCGGGCGAGCAGGCCCTCGCGAGCCGCTGAGCACCGCCGCGGCGGGCCGGCCGCCGTCCCGCCTGATGGACCTGCGGCGGGGCACCGCGCCCGGACGTGGGAGGATCGGAGGTGGCGGGCCCGGGCCGCGCACCCGGTCGCGCCGTCGCCGTACACGAGGACGCGTGTACGCAGCAGCAGTACCAGGGCGCGAGCATGAGGAGCACCGTTGAGCAGGTTGCGCTGGCTGACCGCGGGGGAGTCCCACGGTCCCGCACTTGTCGCGACGCTGGAGGGTCTTCCCGCCGGCGTGCCGATCACCACGGAGATGGTGGCGGACCACCTCGCCCGGCGGCGCCTGGGCTATGGACGCGGTGCCCGGATGAAGTTCGAGCGCGACGAGGTCACCTTCCTGGGCGGTGTCCGGCACGGTCTCACCCTCGGCTCGCCGGTGGCCGTCATGGTCGGCAACACCGAGTGGCCCAAGTGGGAGCAGGTCATGGCGGCCGACCCGGTGGACCCGTCGGTGCTGGCGGAGGTGGCCCGCAACGCCCCGCTGACCCGGCCCCGGCCCGGCCACGCCGACCTCGCGGGCATGCAGAAGTACGGCTTCGACGAGGCCCGGCCGATTCTGGAGCGCGCCTCCGCCCGGGAGACCGCGGCCCGTGTCGCGCTGGGCGCCGTGGCCCGTTCGTACCTGAAGGAGACGGCCGGGATCGAGATCGTCTCGCACGTGGTCGAGCTGGCCACGGCGAAGGCCCCGTACGGCGTCTACCCCAAGCCCTCGGACGTCGAGAGGCTCGACGCCGACCCGGTGCGCTGCCTCGACGCCGACACGTCGAAGGCGATGGTCGCGGAGATCGACCAGGCCCACAAGGACGGCGACACGCTCGGCGGCGTCGTCGAGGTGCTCGCGTACGGCGTGCCGGTGGGCCTCGGCTCGCACGTGCACTGGGACCGGCGCCTCGACGCCCGGCTCGCGGCCGCGCTCATGGGCATCCAGGCGATCAAGGGCGTCGAGGTCGGCGACGGCTTCGAGCTGGCCCGTGTGCTCGGCTCCAAGGCCCACGACGAGATCGTCCACACCGAGGACGGCATCCGCCGCACCTCCGGCCGTTCCGGCGGCACCGAGGGCGGTCTGACCACCGGCGAGCTGCTGCGCGTACGCGCCGCGATGAAGCCGATCGCGACCGTGCCGCGCGCGCTGGCCACGATCGACGTGGCGACCGGCGAGGCCGCCAAGGCCCACCACCAGCGCTCCGACGTCTGCGCGGTCCCGGCCGCCGGAATCGTCGCCGAGGCCATGGTCGCCCTCGTCCTCGCGGACGCGGTGGCCGAGAAGTTCGGCGGCGACAGCGTGCCCGAGACGCGGCGCAACGTCGAGTCCTACCTCGAGAACCTGGTCGTGCGGTGACCGCTGGACCGCTGGTCGTCCTCGTCGGGCCGATGGGTGTCGGCAAGTCCACCGTCGGCGCGCTGGTCGCGGGCCGGCTCGGCTGCGCCTACCGCGACACGGACGACGACATCGTGGCCGAGCAGGGCCGCACCATCGCCGACATCTTCGTCGACGAGGGCGAGCCGGCCTTCCGCGCCATCGAGAAGAGCGCCGTGCACAAGGCGCTGGCCGAGCACGAGGGGGTGCTGGCGCTGGGCGGCGGCTCGATCCTCGACGCCGACACCCGCGCGCTGCTCGCCGGGCACCGGGTCGTCTACCTCTCGATGGACGTCGAGGAGGCGGTCCAGCGCACCGGCCTGAACGTGGCCCGTCCGCTGCTCGCCGTCAACCCGCGCCGACAGTGGCGCGAGTTGATGGAGGCCCGCCGCCACCTGTACACCGAAGTCGCCCGCGCGGTCGTGCCCACCGACGGCCGCACCCCCGAAGAGGTCGCCCAAGCCGTCCTCGACGCACTGGAGTTGAAGGAAGCATGAGCGAGGCAGTGACGCGTATCCAGGTCGGCGGCACCGCGGGAACCGACCCGTACGAGGTCCTGGTGGGCCGTCAACTCCTCGGTGAACTGGGCACGTTGATCGGCGACAGAGCCCAGCGCGTCGCGATCATCCACCCCGAGGCGCTCGCCGAGACCGGGGACGCGCTCCGTGCCGACCTGGCCGGACAGGGCTTCGAGGCCGTCGCCATCCAGGTGCCCAACGCGGAGGAGGCCAAGACCGCGGAGGTCGCCGCCTACTGCTGGAAGGCGCTCGGCCAGTCCGGCTTCACCCGCACCGACGTCATCGTCGGCGTGGGCGGCGGCGCCACCACCGACCTCGCCGGGTTCGTGGCGGCGACCTGGCTGCGCGGGGTGCGGTGGATCGCCGTTCCCACCACCGTGCTCGGCATGGTGGACGCGGCGGTCGGCGGCAAGACCGGCATCAACACCGCCGAGGGCAAGAACCTCGTCGGCTCCTTCCACCCGCCCGCGGGCGTGCTCTGCGACCTGGCCGCGCTCGACTCGCTGCCGGTCAACGACTTCGTCTCCGGGCTCGCGGAGATCATCAAGGCCGGCTTCATCGCCGACCCGGTGATCCTCGAGCTCATCGAGTCCGACCCCGAGGCGGCGCGGACGCCCGCGGGCCCGCACACCGCCGAGCTCATCGAGCGCTCCATCAAGGTGAAGGCCGAGGTCGTCTCCGGCGACCTCAAGGAGTCGGGGCTCCGCGAGATCCTCAACTACGGCCACACCCTCGCGCACGCCATCGAGAAGAACGAGCGCTACAAGTGGCGGCACGGCGCGGCCGTCGCCGTCGGCATGCACTTCGCCGCCGAACTCGGCCGACTGGCGGGCCGGCTGGACGACGCGACCGCCGACCGCCACCGCACGATCCTGGAGTCCGTCGGCCTCCCGCTCAGCTACCGCTACGACCAATGGCCCAAGCTGCTGGAGAACATGAAGGTCGACAAGAAGTCCCGCGGTAACCTGCTGCGCTTCATCGTCCTCGACGGGCTGGCCAAGCCGACCGTCCTGGAGGGCCCCGACCCGGCGGTGCTCCTCGCCGCTTACGGCGAAGTGGGGGAGTAGCTCCCAACGGGCCCCTACTTGGCCCTGTTTGCCCTCCGTTCATGGGCACTCCCCAGCTTCCCCGGCCGTTCACACAACGACGGCCGGGGAAGGTACCGTTCGGTAGCGGGCGGGAGGCTCCGCTCGCCGGCGTCCATCGCCTGCCGCGAGTGTCCCGGCGGCGAATGAGCCAAAAGACACGAGACGGAGTGGCACCGGATGCAGCACGCAGTGGGGGCTCCGCTGCCACCACCCCACCAGCCGGGGCAAGGACCCGCCGCCGGCTGGTCGCCGGCCGCACAGCACCCGGGACATCCGGGCGGACCCCCCGGTCCGGCGCCCGCGAGCCCAGCCGCCCCCGGTTTCACCGGTCCGCCGCCCGGACATCCGGCGCCACCCTCGCACCTGCCGCATCCCGCGCCCCCGCAGCACGCCCCCGCGGCGCCGATCCCCGACACGACGGGCCATGTGCAGTTGCCCCCGGGCGGCCCGGTCGCCATGCCCAGCGCCCCGGGCGCCCCCGACCCCGCGGCGACCACCCTCGCCGTGCTGCTCATCGGGCCCGCGGGTGCGGGCAAGACGAGCGTCGCCAAGTACTGGGCGGACCACCGCCGGGTGCCGACCGCCCACATCAGCCTCGACGACGTACGGGAATGGGTGCGCTCGGGCTTCGCCGATCCGCAGTCGGGGTGGAACGACCATTCGGAGGCGCAGTACCGCCTGGCCCGCCGCACCTGCGGCTTCGCCGCGCGGAACTTCCTGGCGAACGGCATCTCCTGCATCCTCGACGACGCGGTCTTCCCGGACCGCCCGGTCGTCGGCCTCGGCGGCTGGAAGCGACACGTCGGGCCGGGGTTGCTGCCCGTGGTGTTGCTGCCGGGCCTGGAGATAGTCCTGGAGCGCAACGCCGAGCGCTCCGGAAACCGCCGCCTGACCGACGAGGAAGTCGCCCGTATCCACGGCCGGATGGCCGGCTGGTACGGCTCCGGGCTCCCCATCATCGACAACTCCCAGCTCGACGTCCCGTCCACGGCCCGCGTCCTGGACGAGGTCCTGGCCCGCTCCCTCGCGAGCCCACCGCAGTGGTAGCCCCGCGGAACCGGCGGTAACGCCTCGGCGACACGGCATCGGCGACCCCGTTGGGGGTGCCGCATCCTTGGTGCCGCCCCCCGGCCGATGTCCGGACGGCCATGGCGCGGCACGCGCAGGCCACCGTCGGCAGCGCAGCGCGGCCGACGGCTCCCAGGACGACCGCCGGGGTATTTGCCTCTGACGCGCCTGCCCCCAGGACTACCGCGGGAGTACTTGCCTCTGACGCGCCGGCCCCCAGGACCACCGCCGGGGTACTTGCCTCCGACGCGTAGGCCCCCTGGGGTGGCGCCCCGCGAATCAGGTCGCGCCGCCTGCCGGGCCCCGCTGATCGCCGTCGCGGAACCAGCCCCCTGGATCCTCGCCCGCGGTGCCTCCGTCTCACCGCCGACCGTCTACCGCCCATCCGGCCCCGCTGGAACGGCGACATCGCGTCGACGCTCGTAGGCTCGATTTATGTCAGAGGTGTACGCGGCGCGACGCGAGCGGCTTCGGGAGCGCTGTGCGGCGGGCGGCAGCGCGACCGCGCTCGTCACCCGCCCGGCCAACGTGAGATACCTCGCGGGCGCGGCCCCGCGCGGTGCCGTCCTCCTGCTGGGCAGCAGCGAGGACCTGCTGCTCTGCGGCGCTCCGCCGAGCGGCGAGGCCGGCGAGGGGCGTCCCGACGAGGCGCTGCGCGTCCAGGTGCTGCCGCGCGACGGGGGCGACGCCGCCGTGGCGGCCGCCGACGCCGCCATCGTCCAGGGCGCCGACTCCCTGGCGGTCGAGGAGCACCACCTCACCGTGACCCGGCACCGGGCCATCGGCGCGGTGGCACCCCGGCTGCGCCTCGCCGACCTGGGCGGTGCGGTGGAGCAGCTGCGGGTGATCAAGGACGAGGAGGAGATCTCCTGTCTGCGGATCGGCGCCGAGATCGCCGACCAGGCGCTCGGGGAGCTCCTCGAATCGATCCTCGTCGGCCGCACCGAGCGGCATCTCGCGCTGGAGCTGGAGCGCCGGCTCGTCGACCACGGTGCCGACGGCCCCGCCTTCGCGACCTCCGTCGGCACCGGCCCGAACTCCGGGCGGCGCGGGCACCGGCCCACCGACCGGCGCGTCGAGGAGGGAGACTTCCTTTCCGTCTGCCTCGGCGCGACCTACCGCGGCTACCGCTGCGAAATCGGCCGTACCTTTGTGATCGGGACCTCGCCGGCCGACTGGCAGATCGAGCTGTACGACCTCGTCTTCGCCGCCCAGCGGGCCGGACGCGAGGCGCTGGTACCCGGCGTCGCCTACCGTGACGTGGACCGGGCCGCACGCCAGGTGCTCGACTCCGCGGGCCACACGGAAGGCCTTCCCGCACTGACCGGGCACGGTGTGGGGCTCGAAATCGACGAGGACCCGCAGCTGGCCCCCGCGGCCATGGGTAAACTGGACACTTGCGTGCCGGTCACCGTCGAACCGGGGGTCCACCTCCCGGGCCGGGGCGGTGTCAGGATCGATGACACGCTCGTCGTACGCCCCGAGGCGGACGGCGGACCCGAGCTACTCACCATCACGACCAAGGAACTGCTCGCGCTGTAGCCAATCGCTACGCGCGTGTCCCGGGGTCGTCCACGTCAGTCCAGGAGATTCCGCAACCGTGGCTTCCACGAACGACCTCAAGAACGGCCTGGTGCTCAAGCTCGACGGAGGCCAGCTCTGGTCCGTCGTCGAGTTCCAGCACGTCAAGCCCGGCAAGGGCCCGGCCTTCGTGCGCACCAAGCTGAAGAACGTGCTCTCCGGCAAGGTCGTCGACAAGACGTTCAACGCCGGCGTCAAGGTCGAGACGGCCACGATCGACAAGCGCGACATGCAGTTCTCGTACATGGACGGCGAGTACTTCGTCTTCATGGACATGGACACGTACGACCAGCTGATGGTCGACCGCAAGTCCGTCGGCGACGCCGCCAACTTCCTGATCGAGGGCTTCACCGCCACCGTCGCGCAGCACGAGGGCGAGGTGCTCTTCGTCGAGCTGCCGGCCGCCGTCGAGCTCGTCATCCAGGAGACCGAGCCGGGTGTCCAGGGCGACCGCTCCACCGGCGGCACCAAGCCCGCCATCCTGGAGACCGGTCACCAGATCCAGGTCCCGCTCTTCATCACCACCGGTGAGAAGATCAAGGTCGACACCCGCACGAGCGACTACCTCGGCCGGGTGAACAGCTAACCGTGGCTGCCCGCAACACGGCCCGCAAGCGCGCCTTCCAGATCCTCTTCGAGGGCGACCAGCGCGGCGTGGACGTCCTGACGGTCCTCGCGGACTGGATCCGGCACTCCCGGACCGACACCCGGCAGCCGCCGGTCAGCGAGTACACGATGGAGCTGGTCGAGGGCTACGCCACCAAGGCGAAGCGCATCGACGAGCTCATCGCGACATACGCCGTCGACTGGACGCTGGACAGGATGCCGGTCGTCGACCGCAACATCCTGCGCCTCGGCGCCTACGAGCTGATCTGGGTCGACGGGACCCCCGACGCCGTGGTCCTCGACGAGGCGGTGCAGTTGGCGAAGGAGTTCTCCACGGACGAGTCGCCCTCGTTCGTGAACGGCCTGCTGGGCCGTCTGAAGGACCTGAAGCCGTCGCTGCGCCGCGACGAGGCCTAGCGCCTACGGTGCTGGTGGTCCGTACGCGCCCGTAGACGACGTACGAAAACGCCGGAGGGCCCGCAGCACGTCCGCTGCGGGCCCTCCGGCGTTCCCGTACCCATGGGGCCTCCGAGGCCCGCACAAAGCCGCCGGGGTGGCCGGAACGCATGGTTCCGGCCACCCCGGCGGCACGTTTCTGCTGAACTCCCCGAAGGGGTCAGCCCTCGTCGTGGGAGACGGCGCGGCGCGCGTCCGCGTCCAGCACGCCCCAGCTGATCAGCTGCTCGGTGAGGACCGAGGGCGACTGGTCGTAGATGACGGCGAGGGTGCGCAGGTCGTCCTGGCGGATCGACAGCACCTTGCCGTTGTAGTCACCGCGCTGGGACTGGATCGTCGCGGCGTAACGCTGCAGCGGACCCGCCTTCTCGGCCGGCACGTGGGCCAGCCGCTCCAGGTCGAGGACGAGCTTCGGCGGCGGCTCGGCGGCCCCGCCAGGAGTGGTGCCGGGCAGCAGCTCCTGCACGGGAACCCCGTAGAAATCCGCCAGTTCGGCGAGGCGCTGCACGGTGACGGCGCGGTCGCCGCGCTCGTACGACCCGACCACGACCGCCTTCCAGCGTCCCTGTGACTTCTCCTCGACTCCGTGGAGGGAAAGGCCCTGCTGGGTGCGGATGGCCCGGAGCTTGGCCCCGAGCTGTTTGGCGTATTCGCTGGACATATAGCTCCCCGGACGCTGTATCAACGTGCGGCTCCGCCGCGCGGCTGGTGACTCTGGTGACTCACTGTGAGGTTACGCAGCGTTACTCTCCCCCGTCAAGCCGAATGGTCCGGACCGACCCTCGCGCGGGAGTCACCGGCGGTGTCCCACGGGGTGGTGATCAGGCGCGTTGTCGGGCTGGTACGGTGGATGGCGCAAATCCGACGTCCTTTAATGATCCGTCCCGTGAGGCGGAGAAGGAGGTCCGTTTCGTATGGACACCGAGCAGGACAAACAGCAGTACGAAGCCGATGCGCGGCCCGTTCTGGAAGCCCCCGACATCGCGCGGGTACTGACCCGCATCGCCCACGAGATCGTCGAACGCGCCAAGGGTGCCGACGACGTGGTGCTCCTCGGCATTCCGACCCGGGGCGTCTTCCTGGCCCGCAGACTGGCCGACAAGCTCGAAGAGATCACCGATCGCAAGATCCCGGTCGGCTCGCTCGACATCACCATGTACCGCGACGACCTGCGCATGCACCCGCCGCGTGCGCTGGCCCGCACCGAGATCCCCGGTGACGGCATCGACGGCCGCCTGGTCGTCCTCGTCGACGACGTGCTCTTCTCCGGCCGCACCATCCGCGCCGCGCTCGACGCGCTGAACGACATCGGCCGGCCGCGCGCCGTGCAGCTCGCGGTCCTCGTCGACCGCGGTCACCGCGAACTGCCCATCCGCGCCGACTACGTCGGCAAGAACCTCCCCACGTCGTTGCGGGAGACGGTCAAGGTCCAGCTCGCCGAGGAGGACGGTCGCGACACCGTGCTGCTCGGTGCGAAGCGGACCTCCCCGGACGCACAGCAGTAGCACTCCGGAGTACGTCACCGCCGTACGCCCCCGAGTGCGCTCCTCGCGCGCCCGCCTGCCCGAATTCTCCTGAACTGCCTTACGGAGCCTGACAGATGCAGCGTCATCTCATCTCGGCCGCCGACCTCACCCGCGACGACGCCGTCCTGATCCTCGACACCGCCGAGGAGATGGCCCGGGTCGCCGACCGGCCGATCAAAAAGCTGCCGACCCTGCGCGGCCGCACCGTCGTCAACCTCTTCTTCGAGGACTCGACCCGTACCCGGATCTCCTTCGAGGCCGCTGAGAAGCGCCTCTCCGCGGACGTCATCAACTTCACCGCCAAGGGTTCCTCGGTGTCCAAGGGGGAGTCCCTGAAGGACACCGCCCAGACCCTCGAAGCGATGGGCGTCGACGCCGTCGTCATCCGGCACGGCGCCTCCGGAGCCCCGTACCGGCTCGCCACCTCCGGCTGGATCGACGCCGCCGTCATCAACGCGGGTGACGGCACCCACCAGCACCCCACGCAGGCCCTGCTCGACGCCTTCACCATGCGCCGCCGCCTGGTCGGCCGCGACGCCGGGATCGGTCAGGACCTGTCCGGCAAGCGCATCACGATCGTCGGCGACATCCTGCACAGCCGGGTCGCCCGCTCCAACGTCGACCTGCTGCACACCCTCGGCGCCGAGGTCACCCTCGTCGCCCCGCCCACCCTGGTGCCGGTCGGCGTGCGGTCCTGGCCCTGCGAGATCTCCTACGACCTCGACAGCACCCTCTCCAAGTCCGACGCGGTGATGATGCTGCGCGTCCAGCGCGAGCGGATGAACGCGGCGTTCTTCCCGACCGAGCGCGAGTACTCGCGGCGCTACGGCCTCGACGGCGACCGCATGGCGAAGATGCCCGAGCACGCCATCGTGATGCACCCCGGCCCGATGGTCCGCGGCATGGAGATCACCGCCGAGGTCGCCGACTCGGACCGCTGCACCGTCGTCGAGCAGGTCGCGAACGGCGTCTCGATCCGCATGGCCGTGCTCTACCTGCTTCTGGGCGGCAACGAGCCCGCCGTCACCCACACCCGTACCGAGGAGAAGTAAGAACATGAGCAAGATCCTGATCCGCGGTGCGAAGGTGCTCGGGGGCGAGCCGCAGGACGTACTGATCGACGGCGCCGTGATCGCGGCGGTCGGTACCGGTCTCCCGGACGAGGGCGCCGAGGTCGTCGAGGCCGAGGGCAAGGTCCTCCTGCCGGGCCTCGTCGACCTGCACACCCATCTGCGGGAGCCCGGTCGTGAGGACTCCGAGACCGTCCTGACCGGTACGCGAGCGGCGGCGAGCGGCGGCTACACCGCCGTGTTCGCCATGGCCAACACCTTCCCGGTCGCCGACACCGCCGGTGTGGTCGAGCAGGTCTACCGGCTCGGCCAGGAGCACGGCTACTGCGACGTGCAGCCCATCGGCGCCGTCACGGTCGGCCTGGAGGGCAAGAAGCTCGCGGAGCTGGGCGCGATGCACGAGTCCGCGGCCGGCGTCACGGTCTTCTCGGACGACGGCAAGTGCGTGGACGACGCGGTGATCATGCGCCGGGCCCTGGAGTACGTGAAGGCCTTCGGCGGTGTGGTCGCGCAGCACGCGCAGGAGCCCCGCCTCACCGAGGGCGCCCAGATGAACGAGGGCGTCGTCTCCGCCGAGCTGGGGCTCGGGGGCTGGCCCGCGGTGGCCGAAGAATCGATCATCGCCCGGGATGTCCTGCTCGCCGAGCACGTCGGCTCACGCGTCCACATCTGCCACCTGTCGACCGCAGGCAGCGTCGAGATCGTGCGCTGGGCCAAGTCCCGCGGCATCGACGTCACCGCCGAGGTCACCCCGCACCACCTCCTCCTCACCGACGAGCTGGTCCGCACGTACAACCCGGTCTACAAGGTCAACCCGCCGCTGCGCACCGAGCGCGACGTGACGGCGCTGCGCGAGGCGCTCGCCGACGGCACGATCGACATCGTCGCCACCGACCACGCGCCGCACCCGCACGAGGACAAGGACTGCGAGTGGGCCGCCGCCGCCATGGGCATGGTGGGGCTCGAGACCGCGCTCTCCGTCGTCCAGCAGACGATGGTGGAGACCGGGCTGCTGGACTGGGCCGGTGTCGCCGACCGCATGTCCTTCAAGCCCGCCCGGATCGGGCAGGCCGCGGGCCACGGCCGTCCCGTCTCGGCAGGTGAGCCCGCCAACCTCACGCTCCTCGACACGGCATACCGTGGGTCCGTGGACCCCGCGGGCTTCGCCTCGCGCAGCCGCAACACCCCCTACGAGGGCCGTGAGCTGCCGGGCCGGGTCACGCACACCTGGCTGCGGGGCAAGGCCACCCTCGTCGACGGGAAGCTCGCGTGACATCTCTCATCCCGATGGCCGCCTCCATGGCTGCCGAACAGAAGTCGGCCGACGTGACCGACTGGGCCGGCCGGATCGGCTGGCTCGTCGGCCTCGTGCTGTTCGTCGCCCTCGTCTACTGGCTGATGCGCGAGGGCTGGAAGTGGCGCGGCACCCTTCAGAGTGACCTGCCGGAGCTGCCCACCGCGCCGGAAGACACGGGCCCGGCGAAACTGAGCATGAGCGGCCGCTACCACGGCTCCACCACCGCCGGGCAGTGGCTGGACCGCATCGTGGCGCACGGCCTGGGCACCCGAAGCCGGGTCGAGCTCACGCTGACGGACGCGGGACTGGACGTCGTACGCCCCGGCGCCACCGACTTCTTCATCCCGGCCGAGGCACTGCGCGAGGCCCTGCTCGGCAAGGGCATCGCCGGGAAGGTCCTCAGCGAGGGCGGTCTGCTCGTCGTCACCTGGGCGCACGGCGACAAGCTGATCGACTCCGGGTTCCGCTCGGACCGCGCGGCCGAGCACACCGAGTGGGTCGACACCCTGAACAACATGATCGACAAGAGCACCAAGACGGAAGGCGCACGATGACGACCTCCATCCAGGGAGCCGCCTCGCAGAGGCACAAGGCAGCCCCCGCCGTACTCGTCCTGGAGGACGGCCGGACCTTCCGTGGCCGCGCCTACGGGGCCGTGGGGGTGACCTTCGGCGAGGCCGTGTTCTCCACCGGGATGACCGGTTACCAGGAGACCCTCACCGACCCGTCGTACCACCGCCAGGTCGTCGTCATGACCGCCCCGCACGTCGGCAACACCGGCGTCAACGACGAGGACCCCGAGTCGAAGCGGATCTGGGTCGCCGGCTACGTCGTCCGCGACCCCGCGCGCGTGTCCTCCAACTGGCGCGCCCGGCGGACGCTGGACGAGGAACTGCGCAGCCAGGGCGTCGTCGGCATCAGCGGTATCGACACCCGCGCCCTCACCCGTCACCTGCGTGAGCGCGGCGCCATGCGCGTCGGCATCTTCTCCGGCAACGCGCTGCCCGACGAGGGCACCATGCTCGCCGAGGTGCGCCAGGCGCCCGAGATGAAGGGCGCGAACCTCGCCGCCGAGGTCGCCACCAAGGAGACGTACGTCGTCCCCGCCATCGGCGAGAAGAAGTTCACCGTCGCCGCCGTCGACCTGGGCATCAAGGGCATGACCCCGCACCGCATGGCGGAGCGCGGCATCGAGGTGCACGTACTGCCCGCCACGGCCACGGCCGAGGACGTCTACGCCGTGCACCCCGACGGGGTGTTCTTCTCCAACGGCCCCGGTGACCCGGCCACCGCCGACGGTCCCGTCGCCGTCATGCGAGAGATCCTCGCCCGCAAGACGCCGCTCTTCGGTATCTGCTTCGGCAACCAGATCCTCGGCCGCGCCCTCGGCTTCGGCACGTACAAGCTGAAGTACGGCCACCGCGGCATCAACCAGCCGGTGCAGGACCGTACGACCGGCAAGGTCGAGGTCACCGCGCACAACCACGGCTTCGCCGTCGACGCGCCGCTCGACAAGGTCTCCGAGACCCCCTACGGCCGCGCCGAGGTCTCCCACGTCTGCCTGAACGACCAGGTCGTCGAGGGGCTCCACCTCCTCGACCAGCCGGCCTTCAGCGTCCAGTACCACCCCGAAGCGGCAGCCGGTCCGCACGACGCCGCCTACCTGTTCGACCGCTTCGTTTCCCTGATGGAGGGCCAGCGTGCCTAAGCGCACCGATATCCAGTCCGTCCTGGTCATCGGCTCCGGCCCGATCGTCATCGGCCAGGCCGCCGAGTTCGACTACTCCGGCACCCAGGCGTGCCGCATCCTGCGCGCCGAGGGCCTGAGGGTCATCCTGGTCAACTCCAACCCGGCGACGATCATGACCGACCCGGAGATCGCCGACGCCACGTACGTCGAGCCGATCACCCCCGAGTTCGTCGAGAAGATCATCGCAAAGGAGCGTCCGGACGTCCTGCTGCCGACCCTCGGCGGCCAGACGGCCCTCAACACCGCGATCTCCATGCACGAGCAGGGTGTGCTGGCGAAGTACGGCGTCGAGCTCATCGGCGCCAACGTCGAGGCGATCAACAAGGGCGAGGACCGCGACCTCTTCAAGGGCGTCGTCGAGGCCGTGCGCGAGAAGATCGGCCACGGTGAGTCCGCCCGGTCCGTCATCTGCCACTCCATGGACGACGTCCTCAAGGGCGTCGACACGCTCGGCGGCTACCCCGTCGTCGTCCGCCCCTCCTTCACCATGGGTGGCGCCGGCTCCGGCTTCGCGCACGACGAGGAGGAGCTGCGCCGCATCGCCGGCCAGGGCCTCACGCTCTCCCCGACCACCGAGGTGCTCCTGGAGGAGTCCATCCTCGGCTGGAAGGAGTACGAGCTGGAGCTGATGCGCGACAAGAACGACAACGTCGTGGTCGTCTGCTCCATCGAGAACTTCGACCCGATGGGCGTCCACACCGGCGACTCCATCACCGTCGCGCCGGCGATGACGCTGACCGACCGCGAGTACCAGCGGCTGCGCGACATCGGCATCGCGATCATCCGCGAGGTCGGCGTCGACACCGGCGGCTGCAACATCCAGTTCGCGGTGAATCCCGACGACGGCCGGATCATCGTCATCGAGATGAACCCGCGCGTCTCGCGTTCCTCGGCGCTCGCCTCCAAGGCGACCGGCTTCCCGATCGCCAAGATCGCCGCCAAGCTCGCCGTCGGCTACACGCTCGACGAGATCCCGAACGACATCACGGAGAAGACCCCGGCCTCCTTCGAGCCGACGCTCGACTACGTGGTCGTGAAGGCCCCGCGCTTCGCCTTCGAGAAGTTCCCGTCCGCCGACTCCACCCTGACGACCACGATGAAGTCGGTCGGCGAGGCCATGGCGATCGGCCGCAACTTCACCGAGGCGCTGCAGAAGGCGCTGCGGTCGCTGGAGAAGAAGGGCAGCCAGTTCACGTTCGTCGGCGAGCCCGGTGACAAGGCGCTTCTCCTGGAAGAGGCCGTGCGGCCCACCGACGGCCGGATCAACTCCGTCATGCAGGCGATCCGCGCGGGCGCCACGCCCGAGGAGGTCTTCGAGTCGACGAAGATCGACCCGTGGTTCGTCGACCAGCTCTTCCTGATCAAGGAGATCGCGGACGAGCTGGCCGCCGCCGACAAGCTCGACCCCGAGCTGCTCGCCGAGGCCAAGCGGCACGGCTTCTCCGACGCCCAGATCGCCGAGATCCGCGGGCTGCGCGAGGACGTGGTGCGCGAGGTGCGGCACGCGCTGGGCGTGCGCCCGGTGTACAAGACGGTCGACACCTGCGCTGCCGAGTTCGCGGCGAAGACGCCGTACTTCTACTCCTCCTACGACGAGGAGACCGAGGTCGCGCCGCGCGAGAAGCCCGCGGTGATCATCCTGGGCTCCGGTCCGAACCGCATCGGCCAGGGCATCGAGTTCGACTACTCCTGCGTCCACGCCTCCTTCGCGCTCAGCGACGCGGGCTACGAGACCGTGATGGTCAACTGCAACCCCGAGACCGTCTCCACGGACTACGACACCTCCGACCGTCTGTACTTCGAGCCGCTGACGCTCGAGGACGTGCTGGAGATCGTCCACGCGGAGTCGCTGGCCGGCCCGATCGCCGGTGTCATCGTCCAGCTCGGCGGGCAGACCCCACTGGGCCTGGCCCAGGCGCTCAAGGACAACGGCGTGCCGGTCGTCGGCACGTCCCCCGAGGCGATCCACGCCGCCGAGGACCGCGGCGCCTTCGGACGCGTCCTCGCGGAGGCCGGTCTCCCGGCTCCCAAGCACGGCACGGCCACCACCTTCGCCGAGGCCAAGGCCATCGCGGACGAGATCGGCTACCCGGTCCTCGTACGGCCGTCGTACGTCCTCGGCGGACGCGGCATGGAGATCGTGTACGACGAGACCCGGTTGTCGTCCTACATCGCCGAGTCGACCGAGATCAGCCCCTCCCGGCCGGTTCTCGTCGACCGCTTCCTCGACGACGCGATCGAGATCGACGTGGACGCCCTGTACGACGGCGAGGAGCTGTACCTGGGCGGCGTGATGGAGCACATCGAGGAGGCCGGCATCCACTCCGGCGACTCGGCGTGCGCGCTGCCGCCGATCACGCTGGGCGGCTTCGACATCAAGCGCCTGCGGGCCTCGACGGAGGCCATTGCCAAGGGTGTCGGGGTGCGCGGCCTGATCAACATCCAGTTCGCGATGGCCGGCGACATCCTGTACGTCCTCGAAGCCAACCCGCGCGCCTCGCGCACGGTCCCCTTCACCTCGAAGGCGACCGCGGTGCCGCTGGCGAAGGCCGCCGCCCGGATCTCGCTGGGCGCGACCGTCGCCGAACTGCGGGCGGAGGGGCTGCTCCCCGCGCACGGTGACGGCGGCGAGCTGCCGTTCGACGCGCCGATCTCCGTCAAGGAGGCCGTCATGCCGTGGTCGCGCTTCCGCGACATCCACGGACGCGGCGTCGACACCGTCCTCGGCCCGGAGATGCGCTCCACCGGTGAGGTCATGGGCATCGACTCCGTCTTCGGCACGGCGTACGCCAAGTCCCAGGCGGGCGCCTACGGTCCGCTGCCGACCAAGGGCCGCGCCTTCATCTCGGTCGCCAACCGCGACAAGCGCTCGATGATCTTCCCGGCGCGCGAGCTGGTCGCGCACGGCTTCGAGCTGCTGGCCACCTCCGGCACGGCCGAGGTGCTCAAGCGCAACGGCATCAACGCGACGGTCGTGCGCAAGCAGTCCGAGGGCACAGGACCGAACGGCGAGCGGACCATCGTCCAGCTGATCCACGACGGCGAGGTCGACCTCATCGTCAACACGCCGTACGGCACCGGTGGCCGCCTCGACGGCTACGAGATCCGTACGGCCGCGGTGGCACGCTCCGTGCCGTGCCTGACGACCGTCCAGGCACTCGCCGCCGCCGTCCAGGGCATCGACGCGCTCAACCACGGAGACGTGGGCGTGCGCTCACTCCAGGAACACGCCGAACATCTGACAGCGGCCCGCGACTAGCAGCCCTGAGGGGGACACCGGAAACGGTGTCCCCCTCTTCATGAGGCTCATGAGGCTTCACGAGGACACCGAGAGCTTCTAGAGGGCACAGAGAGCTTCAAGAGGAAACTGAGACATGTACAAGCTTTTCTTCCGGCTGGTCTTCAAGCGGATGGACCCCGAGCAGGCCCACCACCTCGCCTTCCGCTGGATCCGCCTCGCCGCCCGTATCCCGGTGCTGCGTACGTTCGTCGCCGCCGCGCTCGCGCCTCGCCACAAGGAGCTGCGGACCGAGGCGTTCGGCCTGCGGATGCACGGCCCCTTCGGGCTCGCGGCGGGCTTCGACAAGAACGCCGTCGCGATCGACGGGATGTCGATGCTCGGCTTCGACCACATCGAGATCGGCACGGTCACCGGGGAGCCGCAGCCGGGCAACCCCAAGAAGCGGCTGTTCCGCCTTGTGCCGGACCGGGCGCTGATCAACCGCATGGGGTTCAACAACGAGGGCTCCGCGGCCGTCAGCGAGCGCCTGGCGGCCCGCACGCCCGTCTTCAGGACCGTCGTGGGCGTCAACATCGGCAAGACCAAGGTCGTCCCCGAGGAGGAGGCCGTCGGCGACTACGTGAAGTCGACCGAGCGGCTCGCCCGGCACGCGGACTACCTCGTGGTGAACGTGAGCTCGCCGAACACGCCCGGCCTGCGCAACCTGCAGGCCACCGAGGCACTGCGGCCGCTGCTGAGCGCCGTCCGCGAGGCCGCCGACCGCGCGGTCACCGACCGGCGCGTGCCCCTGCTCGTCAAGATCGCGCCCGACCTCGCGGACGAGGACGTCGACGCGGTCGCCGACCTCGCCGTCGAGCTCGGCCTGGACGGGATCATCGCCACGAACACCACCATCGCGCGCGAGGGACTCGGTTTGAAGTCCGAACCCTCGCTCGTCAAGGAGACCGGCGGACTCTCGGGCGCGCCGCTGAAGGCACGCTCCCTGGAGGTGCTGCGCCGCCTCTACGCGCGCGTGGGCGACCGGATCACCCTGGTGGGCGTCGGCGGCATCGAGAACGCCGAGGACGCCTGGCAGCGCATCCTGGCCGGCGCCACGCTGGTCCAGGGGTACAGCGCGTTCATCTACGAGGGCCCCTTCTGGGGCCGGGCCATCCACAAGGGGCTCGCCGCCCGCCTCCGTACCAGCCCGTACGCCACCCTCGCCGACGCGGTCGGCGCCGACGTGAGGAAGTCCGCATGAGCCTGGAACCCTTTGGCGCACGTCTTCGCCGTGCCATGGACGAGCGCGGCCCGCTGTGCGTCGGCATCGACCCGCACGCCTCGCTCCTCACCGACTGGGGCCTGAACGACGACATCGCGGGCCTGGAGCGGTTCAGCCGCACCGTCGTCGAGGCGCTGGCCGAGCGGGTCGCGGTCCTCAAGCCGCAGAGCGCGTTCTTCGAGCGGTTCGGGTCGCGGGGCATCGCCGTCCTGGAGAAGTCGGTCGAGGAGGCGCGAGCGGCCGGGGCACTGGTCGTGATGGACGCCAAGCGCGGCGACATCGGCTCCACCATGGCCGCGTACGCGGAGACCTTCCTGCACAAGGACGCGCCGCTCTTCTCGGACGCGCTGACCGTGTCGCCGTACCTGGGCTACGGCTCGCTGAAGCCCGCGGTGGACCTGGCGCGCGAGAGCGGGGCCGGGCTCTTCGTCCTCGCGCTCACCTCGAACCCGGAGGGAGGCGAGGTGCAGCACGCGGTCCGCGGGGACGGTCGCGACGTGGGAGCGACCATGCTGGCCCACCTCGCCGCCGAGAACGCGGGAGAGACGCCCCTGGGTTCCTTCGGCGCGGTCGTCGGCGCCACGCTGGGCGATCTCTCCTCCTACGACCTGGACATCAACGGACCGCTCCTGGCACCCGGCATCGGCGCCCAGGGAGCCACGGCGGCCGATCTGGCGGGCGTCTTCGGGGCGGCGGTGCGCAATGTGGTGCCGAACGTGAGCCGGGGTGTTCTTCGTCACGGTCCCGACGTGGTCGCGCTGCGTGGGTCCGCGGAGCGGTTCGCGGACGAGATCAGAGCCGCTGTGGGCGCCGCCTGAGCTCTTCGAGGGGCGGTCGACAGTCCTCCGATGAGTGGCTGCGGAGCGGTTCGAGTCTGAATACATCCTCAAATCCGGGGCAGTATGTCGTAAATGTCCGCCTCCAGGGAGGCTGACCAGGACTTTTCCTCTGTTCTCGCTGACTCAGGCGCACTTGCCCGCTAGTCTCCGTCGAGAGCGAATGGGCAAGCGTGTTGCTCGTAGCTCCCCAGGTGTGGGGCGACTAGGTTCCTCACCGGTCCGTATCCGACAGTTCGACATCCGAGGTGACGTAGGCGTGGCTCTTCCGCCCCTTACCCCTGAACAGCGCGCAGCCGCGCTCGAAAAGGCCGCCGCGGCTCGCCGGGAGCGGGCCGAGGTCAAGAATCGACTCAAGCACTCCGGCGCCTCCCTTCATGAGGTCATCAAGCAGGGCCAGGAGAACGACGTCATCGGCAAGATGAAGGTCTCCGCTCTCCTGGAGTCCCTGCCGGGCGTGGGCAAGGTCCGCGCCAAGCAGATCATGGAGCGACTCGGTATCTCCGAGAGCCGTCGCGTACGCGGCCTCGGCTCGAACCAGATCGCTTCTCTGGAGCGTGAGTTCGGCGGCTCCGGCGCCTGAGTCCTGGGCATACCGGGATTGCTGGAATAATCGCTGCATGAGTGAACGACCGCGGCTGACCGTGCTCTCCGGCCCCTCTGGGGTCGGCAAGAGCACGGTCGTCGCTCATATGCGCAAGGAACACCCCGAGGTCTGGCTCTCGGTGTCGGCGACGACCCGCAAGCCGCGCCCCGGTGAGAGGCATGGAGTCCACTACTTCTTCGTCTCCGACGAAGAGATGGACAAGCTGATCGCCAACGGCGAGCTGCTGGAGTGGGCCGAATTCGCCGGCAACCGCTACGGGACGCCGCGTGCCGCCGTCCTGGAGCACCTGGAGTCGGGTGTGCCCGTCCTCCTGGAGATCGACCTTCAGGGTGCACGGCAGGTCCGCGAGTCCATGTCGGAGGCCCTGCTCGTGTTCCTGGCTCCGCCCTCCTGGGGCGAGCTGGTGCGCAGGCTCACCGGACGGGGCACCGAACCGCCCGAGGTGATCGAGCGTCGCCTGGAGGCGGCCAAGATCGAACTGGCGGCCGAGCCGGAGTTCGATGTCACCCTGGTCAACACCTCCGTCGAGGACGTGGCGCGTGAGCTGCTAGCCTTGGTGGAAGTTGTTTGATCTTTCAGGTCACTTTTAGGTCATTTCCACCTTTCGGAAGGCAGAGCGTGTCCTCTTCCATTACCGCTCCCGAGGGCATCATCAACCCTCCGATCGACGAGCTCCTCGAGGCCACCGACTCGAAGTACAGCCTCGTGATCTACGCGGCCAAGCGCGCCCGCCAGATCAACGCGTACTACTCGCAGCTCGGCGAGGGCCTCCTCGAGTACGTCGGTCCGCTCGTCGACACCCACGTCCACGAGAAGCCGCTGTCGATCGCCCTGCGCGAGATCAACGCGGGTCTGCTGACGTCCGAGGCCGTCGAGGGCCCCGCGCAGTAGTCGTTCAATCGCTCATCCCAGGCCCGGCGGCGCGACCGCCGGGCCTGTGGTGTGTCATGGAGTCGTACGTTTCCGAGCTCGGGGAGAGACGGTGGACAAGCCCAAGGTCGTGCTGGGGGTCAGCGGTGGCATCGCCGCGTACAAGGCCTGTGAGCTGCTGCGCAGGCTGACGGAGTCGGGCCACGACGTTCGCGTCGTCCCCACCGCCTCCGCGCTGCACTTCGTCGGCGCCGCCACCTGGTCCGCGCTCTCCGGCCACCCCGTCTCCACCGAGGTCTGGTCGGACGTCCACGAGGTCCCGCACGTCCGCATCGGCCAGCACGCGGACCTGGTGGTGGTGGCTCCCGCGACGGCCGACATGCTCGCCAAGGCCGCCCACGGCCTGGCCGACGACCTCCTCACCAACACCCTGCTCACGGCCCGCTGCCCGGTCGTCTTCGCGCCCGCCATGCACACCGAGATGTGGGAGCACCCCGCCACACAGGAGAACGTGGCGACGCTGCGCCGCCGCGGCGCCGTCGTCATCGAGCCCGCGGTGGGGCGCCTGACCGGTGTCGACACCGGCAAGGGGCGGCTGCCCGACCCCGCGGAGATCTTCGAGGTCTGCCGCCGGGTGCTCGCCCGGGGTGTGACCGAGCCCGATCTGGCCGGGCGTCACGTCGTCGTCAGCGCCGGCGGTACCCGAGAGCCCCTCGACCCCGTCCGTTTCCTCGGCAACCGCTCCTCCGGCAAGCAGGGGTACGCCTTGGCGCGCACCGCGGCCGCGCGGGGCGCCCGGGTCACGCTGATCGCCGCGAACACCGGACTGCCGGACCCGGCGGGCGTGGACGTGGTGCGGGTCGGGACGGCCGTGCAGCTGCGCGAGGCGGTCCTCAAGGCCGCCTCGGACGCCGACGCCGTGGTGATGGCGGCGGCGGTGGCGGACTTCCGCCCGGCCGCCTACGCGGCCGGGAAGATCAAGAAGAAGGACGACCAGGAGCCGGAGCCGATCGTTCTGGTCCGCAATCCGGACATCCTCGCGGAGATCTCGGCGGACCGTCCCCGCCCCGGCCAGGTGGTCGTCGGTTTCGCCGCCGAGACGGACGACGTGCTCGCCAACGGTCGTACGAAGCTGGCGCGCAAGGGGTGCGACCTTCTCGTCGTGAACGAGGTGGGGGAGCGCAAGACCTTCGGTGCCGAGGAGAACGAGGCCGTGGTGCTGGGGGCCGACGGCAGTGAGACCCCGGTGCCGTACGGACCCAAGGAAGCTCTGGCCGAGATGGTGTGGGACCTGGTGGGACGCCGCCTGATGTGAATGTCTCATTAGCCCCGGCAGTAGCGTCCATCAGCGTGAAATCGCCCGTGGTGACCCTGGTGGAGAACGATCGTCATGACGCAGAATGCCCGTGCCGCAGGTCACAGCGCTTCCGAGAAGCGAGACAGGGGGGCCTGTGGGCGAGTGCGACCGATAAACTGTTCTCGGACGACGCCGAGCGCAGCTCTCGTCCCGTCCACCAATGATCAGCCAGCAGCCGCTGCAACCACAGGGAGCGTAGTGTCCCGTCGCCTGTTCACCTCGGAGTCCGTGACCGAGGGTCACCCCGACAAGATCGCTGACCAGATCAGCGACACCATTCTCGATGCGCTTCTGCGCGAGGACCCGACGTCCCGGGTCGCCGTGGAGACGCTGATCACGACCGGCCTGGTGCACGTGGCCGGCGAGGTCACGACCAAGGCTTACGCGCCGATCGCCCAGCTGGTCCGCGACAAGATCCTGGAGATCGGTTACGACTCGTCGAAGAAGGGCTTCGACGGAGCTTCCTGTGGTGTCTCGGTGTCGATCGGCTCGCAGTCGCCCGACATCGCGCAGGGTGTCGACACGGCGTACGAGAACCGGGTCGAGGGCGACGAGGACGAGCTCGACAAGCAGGGCGCCGGCGACCAGGGCCTGATGTTCGGGTACGCGACGGACGAGACCCCGGAGCTGATGCCGCTCCCGATCCACCTCGCGCACCGCCTGTCGCGCCGCCTCTCCGAGGTCCGCAAGAACGGGACGATCCCCTACCTCCGTCCCGACGGCAAGACCCAGGTCACCATCGAGTACGACGGTGACAAGGCGGTCCGCCTGGACACGGTCGTCGTCTCCTCGCAGCACGCGTCGGACATCGACCTCGACTCCCTCCTCGCCCCCGACATCCGCGAGTTCGTGGTCGAGCCGGAGCTCAAGGCCCTCCTCGACGACGGCATCAAGCTGGAGACCGAGGGCTACCGCCTCCTGGTGAACCCGACCGGCCGCTTCGAGATCGGCGGCCCGATGGGCGACGCCGGCCTCACCGGCCGCAAGATCATCATCGACACGTACGGCGGCATGGCCCGCCACGGCGGCGGCGCCTTCTCCGGCAAGGACCCGTCCAAGGTCGACCGCTCCGCCGCCTACGCCATGCGCTGGGTCGCCAAGAACGTCGTCGCCGCGGGCCTCGCCTCCCGCTGCGAGGTCCAGGTCGCCTACGCCATCGGCAAGGCCGAGCCGGTCGGTCTCTTCGTCGAGACCTTCGGCACCGCCAAGGTCGACGCCGAGAAGATCGAGACCGCCATCGCCGAGGTCTTCGACCTCCGCCCGGCGGCCATCATCCGTGACCTCGACCTGCTGCGCCCGATCTACTCCCAGACGGCCGCCTACGGCCACTTCGGCCGCGAGCTGCCCGACTTCACGTGGGAGCGCACGGACCGCGTGGAGGCCCTGCGCAAGGCCGTCGGTCTGTAAGCAACGCCTGCGCGGTGAGGCCCGGTACCCCTTCGGGGGCGCCGGGCCTCACCGTTTCCCGGCGGGAGTCCGCGGGGGCCGGTCGCGGCCGGTGGGTAAATCGGTGGTGCGGGTGGGGTCGGGGTTCGTAGGGTCGAGGTCTCCCGGTGCGATGGCCGCGGTTACTTCGGTGGAGTGCGCCCAGGGCGCGCGGTGATTCTGGATCATGGTCCGCTGCCGCTTGGAACTCGGGAGAACTGACGTCGTGGCGTCCGGTGCGATGGCCGCGGGTACTTCCGGGTGATCCCCTCGCAGGTTCGAATCCTGCTGCCGGTCCTTGGACCGGTATGGCCGAGTGGCCCATGGCAGAAGCGCCCTCGGGGCGTTCGTGATCCGTGGCCGGTCTGATCTCGGGCGCGCGGCGGTGTCAGTGGGGTCTGGTAGGAATGTTGCTGTGAGCAGCGCGAACGGGTGGGGTGAGGGTGGCGCGGAGGGTGCGCCGCCCGAGCAGCTTGCGTTGATTCGGGAAGGGGTGCGGCAGGCCAGGGCGCCCAAGGCGAAGCCGCGCACGTGGCGGGGGGCGAAGCTCGCCGAGGAGCTGCCTGTCGCACGGGTCCTCGTCGACAAGGGTGTGCTGCACCTCGACCGGTATTTCGACTACGCCGTGCCCGAGGAGCTGGACGCCGAGGCACAGCCGGGCGTGCGGGTCCGGGTGCGGTTCGGGGCCGGCCGGCACCGGGTGCGGGAGGGCCGCCGTGAGGGCGGAGGGCTGATCGACGGGTTCCTCGTCGAGCGGCTCGCCGAGTCCGACTACTCCGGGCCGCTCGCCGCGCTCGCGCAGGTCGTGTCGCCCGAGCCCGTGCTCGGGCCCGAGCTGCTGGGACTCGCGCGCGCCGTCGCCGACCGGTACGCGGGGAGCCTCGCGGACGTGCTGCAGCTCGCGGTCCCGCCGCGCAACGCGCGGGCCGAACAGAAGCCCTCGCCCGCGCCGCTTCCTCCGCCCGGCATACCCGCGACCGGTTCCTGGACGCGATACGGGCGGGGGGCGGCCTTTCTCGAGTCGCTCGCCGCGGGCGGGGCACCGCGGGCCGTGTGGAACGCGTTGCCGGGGCCCGGCTGGGCCGAGGAGATCGCCAGCGCCGTGGGCGCGACGCTCGCCTCGGGGCGGGGCGCGCTCGTCGTCGTGCCGGACGGCCGGGCCGTCACACGGGTGGATGCCGCGCTGTCCGCCGTGCTGGGGGAGGGGCAGCACGCGGTGCTCACGGCCGAGGCCGGGCCCGAGAAGCGCTACCGGGAGTGGCTGGCCGTGCGGCGTGGGTCCGTGCGGGCCGTCGTGGGGACCCGGGCCGCCATGTTCGCGCCCGTACGGGATCTGGGACTCGTCGTCATCTGGGACGACGGCGACGACAGCCACAGCGAGCTGCACGCGCCGCAGCCGCATGCCCGGGAAGTGCTGCTGCTGCGGGCCGCCCATGACAAGTGCGCTTTTCTGTTGGGGAGTTGGGGCTGCACGGTCGAGGCGGCGCAGTTGGTCGAGAGCGGGTGGGCGCTGCCGCTGGTCGCCGAGCGGGAGCAGGTGCGGGCGAGCGCGCCGCTGGTGCGGACCGTGGGGGACGGGGATCTCGCGCGGGACGAGGCGGCGCGGGCCGCCCGGCTGCCGACCCTCGCCTGGCAGGTGGTGAGGGACGGCCTGCGGCACGGGCCCGTACTGGTGCAGGTGCCGCGGCGTGGGTACGTACCGCGGATGGCCTGTGCGCAGTGCCGGGCTCCGGCTCGCTGCCGGCACTGCGCGGGACCGCTGGAGGCGCGGGACGCCGGGGCGCTGCTGTGCACGTGGTGCGGGCGGGACGAGGCGGCTTGGCACTGTCCCGAGTGCGGTGGGTTCCGGCTGCGGGCCCAGGTCGTGGGCGCGCGGCGGACCGCTGAGGAGCTGGGGCGGGCGTTTCCGGCCGTGCCCGTGCGGACGTCGGGACGCGAGCAGGTGCTCGACACGGTCCCGGGTGCGCCCGCGCTCGTCGTGAGCACGCCGGGGGCCGAGCCCGTCGCCGAGGGCGGGTACGCGGCCGCGTTGCTGCTCGACGGCTGGACGATGCTGTCGCGGCCCGATCTGCGGGCCGGCGAGGACGCGCTGCGCCGGTGGATCGGCGCGGCGGCGCTGGTCCGCGGGCAGGGGGCGGGGGGCACGGTCGTGGTCGTCGCGGAGCCGACCCTGCGGCCCGTGCAGGCGCTCGTGCGGTGGGATCCCGTCGGGCACGCGGTGCGGGAGCTCGCCGAGCGGGCCGAGCTCGGGTTTCCGCCGGTGTCCCGGATGGCTGCCGTGTCGGGTACGACGGAGGCGCTCGCCGAGTTCCTCGCCGTGGTCGAGCTTCCGGGCGATGCGGAGGTGCTGGGGCCGGTGCCGCTGCCCGTCACGCAGGCCGGGGGGCCGCGGCGGGTGGGGGCGCCGCCGCCGGGTGAGCAGTGGGAGCGGGCGCTCGTTCGGGTGCCGCCGGGGAGCGGGGCGGCGCTGGCGGCCGCGCTGAAGGCCGCCCAGGCGGCGCGGATGGCGCGGGGCGGGAGTGAGCCCGTACGGATTCGGATCGATCCGCCGGACATCGGGTGACGAGTGTCGGTCGGGCATCGGGTGACGAGCGTCGGTCCACCCCCGTCCGGGCCGCCCCGACCTGGGCCGCCTCCCGGCTTCGATGGTGCCGGGAGGCAGGCGAGAGGTGGGGTCAGCCGTTGCGGGGGCCCGGGAACGCCGTGGGCCTGACCTCGTCGCGGAGGGTGGGGCTGCCCGCGGTCGGCTGGGTCGGCATGGAGCGGGCGGCGGGGACCGTCGGCACCGTGGGGATGCCCGTGTTGACGGCGACCGTGCGGGTGCCCGAGGTCTCCGTGGAGCGCTCGGCCTCGGCGGCGGCCTGCGCGGCGGCGCGGCGGGCGCCGTAACGGCGGTGCACCGCCTGCTTGGTGACCCCGAGGGCGGAGCCCACGGCGTCCCAGGAGAAGCCCAGGGAGCGGTCGAAGTCCACGGCGGCCGTGACCAGGGTCTCGACGCTGTCCCGCAGCTCCTGGGCGAGGCGGACGGTCGGGGCGGGGGCGCGTCCGTAGACGACGAAGCCCGCGGAGGGGCCGGAGCGGCGCGGGCGGTAGACGTTGCCCAGTTGTGCGGTGAGCGTGCGCAGTGCGTCCACCTGCCGGCGGACCCGCTCGATGTCCCGCACCAGCAAGTGCAGGCTGGCCCGAGCCTGGGCGTCGTGGGTTGCGTGGTCGGCCATGAACAAGCCTCTCGAACCGGCGTTGAAAAGGATCGGGCCGTGATCGCGGCCCGTTGTGGTCAACTCTCTCTTGACCAACGCGTTTGCGGGTGAGTGGTCACGCTGCGGGGGCGTAAGGGCATATTCACAGGGCGCGTCCGGGGGCGTACGCCCCCGGTGCGCCGTTGTCTCGCCTCGGCCGTCGGTGCTTGTCCGTGTGTTTGTGTGTTCGTGCGTTCGTGCGTTGGATGTGTCGCCCGTCGAACCCCCGGGCCGTCGAGCCGTCGCGCCGCATAGACTGGTGCGCTGCCCCGTACCCCGTCCGGACCGGCGGGTGTGCAGGGCCCTGAAGCGTTCCCGCCCGAGAGGCCAGCCGCCACCCATGAAGCTCGTCTTCGCAGGTACCCCCGAGGTCGCCGTTCCCGCACTGGACGCCTTGATCGCCTCCGGGCGGCACGAGGTGGCCGCCGTGGTCACGCGGCCCGACGCGCCCGCCGGCCGGGGCCGGCGGCTTGTCGCGAGTCCGGTCGCCGAGCGGGCGGAGGAGGCCGGCATCGAGGTGCTGAAGCCGGTCAAGCCGCGGGACGAGGGCTTCCTGGCCCGGCTGCGGGAGATCGGGCCCGACGCCTGCCCCGTGGTGGCGTACGGGGCGCTGCTGCCTCGGGTCGCCCTCGACGTGCCCGCCCTCGGATGGGTCAATCTGCACTTCTCCCTGCTGCCCGCCTGGCGCGGCGCCGCCCCCGTGCAGCACGCGATCATGGCGGGGGACGAGATCACCGGCGCCTCCACCTTCCTCATCGAGGAGGGGCTCGACTCGGGGCCGGTCTACGGGACCGTCACCGAGGAGATCCGGCGCACCGACACCAGCGGTGACCTGCTCACCCGGCTCGCCTTCGCCGGTGCCGGCCTGCTCGTCGCGACCATGGACGGCATCGAGGACGGCACCCTGAAGGCCGTACCGCAGCCTGCCGACGGCATCACCCTGGCGCCGAAGATCACCGTCGAGAACGCCCACGTCGACTGGTCCGCACCGGCGCTGCGTGTCGACCGGATGGTGCGCGGGTGCACGCCCGCGCCCGGCGCCTGGACCGTCTTCCGCGGCGAGCGGCTCAAGCTCATCCACGCCACACCCGTGCCCGAGCGCACCGACCTCGCCCCGGGCGAACTGTCCGTGGGCAAGAACAACGTGTACGTCGGGACCGGCTCGTACGCCGTGGAACTGCTCTGGGTCCAGGCCCAGGGCAAGAAGCCGATGCGCGCGGCCGACTGGGCCCGTGGGGTGCGCATCGCCTCCGGGGAGCGGCTCGGGGCCTGACACGCGGTCGTACGGCGATGGCCCGCACCTCCCCCGTGGGTGCGGGCCATCGTCCCTCCCGGTCGGCCGGGAGGGATCAGAAGGCGTGGGCGCGCAGCACCGGCCAGGTCTTCGGGCCGACCTTGCCGTCCACCGTGAGGGTGACCCCGTAGTACTTGTTGGCCAGCCGCTGGAAGTCCGCGGCCGCCGCCTGGGACTTGGTGCCGAAGACCCCGTCGATGGTGCCGGGGCTGAAGCCCGCCAGGTCGAGCAGGCACTGTGCCTCGATGCCCGCGGACGACACCCCGGTGCTCGAAGGCTGCACGGTGGTCCCCGAGTAGTGGCCGGCGTATGCCCAGTAGCCGTCGGTGCTGTAGTCGCAGGTGTACGTCGTCGCCGACGCCCCGGTCGCGGGCAGTACGGCGAGGCCGCTGCCCAGGGCGAGGGCGGCCGTGGCCAGGGCGATGTGCTTGCGCAGGGTCATGCGGGCTCCTTCAGGCCCTGGGCCGGGTCCCCGGCCGGGAACCCCGAACAGCCCACGGGCCGTGTGGCTCCGCTCGATCGGCGGTGCCGCTGTGCCTGACGGTAGGAGCGGTACCACGGCCGCCGCGTCCCGCGGCGGGTGGAACTCCCGCAGCACCGAGCGCGGTAGCCGTGAGGTTGTACAACTCCCGTGGTAGCACGGGAAGTTGACGTACCGTCCGGGATCCGGGGCTAGGCTGCGGCGATGCGCCTGAGGACGCCCCGGCCGTTCGTCGTCGACACACTGATCGCGCTCGCCATGACCGGGGTGGCCATGCCGCTGGCGCATGTGTCGAGGGCGGCGCAGGGCTGGCCCGAACCCGACGGGCGTGCCCACGTCCTGATCGCCCTCGCGCAACTGCCGGTCGCCCTGCGCGGCAGGTGGCCGCTCACCGTCTTCGCCGCCGTACAGGCCGCCTCGGTCGCCTATGTCACCTTCGGCTACTGGCCCGTGGCGTGCTTCTTCGGCCCCATGCTCGCCCTCTACACGGTCGCGGCGCACCGTCCGCCCCGGATCGCCGTCGCCTGCGCGGCCTGCGCGGTCGCCGTCTGGGGCTACGGCGGACTGGTCGGCCACAGCCCGTCGATGGCGGTCGTCCTGGGGCAGGCGCTGCTGTACTGCTCGGTGCTGGTCCGGTTCGGCACCCTGACCCGGCACTCCGCCGAACTCACCCGCAGACTGCGTGAGGAGCAGAACGAGCGGGCCCGGCGTGCGGTCGCCGACGAGCGTGGGCGGATCGCGCGGGAGCTGCACGACGTGGTCGCCCACCACATGTCGGTGATCTCCGTGCAGGCGGGCCTGGCCCGGTTCGTCCTCGACTCCGATCCGGCCAAGGCCCGTGGCGCGCTGGGCACCATCGCGGACAGCAGCGGCGAGGCGCTGGAGGAGCTCAGACGCATGCTCCAGTTGCTTCGCGAGGAGGACCCGCGGGCACCCGACGGGGCTCCGATGCCCACCCTGGCCCGGCTGGCGGAGCTGGTCGACCGGGTCAGGGCCGGTGGCGTCCCGGTCGAGCTGGCCGTCGAGGGCACACCCCGCCCGCTCGCGCCGGGCGTAGAGCTGTGCGCCTACCGCGTCGTCCAGGAGGCCCTCACCAACGTCCTCAAGCACGCCGGACGGGCACACGCGCGCGTGGCACTCGGTTACGGGCGGCACGAGTTGACGGTCTCCGTCACGGACGACGGGGAGGGGGTGATTTCGGACAAGGTCCCGAGGGGCACCGGGCACGGCTTGATCGGCATGCGCGAGCGGGCCAAGCTCTACGGCGGGACACTCAGCCTCGGCCCGCGCGCCGAGGGAGGCTTCGCGGTCGAGCTGGCCCTGCCGACCTCGGCATCGGCCACCTGGCGGGGGGACGACCGTACGAGATGACCAGAGTGCTCGTCGTCGACGACCAGTTCCTCATCCGCGCCGGGCTCGTGGGCCTGCTGGACGCCGCGCCCGGCTTCGAGGTCGTGGGGGAGGCGGCGGACGGCGCGGAGGCCGTGCGGCTGGCCGCCAGGACCCGCCCCGACGTGATCCTCATGGACATCCGCATGCCCGGTGTGAACGGCATCGAGGCCACCGAGCGCATCCTCGCCGAGGCCCCCGACCGGGCGCCGCGCATCCTGATCCTGACCACCTTCGACCTCGACGAGTACGTGTACGGAGCCCTGCGGGCCGGGGCCTGCGGGTTCCTGCTGAAGGACTCCGGGCCCGAGCGGCTGCTCGCCGCGGTGGCCGCGGTCGACGGCGGCGACGCCCTCTTCGCGCCCAGCATCACCCGCCGCCTGATCGAGGCCTTCGCCCGGCAGCACGGGCCCGCGCGGGACGCCGCGCCACCCGACCTGGGCGTGCTGACCTCGCGCGAGGTCGAGGTGCTGAAGCTGACCGCCCGGGGCCTGTCCAACCTGGAGATCGCCCATCGCCTCGGCATCAGCGAGGCCACCGTCAAGACCCACCTCAACCGCACCATGACCAAGCTCGGCCTGGACAGCCGGGCCCAGGCGGTCGTGATCGCGTACGAGACGGGACTGGTGATCCCGGGCGGCTGAGCGGCGGCCGGGCCGGCCGACCGGGACACCTGGGCCGTCCGGCCGGCGACGTCCGTCCGGAAGTAGGCTGGAGGGGTCGAACCATCCAGGATCCGGAGCACCTTTTTCGTGACTGAGCAGTCCCGCGGGCCGCGCAAGCCCGGCAAGCCCTACCGCCGCCCCCAGAAGGACCCGGTCCGCATGCTCGCCTTCGAGGCGCTGCGGGCCGTAGACGAGCGCGACGCGTACGCGAACCTCGTGCTGCCGCCGCTGCTGCGGAAGGCGCGCGAGAAGGAGGGACCGGAAAAGTTCGACGGGCGGGACGCGGCGCTGGCCACCGAGCTGGTGTACGGGACGCTGCGCCGGCAGGGGACGTACGACGCCGTCATCGCGGCGTGCGTGGACCGGCCGCTGCGAGAAGTCGATCCGCCCGTACTCGATGTGCTCAGCCTCGGCGTGCATCAGCTGCTCGGGACGCGCATCCCCACGCACGCCGCCGTGTCCGCCTCCGTCGAACTCGCCCGCGTCGTACTCGGCGACGGGCGCGCCAAGTTCGTCAACGCCGTGCTGCGCAAGGTCGCCCGGCAGGATCTCGACGCCTGGCTGGAGCAGGTCGCGCCGCCCTACGACGAGGACCCCGAGGACCACCTCGCCGTCGTGCACTCGCACCCGCGCTGGGTCGTCTCGGCGCTGTGGGACGCGCTGGGCGGCGGCCGTGCCGGGATCGAGGACCTGCTCGAGGCCGACAACGAACGGCCCGAGGTGACGCTCGTGGCGCGGCCCGGGCGTTCCACCGCCGACGAACTCCTCGGCGTCCTCGGGGAGGAGTCCGTGCTGCCGGGACGCTGGTCGCCGTACGCCGTGCGGCTCAGCGAGGGCGGCGAGCCGGGTGCCATCGACGCCGTACGCGAGGGGCGTGCGGGCGTCCAGGACGAGGGCAGCCAGCTGGTGGCGCTCGCGCTCGCGAACGCGCCGCTCGACGGCCGGGACAAGGCGTGGCTGGACGGCTGCGCGGGCCCCGGCGGCAAGGCCGCCATGCTCGCCGGACTGGCCGCCGAGCGCGGCGCCGCGCTGCTCGCCGCGGAGAAGCAGCCGCACCGGGCGGGCCTGGTGGCGAAGGCACTCGCGGGCAATCCAGGCCCCTACCAGGTCATCGCCGCCGACGGCACCCGTCCGCCGTGGCTGCCCGGCACCTTCGACCGGGTGCTCATGGACGTGCCCTGCACGGGTCTTGGCGCCCTGCGCCGCCGTCCCGAGGCCCGCTGGCGGCGCCGTCCCGAGGACCTGGACGGCTTCGCGCCCCTCCAGCGCGGGCTGTTGCGGACGGCGCTGGACTCCGTGCGGGTCGGCGGCGTCGTCGGGTACGCGACCTGCTCGCCGCACCTCGCCGAGACCCGCGCGGTCGTGGACGACGTCCTCAAGCACTACGACACGGGCTCCGCCGAACTCCTCGACGCCCGCCCGCTCCTGCCCGGCGTACCGGCGCTGGGCGACGGCCCCGACATCCAGCTGTGGCCGCATCTGCACGGTACGGACGCCATGTATCTGGCGCTGATCCGCCGGACGGCGTGACCTCTCCCAGCGCCGAGAACAGCCCGGAGGCGTACCCTTTCTCGTATTCGGAGAAAAGGCCGGAGCGGAGCAGGACGAGGAGTGGAGTGGTAACCCCCGTCCGAGCGCAATACGAGAGCCATCGCCGAATCCTCCGGGTTCACCATTCTCGTAATTGAGGGCGTGAATGATGGCAGCGCGTGTGGATCCCGATCGTTCCGAGTGGGACGTCATCGTCCTGGGCGGCGCCGCGGCCGGGGAGAACGCGGCTCAGTACGCCACGCAGTTCTCCGGTCTGGACGCGGTGCTGGTCGAGGCGGAGTTGCTGGGCGGCGAGTGCTCGTACTGGGCCTGCATGCCCAGCAAGGCCCTGTTGCGCCCGGCCGAGGTGCTGGACGGCGGACGGCATGTGCCGGGTGTGTCCTCGCTGTTGACCGGGCGCGAGCTGGACGTGCGGGCGGTACTGGCCCGCCGTGACACCGTCGTGAACGGCCTCGACGACTCCTCGCAGATCGGCTGGGCGCTCGGCGTCGGCATCGATGTGGTGCGCGGGTACGGGCGGCTCGCCGGGGAGCGCGCGGTGGCGGTGGAGACGGCGGCCGGCGCCACCCGGGTGCTGACCGCACGGCACGCGGTGGTGATCGACACGGGCTCCTGCACCACCGTGCCGACGATCCCCGGCATGACCGAGGCACGCCCCTGGACCTCCCGCGACGTCACCAATCTGCACGAGGTGCCACGCCGGGTCGTGGTGCTGGGCGGTGGGGTGGTCGCGTGCGAGGCGGCGACCTGGCTGAAGCCGCTGGGCGTCGAGGAGTTGAGCATCGTGTACCGGCGCGCCGGCCTGCTGGCCCGGGCGGAACCCTTCGCCGGGCGCATGGTGGGTGACCAGTTGACGGCCGCGGGGGTGCGGCTGCTTCCCGGTAGGTCGGTCACCGAGGTGCGGCGCGACGAGCCCCGCGACACGGGAGTCGGGCTGCCGCACGGCGGCGAGGTCACCGTCCGGCTGGACGACGGGAGCACGCTCGTCGCCGACGAACTGGTGCTCGCCACCGGCCGTACGCCGAACACCCAGGACATCGGCCTGTCGTCGGTGGGATGCCCCGACGGCGGCTTTCTGGAGGTCGACGACGAGCAGGCCGTACGGGCGGTGGACGGGCACTGGTTGTACGCGGTCGGTGATGTCTGCGGACGCGCGCTGCTGACCCACATGGGCAAGTACCAGGCGCGGATCGCCGGTGAGGTGATCGCCGCCCGTGCCACGGAAGGGCGGGTGGACGGAGCGGGGAGCGGCGTGCCGGGCTCCGCCGACGGACACCGGGGCAACCCGCAGGTGACCTTCACCGACCCGGAGGTCGGATCGGCCGGCATGACCGAGCGGGAGGCGCGTGCGGCGGGACTCGACGTGGCGACGGTCGAGTACGACATGGCCGCGCTGGCCGGCACGTACGTGCTGCGCGAGGACTACCTCGGGCGCGCCAAACTGGTCGTCGACCGGGGTACCGACACGGTGGTGGGCGCGACGTTCGTCGGCTCGGGCGTCGCGGAACTCGTCCACTCCGCCACGACGGCCATCGTCGCGAGAGTGCCGCTTCCCGTGCTGTGGCATGTCGTGCCCAGCTACCCCACCGCGAGCGAGGTGTGGCTCCGCCTGCTGGAGGCGTACCGCGCGGAAAAGCGGCATGTCGGGTAGCGTGAAATTCCCGTCATGCATTTCAGCCGATCAGGGATCCCGCACGTAACTCGATCGAAAGAAATATGCCATGCCTTTCATTTCCACGAAGGATGACACGGAAATCTATTACAAGGACTGGGGTACGGGGCAGCCGGTCGTGTTCAGCCATGGCTGGCCGCTGAACGCCGACGCCTGGGATCCCCAGGTCCGCATGATGGCCGAAAATGGCTTCCGCGCGATCGCGCACGACCGCCGCGGCCACGGACGCTCGGGTCAACCGTGGGACGGAAACGACCTGGACACGTACGCGGACGACCTGGCGCAGTTGATCGAGGCCCTCGATCTGCGCGACGTGATCCTGGTCGGCCACTCCACCGGTGGTGGCGAGGTGACGCGCTACATCGGCCGCCACGGCACCGGACGGGTCGCCAAGGCCGTCCTCCTCGGCGCGATCCCGCCGCTGATGCTCAAGACGGAAGCGAACCCCGAGGGGCTGCCGTTGGAGGTCTTCGACGAGATCCGCAAGGGCGTCGCGACCGACCGCTCGCAGTTCTACAAGGACCTCAGTGCGCCCTTCTACGGTGCCAACCGGCCCGGTTCGCAGGTGTCCCAGGGCACGCGGGACGCGTTCTGGCTGTGGTCCCTGCAGGTGGGGATCAAGGGCTCGTACGACTGCGTCAAGGCGTTCTCCGAGACCGACCTCACCGAGGACCTGAAGCGGTTCGACGTCCCCACCCTGATCGCGCACGGCGACGACGACCAGATCGTGCCCATCGTCGCGGCCGCGGAGAAGTCCTCGAAAATCGTCAAGGACGCCACGCTGAAGGTGTATCCCGGTGCCCCGCACGGCCTGTCGATGGTCGCCCCGTTCAAGGACGTCTTCGACGCCGACCTGCTGGCCTTCGCCCGCAGCTGAAGAACCCGGCGGCACACGGACCGTGCGGGGCGCGACACCCGCGCTACGGTCCGGGTGCCGCCCCGGTGCGGCTCGGGCACGCATGTATGGCGCATGTATGGCGCAGGCAGGGCACCGGTATGTCTCAGGTACGGTCCAGGAACCGGACCGAGGAGAGCAACCGGCCCGGGGCATGGCAGGCTTGGGGCATGGCCGTGCAGATCAACCCCAGCATTCTGTCCGCGGACTTCGCCCGTCTTGCCGAGGAGGCACAGGCGGTGGAGGGCGCGGACTGGCTCCATGTCGACGTCATGGACAACCATTTCGTTCCGAACCTCACGCTCGGTGTGCCGGTCGTAGAGTCCCTGGCCCGTGCGACGGACACGCCGCTGGACTGCCATCTGATGATCGCGGACCCCGATCGGTGGGCACCCCAGTACGTGGAAGCGGGTGCCGGTTCCGTCACCTTCCACGTCGAGGCGGCCGCCGCGCCGGTGCGGCTCGCCCGCGAGATCCGGGCCAAGGGCGCCCGCGCCTCCATGGCGCTCAAGCCCGCGACCCCCATCGAGCCGTACGAGGACCTGCTTCCCGAGCTCGACATGCTGCTGATCATGACGGTCGAGCCCGGTTTCGGCGGCCAGGCGTTCCTGGACATCATGTTGCCGAAGATCCGCCGCACCCGAGAGTTGATCAGCAAGCACGGCCTCGAGCTCTGGCTTCAGGTCGACGGCGGTGTGTCGGCGTCCACCATCGAACGGTGCGCGGAGGCGGGCGCGGACGTCTTCGTCGCCGGTTCGGCCGTGTACGGGGCCGCGGATCCGGCCCAGGCGGTACGTGCATTGCGCACCCAGGCTCAGGGCGCGACGGCCCATGCGGCGTGGGCGTGCGACCACTGACCAAAGGGAACGTGAACGGCGCCCATCAGGGCTGATCAAGTACGCCGGATCTGCGAGGATGAACGGCGAATCCAGAGTGTGAACAGCAGTGAGGAGATCGCCGTGTCGGGTATGTCGGCGGGCCGGTCAGCCATGCGGATGGGACCCGCTGAGCTGGTGCAGGCGGCGGCCATGGCCCGCCGCTTCTACCTCGAGGGCAAATCCAAGATCCAGATCGCCGAGGAGTTCGGCGTCAGCCGCTTCAAGGTGGCCCGGGTCCTGGAGACCGCGCTCGAACGGGATCTCGTGCGGATCGAGATCCGGGTGCCCGCCGAGCTGGACGCGGAGCGCTCCGACGCGCTGCGCGCCCGCTACGGCCTGCGGCACGCCGTCGTGGTCGAGTCCCCGGCGGATGCCGAGGAGTCGCCGGACCCCGAGAACCTCGGTGAAGTCGCCGCCGACCTGCTCGGTGAGCTGGTCAACGAGGGCGATGTGCTGGGCCTGGCCTGGGGCCGCTCCACCATCCACATGGCGGCGGCGCTCGACCGGCTCCCGCCGTGCACGGTGGTGCAGCTGACGGGCGTGTACGACGCCGGGACCGCGGAGCGCGGGTCGGTGGAGGCGGTACGCCGCGCCGCGCAGGTGTCGGGCGGCGACGCCCACCCCATCTACGCGCCGATGCTGCTGCCCGACGCGGCCACCGCGGCCGCGCTGCGCAGCCAGACCGGGATCGCCCGTGCCTTCGAGTACTTCGACAAGGTCACGGTCGCCTGCGTGTCGATCGGCTCCTGGGAGCCCGGCATCTCGACGGTGCACGACATGCTCACCGAGGAGGAGCGCGCCCACTACGCCACCCTCGGTGTCGCCGCCGAGATGTCCGCGCACCTCTTCGACGCCGAGGGGCGGCGGGTCGGCCGTGACCTGGGCGAGCGGTGCATCACCGTCGAGGCCGACCGGCTGCGGCGCATCCCCGAGGTCGTGGCGATCGCGGGCGGACAGCGCAAGGCCGCGGCCATCGACGCGGTGCTGCGGTCCGGGCTCGTCACCAGCCTGGTGACGGACACGTCCGCCGCGGACTACCTGATGACAGCGGGCGCGACTCCCCGCCCCGCCCTGAACCGGGCGGACCCGGACGGTCCGTGACGCGCCTGGGATGACGCGGTGCGCCCTCCGGCGGGGCGGGACCGCCCTCACGTGCCGCGCCGGTCCCGGTCGACGCGCCTTGGCGTAAGCGCGGCGTGCCTTCCGGGACGGTGAGCCGGGCCCGGCAACGCGGCGAGTGCGCCGTCCCCGAGGCGACGGCGGGCCTTGCGGGGCCTGCTCGGGCCCCGGGGGCGCGCGGCAGCACTGGCCCGAGCGGTACGGCCGGGACCCCGAGGGGCAAGCGGACGCGGCCGCCAGGCCGGATACCCCGGGCCTGTCGGGGTCGCCTCCGACCCGACGTTGTCCCGGCTGATCGGCGTGCTCGCTGGCGGCGGGAAGCGCGTGTCGGCCGCACTTCGGCAGGCCCGCGCGCATGTCCGGCAGTTGGCCGGCCGGCGGGCACCCGACGCGGGCGGGCAGGTGACCGTGGACCTCGATGGCGTCCTCGTGATCGCGCAGTCCGAGAAGCAGGATGCGGCAGCGACCTGCAAGGAAACGTTTGAGCACGACCCGCTGACGGGGTTCGTCGACCACGGAGCCGGCGGTTCTGGGGAGCCGGTCGTGGGCCTGTCGCGACCCGGCAACGCCGACTCCGTCACGGGCGCCGACCACATCGAGGCCGGCCCGGCCGGCCCTGGCCAGTTGCCCAAGAACGACGGCGCCCGGGTGGCCGAACCCGCCGGTGACCGTCTGAAGGAGTGGCCGATGGGGGCGCGGCTGATCGTGTGCATGGAGGGCCCGCATCCCGGTGCCCAACTCCGCTACACCGACGCCGACGGGATACGCCTGACCCGCTTCGCCACCAACACCAAGGACGTCCCGATCGCCGAACCGGAGCCGCGCCACCGGCAGCGCGTCTGAGCCGAGGACCGCGTTCGCGCCGCCCGCTCCACCGGCCTGCGCGACCTCCCCTCCACGACGCCGCACGGGACCAGATCCGACTGGAGATCATTCAGATCGCTCTCGAGCAGGGCGGTTCTGTCGGGTCCGGCCAATGTGGTGCCGACGGGGCGCCCTCGGGGAAGTAGACCTGGGACGGCTGGTCGCGAATGAGGAAGCGGGGTACCGGACTGCGCTGTTCTGAGAACCACTCGTGCATGCTGAGGAGCGTGGCGAGCTGCCGGCGGAGCCAGTTCTCGCCGCCGCCCCTCTCGGCCGGGCGGACCGGTCCGTGGGTGGTGTGCGCGACGACTGCCAGTCCCCGCGGGACAAGGCGGATGAGTGACTCCTTGCGTTCCAGGTCCAGGGCGATGGCCTTGTTCTTGATCTTCGTATTGATCCGGGCGTGCGATCCGAGGACTACACAGGTGAAATTCACACGCATTGTCATAACAGGCGGAGCCGGGTTTCTCGGGTCCCACCTCTGCGACCATTTCTTGGGCGCCGGCACGGAGGTCGTATGCCTGGACGACTTCAGCTCCGGCCGGAAGGAGAACCTGAAGTCGTCCGCGGCTTCAGGGCGACTGACCGTCAAAGTGGCCGACGTCGCGGACGGCTGCGATGTGCCGGGCCCGGTTGACGCAGTGCTGCATCTCGCTTCGCCCGCGTCCCCGACGGACTACCTGAGAATGCCGTTGGCCACCATGAAGGCCGGTTCTTCAGGCACCTTCCACGCACTGGATCTGGCTCGGCGCAAAGGGGCCCGATTCGTGCTGGCATCGACCAGCGAGACATACGGGAACCCACAGGTGCATCCGCAGCCGGAGACCTACTGGGGCAATGTCAATCCGGTTGGCCCGCGCAGCGTGTACGACGAGTCGAAGCGCTTCTCGGAAGCACTGACCATGGCCTGTCACAGGAGCCAGGGCGTCGACACTGCCATCGTCCGGATCTTCAACACCTTCGGACCACGGATGCGTAAGGACGACGGCAGGGCGATACCCACCTTCATCACCCAGGCGCTCGCCGGGAAGCCCATCACTGTTACGGGCTCCGGCACCCAGTCCCGCTCGCTCTGCTATGTGCACGACCTTGTCGAGGGCGTCGTCCGGATGCTCCATTCGGACCTCGCCGGCCCCGTCAATCTGGGCAACCCCGAGGAACTGACCGTCCTGCAGATCGCCGAGCTGGTCAGAGACCTCACGGGATCCAGCTCGCCCATAGTCTTCGTGGATCGTCCCACGGACGATCCCGACGTTCGCTGCCCGGACATCACACTCGCCCAGCGGCGACTCGACTGGGCACCGCGATTCTCTGTCATCGACGGCTTGAAGCAGACCATTGCCTGGTTCCGGGAGAACGAACAGGCTCCGCTGGAGCAGCCCACCGGCCGGGCGCCCTTTCTCATCACGGCCGTTGGTGGCATCGGACCGCTGTCCGATGCCACCGGGACCAAGCCGGAACCTACGTGCGGCACCCCCTGACCGTCAGGCACCTCCCGACCGCCAGGGCATGCGAACTCCGCTGTGCCGTGCCCGGCTACCGCTTCCGATCACCCTGAGACGGGTGCCTGCGGCGACGGAGGCGGCGGGCATTGGTGCGGGGCCTCTTCACGCGGGCTCGCGGAGACTTTCCGGCACGGACCAAGTAACGGACGAGCATGGTGAGTCCGTCCTGGACATTCGGCAGGAGCAGCACCACCACGGCGTCCACCAGTCCGTCCCCGGCCTCGACGCGAGCCATGACGCACAGGGCCCTGATGGCGACCCCGGCAATCCAGCCGATGTCGAAACGGGTCGACATCCGACCGATGCGGCCGCGTAGGGCACGGGCACGTACAGCGATCTTGGCGAGCATGTTCTCGGGTTCCCTTCCATGAGGAGTTGGAAAGGAGGCGCCTCCCGGGAATCAACGTGCCAGGCAATGGCTGGGAATTGCCGGGAAGGTTCGTCGAACTGCGGGAGAAAGCGCCTAGTCCCGGTTGCCGCACAGTCGGTGCCCGACGCCCCCGCGACGGCCGGACCGGCAGGCCGTGTCCGCGCCGCCGACATGATCGCCTGCCGAGCGCACTTGCGCTCACCGGGGACCGAGCGGGCCCGGCGATGACCGCTTCCCGATCTCGTTCGAGACGGCAGATGGGGAGTCAGACATGCCGTAGTGGCTGGTCACAGCTTTCTCGACCGTGCGGAAATGCAGCGCTCTGTCTCAGCAACATCAAACGCCCCGGTGGTCACCTTGAGAACAATTTGAACGAACCGGACTACTTTGAGTACGAAGGGAATCCAACATCGACGATTTCGGGTATAAAGAGCAGACAAGAGTAGGGTCGTGGGGTAACCTCCCGTCAGGAGCTCGAGAGCCGCATGGAAGAGACTCCAGCTGTCGACAACATCGATATACACATAGAGGCCCTGAAAGCGCTCATCTCGCCTGGGGTATATGCGGCTGCGCTGGAGGATTCACCTCTCATCGATCTTCCTGCGGTGGTCAAGAGGGTCGGACTGGGATCCGCTCCGGGAGTGAGAGCCCGAGGGTTCATTGATGTCCTGGAAAGGGTGGTAGCCGAGCAGCTCAAGATGAATGATCGTAAAGCGGCAGAGATGTTGTTCGCCCTTGGGGAATGGACCGGAAAACCTGCACAGGAACGCCGTGTCGCTGTGGCCAAGCTCCGGGACAAGCACTGGACGTGGGAAAAGAATTATCGGAAGGAACCACTCCACCTTGACTTGCGTAAGGTCTACCTGGCACTGAGCCGGGAGGTCGACACCCTCAAGGCCGTGGGCCCGGTCCGGAACCCCCTCCAACCGGTTCACGAAATGGTTCAGGCAGCTGAGGAACCGCACTATCGGAACGTGGACTCGGTTGTTCGACGATCGTGCGCGTGGGTCCAGCGGGTGCAGAACATGGACGGCGGCCTCCCATCCGACAACGAGGGATCCTTGAGCTGTACGTGGACGACCGCTGGTCTGCTCTGGGCCATGGCCGAGGCGGGGGAGGACGCCGCCGCTCTCTGGAGGCAACGTGCCCTGATCTGGGTCCTCGACCACGGAAACCAGGACCGGGGGATTCCGATCGTCGGTAAGGGGGATCCGTCGATTACGGATGCCACCGCGCAGGCACTCCTGGCCATATGCGCCTGTTATAAGTCGACCGGTGATGGTTTCTACCGGGACAAGATGACTGACCTCACGAACTGGCTGGTCCTGCATCAGGAACCTGGTTCAGGATGGGCGTGGAGACCCGGCAGGGAACCAAGCTGGACCGCATCGACCTGCTTCGGTCTGATCGCCCTGGGCGCTGTGCTTCCCCTGCTCCCCGATCAGCGAGAAAATATTCAGGAGTCGATCCGAGTCGCACAGCAGTGGTTGCTGACGACACAGAACAACGACTGCGGATGGGGATCCCATAAAGGTGATCGCTCGCGGGCGGCGATTACCGGAATAGTACTTTTCACGCTGTCACGATTGGCTGCGGTGCCTCAGGTCGATTCCGCCGATCTCATCGGCGGAGCGCTCGATTTCATCGGCGGAGCGCTCGATTTCATCAAAGAGAGCCAGCGGCCGGATGGTACCTGGGCCTCTACGATTGACCGGCCTATGGGGCATACGATAACAAGATTCGGTGACGCCTATTGTCTGCTGGGAATATCAGCGGCGTCGTCAAGGGAATACGAGCCCTCCATACTTCACGGCGTCCGGGCACTCATGAAGTGGCATCGGGGCTCCTATTTCCAGTACGAAGACACCGTCATGCACAGCTGGCCGACAAGAGACGGGATCCTGGCTCTCTCGGCGGCTCGGGAGAGGCTCCGGCCGGAGAAGCGGCCCAATGGGGATGAGAGTGGGGGAGCATGGGATTACGTCGGCAACTGACGAGTATGAACCAGGAGCAGGCCGACTGGGAGGAAGTCGCACAGGTAACACGTAGGCTGGTTGCCCGCGCTGACGCGGAGGACCTTGTAGCCAGATGGCATCCGCTCGGATTCATAGACATTCCCATATCGGAAGGCGTTGCGGCTGCGCGCCGCAAGAGCACCCACACCACGATCCATGTGTGGCATCCGGAATTCTCTCGTCCGCAGGACCCGCCCGATATTTGCCACTCACACGGCTGGCATCTGGACAGCGTGGTTCTTCATGGCAGTTTCGTGAACGAAACATATGATGTGGAGGTCGACGAGGCAGCCCCTTACATGCTGTACGAGGTGTCCTACGGCGCCGGTGTCTCCATTTCGCAATCTACGGGTCGGCGTGTCACCGTTAGGATCGGAAATGAAGAGCGGATGCAGCAGGGGAGGCGCTACCAGATTCCGGCTGAATTCTTTCACTGGACACGAACGAACGGTGACGATCTGGTCATTACCGTGATGTCTAGCAGCAGTTTCACGGGAAAATCGCCCATGATCGTTCGGTCGGCCGAGTCCCGACGCGCCCATGAGTACGAACGCACATTCTGTTCGAATGGGGTGCGAAAAACGGTGTTCAAAGATATCCTGGGCAGGCTTACTTAACAGGCGAAAAAGGGATGAGCATGTACCACTTTCCGCATTCAGACGGTGTGATTCGCCGGTTCGCGGACGTAGAGATCACAAACCTGATCACCGGAGCGGCCAAGTCGGCCTTCAGTCTGTCCGTCGCAACCTTGCGGGGTGTGCACCCGCCGACCGTGAGCCGGCTCAGTGACCGGGCGTACTACATCATCGAGGGCTCTCTCACCTTCACGGTGGCCACAGAGAAATTCCAGGCGGCCGCGGGGGACGCCGTCCTGGTGCCCAAGGGGGCGACACATGCGATGGAAGGAACGGCGCAGTACGTGGTGGTGAACGCACCCCCCTTTGATGCGGCTGCCGAAGATGCAGCTTCATGACCGGGCCCGTGCCTGCTGGCCTGTGGCCATCAAACCTACTGCCGCAACGCGAGAAGGGTCGTGTTACCGCTGCCCGGACAGTGCCTTCGTCCCGGATCGCGGAACGATGAGGCGATTGGTGCGCGCCTGGAGCGATACGGCTGAGACGTCCGCGGCGGGCATCGTTGCACGAGGCGAGGACATCTGTCAGCGCCTGAACATCAACATTCTCGGCGGGGTGTTCCTGGCATTTCTGGAGGAACATCATGACCTGGCATTTTCGCGCCTTCTCACCGCGTATGTGGACGAGCGCAGGTCAGACATCATCAGGTTGCTTTACGCGGATCTGGACGACCATCCTCCGGGCGACCCGAGAAGTCGCCGGGTCTACCGGAACAACCAAGGCCGCTTCCTGGTGCTCCAGGCGGAGACGCGCCGCTTGGAGGTGTCTGTTCTGGCGCGCCTGCTGAACGAGGAGAAGAGGCGGTATCGGAAAGCTGTGATCACGCACGTGCCACGACGGGACACGACGGCGGGCGATCACCTGATACATGTTCCGAATGATTGCGACGAAGCCGTTCATCATGTCGGAGCCCTCGCATCGGCTGTCGCGGAATTCCCCTAGCCACGCACCACCCCAGGAGACTTGATGCCGTCCAACTCTCTTGAGCGGCTGGTGGATCGCCTTGTGCGAACTGTCGGCGAAGACCTGCCGCTTTGGATCGAATCCGCGTCAATCGCGGGATCGTACGCACGTGATGAACGCGATGAGCACTCGGATCTCGACCTCTTCTTCCTCATCGCACCAGGCAGCGACGTTACCGTGAACCACGCTGCCGACACCCTGATCGCCTGGGTCGGTGATGTGGTACTCCGTCGCGGTCCGGTCTTCGTCCCACACTTCGGTCACTCGATCACCGCTGTCCTGCCGGATCTTGCGGTATGTCAGATGAATGTCAACACCAGGGAAACAATCGAGCTCAATCCGATGAGGTCTGCCAGCCGGATCGTGCTGGACCGGGATGGATACATGACTTCGTTGGTCGAACAATCGAAGTCGATGTTCGTCGATATCTCGAAGGTGTACCACGAACACTTCTGCTACTTCTGGATAAGGGCGTTGTATGCATTTCGCAGCGCCCAGAGGGGGGAGTTGTGGCGGGCGATCGAGTATCTGGCTGACATGCGCAAGGCGATGCAGCAGATCATTCGCATCCAACATGGAATTTACAGCCCGGTGGTGGGCCCGTACCATCCTGCCAAACGGTACGAAGAGCAGATCGGTGCTGACGAGGCCCGAATACTTGAGTTCAGTCTCCCCGAATACTCCAGGCAAAGCGTTCTGCAGAGCATACTCGAGTCCGTCGAATGGTTTTCTCGGGCAACCCAGGACACTGCTGATTTTCCGATCGAGCCCGACATGCGCGGCTCTGCGGAGAAGATCGAGCGTGTTGTGCGGTGTGGAGTGTGAGCAGCCACATCATCGCTTGCGGCCCAAGTGGCTTTGCCGGTGCGGGCCGAATCATGTGCAACGGTCTCCAGAACGCCGCCGAGCACGGCGGAAGATGCACCTATGTCGGGCCGGTCACACCCTTCCCATGGGCACGGGGTGGAAGCGGGGACGTTGAGGTGACGTGGCGAGACGACCCGGTGAGGTCTGGCGCCATAGGGGCCGGTGCCGCCATCGCCAACGAGTCCGTACTGCTGCCGCTGGAACTGGCGGATTCCTTGATGAGGGCAGCGCGGTTGTCCGCTGCCGAAGGAAATGAACCCGTCATATGGGCGCACTATTTGTTCCCCTATGGCGCGGCCGGACTGATGGCCGCCGCTCTCCTGCGTGGCAGCGGTGTACCGGTGAGGCTTTGGCTGAACCCGGCCGGCTCCGACATCTGGGAGGTGGGCCCCCAGCTCAGAGAGCTTGCCACCGGTCTCCTCCGCGATCCGGGGGTGGAGCGTATCGTCACCTACTCCTCATCCTTCGCCGCCGAAATCTCGGACCAGTACGGGGTCAACCGGCCCATTGACGTGCTGAAGCCCTGCCTCGGCGGTGGGTACCGCCCGCTGTCGGCCGTGGACCGTGCTGCTGCCCGGCGCAGACTGGGGCTGCCTGCCGACGCGTTTCTCATTTCCATGCACAGCAACATGCGGCCGGTGAAGGCGTCGGAAGACGTCCTGTGTGTCGCGCGCCGAGCGGCCTCCCTGGCCGACTCGAGGAACGTGGTTCTCCTTCTGGCCGGACCCGCGCCCAGTGTCCCGAGGGACCTGTCACCCCTTGACATCCGATTGCTTGGGCTGCTCAGCGATGTGACCGAAGTTCTGCAAGTCTCGGACGCGGAACTCAACCTCAGCCGTCACGATTCGTTCAATCTGAGCCTCGCTGAGGCGATGGCGTGCGGCGTTCCGGTGGTCACCACCGATGTGGTCGGTATCGCCCCTGACATTCACGTCTGTGAGGCGGGTGCCACCGTCCCCCTGGAGCCTTCCGGCCCGCGCGATCCGCGCCGGTGCTATCGGGAGGCGGTTGACGCGCTGTGCCGATTCGCTTCGCGGGAGGATGAACGATCGGCCGCCGGTCGGCGCGCGGGCGAGCATGCTGCGGCTGTCTTCTCCGGCGCGGCGCACTGGACGCGACTTCGTTCGTTGCTGTCCGCCGAGTTCGCCGGGGCTTCGCAGCCATGAGCCACGACCGTCTGGGGGAGTCATGGAGTTCGAGCAGGCAAGAGCTGTCGTCGATAAACTGCCCGGACCCCGTATCCGGGCCCATCGCGGCCGCATGTTGTACGACCACATCAGGCAGTGGCGGCCCACCCGTGTACTGGAACTGGGGACAGCACGTGGTGGTTCCGCGGTTTTCATCGCGGCCGCGCTCAGGGCCAACGGAGCCGGATGTCTCACGAGTGTGGATTCATGCCGCAGGGAATGGAAAGAGCCCTCTGCGCAGGAGACTCTGGAGAGAGCCGACCTGACTGATCTGGTGGTGCTCGACCGAAGTTTCTCCACGTACACCTGGTTCCTGAAGGTGCAACTGGAAAGACGCCTCAATAGTGGCGGAGACCTCGCTTCTGCCTACGACCTGATCTTTCTCGACGGGGCTAAGGAATGGTCGGTCGACGGCTTGGCCGTAGTGCTGGCGGAAAGGCTCCTCGCTCCGGGGGGATGGCTTGTGATGGATGATCTCGGATGGAATTATGAGGAGCATTCATACGGTCCCAGACACTATGAAGTGGAAATCTCCGGACTGAGCGAGACGGAGCGCCGCACGCCTCATCTGCGTGCCGTCTTCGACCTGCTGGTGAAAACGAACCCGGCGTTCACCCGAGTGATCGACGAGGACGGCTGGTGGGGCTGGGCGCAGAAAAAGGAAGCCAGTTAGCGGGTTCTGTCGAACATCCACCGTGATCGCTCCGGAACTGGAGGCTCGGCATTGCATGACATTGGATACTTCCTCAGGTGCGCTGCGGAAGATCTGGGTTGGGACTACCAAGTGCTGCGGGGTGGCTGGCTGCATGAACTGCGGAAGGGTGGCACGAAACACTATGTCATCGGCTACTCCTTTCCGCATAATTCGAATACCGCTGCCAGAGTCGCCATGGACAAGGTGGCGACGTACACAGTCCTTTCGGCCGTCGGCATCGACGCCGTCCAGCACTTCCTGGTGCTGGCCAAAGGGAGAAGCCGACGGGAGATTCGGCGGCTTTGTCACGAGCAGCTGAGACTGGCCGGGCTGTCCGCCTCGGAAGTGGTCCTGAAACCCGTGACGGGAAGCAATGGCCGGGACGTCGAGCGAGCGGCCACATTCCGTGCCGCCCAGAAAAAGCTGCACCTGTTGTTGGGGCGCTACGACGGAGTGGCTGCTGTTTCTCCCTACCTGAACCTCCGGCGCGAGGTTCGAGTGATCGTCCTGGACGGCCGACCGCTGCTGATCTTCGAGAAGATCCGCAATGCTGACTGGCGACACAACCTCGCGTTCCGTGCCACACCGAAATTACTGTCCATCCATGAAAATGAGCGGTTGATCACCTGCGCCCTTCGTGCCTGCGAGGTCATCGGACTCAGGCTGGCCGCCGTCGATCTGGTGGAGTCCGACGATCTGATGTGGCGGATACTCGAAGTGAACGAAGGAATCAAACTGGGGTCTGAGTTTGTCGGACAGGGTGCCGAGTATCTACGAGCTGCGGCAGCCGTGTATCTCGCGATTGTGCGCGCTCTTGAATGACGCGCGATCGGCGGCAGCACACGGGGCCGCTCCGCCCCGGCCTTGATGTCCGGACATCGCACGATCGGGGAGCCCGTCGCATTGTCACCGGGCAGGGCGGTGAGATCTACTACACCGGTGATCACTACAAGTCGTTCAGGGCGGTGCTGAGATGACGGACGGCCCGTTGGCGGAGGTGTTCCGCGCGGCGCGCGCGGTCGGATGGCAGGTCAGCGTCCTCGACCTCACCGGAGTCTCGGACAAGGCGGCCTTCATGGAACGCTGCGTCCGTGCCCTCGACCTGCCCGAATGGTTCGGCCGGAACTGGGACGCCCTCGCGGACTGCCTGGGCGACCCCGACTGGGGGCCCGCCAGCCCGGGCCGCGTCATCCTGGTGAGCGGCTGGCGGCACTACGCCAAGGCCCGCCCCGACGAGTGGGAGATCGCCCAGGAGGTGCTGGAATCGGCCGCCGGGCACTACCAGGAGCACGACGCCACGCTGTCGGTCGTCCTCTCCCTTGGAGGATCCGACCAACTGCCCCCTGACCAGCCTGGATGATCTGTCCGGGCATCACATACAGGTCGCCATGGGACAATGAAGTACGTGCTCTTCCCCCTGGCTGACCTGTCCGGGGGCCACCTCTGATCGACTGGGATGTGCAGCACGTGCGTTTCCTCAACGACATCCAGCCCCCGTACGACCTGACGTACGACGACGTCTTCATGGTCCCCAGCCGCTCCGCGGTCGGCTCCCGGCAGGGCGTGGACCTCAGTGCCCCGGACGGCACGGGCACCACGATCCCCCTGGTCGTCGCCAACATGACCGCGATCGCGGGCCGCCGGATGGCCGAGACCGTCGCCCGCCGGGGCGGTCTCGTGGTCATCCCGCAGGACATTCCGATCGAGGTCGTCACCGAGGTCGTCTCCTGGGTCAAGGGACGCCACCTGGTGCTCGACACCCCCATCGTCCTGGCCCCCCACCAGACCGTCGCCGACGCGCTGGCGCTGCTGCCCAAGCGTGCCCACAACGCGGGCGTCGTCGTCGACGAGGACGGCCGTCCGATCGGCGTGGTCACCGACGCCGACCTCACCGGCGTGGACCGGTTCACGCAGCTGGCCGAGGTCATGTCCCGGGACCTGTTGCTCCTCGACGCCGACATCGAGCCGCGCGAGGCGTTCAACACGCTGGACGGCGCCAACCGCCGCTACGCCCCCGCCGTGGACGCCGAGGGCAAGCTCGCCGGCATCCTCACCCGCAAGGGCGCCCTGCGCGCCACGCTCTACACCCCGGCCACCGACGCCGACGGCAAGCTGCGCATCGCGGCCGCCGTGGGCATCAACGGCGATGTCGCGGGCAAGGCCAAGCAGCTCCTCGACGCGGGCGTCGACACGCTCGTCATCGACACCGCGCACGGCCACCAGGAGTCGATGATGAGCGCGGTCAGGACCGTGCGCGCGCTCGACCCGCAGGTCCCGATCGTCGCGGGCAACATCGTCGCCGCCGAGGGCGTCAAGGACCTCATCGACGCGGGCGCGGACATCATCAAGGTCGGCGTCGGCCCCGGCGCCATGTGCACCACCCGCATGATGACCGGCGTCGGCCGGCCGCAGTTCTCGGCCGTCCTCGAGTGCGCCGCCGAGGCGAAGAAGTACGGCAAGCACGTGTGGGCCGACGGCGGTGTCCGCCACCCGCGCGACGTGGCCATGGCGCTGGCCGCGGGCGCGTCCAACGTGATGGTCGGTTCCTGGTTCGCGGGGACGTACGAGTCCCCGGGCGACCTCCAGCAGGACGCCGACGGGCGCCTGTACAAGGAGTCGTTCGGCATGGCGTCGGCACGCGCGGTCCGCAACCGTACGAGCGAGGAGTCGGCGTACGACCGCGCCCGCAAGGCCCTCTTCGAGGAGGGCATCTCCACCTCGCGGATGTTCCTCGACCCGGGCCGCCCGGGCGTCGAGGACCTGATCGACTCGATCATCGCGGGTGTCCGTTCCTCCTGCACCTACGCGGGCGCCGGCTCCCTGGAGGAGTTCACCGAGAAGGCGATCGTCGGCATCCAGAGCGCGGCCGGCTACGCGGAGGGCAAGCCCCTGCACGCCAGCTGGGGCTGACCCCTTCCACCGTCGTACGGCCCCCGTGGTGCGCCCACGGGGGCCGTCGGCGTACCTGCCGAGGATCGCCGTGCGGGGGCGTGCGCAACCATCGAAAGGCCCCGCGCAACGAACACGCGCCGAGGTGCGATGAACGCAACGATCTTGCGGAGATGCGCAAGGTTGCCGCATTACGCCCGTGAAGCCCGGACTCATAGGGTCAAGCGCTGTACATGGCGTGGCGGGGACCCCGCTCGGTGGGTCCCTGCTGCCAGGGGTGCCGCCGGTTCCCGCCGTATCGACCGGCAGCGATGAAGGAGCCACCGCGTGCTCGATCAAGGCGCACCCCCGCAGTCCCGCACAGAGTCCGCCGCACCGTCCCCGGGTGTCGGCGCGCGCCTCATGCGCCGCAAGCCCGTGGAACGCCTGGTGGCCGAGGGCGGCCAGGGTGAGGGAGGCTCGCTCAGGCGCTCCCTCGGGCTGTGGCAGCTCACCATGATCAGCATCGGTGCCACCCTCGGCACCGGCATCTTCGTGGTCCTCGGTGAGGCCGTCCCCAAGGCCGGACCCGCGGTCACCCTCTCCTTCGTGATCGCCGGCCTCACGGCGCTCTTCTCGGCCCTCTCGTACGCCGAGCTGGCCGGCACCATCCCGGTCGCCGGCTCCTCGTACTCGTATGCGTACGCAACGATGGGTGAGTTGATCGCCTGGATCTGCGGCTGGTGTCTGGTCCTGGAGTACGGCGTGTCGGTGGCCGCCGTCGCGGTCGGCTGGGGCGAGTACCTCAACGAACTGCTCGACGGCACGATCGGCGTCACCATCCCGAACGCGCTCTCCGCGCCTCCCGGCGACGGCGGCATCTTCAACCTGCCCGCCCTGATCGTCGTCCTGCTCGCCATGGCCTTCCTGCTCGGCGGCGCCAAGGAGTCCGCACGCGCCAACACGATCATGGTGGCCGTGAAGATCGTCGCGCTGCTGCTGTTCTGCGCGATCGGTATCCAGGGCTTCAAGTCCGGCAACTACGAGCACTTCATGCCGCTCGGCATGGCGGGCGTCAGCGCCGCCGGTGCCACGCTGTTCTTCTCGTACATCGGCTTCGACGCCGCCTCCACCGCGGGTGAGGAGGCCAAGAACCCGCAGCGCGACCTGCCGCGCGCGATCATGCTCTCGCTGGTCATCGTGACGGCGCTGTACGTCGTCGTCGCGGCCGTCGCCGTCGGCGCCAAGCCCTGGCGGAAGTTCAACGACTCGGAGGCCGCGCTCGCCGAGATCATGAAGAACGTCACCGGGCAGACCTTCTGGGGCACGCTGCTCGCCGCCGGTGCCGTCATCGCCATCGCCAGCGTCGTCCTGACCGTGCTGTACGGCCAGACCCGCATCCTGTTCGCCATGTCCCGCGACGGGCTCGTGCCCAAGGTGTTCTCGCGCGTCCACCCGAAGACCGGCGCGCCCCGCGCCAACACCGTGATCGTCTCGCTGTTCTGCGGTGTCCTCGCCGCCGCGATCCCGCTCGGTCAGCTCGCCGACGCCACCAGCATCGGCACCCTCTTCGCCTTCGCGCTGGTCAATGTGGCCGTCGTGGTGCTGCGCCGGACGCGCCCGGAGATGCGGCGCACCTTCCGGGTGCCGTTGTCGCCGGTGCTGCCCGCGATCGGTCTCGCCCTGTGCGTGTGGATGATGGGCAGCCTTTCGGCCGTCACCTGGGTGGTCTTCGGAGTCTGGATGGCCGCCGGGCTCGTGTTCTACTTCAGTTACGGCTACCGCCGCTCCCGTCTCGCGCCATCAGAAAAGTGAAACACCCGCAGTGCTGAACGATCTCGACGAACGCATCGTGCACGCCCTCGCCGAGGACGCCCGCCGCTCCTACGCCGACATCGGCCAACTGGTCGGCCTGTCCGCGCCCGCCGTGAAGCGCCGGGTGGACCGGCTGCGGGCCACGGGGGCCATCACCGGGTTCACCGTGCGGGTGGATCCGGCGGCGCTGGGGTGGGAGACGGAGGGGTTCGTCGAGATCTACTGCCGCCGGAACACCTCGCCGGAGACCATCCAGCGGGGGCTGGAGCGGTATCAGGAAGTGGTGGCCGCGTCCACCGTCACCGGTGAGGCGGATGCGGTGGTGCAGGTGTTCGCTTCTGACATGCGGCATTTCGAGCGGGTGTTGGAGCGGATTGCGGGCGAGCCGTTCGTGGAGCGTACGAAGTCGGTGCTGGTGTTGTCTCCGTTGCTGCGGCGGTTTTCGTCGGGGTCGCCCACGTAGGCGCTCCGCTGGGGTGCGGTGTTCGGGTGCGGGCTGGCTGTGGCTGGTCGCGCAGTTCCCCGCGCCCCTTTCGGGGCGCTCCAGCTCACTCCGCTGTTTTGCGGGCCAGCGCGTTGTTGCCGATCGAGTTGTGGACGCTGAAGCTGACCGCGTCCGAGCGGTAGCGGTCGTCGGACCATTCCACCGGGCGGCCTTCGCGGGTGGTGGTGACGCGGCGGACCCTCAGGAGGGGACTGGTACGGCGGACGCCGAGGAGGTCGGCGTCCTGGGCGCCCGCCGCCACCGCGTCGATGACGTGCTCGCCGTAGGCGAAGACCAGGCCGGTGTCCTCGTAGAGCCGCTGGGTGACCGAGGGGCAGTCGGGCTCGATGGCCTCGACGGCGGGGGAGATCCAGTCCGCGTACACGGTCCGCTCCAGGAGGACCGGCTCGCCGTCCAGGCCGCGGACCCGCAGGACGTGCAACACCGGCGTCTTCTCGGGGAGTTGGAGGCGTACGGCGTCCTCCGTGGTCGCCGGGCGGCGCTCCTGCTCGACGACGTGTCCCGTCGCCTCCCGGCCCATCGCGCGGGCCCACTGGGCGAAGCTGCGCAGTTCGGCGAAGCTCTGGCTGCGGCGGCTGGCGAGGACCACCCGGCGGGCGCCCTGGCGGGAGCCGATGAGGCCCTCGGCGGTCAGGGCCGCGACGGCCTGGCGGACCGTGCCGCGTGCCACGCCGTACTGGGCCGCGAGCTCCGTCTCCGCGGGCAGCAGACTGCCCACCGTGTACTCCTCGCGGTCGATCGCCCGCCGCAGCTCGTCGGCGATCTCCTCGTGTCGCGCCGGCATGCTTCCCCTCTGATTCGACTGCTGTGCACAGCGTGACCAGCCTAATCGAGATCGGACGGTGATCTGTGCGCCCCGGGATTGTGCAGGGAATCGGGGCCCAGCGTTTCGCCAGTGTTTACGAACAAGACACCAGCAGCGGGCCTACTGAGGCCAACTTGTTCAGACAAGTTCTCCGCACTACCCGAACCCTCGCGCGTACTACTGGAGAGACCGTGACCGTGTTCCTGCCGAGGACCGCCGTCCTCACCGGCGGCCTCGCCGTCGCCGCCGCCCTCGCCCTCAGCGCCTGTGGCGCGGCCCCCGACGACAAGTCGACCACCGCCGACGGCAAGAGCGCGGCCACCGCGACCTCCGCCGCGGACCTCGGCGGCCTCGACGCCCTGGTCAAGGCCGCCAAGAAGGAGGGCACGCTGCACGCGATCGCGCTGCCCCGTGACTGGGCCAACTACGGCGCCCTGATCGACGGCTTCAAGAAGAAGTACGGCATCAAGATCGAGGTGGAGAACCCGGACGGCTCCAGCCAGGACGAGATCAACGCCGTGACGTCGAGGAAGGGGCAGGACCGTGCCCCGGACGTCCTCGACCTGGGCAGCTCGTTCGCGCTCAGCGCCGCCCAGCAGGGGCTGCTCGCGCCGTACAAGGTGACCTCCTTCGCCGACATCCCCGAGGGGCAGAAGGACGCGCAGGGCCGCTGGTTCAACGACTACGGCGGCTACATCTCCATCGGCTGCGACGCCAAGAAGGTCAAGGAGTGCCCGAAGACCTTCAAGGACCTGCTCAAGCCGGAGTACAAGGGCCAGGTCGCCCTCAACGGCAACCCCACCAAGTCCGGTTCGGCCTTCGGCGGTGTCTACGCGGCCTCGCTCGCCAATGGTGGATCGTTCGACGACATCCAGCCCGGCCTGGACTTCTTCGCCAAGCTGAAGAAGAACGGCAACTACACGCCCGTCGAGTCGACCCCGGCCACCGTCGAGAAGGGCGAGACCCCGATCAGCATCGACTGGGACTACCTGAACGCCGGTTACGCCGACGAGTTCAAGTCCAAGGGCGTCGACTGGACGGTCACGGTCCCCTCGGACGGCAAGTTCTCCCAGTACTACTCCCAGGCCATCAACAAGGGCGCCCCGCACCCGGCGGCCGCCCGCCTGTGGCAGGAGTACCTCTACAGCGTCGAGGGCCAGAACCTCTGGCTCAAGGGCTACGCCCGCCCGTCCCTGATGACCGCCATGCAGACGGCCGGCACCCTCGACAAGACCGCCGCCGCCAAGCTCCCCGCGGTCTCCGGCACGCCGAGCTTCCCGACCGAGGCCCAGCAGGCCAAGGTCAAGACGGTCCTCGCGCAGGGCTGGGGCAAGGCCGTCTCCGGATGACCACCGTCCTCACCGAGGCCGAGGCCGACGTGACGCCCGCCGCTGCCGCTTCCCAGCGGCGGCGGCGCCGCGCCCCCGGCTGGCTCGCCGTGCTGCCGCTGCTCGTCTTCGTCGCGATCGCCTTCGGCATCCCCGCCCTGGCCATGCTGAACGGCGCCTTCACCGTCAAGGACCAGACGACCGGCGCCACCTCGTACACCACGGCCAACCTGACCGACTCGCTCCAGGGCGCCTACTTCACCGCCCTGATCGGCAGCGTCAAGCTGTCCGCGGTATCCGCGGGCATCGCGACCGTCCTCGGACTGCCGCTCGCCCAGGCCGTGGTGACCTCCCGCTTCCGCGCCCTGCGTGAGGCGGTCCTCACCGCGTCCGGCGTCCTCGCCAACTTCGGCGGCGTCCCGCTGGCCTTCGCGTTCGTCGCCACCCTCGGCAACGCGGGTGTCCTGACCGAGCACCTGGGCCTGAAGGACAAGGGCTGGAACCTCTACAGCTTCTGGGGCCTGGTCATCGTCTACCTGTACTTCCTGATCCCGCTGATGGTCCTCACCATCACGCCCGCCCTGGACGGCCTGCGCTCCCAGTGGCGCGAGGCCGCACAGAACAACGGCGCCACCGGAATCCAGTACTGGCGGCACATCGCCCTCCCCGTCCTCACGCCCTCCCTGCTCGGCGGCCTCGTGCTGCTCTTCGGCAGCGCCTTCGCCGCGTACGCCACCGCGGCGGCCATGGTGGGCAGTGCGGTCCCGCTGGTCACCCTGCAGATCGCCGACGCCATCTCCGGCAACGTCCTGGTCGGCCAGGAGAACGTGGCGCTCGCCCTCAGCCTCGACATGGTCCTCATCGCGGGCCTGGTCATGGCCGTGTACCTGCCCCTGCAACGACGGAGCGCGCGATGGCTGGAAGCCTGAACAATCCCGCTCGGGTCCTGAAGCCCGCCCGCGGGGCGAACAAGTCCGTACGCGTACGTCCCTGGCGCGGGGTCGTCCTCGTCTGCGCCGGGCTCTACTTCCTGGTCCCGCTCGCCGCGTCCGTGGTCTTCACGGTCGACGTGCCGAACCAGGGGATCACCTTCGACGCGTACCGCCAGATCGTCTCCGCCGACGGCTTCGGCTCCAGCCTGCTGCTCTCGCTGGAACTGGCCGCCGCCACCATCGCCGTGGTCCTGCTGCTGATGGTGCCCGCGATGGTCGCGCTGCGGCTCGGCGCCCCGAAGCTGCGGCCCGTGGTGGAGGTGATCTGCTCGCTGCCGCTGGTCGTTCCGCCGATCGCCTTCGTCGCCGGGATCGCCACGGTCCTCAAGTGGGGACCGGAACACCTCTCCCGCACCCCGCTGTTCGAGACGTTCGTGGCCCTCCAGAACCCCGACTTCCCCGCAGTGCTGGTCCTCGCGTACGTCGTGATGGCGCTGCCGTTCGTGTACCGGGCCCTGGACGCCGGGCTGCGCGCCGTCGACGTGCGCACCCTTGTCGAGGCCGCGCGCAGCTGCGGGGCGAACTGGCCGCAGGCGCTGGTACGGGTCGTGCTGCCCAATCTGCGCGGGGCGCTGCTCAACGCCTCCTTCCTCACGCTGGCCCTGGTGCTCGGCGAGTTCACCGTCGCCCAGCTGCTCGGCTTCCAGCCCTTCGCCGTGTGGATCTACAGCGTCGGCGGCTCGCAGGCCCAGCTCTCCGTCGCCGTCTCCGTGCTCAGCCTGCTCGTCACCTGGGCCCTGCTCCTCTCGCTCGCCGGGCTCGGTGGGCGCTCCCGTTCCGCTTCCGCCTCCCGGGGATGAACCATGACCGTCACCACGCTTGAGAAGGCCGCCGACGCCAAGGCCGCCACCGTTGAATTCCGTGGTCTGCGGCGGGAGTTCGGCCCGACCGTCGCCCTCGACGGCCTCGACCTGACCGTCCGGCCCGGCGAACTCCTCGCCCTGCTCGGCCCCTCCGGCTGCGGCAAGACCACCGCGCTGCGCATGCTCGCCGGGTTCGAACACCCCGACTCCGGCGAGGTGCTGGTCGACGGCGAGGACGTCACCCGGGTCCCGGCCCACCGCCGCGACGCGGGGATGGTCTTCCAGTCCTACAGCCTCTTCCCGCACCTCAGCGCCCTCGACAACGTGGCCTTCGGGCTGCGGATGCGCAAGGTGCGTACCGCCGAACGGCGCTCCCGCGCGGCCGAGTTGCTCGACCTCGTGGGCCTCGCCGACAAGGGCGAGCGGTTCCCGCACCAGCTCTCCGGCGGCCAGCAGCAGCGCATCGCGCTGGCCCGCGCGCTCGCCCTGCGTCCGCGCGTGCTGCTGCTCGACGAGCCTCTCTCCGCCCTGGACGCCAAGGTGCGGCTCACCCTGCGCGAGGAGATCCGCCGGCTTCAGCAGGAACTCGGCATCACCACCCTGTTCGTGACGCACGATCAGGAAGAGGCGCTGTCCATGGCGGACCGCGTCGCAGTGATGCGGGCGGGGCGCCTCGAACAGTGCGCCGCGCCCGCCGAGCTGTACGGGCGCCCCGCGACCGCCTTCGTCGCCGAGTTCGTCGGCACGATGAGCCGGATTCCGGGGCGGCTGGAATCCGGCGTGGCCGAGGTGCTCGGACAGCGGCTGCCGGTCGACGGGGACGCGCCCGCCGCGACCGAGATCGACGTGCTCGTACGGCCCGAGGCGGTGCGGGTACGGGCCGACGAGACCGGAACCGCCCGTGTCGTCGCCACCGCCTTCCTCGGCGCCGCCACCCGCGTCACCGTCCGGCTCCCGGACACCACCGAGGTCAAGGCCGACCTGCCCACCCACGAGGCCGCCGGGCTCGGCTCGGGCGCCGCCGTGACGGTGAGCCTGCCGGAGCGGCCGGTGCTGGTCGCCGAGCGCACGCAGTAACCGACGCATCCCCCCACTGAGTTACGCCGAGTGAAAGAGAGCACCGTGACCCTCCGCACCACCTCCCCCCACCTCCCCCTCCAGGCCGTCCTGTTCGACATGGACGGCACGCTCGTGGACACCGAGCGGCTGTGGTGGGAGGCGGTGGAGCAGGTGGCCGACGGGCTCGGGCGCCGGCTGACGGAGGCCGACCAGCCGGAGGTGCTCGGCCGGCCCGTCGAGCACACCGCCGCCTGGCTGGGCGGGATCACCGGCGCCGAGGTGGGGGAGATCGCCACCGAGCTGCACCGGGAGTTCGCGCACCGGGTCCGCACCGACATCGTGCCCCGCCCAGGTGCGCTGCGGCTCCTCGGCGAACTGGTCCGCGAGGGTGTCCCCACCGCCCTCGTGACCGCGTCGCCGCGCGCGGTCGCCGACACCGTCCTCGCGGCCCTCGGCGCCGAACACTTCGCCGTCTCCGTCACGGCCGACGACACCGAACGCACCAAGCCCGCCCCCGACCCCTACCTCGCCGCCTGCCGCGCCCTCGGCGTCGATCCCGCCGCGTGTGTGGCCGTGGAGGACACCGAGACGGGTGTGGCGTCCGCCGAGGCCGCGGGGTGTGCCGTTCTCGCCGTGCCCTCGCTCGCGCCGATCGACTCCGTACCCGGACGCACCGTCCTGACCAGCCTGGAGGAGGTGACCCCGGCCCGGCTGCGCGCCATGGTCGCGCCCCGCGAGCTGCGGGTGATGAGCTGGAACCTCTGGTACGGCGGGACGAAGATCGACGACCACCGCGCGAAGCAGCTCAAGGTCATCGCCGAGACGGGCGCGGACGTGGTCGGCCTCCAGGAGACGTACGGCACCTCGGCACAGGAACTCGCCGAGGCCCTCGGCTGGCACCACCACCGGGCCGGCGAGAACCTCGGCGTCATCAGCCGCTACCCGATCACCGCCCGCCACGGCGACCCGGACGTCGGCTTCTACGGCGGCACCGGAGTGCGCGTCCGGCTGGACGGCGGCCAGGAGGTGGACGTCTGGAGCGCCCACCTCGACTACACGCCGTACGGCCCCTACGAGGCCCGCTTCGACGGGCTCCCGGCGGCCGAGCTGATCGCCCACGAGGGCGTCCGGCTGGAGCAGATGCGGGAGATCCTGCGACGGATCAGCGAGTCCGCCGCCGAGGCGGTCCCCGTGGTCCTGGTCGGTGACTTCAACGCGCCCTCGCACCTGGACTGGCCGGACGTCGATTGGCCCGTGACCAGGGCCGCCGAGGAGGCCGGCCTGCGCGACTCCTACCGCGAGGCCCACCCCGACCCCGTACGGGAGCCCGGACACACCTGGTCGCCGGTCCACGTGGAGCACGAGGACGGCAGCGGGCGGCCCGAGCCGCAGGACCGCATCGACTTCGTGCTGCACCGGGGGCTGACGGTGCTCGACTCCCGGGCGCTCGTCACCGGCACGCCGCGCCCCTGGCCCGAGGTCGCCGGCAACGACTGGCCCTCGGACCACGCCGCGGTCGTCACCACCTTCGCCGTCTGAACCGAGCGGCGGTCCAGGAAACCATTGCGGTGCGGGCGCGCCATCACGTAGGTTGATCCGCGCCCGCTACCAGCGAGTAACACCGATGGGTAACCAACCGTCGCCCGGCCACCCGACCGTCCTGTCGTCCTGGGGAGTCCATGCGCTGGTCCTTCGGCCGTCCCACCACGGTCCGTACGCGCATCGTGGCGCTCGCGCTCGCGCCGGTGGTCGCCCTCATGGTGCTGTGGAGCTTCGCCATGGTGTCCGTCACCGGCGAACTGCGCGCGCTCGTCCGGGTCCAGGGGGTGTACGGCGACTTCGGGACGCCCGTCGACACGGCGGTCGGCCAGATCCAGATCGAACGGCGGCTCGCGGCCGCCTACCTGGGCGCGGACCACGGCACGGCGGCGGCCCTCGACCTGATGGAGCAGCAGCGCCGCACCGACCGCGCCGTGACCGCCATGCGGACGGAGATCCGGGACGGCGACCGCGACAGGCTCTCCGGCAGGCAGCGGCAGGTGCTCGACGCCGTGCTGCGCTCCTTCGACGGGCTGGAGGGGCTGCGGGAGCGGGTGCTGTCCCGCGCCATCAGCTGGGACCGGGCGGTCACCGAGTACGGCGCCCTCGTGGAGCCGGGCTTCGACGTCCAGTCCGCCCTCACCGCGCTGCAGGCCGGACAGCTGGCTCGCGAGGCCCAGGTCGTCATCGAGCTGGTGCGGGTGAGGGAGTTCGTCTCGCGGGAGGACGCCCTCGTCGCCGGGGCGCGGGCCGCCGGATCGCTCACCGACCGCCAGTACGACACGCTCACCGCGACGATCGAGGACCGCCGGGTCTTCGAGCGGACGTATGTGCCCGACCTCCCCGCCGACTCGCGCGCCCTCTTCGAGGAGTTCCAGCGCGGCTCCCTGCACGGGGAGTTGACCCGGGGTGAGGACGCCCTGCTGCGGGCGGGCGCACGGGGTGCGGGGGAGGCCGTCGCGGCCGGCTCCTGGCGCACCACCACCGACCGGGCCGTCAAGCGGTACATGCAGCTCTGCACGCGGTCGGCCGTCAACTCCGCCGAACGCGGACGGGCCTTCGCCTATCGGGAGCTGGCCAAGGCGGCGATCGTCGGTGTCCTCGGACTCGCCGCCGTGGGACTGTCCCTGTGGTTCGCCGTGCGCGGCGCCCGGCGCATCTCGCGCCGCCTGGAGACCCTCCGGGACGCCGCCGACCTCCTCACCACCCGCCAACTGCCCGACGTGATGCGGCGGCTCGGCGCGGGTGAGGACGTGGACGCCGCCACCGAGGCACCGCCCCTGGCCGACGGGGAGGCGGGAGCCGACGAGATCGGCCAGGTCGGCCGGTCCTTCAACACCGCCCGCCTCGCGGCCGTCGAGGCCGCCGTCAAGCAGGCCACCCTGCGCCGCGGGCTGTTCGCGGTGCTCCTCAACATCGCCCGCCGCAACCAGGCGCTCGTCCACCGCCAGCTCAAACTGGTCGACACGCTGGAGCGGCGCACCGACGACCCGGACGTCCTGGACGACCTGTTCCGGATCGATCACCTCACCACCCGGATGCGGCGCCACGCGGAGAGCCTGATCATCCTCTCCGGCGCGGCGCCCGGCCGCAGGTGGCGCAGGCCCGTACCGGTCGCCCGCGTGGTGACGTCCGCGGTGAGCGAGATCGAGGAGTACGCGCGCGTCGTGGTCCCGCCGATGCCGGAGGTGGGCGTGGCGGCGGACGCCGTCGCCGACGTCGTCCATCTGATCGCCGAACTCGTCGAGAACGCCACCGTGTTCTCACCGCCCCAGACCCAGGTCACCCTGCGCACCGGCCGCGCCAGGGGCGGGTTCGTCCTGGAGATCGACGACCGGGGCCTCGGTCTCGAACCCGAACAGATCGAGGAGGCCCACCGCACCCTCACCACGCCGGACGACTTCGACCCGACCCGGCACGACCGGCTCGGGCTGTACGTGGTGGGGCGGCTCGCCGCACGGCACGGCATCGAGGTCACGCTGTGCCGGTCGCCGTACGGCGGTACGACGGCGGTGGTGCTGCTGCCCGAGGCGGTCCTCGCACCGGTCGACCCCGAGCGGCCGGAGCCGGCGGCGGACACGGACCCGCGGGCACTGCCGTCGCGCTCCTCCCGGACCTCCGAGGAGACCTCCCGGAAGGGCACCGCGGTCCTCGAGAAACAGCGGGAGGCACCTGAGCGGCACGCGGACCGTGTGCCGAAGAGCGCTCCCGCCACGAGCCCGCCCGCGCTGCCCACCCGCGTCCGGCAGACCTCCCTCGCCCCCGAACTGCGCACCGAGGGCCCGGCCGCCGACGAGCCGCCGGAGCGCGAGGTCACCGCCGAGGAGGTCCGCGCGGTCTTCGGCGCCTTCCAGCGCGGCCTCGACCGTGGCCGCAAGGGCCTGCCCACCGGGCCCGGATCCGGGCGGCGAACCGACACCGAGGAAGGGACGGACGCCGACGATGCTCCGTGACCAGACCCCCGAGCACTCCGACCGGGCCTCCGAGCCCCAGGGCAGCAGCCCCGAACCGTCCGGCACGGACCTCGGCTGGCTGCTCGACGACCTCGTGGCCAGGACCGACCACGTCCGCCAGGCCGTGCTCCTCACCGCCGACGGCCTCCCGCTGAGCTGCTCGGACGGCATGCGCCGACGGGACATCGAGCACCTCGCCGCCGTCTGCTCCGGCTTCCACAGCCTGGCCCGCTCGGCCGGAGAACGCTTCGCCGCGGGGGAGGTGCGCCAGACCATGGTGATGCTCGACGACGCCTACCTCTTCATCACCCCGGCGGGCGACGGCAGCCGGCTGGCCGTCCTGAGCGAGGTGCAGACGGACGTCGGACAGCTCGCCCACGAGATGGCCTTGCTGGTCCGCCGCGTCGGCCGCCACATGGCCGCCGCCGTACGGTCGGCCGCCGACCCCGCGGGCCCCTGACCCGGCCGTGACCGACGACCACTGGTACGAGGACGAGACCGGGGCGATGGTGCGGCCCTACACCGTGACCCGGGGCCGGACGCGGCCCTCGGACCGGCACACGATCGATCTGATGTCGCGGGTCACCGCCCTGAGGACGGAAGAGGGCCGGCCGGCTGTCGACCACGCAGGCGCCGCCCTGCTGGCCCTGGTGCGCCACGGACCCCGGCCGGTCGTCGAGCTCGCCGCCGACGCCGACCTGCCCCTGACCGTCGTACGCGTGCTGCTCGGCGATCTGGCCGAGGCCGGTCTCGTACGCATCGACGCGCCGCGGCGGCCGGAACCGGGCGGCCCGACGGCCGATCCGGAGCTGCTGCGCGAGATCGTGGAGCGACTGCGCGCGCTGTGAGAACGGGACGCGGGCCGTGCGGCCGGGACGGCTCGTCACGGCGAGGACGCGACGGCTCGACACGACGTCTGTGACCTGCGCCTCAGGGGTTTCGGGCCCCTCCCGAGGGCGCGCAACGAATCGCCGCCGGAGGCAGGGCGCACGCAACGATTCGTCCACCGGCGCGCAACGGCTCCTCCTTGTCCCCCCGAGCCCCCCGCCCGTACCGTCTAGACAGTCCCCGACACCCCTCCGTACCCGTGAGGACCACGCATGCGCACAGCCCTGCTCCAGAGCTCCGGCCGCCCCGGCTCGGTCGTCGAGAACCTGAAGGTCCTCGACGAGGCCGCGGGCCGCGCCGCCGCTGCCGGCGCCGGGCTCGTGGCGGCGCCGGAGATGTTCCTCACCGGGTACGCGATCGGCGACGACATCGCCCGCCTCGCCGAGCCCGCCGACGGGGACTGGGCCGACGCGATCGCCGGGATCGCCACCCGCCACGGCGTCGCCGTCGCCTACGGCTACCCCGAGCGCGAGGGCGAGACGGTCTACAACTCCGCGCAGCTCATCTCCGCCGACGGCACCCGCCTCGCGAACTACCGCAAGACCCACCTCTTCGGCTGCTTCGAGCGCGACCACTTCACGCCCGGCGAGCAGCCGGTCGTCCAGGCGGAGCTGAACGGCCTCCGCGTCGGCCTCATGATCTGCTACGACGTCGAGTTCCCTGAGAACGTCCGGGCGCACGCCCTCGCCGGCACCGACCTCCTCGTCGTGCCGACCGCGCAGATGCACCCCTTCCAGTTCGTCGCCGAGTCCGTCGTCCCGGTGCGCGCCTTCGAGAACCAGATGTACGTCGCGTACGTCAACCGGGTCGGCCCGGAGGGCGAGTTCGAGTTCGTCGGACTGTCCACGCTGGCCGGCCCCGACGGGATCGCCCGTACCCGGGCCGGACGCGGTGAGGAACTCGTCCTCGCCGACGCCGACCCCGACTTCCTCGCGGCCTCGCGCGAGGCGAACCCGTACCTGAAGGACCGCCGCCCCGGCCTCTACGGGTCGCTCGTCTGACACCCGGCCGCCCCCGGCGCCTCCCCTCACCAGCTTTCCCGCAAGGAGTCCGTACCCCATGACGTCCACGGTGCCCACCGCCGTCCAGCACGCCGACGCGCAGCAGCCGCCGATCACCATGTTCGGCCCGGACTTCCCGTACGCGTACGACGACTTCCTCGCCCACCCGGCGGGCCTCGGCCAGATACCCGCGACCGAGCACGGCACCGAGGTCGCGGTCATCGGCGGCGGCCTGTCCGGCATCGTGGCCGCCTACGAGCTGATGAAGATGGGTCTCAAGCCCGTCGTCTACGAGGCCGACGAGATCGGCGGTCGCCTGCGGACCGTGGGCTTCGAGGGGTGCGACCCGTCGCTCACCGCCGAGATGGGCGCCATGCGCTTCCCGCCCTCCTCCACCGCCCTCCAGCACTACATCGACCTGGTGGGTCTGGAGACCCGGCCGTTCCCCAACCCGCTCGCGGAGTCCACTCCCTCGACGGTCGTCGACCTCAAGGGCGAGTCGCACTACGCGACCAGCGTCGATGACCTGCCGCAGGTCTACCGCGACGTGATGAACGCCTGGAACGCCTGCCTCGAAGACGGCGCCGACTTCTCCGACATGAACCAGGCCATGCGTGAGCGCGATGTGCCGCGCATCCGCGAGATCTGGGCGAAGCTCGTCGAGAAGCTCGACAACCAGACCTTCTACGGCTTTCTCTGCGACTCGGAATCCTTCAAGTCCTTCCGGCACCGCGAGATCTTCGGCCAGGTCGGCTTCGGCACCGGCGGCTGGGACACCGACTTCCCGAACTCGATCCTGGAGATCCTGCGCGTCGTCTACACCGAGGCCGACGACCACCACCGCGGCATCGTCGGCGGCTCCCAGCAGCTGCCGCTGCGCCTGTGGGAGCGCGAGCCGCAGAAGATCGTGCACTGGGCCTACGGCACCTCGCTCGCGAAGCTGCACGACGGCGCCCCGCGCCCGGCCGTGACCCGGCTCAACCGCACCGCGGGCAACGGCATCACGGTGACGGACGCGAACGGCGACATCCGTACGTACAAGGCGGCGATCTTCACCGCGCAGTCCTGGATGCTGCTCTCCAAGGTCGCCTGCGACGACTCGCTCTTCCCGATCGACCACTGGACCGCCATCGAGCGGACCCACTACATGGAGAGCTCCAAGCTCTTCGTGCCGGTCGACCGGCCGTTCTGGCTGGACAAGGACGAGCAGACCGGCCGTGACGTCATGTCGATGACGCTCACCGACCGCATGACCCGCGGGACCTACCTCCTCGACGAGGGCCCGGACAAGCCCGCCGTCATCTGCCTCTCGTACACGTGGTGCGACGACAGCCTGAAGTGGCTGCCGCTGTCCGCGAACGAGCGGATGGAGGTCATGCTGAAGTCGCTCGGCGAGATCTACCCGAAGGTCGACATCAGGAAGCACATCATCGGCAACCCGGTGACCGTGTCCTGGGAGAACGAGCCCTACTTCATGGGCGCGTTCAAGGCCAACCTGCCCGGCCACTACCGCTACCAGCGCCGCCTGTTCACGCACTTCATGCAGGACGCGCTGCCCGAGGACAAGCGGGGCATCTTCCTCGCCGGCGACGACATCTCCTGGACGGCCGGCTGGGCCGAGGGTGCCGTGCAGACCGCGCTGAACGCGGTCTGGGGCGTCATGCACCAGCTGGGCGGGGCGACCGACCCGACCAACCCCGGGCCCGGCGACGTCTACGACGAGATCGCGCCGGTGGAACTGCCCGAGGACTGAGCCGGGCGGCCTTCGTGGGGCGGCCGGTCAGATTCCGGCTGCCCGCGCCGCCGCGTACACCTCGGCGGCCAGGTCCTTGAGCTCCTCGGCGTCCCGCGGGCCGTCCTGGAGGTCGACGAAGTACTCGTCGAGGCCGATCTCGGCGTACGGGACCAGGTCCGACACGATCTGGTCGACGTTGCCCTGGAAGGGCTGGCGGTCCGCGCCGTCGTAGGCCTTGGCGGAGTAGCGCGTGTTGATCCGCGCCACCGACTGGATGGGCTCGGTGCGCCCGCGCTCGGCCGCGAAGTCCTGCACCTGCCGCCACTGGGCGGCGAGTTGGTCGGCGCCACCCTGGGCCACGGGCTGCCAGCCGTCGCCGCGGTCCACGAGCCGGGTCAGCGCCTTCTTGCTGAAGGCGGGCAGCAGGATCGGGATCGGCCGGGCCGGCTTCGGGGCGACCACGGCCGACTCGATCTTGGTCAGGCGGCCCTCGTACGACACCGGGTCCGGGCCCCACACCGCGCGGCACACGTCGAGGACCTCGTCCAGGACCCGGCCCCGCTCCTCGAACGGCGCCACGCCCGCCGCCGCGTACTCGTCGAGCGACCAGCCGGTACCGAGGCCCGCCACGACCCGGCCGCCGCTCGCCGCGTCCAGCGTGCCGAGGGCCCTGGCCAGCTGGAACGGGCCGTGCAGCGGGGCGACCAGGACGCTGGTGCCCAGCCGCGCCCGCTGCGTGGCCGCCGCGGCCAGCGTCAGGGTCACCAGCGGCTCGGCGACACCGCGGTAGGAGTCGGGCCAAGGCAGGTTCGGGACGCCGTACAGCCCCTGCGTGGCGGGGTCCGGGAACAGGGCGCGCTCGAACACCCACAGGCTCTCGTAGCCGATCTCCTCAGCCGTGCGCGCCACGTCCGGGACGTCTCGACCGATGTCGTACTGGCGTGTTTGAGGAAGACTCAGACCCAGCCGAGCAGCCATGCTTGTGCTCCTTCGCGTCAGGCACTTGAATCGCGAACGTATCGCGTATGAGAGTGAATTACCTGCCGTATGCGACGATATGGCCGGATTTGTCCCCCAAGGGTGTGAGCAGCATCCGGCCCGCGAGACCGACCGCGGCGCCGAGTCGGTCGGCGAACTCCTCGGCGAGGTCGGGGAGTCCGCGCAGCGCCCACAGGGCCCGCGCCGCCGACCAGGCCGCGTCGCGGGCCCTCTCCAGGCTCCACGAGCCGAGCAGATGGGTGAGCGGATCGGCGATCTGGAGGAGGTCGGGGCCCGGCATCAGATCTTCACGGACGCGCTCCTCCAGCGAGACGAGGAGGTCACCCACGCGCTCGAACTCGTCCTCCAGGTCGGCTGGTTCGCAGCGCAGCGTACGGCAGGTGTCCACGACGGCGAGCGCCAGATCGTGTCCGATGTGCGCATTGATGCCCGCGAGCGCGAACTGCAGCGGGCGTACTCCCGGATGGCGCCGGAACTGGAACAGCGGGCGCCAGCAGGCGGGCGGGGACCCCTCCTCGGCCACGCGCAGATAGCGCTCGGCGAACCGTACATCCAGCGTGACCGCGGCCTTCCAGTCCCGGAATTCCCCCGCGTCCAGGCGCCGTTCGACCTCCTCCGTGACGGTGAGGTAGACGCGGTTGAAGACTGCGATTCCGTCCCCCTCCGGCAGGGTCGCCGCCAGGGTGCGCATCCGGGAGGCGATGGCGTCGACGGGGGTGGTGAACTGTTCCAACTGCGTCATGGGGGCAGGTTCCCAGTCCTAGGCTGATCGGAGTCGCCGCCTGGCCGGGCGCATACCCAGAACGGGGGAACACGCCCGTGTCGGGAGGCGCGGATGTGGCCGGGAGTGGCGGAAACGTGGTGGGAACCGGGGGGAGCTACGTGTCAGGCTTACGTGCGCAGCGCCTGGCCGCACGCAGGGCCGAGCGCAGGCGGGTGGCCCGGCGCGCCGCCATGGTCGCGGCGGCCTCGGTGGTCGTGGCGGTCGGCGCGGTGACGGGGATGATGTCCGCCGTCGACCGCGAGCGCCCCTCCGACGACGCCCATCCGCTGGTGACCCGCTCGCCCGGCCTCCGCCCGCCGCCCGCCGCGCCGACTCCCTCCCCGCCCAGGACCTCCGCCGCGCCGTCCCCGTCCTCGCACTCCCCGTCCCCGAAGCCGAGCCCGACGCCCTCCCCGAGCAGGAAGGAGCCGGCGACCGTGGCCGCCCCCGCCCTGCTCTACAGCCACCCCGACTCCCAGGTCCTGGACTGGGTCGCGTCCCACCCCGGCGACCACCGGCGCGCGGTCATCGAGTCCCGGATCGCCGACCGCCCGGCCGCCGTCTGGTTCGCCGACTTCACCCCCGCCACCATCACCGCTCGGGTCAGGGCGGTGACCGCGGGCGCCGCGGCCGAGGGCCGGGTCCCGGTCGTCGTGCCGTACGCCATCCCGCAGCGCGACTGCGGCGGGGCCTCACAGGGCGGCGCACCCGACCTCGCCGCGTACGACGGCTGGATCGACGACTTCGCGGCGGGCCTCGGCGACGACGAGGTCATCGTCGTCCTGGAGCCGGATTCGGTCGCCCAGGCCGACTGCCTCCCCGCGACCGACCGGGCCGCCCGCTTCGCCTCGCTGGCCCGCGCCGGCCGCGTCCTCAAGGCCGCCGACCCCCGGGCCCGCGTCTACTACGACGCCGGCCACTCCGCCTGGAACCCGGCCGCCGAGCAGGCCGCGCTCCTCGCACGGGCGGGCGCCGCTTCGGCCGCCTCCTCCGACGGTGTCTTCACCAACGTGTCCAATTTCCACCGTACGAGCGAGGAGATCGCGTACGCCCGGCAGGTGCTGTCCGCGCTGGGCGGCCCCGCCAGTCTGGGCGCCGTCATCGACACCAGCCGCAACGGCAACGGCGCCCCGGCCGACGGGGAGTGGTGCGATCCGGCGGGCCGGAAGATCGGCCGGGCGCCGACCCTGGACACCGGGGAGGCGAGGATCGACGCCTATCTGTGGGTGAAGCTGCCGGGGGAGTCGGACGGGTGCAAGGGATCGCCCGGGACGTTCTCGGCGGAGTACGCCTATGAGCTGGCGCGCTGATCGTCGGCCTCGTCGGCCTCGTCGTACGAGGACGTGCCGGAGTCCAGCAGTGGCTCCGTCTTGAGGTGGGCCGGGGCCATCGCCCGCAGCGCGTGGTACCCGGTGATCACGATGAGCGTGCCGAGCGCGATGCCGCTGAGCGAGAAGTTGTCCGTGAACTTCAGGGAGACGCCGCCGATGCCGATGATGATGCCCGCGGCGGCCGGCACCAGGTTCAGCGGGTTGCGCAGGTCGACCCGGGCGTTGAGCCAGATCTGGGCGCCGAGCAGGCCGATCATGCCGTACAGGATGACGGTGATGCCGCCGAGCACGCCGCCCGGGATCGCGGCCACGATCGCGCCGAACTTGGGGCAGAGGCCGAAGAGGAGGGCGAACCCCGCGGCGGCCCAGTAGGCGGCCGTGGAGTAGACGCGGGTCGCGGCCATCACGCCGATGTTCTCGGAGTACGTGGTGTTGGGCGGGCCGCCGACCGCCGTGGAGAGCATGGAGGCGACGCCGTCCGCGGAGATCGCGGTGCCCAGCTTGTCGTCCAGCGGATCGCCGGTCATCTCACCGACGGCCTTGACGTGGCCCGCGTTCTCGGCGACCAGCGCGATCACGACCGGCAGCGCGACGAGAATCGCCGACCACTGGAAGGACGGGCCGTGGAAGGACGGCAGCCCGATCCAGTCCGCCTTGCCGACGCCGGAGAGGTTCAGCCGCCAGTGGTCGGTGAGCTTGCCGCTCGCGTCCACCGAGTGGATCCTTCCGAAGATCCGGTCGAAGACCCAGGAGATCCCGTACCCGAAGATCAGGCCGAGGAAGATCGCGATCCGTGACCAGAAACCGCGCAGGCAGACGACCGCCAGGCCGGTGAGCAGCATGGTGAGCAGGGCCGTCCACTGGTCCTGCGGCCAGTACGTGGACGCCGTCACCGGCGCCAGGTTGAAGCCGATCAGCATGACGACCGCGCCCGTGACGATCGGTGGCATCGCGGCATGGATGATCCGCGCCCCGAACCGCTGCACGGCCAGGCCCACCAGGAACAGTGCGACGCCGACGACGAACACCGCGCCGGTCACCGTGGCGCTGGTGCCGCCCTGCGCGCGGATCACCGCTGCGACGCCCACGAATGAGAGCGAACAGCCGAGGTAGCTGGGCACCCGGCCGCGGGTGGCGAGCAGGAAGATGACCGTCGCGAAGCCGGACATCATGATCGCGAGGTTCGGGTTCAGACCCATGAGCACGGGTGCCACGAACGACGCCCCGAACATCGCCACCACGTGCTGGGCGCCGAGCCCGATCGTGCGCGGCCACGAAAGGCGTTCATCGGGGCGGACAACCGCTCCGGGCGCGGGCGTCCGCCCGTCGCCGTGCAGTTTCCAGCGCACGCCGAGGTCCATGGTGAGTTTCGCTTTCTTCGTACGTGAAACTTTGTCCGGACCATTGTCACGGGTACCTGGCGGTTCTACGCTCGCACGGTCTTACTCATGAACTGCGTTCACATTCATGATCGGAGGCTTGATGAGTGCAAGACCCCGTCTGGCGGTCCTCCTCGCCGCCGTGGCCACCTTCGCGGCGGTCGTCGTCCCCTCCGCCTCGGCCCACGCGGCGCCGAAGGCCCCCCGGACCGCCGTCCTCGACGGCACCCGGCTCCAGCAGACCCGACTCCGCCTCGACCACGGGGATCCCCAACTGAAGCGCACGCTCAAGGACGTGACGGCCCGCGCCGACAACTGGCTGCCCCAGGGCCCCTGGACGGTCGTCGACAAGCCCAAGCCCGCCCCCGGCGGCGACGTCCACGACTACCTGAGCCAGGCCCCGTACTGGTGGCCCTCCCAGCCGAAGACCGCCGACAACCCCTGGGGCTGCCCGTACGTCCAGCGCGACGGCCAGCGCAACCCCGAGGTCGACACCGGCACCGACCGCCAGGACGTCGAGAAGGTCTTCGACTCGACGTACGACCTCGCCCTCGCCTGGTACTACACCGGCAGGAAGCAGTACGCCGAGAAGGCCGCCACCGTCCTGCGCACCTGGTTCCTCGCCCCGGCCACCCGGATGAACCCGAACCTCGACCACGGGCAGTTCATCCCCTGCAAGTACGACGGCCGGGCCATCGGCATCATCGACTTCTCGCAGTCCTACACCAGCGTCCTGGACGCGATCGCGATCCTGGAGACGGGCGCCCCCGGCTGGTCGAAGAGCGACCGCACCGCCATGCGCGCCTGGAACACCGACTTCCGCGACTGGCTGGAGAACAGCGCCTTCGGTGGTGAGGAGGGCGCCGCCCAGAACAACCACGGCACCTTCTACGACATGCAGCTCGCCGCCTTGGCGTACGCGACCGGTGACGAGGACCTCGCTCGCCGGACCGTCCTCGGCGCGGAGTCCAAGCGGATCGACCCGCAGGTCGCCGCGGACGGCAGCCAGCCCCAGGAGCTCACCCGCACCCGCAGCTGGCACTACTCGACCTTCGACCTCGTCGCCTACACCCGCCTCGCGGCCATCGGCCGGCACGTCGGCGTGAACCTGTGGCGGTACACGGGGCCGGACGGCCAGACCCTGGCCGAGGCGGTCGACTATCTGCTGCCCGCCGCGACGGGCGCCGCGCCGTGGCCCCACCCGGAGCTGGAGTTCCACCGCTACGCGGCGAGCGACATCGTGCACGCGGCGGCCGACGCGGGGGACCGGGCGGCCCGGGCCGCGGTGCCGAAACTGGAGACACCGCCCGGCGGCGACCTGTGGACACTGCGGCCCGCCGCCGAGCAGCTGGACTCGATCGCCGGCTGACCGGGGGCCTACGAACACCCTGATCAGGGGCTCCTGAGCGGCCGCTTAGGATGGAGGTGTCCCCACCGTCTCCACCGGCACCCTCAGGAGCCCCGCCCGTGACCGCCGAAGCCCCCGCAGCCCCCGTCCTCTCCTACGGGCGGCTCCTCCCCGTCACCGTCCACTTCGACGACCTGGACGCACTCGGCCTGCTCCACAACGCCCGCTACCCGGTCATGGTCGAACGCGCCTGGACGGCCCTGTGGAACGACCAGGGCTTCCTGGCCTACGAGGGCGACTGGGAGGCGGCGGGCGACTTCTGCAACGCCGTCAAGGAACTGCGGATCAGCTACGAGGCCCCGATCAACCGCCCCGGCGAGTACGCCGTCCACCTCTGGCTGGAGCGCCTGGGGAACACCGGAGTGACGTACGGCTTCCGCTTCTGCTCGGCCGACGGCGCGCTCACGTACGCGCACGGCACGCGGGTCCTCGTCCGGCTCGACGCCGCGACGCTGCGTCCCACTCCCTGGAGCGACCGCTTCAGGGCCGTGGGTCGGGAACTGCTGCGGTCGCGGGACTGACCTTGGGCCGGTCCCGCTCGCCCGCGCGCAGCACCCCCGCGAACGCGGCGAGGCCACACGCCAGCACCGTGACCAGCCCGAACGACACCACCAGGCTCGTCGCCTGTGCCAGCGTGCCGATCGCGCTCGGCGCGACCAGGCCGGAGGTGTACGTGATGGTGGCGACGCCCGCGATGGCCTGACTGGGGTTGGGGCCGCTGTGCCCCGCCGCGGCGAAGCAGAGTGGGACGACGACCGCGATGCCGAGACCCATCAGGGCGAAGCCGCTCATCGCCACGGCGGGGTGGTTCGCGACGACGACGAGCAGCCCGCCGAGCACGGCGAGAGCGCCGCCGGCCCGCACCGTGCGCACCGCGCCGAACCGATTCACCACCGCGTCGCCCACGAGCCGGGCCAGCGCCATGGTCAGCATGAATCCGGTTGTCGACGCCGCCGCCAGGCCGGCCGAGCTGCCCAGCTCGTCCTTGAGATAGACCGCCGACCAGTCCAGACTGGCGCCCTCCGCGAACACCGCACAGAAGCCGATCGCGCCGATGAGCAGGGCGGACTTGGGTGGCAGCGCGAAGCGCGGCGGCGGGGCCTCGTCCTCGGTCGGTCGTAGGTCGAGGACCCACCGGCAGGCGGTGAGACCCAGGACCGTCAGGACCCCGGCCGCCAGCGCGTGGTGCAGGCGCGCGTCCGAGCCGAGGTGCGCGGCGAGGGTGCCGCCCGCCGAGCCGACCAGGGCGCCCGCGCTCCACATGCCGTGCAGCCCCGACATGATCGACTTTCCGAGGCGGCTCTCGATCTCGACGCCCAGCGCGTTCATCGCCACGTCCGCCATGCCCGCCGACGCGCCGTAGACGAAGAGGGCCGGGCACAGCGTGTAGATGTTCGGCGCGAGGGACGGGAGGATCAGCGACAGGGTCCACAGGGACAGCAGCCCGCGCAGCGCGGTACGGGCGCCGAAGCGGTGGCTGATCCGGCCCGCCAGCGGCATCGCCAGGGAGGCCCCGATCGCCGGGAACGCGAGGGCCAGCCCGAGCTGGCCGGTGCTGACGGACGCGTGGTCCTGGATCCAGGGGACACGGGTCGCGAACGAGCCCGTCACCGCTCCGTGCACAGCGAAGACGGCGGCCACGGCGTACCGCGCCCGCTTCACCTCACGCAGGTCGTAGACCATGTAACCCATCTTTCCCGCCCCTCCAGGCTCCGCTCCCGGCGCTGCCGCCGTAAACTATCAGGAACCCTGCCTGATAGATAGATGATTTACTGGCCACCGACTGAGCGACTGATCTGGGAGGATCCCGGCATGCCCGCATCACCGAGCACCGCCCGGGCCATCAACGACCGCGTCGCACTGCGCCTGCTCCAGCAGGAAGGCCCCCTGACCGCAGGGCAGTTGAAGCAGCTCACGGGACTGTCCCGGCCCACCGTCGCCGACCTCGTCGAACGCCTCACGGCCGCCGGACTGATCGAGGTGGTGGGGGAGTCGGGGGAACAGCGCCGTGGCCCCAACGCCCGTCTGTACGGGATCGTCGCCGACCGGGCCCATCTCGCGGCCCTGGACGTCCGCACCGAGGGCGTCTCGGTCGTCGTCTGCGACCTCCTCGGCAGGGAACTGGCCCGGGCGTCGGTGCCGATCGCGGACGACACCGGCACCGGGCCCGCCGTCGAGCAGGCGGTCACGCTGGTCGAACGCGCGGCCAAGGAGGCCGGGGCGGAGCGCCTGCACACGGTCGGCGTCGGGGCCCCCGGCCTCATCGACCCCGCCACGGGCGAACTCCGCGACTCCTCCGGCCTGCCCGAGTGGCACCGCCGGCTGGTCGCCGCCCTCCAGGAACGGCTGCCCGCCCGCGTGATCGTCGAGAACGAGACGAACCTCGCCGCCCTCGCGGAGCAGCGTGACGGCGCCGCCCGCGACCGCGACACGTTCGTCCTGCTCTGGCTCGGCCACGGCACCGGTGCGGCCGTCGTCCTCGACGGCAGACTGCGTCGCGGTGCGTCCGGCGGCACGGGCGAGATCGGCTTCCTGCCGGTACCGGGCACGTCGACACTGCCCTCGGCGACGGACTGCGAGGGTGGGTTCCACTCCCTGGCGGGGTCCGCCGCGATCGCGGAACTCGCGGCCGGCCACGGGTTGGTGGCGACAGCGGTGTCGCCCGGCGAACCGGAGGCGGCGGCGCTGGTGAGACAAGCGGTGGCGACCCTCTCCTCCGCTCCCTCCCCTTCTTCCTCACCTTCCCCGTCGGCTTCCTCCGGAGCCGACCGCTTCCTCTCCGCCCTCGCCGACCGCCTCGCCATCGGCGCGGCGTCCGTCGTGGCCGTTCTCGACCCCGGGTGCGTGGTGCTCGGCGGTGAGGTGGGGCAGGCGGGCGGGGAGGTACTGGCCACGCGGGTCGGCGAGCGACTCACCCGGATGTCCCCGCTGCCGGTCGAGGTACGCGCGAGCACGCTGGGCGGCGGCGCGGTACTCCGCGGAGCTCTCCTGACGGCCCGAGAGTCGGCCCAGGACGACCTCTTCGCGCCGCGCTCCCGGTGATGCGATGCGGGCGCGCCCCGGATGGGGAGACCCGGCGGCGGGGCAAGGGCCTCCGTCACCGCCGCCGGGTCGCTCAAGGGGCGAGTGCGACACCTCGGCTTCGACAAACCATTGATCATGGACCTTAAGTGGACTAGACCAGGGCGGTCAATGGGTACGGACCAAGGGGCGATCGGGTCAAGCATGAGGAATCTCGCGGGAGTTGACCTCCCGTGATGCGCCGGAGAAGTCCATCCGGACGACCTGTGAGGCACCCCACAGGCGTTCGCCCGCATGGACGTGGATCAGACGTGGCACACTGATGCTGTACCAGAAGCAGCGCACTCCGGGGTCGGTGAAAGTCCGAACCGGCGGTTATAGTCCGCGACCCGGTCGCTTCCAGCGGCCGGTTGACCAGGTGGAATTCCTGGACCGACGGTTAAAGTCCGGATGGGAGGCAGTGCGCGGCGGGCGGGCATTCGTGCGCGTTGCCGTTTGTTTCGGCGCGTCCTTTGGGACGTGTCGCCCCATGCGGCTCGCTCCCGGTGCCGCAGTCCGCTCATTCTGTCGTCATCGACAGGCCCCGGAGTCCGTGCCCCATGAGGCAGGAGGACCCGGGAAGTGTTCACCGGAATCGTCGAAGAGCTGGGTGAGGTCACCGCCGTCGAAATTCTCGACGACGCCTCCCGTTTCCGTCTGCGCGGCCCCGTTGTCACGCAGGGCGCACAGCACGGCGACTCCATCGCCGTGAACGGCGTCTGTCTCACGGTCGTCGAACACGAAGGCGACGAATTCACCGCCGACGTCATGGCCGAAACGCTGGACCGCTCCAGCCTCGGCGCCCTGACCGTCGGCTCCCGCGTCAACCTGGAACGCCCGATGGCCGTGGGCGAGCGCCTCGGCGGCCACATCGTCCAGGGCCACGTCGACGGCACGGGCACGGTCATCGAGCGCAAGCCGTCCGAGAACTGGGAGATCGTGAAGATCTCCCTCCCCGCGGACCTCTCCCGCTACGTGGTCGAGAAGGGCTCCATCACCGTCGACGGCATCAGCCTGACGGTGGTCGACGCGGGCCCGGACTTCTTCACCGTCAGCCTCATCCCCACCACCCTCGACCTGACCACGCTCGGCCACAAGCAGGCAGGCGACCCGGTCAACCTCGAGGTGGACGTCATCGCCAAGTACGTCGAGCGACTGCTCGGCGCCCGTGGCGAGCAGCCGGTCGCGCTGCCCGACACCCAGGGGAGCGGTCGGTGAACTGGCTGAACTCCGAGGCGTTCACGCTCCTCGGACAGCACATCAAGTGGTCGGACATGATCGGCAACATCATCGGTCTGATCGGCCTCGCACTCGGCTGGCGGCGCTCCATATGGAGCTGGCCCGTACAGCTCCTGTCCGGCGTCGTCCTCTTCGCGGCCTTCGCCAGCGGCCATCTCTCCGGCAGCGCCGGCAAGCAGGTCGTGGTCATCGTCGTCGCCGTGTGGGGCTGGTGGCAGTGGAACCGCGGCAAGGCGGAGGGCCGGGGCGGCCACATCTCCGTACGGTTCGCCACCTGGCGCGAGCGCGCCTACATGGTGGGCGCCGCCGCCGTCGGCACGCTCGCGGTCAGCGGTCTGTTCCACGCGTACCCGACCCTGTCCTGGGACCCCTGGCCGGACGCGTACATCTTCGTCGGCACCATCGTCGCCATGTACGCGCAGGCCCGCGGCATGGTCGAGTTCTGGTTCGCCTGGCTGCTGGTCGACGTGGTGGGCGTGCCGCTCAACTTCGCGAACGGCTACGCCTTCTCCGGTTTCGTCTACGTCGTCTACGGCGCGCTCGTCCTGTCGGGCATGCGCGACTGGTGGCTGCGCTCCCGCAAGGCCGGGCAGCCCGTCCTGGAAGGAACCCCCGCATGACCACGGCACCCGTCTGGTACAGCACCGGCCACGATGAAGATGCTTCGGACTTCGCGCTCGACCCGGTCGAGAGGGCCATCGCCGACATCGCGGCGGGCCGACCGATCGTGGTCGTCGACGACGAGGACCGGGAGAACGAGGGCGACCTCGTCATCGCCGCCGAGAAGGCGACCCCCGAGATCATCGCGTTCATGATGAGCGAGTGCCGCGGACTGATCTGCGCCCCCATGGAGGGCGACGAACTCGACCGCCTCCAGCTCCCCCAAATGGTCGAGAACAACACCGAGTCGATGAAGACCGCGTTCACCGTCTCGGTGGACGCCTCGGCCGCCCACGGCGTGTCCACCGGCATCTCCGCGGCCGACCGCGCCACCACACTGCGGCTGCTGGCCGGCGGCGAGGCCGAGGCGGGCGACTTCGTGCGCCCCGGCCACATCTTCCCGCTGCGCGCCAAGCCCGGCGGTGTCCTCGTCCGCAACGGCCACACCGAGGCCGCCGTCGACCTCGCCCGGCTCGCGGGCCTGCGCCCGGCCGGCGCGATCGTCGAGATCGCCGGGGAGGACGGACGCATGCTCCGTCTGCCCGAGTTGATCCCGTTCGCCCGCAAGCACGGTCTGACGATCATCTCCATCGAGGACCTGATCGCCTACCGCCGCTCCCCCAAGCTCTCGACGTCGCTCGAGCAGGGGGCACCCCCGTCCGAGCCCACCGTCCGCCGCGAGGCCAAGACACAACTGCCCACCGCCTTCGGTGAGTTCACGGCGTACGGCTACCGCTCCACCGTCGACGGCGTCGAGCACGTCGCCCTGGTGCACGGCGAGATCGGTGACGGCGAGGACGTCCTCGTCCGTGTCCACTCCGAGTGCCTCACCGGCGACATCTTCCACTCGCTGCGCTGCGACTGCGGCCCCCAGCTCCAGACCTCCATGGAGCGCATCCAGGCCGAGGGCCGGGGCGTCGTGGTCTACCTGCGTGGGCACGAGGGGCGCGGCATCGGCTTGTTGTCCAAGCTGCGCGCCTACGAGCTCCAGGAGCGCGGCCGCGACACCCTCGACGCCAACCTGGAACTCGGCCTGCCCGCCGACGCCCGGGACTACGGCGCGAGTGCGCAGATCCTGGAGGACCTCGGCGTCCACAGCCTGCGCCTGCTGACCAACAACCCCGACAAGACCGACGCGCTCGTCCGGCACGGCCTCAAGGTCACGCGCCGGGAGCCGATGCCCGTACAGGCGGGCGAGCACAACCTCCGGTACCTGCGCACCAAGCGGGACCGGATGGGTCACGACCTGCCCTGGCTCGACACGGCCACCGTGTCCGCCTGCGGCAACCAGTAACAAGAAAGCACTGAGGAGAGACGTGAGCGGCAAGGGTGCACCTGAACTGTCCGTACGCAACTGCGGCGACCTGCGGGTCGCGGTCATCGCGGCACAGTGGCACGAAAAGGTGATGGACGGCCTCGTCAACGGCGCGCTGCGCGCCCTGCACGAGCTCGGGATCGACGAGCCGACCCTGCTCAGGGTCCCCGGCAGCTTCGAGCTGCCGGTCGTCGCCAAGGTTCTCGCGGGCCGCGGCTACGACGCGATCGTCGCGCTCGGCGTCGTCATCCGCGGCGGTACCCCGCATTTCGAATACGTGTGCCAGGGCGTCACCCAGGGCCTCACCCAGGTCTCGATCGACACCGGCGTCCCCATCGGCTTCGGCGTGCTGACCTGCGACACCGAGGAGCAGGCTCTCGACCGTGCGGGTGTCGAGGGCTCCAACGAGGACAAGGGACACGAGGCGGTGACGGCCGCCGTGGCGACCGCGGCCACACTGCGCTCAGTATCCGAACCCTGGCACTGAGGCAGGGGCGGTAGCGCGTAGGGTGGGCGGCATCATGTCCAAGAAGACGTTCGAGGAGCTCTTCACCGAGCTCCAGCACAAGGCCGCCACCGGCGATCCCACCACTTCGCGTACCGCCGAACTGGTCGGCAAGGGCGTCCATGCCATCGGCAAGAAGGTCGTCGAAGAGGCCGCCGAGGTCTGGATGGCCGCCGAGTACGAGGGCAAGGACGCCGCCGCCGAGGAGATCTCGCAGCTCCTCTACCACGTTCAGGTGATGATGGTGGCGCGCGGGATCTCCCTCGATGACGTGTACGCCCACCTCTGAGCCGTAAACCCCGCAATCCCGTACGTATCGTACGCACGAACGAAGGAAGCCGACCTCATGCTGCGCATCGCCGTCCCCAACAAGGGTTCCCTGTCAGGCCCTGCGGCGGAGATGCTGCATGAGGCCGGCTACCAGCAGCGCCGGGAGTCCAAGGAACTGCGCATCGTCGACCCGGGCAACGAGGTCGAGTTCTTCTACCTCCGCCCCCGCGACATCGCGATCTACGTCTCCTCCGGCCGCCTCGACATCGGCATCACCGGCCGCGACCTGCTCATCGACTCGGGCGCCAACGCGGAGGAGATCCTCCCGCTCGGCTTCGCCCGCTCGACGTTCCGCTTCGCCACCAAGCCCGGCACCGCCAAGGGCATCGAGGACCTCGGCGGCATGACGGTCGCCACCTCCTACGAGGGCATCGTGGCCAAGCACCTCGCCGACAGCGGCATCGACGCCTCCGTCGTCCACCTCGACGGCGCCGTCGAGACCGCGATCGAACTCGGTGTCGCCGAGGTCATCGCGGACGTCGTCGAGACCGGCACCTCGCTGCGCAACGCGGGCCTCGAGGTCTTCGGCGACCCGATCATGAAGTCCGAGGCCGTCGTCATCCGCCGGGTCGGGGCCGACACCTCCGAGGACGCCGAGACCAAGGTGCAGCAGTTCCTGCGCCGCCTCCAGGGCGTCCTGGTCGCACGGACGTACGTGATGATGGACTACGACTGCCGCGCCGAGCACCTGGAGAAGGCCGTCGCGCTCACGCCCGGCCTGGAGTCGCCGACCATCTCCCCGCTGCACAACGAGGGCTGGGTCGCCGTCCGTGCCATGGTGCCCGCCAAGGAGGCCCAGCAGATCATGGACGACCTGTACGCGCTCGGCGCGCGGGCCATCCTGACCACGGCCATCCACGCCTGCCGCCTCTGAGGACCCCGACCGAAGCCATGCCCGACCTTCCCACGCTCCCCGTCACGTTCCGGCCGTCCCTCACCCGGGCCGTGCTGCTCACCGCGGGCGTCGCGATCTTCGTCGTCATAGCGACGGTCGCGATGCTCCTCGAACAGCTCAGCCCGGGGGAGAAGCTCAGCTTCATCTTCATCGGCGCGCTGCTCGCCGGTGTCCTGCTGATGCTCTCGCGGCCCAAGGTCGTCGCCGACGAGACCGGCGTCACCGTGGTGAACATCACCAGCAGGCGACACCTGGAGTGGGCGGAGATCCTCCAGGTCAACCTGCGACCCGGCGACCCCTGGGTGTTCCTCAACCTCAGCGACGGCACCAGCCTGCCCGTGCTCGGCATCCAGCCGGGCATCGCCAAACAGCGCGCGATCCAGGACGCCCGGGCCCTGCGCGCGCTCGCCGAGGCCCGCTCCATCGGCGACCGGGAGCAACATCACGGCTGACTCTCGGCCTTCCACCCTGCCGTACGGGCCCATGTCTTGATTAACCTGTTGGCGGAGGCGTTTTCGTTGCGCCTCCGCCGCTGATGTCGCACCTGGTGACTCAGAGGCCCCCTGCTACCCGAGGAGTGACTCCCTCCAGCGATGGACGGATCGTCCTGTAGTACCTGCGCCGCCCCCTCCCGACCTATCGAGGCGGCGGCATCATGACCATCCCCCTGCTGCTCCTTGGGGCGGCGTTCCTGCTGATTCTCGCCAACGGCTTCTTCGTGGCGGCCGAGTTCGGCCTCGTCACGGTCGAGCGACCCGACGCCGAGAAGGCGGCGGCCGAAGGCGACCGACGGGCCGGTACGGTCGTCGAATCGCTGAAGGAGCTGTCCTTCCAGCTCTCCGGCACCCAGCTCGGCATCACCATCACCTCGCTCGTCGTCGGCATGCTCGCCGAACCCGCGCTCGCCGAACTGCTGCACGGACCCTTCACCGCGATCGGAGTGCCCGAGGGCGCCGTGTCCGGTGTCGCCGTCGTGGTCGGCATGCTGCTCGCCGCGGCCGTGCAGATGGTGATCGGCGAACTCGTTCCCAAGAATTGGGCGGTCTCCAAGCCGCTTCAGGTCGCCCGCTTCGTCGCGGGCCCGCAGCACGTCTTCTCCCGCCTCTTCCGGCCGGTGATCGCCGCGCTCAACACGGTCGCCAACCGGCTCGTACGGGCCTTGGGTGTCGAACCCGCCGAGGAGCTGGCCTCCGCCCGCACGCCCGGCGAGCTCGTCTCCCTGGCCCGGCACTCGGCCCAGGCCGGCGCCCTGGAGCAGGACACCGCGGATCTCTTCGTACGGACCATCTCGCTCGCCGACCTGACCGCGCAGCACGTCATGACCCCACGGGTACGGGTCAGCGCGCTCCAGTCCTCCGCCACGGCCGAGGATGTCGTCAACCTCACCCGCGCCACCGGCCTCTCCCGCTTCCCCGTCTACCGGGAGCGGATCGACGAGATCGTCGGCATGGCGCACCTCAAGGACGCCCTGGCGATCCCCTCCCAGGACCGGCTGCGCACCCCCGTCGGCCGGATCGCCCAGGCCCCGCTGCTGGTCCCGGAGACGCTGCCCGTGCAGCCCCTGCTCGAGCAGCTGCGCAACCAGCAGCCGATCGCCGTCGTCGTTGACGAGTACGGCGGTACGGCGGGCGTGGTCACCCTGGAGGACATCGTCGAGGAACTCGTCGGCGAGGTCCGCGACGAGCACGACGCCAAGGACCTGCCGGAGCTCGCCGCCGTACCGCCCGAGGACGGGCGGCCCGCCTGGGACGCCGACGGCAGCTGCCGGGTCGACGTCCTGCAGCGCATAGGCCTCGACGTGCCCGAGGGCCCGTACGAGACCGTCGCGGGCCTCGTCGCCGATCTGCTCGGCCGGATCCCGGCCCCCGGCGACAAGGCCGAACTGCCCGGCTGGCGTCTCTCGGTACGCCAGGTCGGGCACTACCGGGCCGAACGGGTCAGGCTGGTCAGGACCGCCGACGCGGTTGCCGCGCCGGAGGCCGTCCGATGAGCGTGCTCCAACTTCTGTTCGCCGTGTTGCTGGTGCTCGCCAACGGGTTCTTCGTCGGCGCCGAGTTCGCGCTCGTCTCCGTACGGCGCAGTCAGATCGAACCGCTCGGGTCCGCGCGGGCCCGCCAGGTCCTGTACGGCCTGGAGCGGCTGCCGCAGATGATGGCGGCGGCCCAGTTCGGCATCACCGTCTGCTCGTTGACGCTCGGCGCGGTGGCCGAACCGACGGTGGCGCATCTCCTGGAGCCGGTCTTCGAGGCGGTGCACCTCCCCGAAGGGGTGATCCACCCCCTCGGATACGTCATCGCGCTCGCCCTCGTCGTCTTCTTCCACCTCGTCATCGGTGAGATGGTCCCGAAGAACCTGGCGATGGCCGCGCCCGAGAAGACGGCGCTGTGGCTGAGCCCCGGCCTGGTGGCCTTCGCGCGCCTGTGCCGTCCCGTCACCGTCGCCCTGGGCGCCTGCGCCCGCCTCATCCTGAAACTCTTCCGGGTCGAACCCAAGGACGAGGTCGAGGCGGTCTTCACGAGCGAGCAGCTCAACCGGCTCGTCGAGGACTCCGGTCAGGCGGGCCTGCTGGACCCCAAGGAGCAGGAACGCCTCGAAGACGCACTGGAACTCGGCTCCCGCCCGGTCACCGACGTCCTCCTGGACCACGGCTCCCTGGTCACCGTCGGCCCCTCCGTCACCCCCGGCCAGGTCGTCGCGCTCACCGCCCGCACCGGGTACTCCCGGTTCCCGGTGGTCGCGGAGAACGGCGCCTTCATGGGCTATCTGCATGTGAAGGACGTACTCGACCTGGAGGAGTCCGAACGGGCGGTTCCCCAGCACCTGTGGCGACACATGACCACCCTGAGCTCCGAACTCCCGCTGGACGACGCCCTGACCGTGATGCGCCGCGCCGCGACGCACCTCGCGCAGGTCGCGGACGCGTCGGGGAAGGTGCTGGGTCTCGTCGCGCTGGAGGACGTCCTGGAGCTGCTGGTGGGCGAGGTACGCGATCCGGCCCATCGGGACGTCGGCGCTGCCGCTGTGGCCACGCCGCTGAAGGAACCCCGCCTCAGCGAGACCCCCGAGCAGGCCCTGGCAACCTGACGCCACCGTGTGGGGAGCTGCCCCCGCAGCTCCCCACACCGCCGGACTTGATGGTTCGGCCGCGGGCCGGTGGGGCTTGCTCGCGCAGTTCCCCGCGCCCCTGAGGGCCTCGGTGCCGTTGAGGGGGTCTGGGGGCGTAGCCCCCAGGGAGGGGAATGGGTAGGGGCGGCGGGGGCGAGGGGCGTTGGTTACATTGCTGACGGATCCTGGGGGCCCCGGCCCGACAGCACCTCCCCGTACGCCTGCATGAGGTCCGGCAGCCGGAGTGTCGACAAATCGTCGCGGGAGGGCGTGTTCGGGTAACCGGAGAGACGCAGGTCCCGGTACGCGCAGCTCTTCTCGTACAGGGTGCGCAGGAACCGGCCGTTGCCGAGTTCGTCGATCCAGCCCTGATCGACCACGTGCCCGGCGATGGAACGGAGTTCGTCGAGCGCCTCCTCGTCCCAGATGTCACCGTTCTCGGCGGCGAGCACCTCACCGATGGAGGTGAGTTCCAGGGGGCGGTAGGAGGGGAAGTCGACCCGGGTGGTGAAGCGGGAGGAGAGGCCGGGGTTGGCGGCCAGGAGGCGGTCCATGCCCTCCGGATAGCCGGCGAGGATGACCACGAGGTGGTCGCGGTTGTCCTCCGCCCGCTTCAGCAGCACCTGCAGCGCCTCGTCCCCGTACGCGTCCCCCTTGCCGTAGCCCGAGTTCGACAGCGCGTACGCCTCGTCCACGAAGAGGACCCCGCCGATCGCCGAGTCGATCAGCTCGTTGGCCTTGACGGCGGTCTGGCCCAGGTACTCGCCCACGAGGTCCGCCCGCTGCGCCTCCACGAGGTGGTCACCGCCGAGCAGGCCGAGCGCGTAGAAGACCCGTCCGAGAATGCGAGCCACCGTGGTCTTGCCGGTGCCCGAGGGGCCGGAGAAGACGAAATGGCGCTTCGGCGGCTGGACGGGCAGACCCTGTCCGGCCCGCAGCCGCGCCATGTTCAGCTGCGCCGACAACGCCTTGACCTGGCGCTTCACCGGCTCCAGCCCCACCATGCGCTCCAGTTCGGCGAGCGCTTCGTCAAGTAAGGCGGGGTCGGTCGGCCCGGCCGGCAACGGCTGCACCGGCACCACGGCCTTCTCGCGCACCACGTCGGTCTCCGGCGGCAACGCGCCCGGCGGGAGAGGATCGGGCTCCGAGAGTTTCAGGTCGCGGCCCTCGACGCCGAAGAGGGGATCGATTCCGTCGGGGCCGTCCATGACGTCCTGCCCGACCCCGGCCAGGGTGATCGCCGCGAGGTCGGCGGCGGCATCGTCGTACCCGTCGCCCTCGGAGATCGCGGCCAACCTGGCCGAGGTGTCCATGAAGGCCGGGTCGACGCGGTGCACCGCCCGGTACAGAGGCAGCGCGGCGGCCGACCGCCCGGTGCCCTCGTGGGCCCGCGCGAGCCAGTACCGCAACTCCTTGCGCTGGGGCTGCTCGCTGCGGCAGCGCATCAGCGCGGAGGACAGGAGCGGCTCCGCCTGGCCGAACATCTCCAGGCGGACCCGGGCCATGCCGCCGAAGAGGCCGGCCTCTATACCCAGCATGGGGTCGTCGATCAGCGGATCCGTGTGCCGGACCAACTGCTCCCAGTCCTTGACCAGATAGGCTCGGCAGGCGTGCAGAAACCGCACCTGATGATCGGCGTCGACCGGCGGCAGCCCCGCGAGCGCCCGGTCCAGCTCGGGCACATGGCGGCCGTCCAGCCAGTGCGAGGCGTGCGCGAGCAGCAGATCGCGCGGGCTCTCCAGTACCGGCTGCACCCACCAGCCCAGCCAGTACCAGGAGTTGAGCGTGCGCCGGTGGCGCGAGCGCTGCTCACCGAAGCGGTCCCGGTGCCGGAACATCCGCAGCAGCGCGGTCGTCGTGTCCACCCGCAGCGCGTGCAGTCCGAGCCAGCCGTCCGCCATGCCCGGGTCCATCCGGACCGCGGTGCGGAACTCCTCCTCCGCCTGCGGATAGGCGCCCATGGTGTAGGCGTCCACACCTCGCATCCAGGCGAGGTCGGCCGGGGCGTCCGGGCCCTGCATGCCGAAGTCCATCACGTCCCCCACAAACCGTGCCCCCGATGCTTCTCCGAACGGGCCGGTGCCCGTCGGCAGCTTTGGTCGAACCCCTGTGCCGCGGACGGGAGTTGCAGCGGTGCGCAGAGCAGCCGTCCGAAGGTCGCACCGAGAGGCATCGTACCTGCGGTTCATGGGCGTGCCGAAGGGTGCCGCACGCCCCCGTTCCACGAGGTGGAAGCAGATGGGGCGCACTCGACTCGGTGACCGAGGGTGAGCGAATCGCGGCGCCGAGCGCCCGAAAAGAGAGGGTGTGGGCAGAACGAAGCCCCCGATCACGGGGGAACAACCGGGGGCTTCGCGACTGCGGGCGGCTTCGAAAGGCCGCACATTCAGAACGTAAGTCCTGTACGGCCCCCCGGTCAAGCCGAGTTGAGGCACTGAGGGAACTTCCCTCGCGAGGCTCTTCACAAGTTCAGCACATTGCGGATGATCCGTCACCGTGAGTGAGGGGCTGGTCCGGTCCAGCGGTCCCAGGGGGTCCCGAAAGCACCTCGTATCCCTCAGAACACTGCCGCACCAGAAGATCGGCAAAGGGTTTTGAGGGATCCTCGACGAAGTGCTGACGCTCGGCGGCGACCCACCCGGCCCAGAACGCGCTCTGCGCCTCGCCGTCCCGTCGCCGCCCTCGCGTCCAGGCCTCGTCGCGCGCCAGTTCCATCCACAGCAGCCGCGCGAGATACGGGCGCAGCGCCCGGCGCCCGGCGCCGACCCCCTCCAGCAGGATCACGGGCGCGGGCGGCAGTTCGCGGACCGGACCGAAGGCGCGGGCGCCCCAGTCGTACGGGACGTAGCGCGCCGTCTCGCCGCGGCTCAGCGGCTCGACCACCTGGCGCAGCAGTCGCCGGGTCCAGCCGAACAGCTCCTCGTGCGTCGCGATGTCGTCGAGGTGCAGCACGGGCGCGTCGCCCAGCGCCGCGGCCAGCCGCCCGGCGAAGGTGGTCTTCCCGGAGCCGGCGTGCCCGTCGACACCGATCAGGCGGACGGGTCCGCAGGAGGGCGGCAGGGCACGCAGGCGCGCGGCGAGGTCGCGAATGACGGTTCCCGAGGTGCGGCGAGATGCGGGCGCATCCGCCCGGCGGGCACACGCACCCCTGTACGGGGAACACTCTAGTGGCGGCGGGCGCGCCCCCACCGGAACCGAGGCCGCGCAGGTCATGCCAGTGGTTCCGACCAATATTGGTGGGCGCGGCACAGGTCGAAGTGCTGGCAGGAGCCGCCTTCCACCGTCCATAGTGGGGAGCCGCCGCTTCCGGACGAACTGGGGGTTCCCCACCCATGACCAGAGTTTCAGAGCCGTCCCGCAGAGCCCTGCTGGCCGTGGCGGTCGCCGCCGCGGCGACCGCCACGGCGGGCTCCGCGGCCGCGGCCACGCCGGCCGGGGCGGTGCACAGGTACGCGGGTCCGGGTCTCGTGGACAACCAGGCCTGGACCTCGTACGCCGACTGGCGGACCGGCACCGCGAAGGGCACGCGGGCCCTCGCGGCAGCCCGTCCCGGCCTGGTGATCGAGACCCCCGCCGGCACCACGAACTACACCGACCCGCACACCGGGAAGACCGCGACCTGGGAGTACGCGACCTGGACCTCCCCGGTCCACCGGCTCGCCGTCCCCGCCACCGAGGCCATCGCCTCCTGGAACGCGCACACCCCGGCGGGCACCTGGCTCCAGGTCGAGCTCACGGGCACGTACTCCGACGGCACCGCCACCCCCTGGTACGTGATGGGCCGCTGGGCGGCCGGCGACCAGGACATCAAGCGGACCTCCGTGGACGGCCAGAAGGACGGCAGGAGCAGTATCGGGACGGACACCTTCGCGATCGACGACGCGGCCTCGGGCCTGCGCCTCGTCTCGTACCGGCTCCGTCTCACCCTCTACCGCACCCCGGGCTCCGGGCTCACGCCCACGGTCTGGCGGCTCGGCGCGATGGGCTCCGACATCCCCGACCGCTTCACCGTCCCGGCCTCCACTCCCGGGCTCGCGAAGGAGTTGCCGGTTCCGCGCTACTCCCAGGAGATCCACGCGGGCCAGTACCCCGAGTACGACAACGGCGGCGAGGCCTGGTGCAGCCCCACCTCCTCGCAGATGATCATCGAGCACTGGGGGCGCAGGCCCACGCCGGAGCAACTCGCCTGGGTCGACCCGTCCTTCGCCGACCCGCAGGTCTGCCACGCGGCCCGCTTCACCTACGACTACCAGTACGGCGGCTGCGGCAACTGGCCCTTCAACGCGGCGTACGCGGCGACGTACAAGGACCTCCAGGGGGTGGTCACCCGCCTCCGCTCGCTCACCGACCTGGAGACGCTGATCGCCGCCGGCATCCCGGCCATAACGTCCCAGTCGTTCCTGAAGTCCGAGCTGACGGGGGCGGGGTACGGCACCTCGGGCCACCTCATGACCGTCATCGGATTCACCGCGGGCGGCGATGTGATCGCCAATGACCCCGCCTCGCCGGGCGACGACGCCGTGCGCCGGGTCTACAAGCGGCGCGAGTGGGAGAACATCTGGCTCCGTACCAAGAGGTACAACGCCTCCGGGAACGTCGTCTCCGGTACGGGCGGGGTCTGCTATCTGTACTTCCCGGCGAATCCGTCGGCGGGGCAGAGCGAGGCGCTCAAGGCGGTCGGAGTCCGTTGAGCGAGGGGGCGACCCCCGTGGTGCCGCCCCCTCACTCGGCCTTGGGCCCTCAGCCCTGGACCGGGTTGACCACCCAGTCCGGGTGCTGGGGCATCGGCGGAGTCTTGGCACCGTAGAGCCACGGGTGCAGGAAACCGTCGAGGTCCTGGCCCGCGACCTTGGACGCCAGGTCGACGTAGTCCTGGGTACTGGCGATCTTCCCGCGGTACTCGGTGACCCAGGCCCGCTCGATCCTCCCGAACGTCTCCTGGCCGACCTTCTCGCGCAGCGCGTACAGGACGAGCGTCGAGCCGTCGTACCGCATCCGTTTGAAGAGGTTCGGTTCGGTCGGTTCGGCGGGGGCGCCGTAGTCGTGGCGCCACTGGTCGTGGCTCGCGTACGCCGTCTTCATCGCGGCCTCGAAGCTGTCGCCGCCGTGCGCCTCGGAGTACAGCCGCTCGTAGAAGCGGGCGTGGCCCTCGCTCAGCCACAGATCGGACCAGGTCTTGATGCCGACGCTGTCGCCGGTCCACTGGTGGGTGAGCTCGTGCACCAGGTTGCGCTCGGCGCCGACCCGGTCGCCGAGCAGGTCGGCCTTCGGGATCAGGGAGAGCGTCTGTGTCTCCAGGGCCACGCCCAGGTCGGTGTCGCCGACGAGGAGGCCGTAGCGGTTGAAGGGGTAGGGGCCGAGCCGCTCCTCCAGCCACGCGATGTGCGCGGCCGTGAGCTTGCGGTACTGCTCGGTGGAGGCGACCAGGCCGTCCGGGACCACGTCGCGGATCGGCAGCCCGTGCGGTCCGGTGCTGTCGACGAAGGTGAACCTGCCGATCGCCAGCTGGGCGAGCTGGGTGGCGAGGGGCTGTCCGGAGTCGTACGTCCACTTCACGCGCCCATCCGCCTGCTCGGCGCGGCCGGTGAGCTCGCCGCCCGCGACGGCCGTGAGGCCCGGCGGGGTGGTGATGCGGAAGGTGATCGGGGCGCGCTGACTCGGGTGGTCGTTCGACGGGAAGATCATCTTGGCGCCGTTGGGCTGTGGGTACAGCACCGTGCCGTCCGGCGTGGGGATCCAGCCGTAGTCCTCGATGGCGTCGTCGCGGTGCCGCATCAGGGTCGGGTCGGCGGTGTAGGTGACCTTGACCGTGAAGGACTTGCCCTTGGCGAGCGGCTTCGCCGGGGTGATCACCAGCTCGTCGCCGTCACGCACGGCCTTGGCGGTCGCCCCGTCCACGGCCACCGTGTGCAGGGTGTTGCCCGCGAAGTCCAGGTCGAAGCGGGACAGGGCCTGGGTGGTGGTCGCCTTGACCGTCGTGGCGGCCTCGAAGGGCGTCCTGGGTGCCTGCCAGTCGAAGTCGAGGACGTAGCGGTCCACCCTGTATCCGCCGTTGCCGTCGAGCGGGAAGATCGGGTCGCCGAGGCCCGGCGCACCCGGGGAGGGCGCGACGGACGGGGACGTGGGGGCGGACGGGGAGCCGGCGGCTTGCGAGACCGGTCCCGTCAAGGCGACTGCCACCGTGATCGCCGCCGCCGGAGCGAGGCGGGCTCTGCGGCGAGGCGTCCGGAACGTGCTCATCGAGGACCTTTCGGTTGGCTGACCACTGTCCTGTGAGGAGACCCACACCCCCTGCGCATCGTTGCCGAAAGGCGAGGTATTCGAAGGTGGTCGAAGTGTCCGGCGTGTCCCGTCGAGGTGTTCGAGGTGTCCGGGGTGACCCAGGTCTCTACCGCTGGCACCCGTCCCGGTGGCAAGGTGGTCGGGTCGGTGGGGAGCCGGCGTGAGGCGGGGGATGTCACCGCACCACTACGTCAGCGAGAAACCATGACCACGAGCTCCGCCACCGCCACCCGACTCCGCGCCCGCACCGGCGGTCCCAAGGACGACGGCCCCAAGATCCTCGAACACGTCGCGGGCTGGACCTTCGTCGTGGTCCTCGCGATGCTCGTCACCCAGCTCGGCCTGCTGTGAACCGAACCGGCGGACCTGCCGTGAACTGAACCGGCGGACGCCGGCGCGAGCTGAGCCCACACGACAGTTTCCCCCAAGACCGCGCCCGGTCGATCAGAGTCGAACGAGTGGGTGGTACCGGTCTGCCATACTGCCAACGTCCCGCTGGCAGTCGGAGACTAGGGCTGGAATTGAATCATAGTCAACAGCGCGCCGTCGACCGCCCCCGGGCGCGCGGCACCGATCGCTCACTGGCGCGCCGCGCCGAACTCATCGCCATCGGGCGGAAGTTGTTCGCCGACACGTCCTACGACGCGCTGTCGATGGATGACATCGCCCGCCAGGCGCATGTCGCCAAAGGGCTGATCTACTACTACTTCAAGTCCAAGCGCGGCTATTACCTCGCGATCGTCGAGGACTCGGTCGCGGACCTGGTCTCCCGGGCGGCGAGCGGTCTCGAACTGCCCCCGGTCGAGCGGGTGCACCGCACCATCGACGGCTATCTGCGCTACGCCGAGCACAACCAGGCCGCGTACCGCACGATCATCACCGGTGGAGTCGGCTTCGACACCGATGTGCAGAGCATCCGCGAGGGTGTGCGCGAGGTCATCGTCGAGACCATCGCCGAAGGGGCTTACGGGAGACGCAAGATAGCGCCGCTGCCCCGTATGGCGCTGCTCGGCTGGCTCTACAGCGTCGAGGGTGCGACCCTCGACTGGATCGGCAACCCGGACCTGCCGCGCGACACGGTCCGCGAGCTGCTGGTGAAGATGCTGGGCGGCGCGATGCGCGCGGTCGAGGAGGTCGACCCCACCTACCCGGCCCCGCGGCCGGCCCGCCGGGAGTCCTGAGCGAGGGGCGGGGGCAACCGAACCCCCGCCCCGACTCACTGACGAAACCGGCTAGTTGATCGCCTTGATCAGCTCCCCGTTCGAGGTGTCGCCGCTGAGCTCCCAGAAGAAGGTGCCGCCCAGGCCCTGCTGGTTCTTGTAGGTCATCTTCCCCGCGATGGTCGACGGGGTGTCGTAACTCCACCAGTTCGTACCGCACTTGGCGTACGCCGTGCCGCCGACCGTACCCGTTGCCGGGCACTTCGTCTTCAGCACCTTGTAGTCGTCGATGCCCTGCTCGTACGTTCCCGCCGCCGGTCCGGTGGCCGTGCCGCCGGGGGCCGCCTGGGTGACGCCGGTCCAGCCGCGCCCGTAGAACCCGATGCCCAGCAGCAGCTTCGAGGCCGGGATGCCCAGGCCCTTGAGCTTCGCGATCGTGGCGGAGGTGTGGTAATCCGCCTTGGGGATACCGCTGTACGAGTTCAGCGGGGAGTGCGGAGCCGTGGGGCCGGCCGCGTCCCAGGCGCCGAAGAAGTCGTACGTCATCGGGTTGTACCAGTCGACGTACTGCGCGGCGCCCGCGTAGTCCGCCGCGTCGATCTTGCCGCCCGCGGTGGCGTCCGCCGTGATCGCCGCGGTGACCAGGTTGCCGGAGCCGAACTTCGCCCGCAACGCCGCCAGCACGTTCTTGAAGGCCGCCCTGCCGCTGGTGTCGCAGGTGTTGCCGCAGGCGTTCGGGTACTCCCAGTCGATGTCGATGCCGTCGAAGACGTCCGCCCACTTGGAGTTCTCGACCAGGTCGTAGCAGGACTGCGCGAACGCGGCCGGGTTCCTGGCGGCCTCGCCGAATCCGCTCGACCAGGTCCAACCGCCGAAGGACCAGAGGACCTTGAGGTTCGGGTGCTTCTTCTTCAGCTTGCGCAACTGGTTGAAGTTGCCGCGCAGGGGCTGGTCCCAGGTGTCGGCGACCCCGTCCACCGACTGGTCGGCGGTGTACGCCTTGTCGGTCGCCGCGTAGGCGTCGCCCAGGGCGCACTTGCCACCGGTGACATTGCCGAAGGCGTAGTTGATGTGGGTGAGCTTGGCGGCCGAGCCGGACGTCTCGACGTTCTTGACGTGGTAGTTCCGGTCGTAGACGCCCCATTCCGTGAAGTAGCCGACGACCTTGGAACCGGCGGCCTGCTGGGCCGAGGGGGTCGCGGTGGTCGCGGTGGCGGTGCCCGCGCCGGCGAGCAGCGTGGCGCCGAGGGCCGCGCAACAGGCGGCGGACAGGAGCGCTCGGAGACGGGAGCGGGAGCGGGGGCGGTGCGGTCGGAGCATCGGTTCTCCTCGTGGGGGAGGGGAGTGTGGGGGAGGCATGCTGGGACCTGCGCGTGCTGTTTGGCATGAACGCGGTGAGGCGTTGACGGAACAGTAGGAGGACTAGACCAGTGCGTCAATGGTTCGGACCAATTGGGCGGAGCGGTCGGACCGGTCCCCCTTTCTTTCGGTAAGCGGTCGTTAACTGGTGACTCGGTGCCCCCGAGCGGGCATACTCACAGCGCCACAGCCGCTGATCAGGCCGTTCTCCACCCAGGAACGACAGCATCGGCTGGGCCGTGAGACCCGGCGACGCCGCCCCACCCCTGGCGCGCGTGCGCCGACGCGCCCGACAGGGAGGAGAGCGTCGCCATGCCCGACCGCGCCCCGCAGCCGGTGGACCGTCAACTGCCCACGGACGAGGCCCGGGATCTGATCTCGCTCGTCCGTGACATCGCGCAGCGCGAGATAGCCCCGAAGGCGGCCGAGGAGGAGGACGCCGGACGCTTCCCGCGCGAGATCTTCGGCCTGCTCTCCGATTCCGGCCTGCTCGGACTGCCGTACGACTCCGAGTACGGCGGCGGCGACCAGCCGTACGAGGTCTACCTCCAGGTCCTCGAAGAGCTCGCCATGGCCCGTCTCACCGTCGGCCTCGGCGTCAGCGTGCACACCCTCTCCTGCCACGCCCTGGCGAACTACGGCACCAAGGAGCAGCGGGCCGAGTACCTGTCCGCGATGCTCGGCGGCGGCCTCCTAGGGGCCTACTGCCTCTCGGAGCCGGCCTCCGGCTCGGACGCCGCCTCCCTGCGGACGAAGGCCGTCCGGGAGGGTGGGGGAGAAGCCGAGAGCGGGGGAGACTGGGCGATCACGGGCACCAAGGCCTGGATCACGCACGGCGGCGTGGCCGACTTCTACACCGTGCTCGCCCGCAGCGGCGGCGCGGGCCCGCGCGGCATCACCGCGTTCCTGGTGCCCGGCCACGCCGAGGGGCTGAGCGCCGCCCCGCCCGAGAAGAAGATGGGCATGAAGGGCTCGCCCACCGCGCAGATCCACTTCGACGGCGTACGGGTGTCCGACGGCCGGCGCATCGGTGAGGAGGGGCAGGGCTTCGCGATCGCCCTCGCCGCGCTCGACTCCGGCCGGCTCGGCATCGCGGCCTGCGCCATCGGCGTCGCCCAGGCGGCCCTCGACGAGGCCATCGCGTACGCGACCGGGCGCGAGCAGTTCGGTCGGCCGATCTCCGACTTCCAGGGCCTGCGCTTCATGCTCGCGGACATGGCGACGCAGATCGAGGCGGGCCGGGCGCTCTACCTGGCCGCGGCACGGCTGCGCGACGCGGGGCGGCCCTTCGCCAAGCAGGCCGCCATGGCGAAGCTGCTGTGCACGGACACGGCGATGAAGGTCACCACGGACGCCGTCCAGGTGCTCGGCGGGTACGGCTACACCGCGGACTTCCCGGTCGAGCGCTATCTGCGCGAGGCCAAGGTCCTCCAGATCGTCGAGGGCACCAATCAGATCCAGCGGATGGTCATCGCGCGTCACCTCGCGGGGCCGGAGTCACACTGAACTGCCCGTAGCCGTACAGGACCGGCGGCGCCACCAGCCGGACCCACTCCGGGTCGTGGCGCCCCGGCAGCGTGCGGCCGCGGTCGGCCCAGGCGCGGATCAGTGCGCGGTAGATGGGGGGATCCTGGGGCGCCGGCGCGGCTGCTGCCGGCCGAACCGATTCTGCCGGAACCGGTACGAAGATCCGGCGAGGCCGCTCGGTCGCCGCGTATGTGGGGGTCATACCGGGGCAACGCGCGGGCGATTGCGCAGGTCACCCGCCCGCGTAATCGAGCGTGGGTTCGCGGTGGGCCCGTACGGGGGGCGCCCCCGACGTGCAGGTGTCTGGCCCCGGGCCGCCATCTGACGTACCGTCAACTGGCGCCGCCGGGGGCCGCACCCCTCCGGGTGACGTCAACAGCCGTGCCCCCAGGGAGGCCTGCCGTGCCCGACGACCGCCCCGTTGCCCTCGACGAGTACCCCGTGCACCAGGTGCCCCTGTCCATGAAGCACCTCGCGACCGGGGACCGGAACGCGTACGACCGCTGTATCTTCCACGTTTTCGACCACCAGGGCCGGGCGCTGCTGATCCTGGGTCTCGGCGTCTACCCGAACGTCGGGGTCGTCGACGCCTACGCCACCCTGCGACTCGGCGACCGCCTGCACGCCGTGCGCGCCTCGGACGCGCTAGGGGACGACCGGATGCGCCTCGCCGTCGGCCCGCTGCGCATCCTCGTCGAGCGCCCCCTGAGGACCTTCGTGCTGAGCTGCGCGGCCGATCCCGCCGACCCGGAGGGACTGTCGTACGAGATCACCTGGACGGCGGACTTCCCGGCCCTGTGGGAGCCGCACCACCTCCAGCGGCGCGGCGGCCGGCTCACGCTGGAGGGCAAGCGCTTCGTGCAGGCGGGGCACTGCGAGGGCTGGATCCGGATCGGCGGCGAGGAGATACGCCTGGAGCGCGGCCGCTGGACCGGCACCCGCGACCGCAGCTGGGGCGTGCGCCCGATCCCGGGGGAGGAGGGCGGCCGGCTCGCGGAGGAGAACCCGACGGAGGGCTTCCACTGGCTGTGGTGCCCGGTCCGGTTCGAGGACCGGTTCCTGATGGTCGTCGTCCAGGAGGACGGCGACGGCTACCGGACGCTGAACGACGCGACACTCGTACGCAACGCGGAGCGCGATCTGCAACTCGGCTGGCCCCAGGCCGACATCACCTATCGCCCCGGCAGCCGCCACCCCACGTCCGCCGTCATCCACCTCACCCGCCCGGGCGACCGCAAGCCCATGGAGCTGGACGTGGAGGTGCTCACCTCCTCCCCGCTCGCCGTCGGCGCCGGCTATCCGCCCGCCGACGACTGGCAGCACGGCACCTGGGTCGGGCGCGACTGGACCGACCGCCGCGCCTACGACCTCTCCGATCCGTCCGCACACCCCCGCGCCGCATACGGGGTGATCGACCACGCGGCCCGCTGCACGCTCGACGGGCAGGTAGGCCACGGGATCTTCGAACACGGCTCGTTCGGCCGCCACGATCCGAGCGGCTTCACCGGCTTCGACTCGGTCGCGCCCTGAGGGGGAACGAGATGGCCACGGCACCGCGCCCGCGCACGACCACCCGCGACCCGGAGGAACTGGGCCGACGGTTGACCACCTGGCTCACCGCCCGCCTCCCGGGCGCCAGGGCGGCCAACGTCACCGTCCCCGAGTCCAACGGCATGTCCAGCGAGACCCTGCTCTTCGACATCGAGCACCCCGAACCTCCGCTGACCGCCTGCGCGTTGAGGCTGGCGGCGGACCCGGCGGCGTACACCGTCTTCCCCGTCTACGACATGCCCCGCCAGTACCGCACGATGAGACTGGTCGCCGAGCGCACCGATCTCCCCGTGCCGCGGGTGCTGTGGCTGGAGGAGGACCCCGCCCCGCTCGGCGCGCCGTTCTTCGTCATGGAACGGGTCGAGGGGCGCGTGCCGCCGGACGTCATGCCCTACACGTACGAGGGGAACTGGCTGCACGCGGCGAGCGACCAGGAACGCGAACGGCTGGAGGCGGCCTCGGTGGGGCTCCTCGCCCGGCTGCACGACCAAGTCTCGCTGCCGGAAGCCGACTTCCTGACCTTCCCGGGTGAAGGCAGCCCCCTCCGTCGCCATGTCGAGACCCAACGCGCCTACTACGCATGGGTGATTGACGGGCTGCCACGCTCACCCCTGATCGAGAGCGCGTTCGACCGTCTGGACGAGCTGTGGCCGCGTGACGAGGGCGATGCGGTGCTCAACTGGGGCGACGCGCGCATCGGGAACGTCGTCTACGACGGGTTCGCCCCCGCGGCCGTCCTCGACTGGGAGATGGCGGCCCTCGCCCCGCGCGAGGTCGACCTCGGCTGGACGGTCTACCTGCACCGCTTCTTCCAGGACCTGACGGCGAGCTTCGGCCAGCGCGGACTGCCCGACTTCCTGCGCCGTGACCGCGTCGAGCGGCGCTATGCCGAACTCACCGGCCACACACCCCGGGACATGGACTTCCACACGCTGTACGCGGCCCTGCGGCACGCGATCGTCATGCTGCGCGTCGCCTACCGACAGGTGCACTTCGGCGAGGTCGCCGTACCGCCGGACCCGGACACACTGATCCTGCACCACGGCAGCCTGCGCGCCATGGTGCAGGGCAGTTACTGGGAGGGTCCGGCCGCCGGTCGCTGAACGCGAGGGCCGGTCAGGCGGCCTGACGGCGCGTCTCGGGGACCCGCATCGGGCGCGAGGCCGGGCCGCCGACGTGCGAGAACGGCTGCGTCCGCCAGTCGAGTCCCTGAGGGAGCGTCAACAGGAGGGCGGTGTCCTGCTCCTGAGGCTCCACCGACTCGTCGGCGGGGCGGGCGTCGCCCGCCGCACGGCCCGTGCCGGCACAGACCGTCAGCCCGAAGGGGTTCCACGGCGAGGCGCACAGCGCGTGCTCGGGCAGGCTCTCCTCGTCCGCGAGGAGCGCGATGGGCTGGGCGCAGTCCGGGCAGATCACCCGGTACATCTCGAAGGTGTCGTAGGCGTCGAACTCCTCACCGTCGACGGCGTCGGGTTCGACGCCCTCCGGCTCGGGTTCGACGACCAGCTTGGGCCGGCCGGATGCGGGACGACCAGGGCGCTTCAGACTCTGCATGGGATTCTCCCCCTCGGGTGGGCCGACAAGGCGCTGCGGCCTCGACCACAGCAAGCATTTCCCGTCCCGTCTCTGCGGTAATCACGAGAACATCACGGACCCGGTTGCGGCACTGTGTCGTTCGTCACATGCCGCCCGCAGGTGCCCGGCGTGGTGGATTTGTCCACCAGGCGGTTCACAGTCAGCACTCTGCCACATCACAAAGCGGGTATGACCTGCACCGCTGAGGTATCCGACGAGATCAAGGGCCCTGTAGGTTCTTGCGTCATGGAGGAGCTGGACCGACAGATCGTGCAGCTGCTCGTCGCAGACGGGCGGATGAGCTACACCGACCTGGGCAAGGCCACGGGCCTGTCCACGTCCGCCGTGCACCAGCGGGTGCGCAGGCTCGAACAACGCGGTGTCATCCGCGGCTATGCGGCGGTCGTGGACCCCGAGGCCGTCGGGCTGCCCATGACCGCCTTCATCTCGGTGAAGCCTTTCGACCCGAGCGCCCCCGACGACATCGCGGAACGCCTCGCCGACGTGCCCGAGATCGAGGCCTGCCACAGCGTCGCGGGCGACGAGAACTACATCCTGAAGGTGCGGGTCTCGACCCCGCACGAACTGGAGGAGCTCCTCGCCCGCCTGCGCACCCTCGCAGGCGTGTCGACCCGCACGACCGTGGTGCTGTCGACGCCGTACGAGGCGCGCCCGCCCCGCATCTGACCCACCCGGGGACCGACCGGACACCGGCAGGCGCGAGACTGTTCCCCATGAGTGAGAGCACCGCCACGTCGGACACCGTGCTGTTGCGCGGTGGAGAAGTCCACAGTCCCGCCGACCCCTTCGCCACCGCGATGGTCGTCGAACGCGGACAGATCGCCTGGGTCGGCTCGGAGGGCGCGGCCGACGCCTTCGCCGACGGGGTCGCCGAGGTCGTGGACCTGGAAGGCGCACTGGTCACCCCGGCGTTCACCGACGCCCACGTCCACGCCACTACCACCGGGCTCGCGCTCACCGGCCTCGACCTGTCCCACACGCCCTCCCTGGACGCCGCCCTCGCCCTCGTACGCGAGTTCGCCGCCGCCCGCCCCGCCGACCGGGTGCTGCTCGGCCACGGCTGGGACGCGGCCCGCTGGCCCGGCGGCCGTCCCCCGACACGCGCCGAACTCGACGAGGCGGCCGGCGGACGCCCGCTCTACCTCTCCCGCATCGACGTGCACTCCGCCGTGGTCACCACCGCGCTCCTGGACCTGGTCCCGGGGGTCACCGCACGAGCGGGGTACGCCGCCGACGGCCCCCTGACCCGGGACGCCCACCACGCCGTGCGCGCCGCCGCGCTCGGCGCCGTGACCCCGGCCCAGCGCACCGAGGCCCAGCGCGCCGCGCTCGCCCACGCCGCCTCGCTCGGCATCGGATCCGTGCACGAGTGCGCGGGCCCGGAGATCTCCTCCGAGGACGACTTCACCGGACTGCTGCGCCTCGCCGCCGAGGAAGCCGGCCCCCGGGTCGTCGGCTACTGGGCCGAACAGGATGTCGAAAAGGCCCTGGCGCTGGGCGCGCTCGGCGCCGCGGGCGACCTCTTCGTCGACGGGTCCCTGGGTTCGTACACCGCCTGCCTGCACCAGCCCTACACCGACGCCGACCACACCGGTACCGCCTACCTGGACGCCGCCGCCGTCGGCGCGCATGTGGTCGCCTGCACCGAGGCGGGCCTTCAGGCGGGCTTCCACGCCATCGGGGACGCCGCCGTGACCGCCGTGGTCGAGGGAGTCCGCGCAGCCGCCGAGAAGGTCGGCCTGGCCCGCGTGCGCGCCGCCCGGCACCGCGTAGAGCACGCCGAGATGCTCACCCCGGAGACCATCGCCGGCTTCGCCGAGCTCGGCCTCACCGCCTCCGTGCAGCCCGCCTTCGACGCGCTGTGGGGCGGTGAGGACGGCATGTACGCCCAGCGTCTGGGCGCCGAGCGGGCCCGCGCCCTCAACCCGTTCGCGGCCCTGCTGCGCACCGGCGTGCCGTTGGCCTTCGGTTCCGACAGCCCCGTCACCCCCCTCGACCCCTGGGGCACCGTGCGCGCCGCCGCGTTCCACCGCACCCCGGAGCACCGGGTCTCCGTGCGCGCCGCGTTCACGGCGCATACGCGCGGCGGGTGGCGGGCGATCGGACGGGACGACGCGGGAGTCCTGGTGCCGGGCGCGCCCGCCGACTACGCCGTGTGGCGCACCGAGGAACTGGTCGTGCAGGCCCCCGACGACCGGGTCGCACGCTGGTCGACCGACCCTCGTTCGGGTACTCCTGGACTGCCCGATCTGAGCCCCGGCGGCGACCTGCCGGTGTGCCTGCGTACGGTCGTCGGCGGGCGGACGGTCTTCGTACGGCCGGGCGAGTGATCTCCGGGGGTGGCGCCGCGGTGATCATCCGTCGCCGCCCCGTCGCGCGACCTGCGCATCCTCCGCGCTGACCAGGCAATTGAGGGAAAAACGGCAGGTCAGACGGGTGTTGACAGCTGGCCTCAGGGGGCCGGTAGGTTCGGCCGGGTCCACCACCGGACGTCCGACCGGAGAACTTCCACGCAGTCGCCGGAGCGCCGCTGGGTCAGGGGTGGTGTGCCGCACCGGCGCACCACCACTGGGAGCCAGGCTCAGCGCCAGTGCGACGGCGAGGGAACGTTCATGCCTGTCGGAAGGGTGTGACCCGGGTGGGGCCCGGACGTCCAGTAGACAACGGCTTTCGGTCGATCCGCAGCCAGCGGGTCCCAGGTCGGCCCGAAGGGCGCCGGGCCCCGATCCGCAGTACGGTGCTCCGGCGCGGCGGGCTCTCTCTTACCCGGCTCTTGCCGAATCGACACCCCCGTACTAACGCGCGGACGCGTCAGTGCAGGCTGCGGCCACTATGGTGGACCCCTGCGTACGGACATGAAGGGGCAGTAGTGAACGACGGCGACGGGACCCTCGCGGCAGGAGCCAAGGGGAGGCAGTTCGGCCCGCTCGGCACGGCCTTGGTGATCATCCCGACCTACAACGAGGCGGAGAACATCAAGAAGATCGTCGGCCGGGTACGAGCCTCGGTGCCCGATGCACACGTTCTCGTGGCGGACGACAACAGCCCGGACGGCACGGGCAAGCTCGCCGACGAGCTGGCCGCCGAGGACGACCATGTCCAGGTGCTGCACCGCAAGGGCAAGGAAGGCCTGGGCGCCGCGTATCTCGCGGGCTTCGCCTGGGGCCTGGAGCACGGCTACGGCGTCCTCGTGGAGATGGACGCGGACGGCTCGCACCAGCCCGAGGAACTGCCCCGGCTGCTGACCGCGCTCAAGGGCGCCGACCTCGTGCTGGGGTCGCGCTGGGTGCCGGGCGGGCGGGTCGTGAACTGGCCCAAGTCCCGCGAGTTCATCTCGCGCGGCGGCAGCATGTACTCCCGCCTCATGCTCGACGTGCCGATCCGGGACGTCACCGGAGGCTTCCGCGCCTTCCGCCGCGAGACCCTCGAAGGTCTCGGACTCGGTGAAGTCGCGTCCCAGGGGTACTGCTTTCAGGTGGACCTGGCCCGGCGTGCGGTCAAGTCCGGTTTCCACGTCGTCGAGGTGCCCATCACCTTCGTCGAGCGCGAGCTCGGCGACTCCAAGATGAGCCGCGACATCCTCGTGGAGGCGCTGTGGCGGGTCACCACGTGGGGCGTGGGGGAGCGGGTCGGCCGGATCACCGGCCGGAAGCGCACGTCGTAGGAGCGCTTGTGCGGTGGGGGGCGGGCCCGGGTGGGGTCGCCCCCCACCGCCACTTCGCCCTCACGTCACTCCACAGCCACGGCTGATCATCCGCTTATCCCGTACTGAGCTGTGCCCAGGCACACTGGGTGCATGACGACTGGCGCACCGACCCCTACATACCCCGCGCGGCCGCGGCGATCCCGGCTGCGCGCCTACCTGCCGCTCGGCATCGCCGTCTGGCTGGTACTGGAGATCTGGCTCCTGACCCTGGTCGCGGGCGCGGCGAGCGGTTTCGCGGTCTTCCTGCTGCTGGTCGCCGGTTTCATCCTCGGTTCCGTGGTCATCAAGCGGGCCGGCCGCCGTGCCTTCCGCAACCTCACTGAGACGCTGCAACAGCAGCAGAGCGGGGTGCCTCCCACGACCACGAGCGGGGGCGGCGAAGGCAACGGGCTGATGATGCTCGGCGGTCTGCTTCTGATGATCCCCGGGCTCATCTCCGACGCGCTGGGCCTGCTCCTGCTGATCCCGCCCGTCCAGAAGGCGCTGAGCCGTTACGCCGAGCGCGCCATCGACCGCAGGATCCGCGAGGCCGCGCCGGGCAGCGTCGGTGACGCCTTCCAGCAGGCCCGTATCCATCGCCCCGACGGCAAGGTCGTCCAGGGCGAGGTCATCAGGGAAGAGAACCCGACGACGGACCCGGGCCCGCGGCCGCCACTGAACCGCTGACCACGCACCGGCGCAGTTCCCACCGGCCCTTCAGGGGCGCGGGGAACTGCGCGACCAGCCCCCACCGGCCCGCGGGTGAAAACCCACGGGCTCGGACGGGGGGCGCCGCCACGCGCACAACGCACAGAGCCGCGGGCCCCGTACGACATGCGTACGGCGCTCGCGGCTGCGTGCGTGGTATGCCGCCCAACCCCCGGAGGGGTTACGCGGACTTGCGGCTGTCCCGCGGATGCACCGCGATGTTCATCGCGCCGGAGCGAAGAACGGCCAGACGCTCCTCGAGGACCTCTTCGAGCTCCTCGCGAGTGCGCCGCTCCATCAGCATGTCCCAGTGCGTGCGCGCGGGCTTCGCCTTCTTTTCCTCAGGGCCGTCGCCGTCGACGAGAAGTGCCTGGGCCCCGCAGACCTTGCACTCCCACTCCGGCGGAATTTCGGCCTCCACCGAGAAGGGCATCTCAAACCGGTGCCCCTTCTCGCATGCGTACTCCACGGCCTGGCGCGGGGCCAGGTCGATGCCGCGGTCCGTCTCATAGCTGGTCACTACGAGGCGTGTGCCGCGAAGAGCTCGCTCACTCATGAATCGTGCCTCCCGGGCTTGTCGCCCACAGGACAGGTGTCGCTGTCGTCGTCATCCGGTCAACGTCCGGTCGGCGGTAAAGATTCCCGTTCCGGGTCATGCGTCGCCGTCGTAGCCGCCCCTTGTTGTACCCACCGGCGCCCGGTTTGTCACATCTGGCAGCAGATGTCACCCAACGCTTCAGTATCTTTGACGCGCAGTAACGGTACGCCTGGCAGGCCAAACGCGTACACTACCGGCCTTTGGCCTCAGGTGCTAAATCCTGTCCGGTACGGGATTACCCGCGTCGTGCACGGCCTGCCGCACCGGAACCCTCGCGAGCAGCACGAATCCGATGACGAAGAAGGCCACGAGCGAGATGATCGCGTCCCGATAACTTCCCGTCAGCTGGTAGGTCAAACCGAACAGAAGCGGGCCGAGCCAGCTCATCCCCCGGTCGCTCATCTCGTACGCGGAGAAGTACTCGGCCTCCTTCCCGCTCGGCACCAGATGGGAGAACAGCGAGCGCGAGAGCGCCTGGCTGCCGCCCAGGACCAGGCCGATCCCGGCGGCCAGGACGAAGAACCAGACCGGCGCGCCCGCCGGCAGGAAGTACCCGGCGCCGAGCGTCACGGTCCAGGCGACGAGCGAGCCGAGGATCGTGCGCTTCGCACCGTACGTCCGTGCGAGTCGGCCCATCCCCAGGGCGCCTCCCACCGCGAGCACCTGCACCAGCAGCACGGCGACGATGAGGGTCGACTGGCTCAGCCCCAGCTCCTCCGATCCGTACACCGACGCCTGCGAGATGACCGTCTGGATCCCGTCGTTGTAGACGAGGTAGGCCACCAGGAAGGCGAGGGTGAGCGGTTTGCCCCGCATGTCGCGCACGGTCGCCGCCAGCTGCCGCCATCCGTGCCCCGGCGCCTGCCCCGCGGATGCCGTGGGCCGGTCCCGCAGCCGCTTCAGCGGTACGAGGGTGAAGGCGCCCCACCAGATGCCCGCCGAGGCCAGACAGATGCGGACGGCCGTCGACTCGGAGACACCGAAGGAGTCGTGGGCCGAGTACAGGACCAGGTTCACGACCAGCATCAGCGAGCCCGCCGCGTAGCCGAAGGCCCAGCCGCGGGACGAGACCGCGTCACGCTCCTCGGGCGGGGCGATCTGCGGCAGGTAGGAGTTGTACAGCACCATCGACACGGCCACCGAGGCATTGGCGACGATCAGCAGCAGACCGCCGAGCAGATAGCGGTCGCCGTCCAGGAAGAACATGCCCGTGGTGGCCGCGGCGCCCAGATAGGCGCAGAGCGCGAGCAGGGGCTTCTTGCGGCCGCTGCGGTCGGCGGCCGCGCCCGCCATCGGCATCACGAAGATCGACAGAATGACGGACGCCGAGACCGCGTAGGCGAAGAAGGAGCCGGCGCGGACCGGGATGCCCAGGGGATGGACGAAGCCGTCCGCGTCCGCCGCGTGCTTGGCGACGGATGTGAGGTAGGGGCCCAGGAACACGGTGAGCACGTTCGTCGAGTAGACGGAGCACGCCCAGTCGTAGAAGTACCAGCCACGCTGCTCGCGCCGCCGTTCGGTGACCTCGTCGGTCGCCTGTGCCCGCACGGTCTCGGTGCCCACCCCGTGCCCCTCGCTTCCCGCTGAACGGACCGCGCGAGAGGGCTCAGACCCAGGTGCCCCGGTCCTCCAGGACCCTGCGCAGCGTGTCGATGTGATCGGTCATGATGCCATCGACGCCCAGGTCCAGGAGCCGGTGCATCCGATCGGGTTCGTTGACCGTCCACACGTGGACCTGCAGGCCGCGCGCGTGGGCGGCGCGCACGAAGCGCCGGTCGACCACCGGCACGCCCGACTGGGACTCGGGCACCTGGGCGGCGATCGCCGAGTCGCGCAGCGCGGCCGGGATGCCGTACGAGCGCAGCCGCAGCCCGACGACACCCTTGGTGCCGTACGAGGTCGCCAGCCGAGGTCCGGCCAGACGCTGGGCGCGGAAGACCCGCGCCTCGGAGAACGAGCCGACGCAGACGCGGTCCCAGGCGTCGAGGCGGCCGATGAGGTTCAGCAGGGGGTGGAGGGCGGGCTCGGCCTTGACGTCGACGTTCCAACGGACGTCGGGGAACGTTTCGAGGAGCTCCTCGAAGAGGGGGACCGGTTCCTTGCCCGCCACGCGCGCGTGGCGCACGTCGTCCCAGGGGAGGTCCGCGATCCGGCCCGCGCCGTCCGTCACCCGGTCCAGGGTCGCGTCGTGGAAGGCCACGAGCTTGCCGTCCGACGTGGCGTGCACATCCGTCTCGATGTAGCGGTAGCCCGCTTCCACCGCGCGGCGGAACTGGGCGACGGTGTTCTCCAGACCGTCCGCCGCGCCGCCCCGGTGGGCGAAGGGGATCGGGCCGGGGTGGTCGAGGTACGGATGGCGTATGCGCGGGCTCACCCTGGAAGTATCGCTCGTTCCGGTTGACCGGCGGCAACGACGGTGCTGCCGCCCGGTGCCGGGCGGACGGCGAACACGCGCAGGAAGAGCTGGGCGAGCGGCCCGATCGCGACGGCGTACAGCACCGTGCCGATGCCGACCGTGCCGCCGAGCGCGAATCCGGTGGCGACGACCGCCACCTCGAGGACCGTGCGGACCAGCCGGACCGAGCGGCCCGTACGCCGGTGCAGGCCCGTCATCAGACCGTCACGGGGACCCGGACCGAAGCTGGCCGAGATGTAGAGGCCCGTCGCCACGCCGTTCAGCACGATGCCCGCCACGAGCAGCGGAATCCGTACGGCCAAGGAGTGGGCGTCCGGCACCAGGGCGAGGGTGCCGTCCATGGCGATACCGACCACGAACACGTTGGAGACCGTGCCGAGGCCCGGGCGCTGGCGCAGCGGGATCCACAGGAGCAGCACCGCCGCCCCCACGAAGATCGACACCACGCCGATCGTCAGACCGGTCAGTGCGGCGAGCCCCTGGTGCAGCACGTTCCAGGGCTCCAGACCGAGGCCCGACTCCACCAGCAGGGCCGAACTCGCGCCGTACAGCGCGAGGCCCACGTACAGCTGGACGAGGCGACGAGGAAGCCGTCGTCCGGATCCCCCGCGTTCTTGGCGTGGGGAGGCGGCGTGTGTGGACAAGAGGTACCCCCTGTGGTGTGACCCGTGAGGGTCCGTGATGACCCGCGGTGGTGATGGTGGCCTGGCCCGTGACATTCTGTGGCCTGAAGGAAGGCGCCATCCAAGGCCAATCCGAGGAAGGTGGACTGGGAATCATGACGCAGTGGACTTCGGCGATGGGGGCCGCGCAGCTCGCCCGGCTGCTCAACTCCCAGCAGGAGCGCCCCGCGGGGCCCGGCACCCGCCGCCCGCCCGCCTATCGCGCGCTCGCCGACGGCATCCGGCTGCTCGTCCTCGAAGGCCGGGTTCCGGTCGCCGCGCGGCTGCCCGCCGAGCGGGAGCTCGCGCTGTCCCTCTCCGTCAGTCGTACGACGGTCGCGGCGGCCTACGAGGCGCTGCGCGGCGAAGGGTTCCTGGAGTCCCGCAGGGGAGCGGGCAGTTGGACCGCCGTCCCGGCCGGGAACCCGCTGCCCGCGCGCGGCCTCGAGCCACTGCCGCCCGAGGCCCTCGGCTCCATGATCGACCTCGGCTGCGCTTCACTCCCCGCGCCGGAGCCCTGGCTCACCCGTGCCGTGCAGGGCGCCCTGGAGGAGCTGCCACCGTACGCGCACACGCACGGCGACTATCCGGCGGGGCTGCCCGCGCTGCGCGCGATGATCGCCGAGGGGTACACCGCGCGCGGCATTCCGACCATGCCCGAGCAGATCATGGTGACGACCGGCGCGATGGGCGCGATCGACGCCATCTGTCATCTCTTCGCCGGGCGCGGCGAACGCATCGCCGTCGAGTCGCCCTCCTACGCCAACATCCTCCAGCTGATGCGGGAGGCGGGCGCCCGGCTCGTCCCCGTCGCCATGGCCGAGGGGCTCGCCGGCTGGGACGTGGAGCGTTGGCGCCAGGTCCTGCGCGACGCCGCGCCCCGGCTGGCGTACGTCGTCGCCGACTTCCACAACCCGACGGGAGCCCTCGCGGACGAGGATCAGCGCCGCCGCCTGGTGGACGCGGCGCGGTCGGCGGGGACCGTACTGGTGGTCGACGAAACGATGAGCGAGCTGTATTTGGAGGAGGGGCTGTCGATGCCCCGCCCCGTGTGCGGCTTCGACCCCTCCGGGTCCACGGTCATCACCGTGGGGTCGGCCAGCAAGGCGTTCTGGGCGGGGATGCGGATCGGGTGGGTCCGTGCGGCCCCCGACGTCATCCGCAGTCTCGTCGCCGCGCGCGCGTACGCCGACCTCGGAACGCCCGTGCTGGAGCAGCTGGCCGTGAACTGGCTTTTCAGCACCGGGGGATGGGAGCGGGCCGTGGAGATCCGGCGTGCGCAGGCCCGGGAGAACCGGGACGCGCTAGTCGTCGCCGTGCGCCGTGCGCTGCCCGACTGGGAGTTCACTGTGCCGCGGGGCGGGCTGACGCTGTGGGTGCGCACCGGCGGGCTGTCCGGCTCGCGGATCGCCGAGGCGGGCGAACGGGTGGGGGTACGGGTGCCCTCCGGGCCGCGGTTCGGGGTCGACGGCGCCTTCGAAGGGTATGTGCGGCTGCCGTTCACCGTGGGGGGAGCGGTGGCCGAGGAGGCGGCGGTCCGGTTGGCCGCGGCGGCGCACCTGGTGAAAACGGGCGCGACCGGCGGCAACGAAGCCCCCCGCACGTTCGTGGCCTAGCGGCCGACCGGGACCCCCCAGGTGGTTTCGTCGGCTGCACGTGAGTGGGGGCCGGGGGCGCAGCCCTCGCCCAGGGGCGCGGGGAACTGCGCGACCAGCCCCCACTCACCCGCAGCCGAACTCCACCACCAGGGAGCCCGCTCAGCCCTCCGCCACCGCGGCCTCCGCAGGGATCGGGTCCGCCTCTGCCGGTGCCGGAGTCGTGCGTTCCGGCAGCAGGTCGAGGACGGCGCGTCGATGGGTCTCGCTGGTGGCGTCGTCGTAGGGGTCCGGCGTAGCCGGAACCTGCAGGCGCAGCACGGGACCCGCGCCCAGCCGGGCGTATCCGCGGCCGGGCGGCACCTCCCGCGTAGGAGTGGTGTGCGGCGGCGCGCCGAGGACGGCTTCCAGCTGGACCGGAGACGCCGGACCGAGGACCACGCGCGCGCGGGTGTGCTGCTGCACGGCCTCGCTGACCGCCTCGAGATCCTCGAACTGCTCGGCGATGACGACCGTGACGCCCGCCGCGCGCCCGTGCCGGAGCGGGACCTGAAGGAGTGCCTGGGGATCGTTGCGGCCGTCGGCGGCGGCGAAGTGTCCGAGCGCGCTCGGCCGGTCGAGCAGGATCCACAGGGGGTTCTTGGTGTCGTCGGGGGCGGGGTGCCCCGCCTGCCGCGCACGGTTGGCGGAGATCAGCCGCCGCTCCGTCTCGTTCGCGGCCCACTCCAGACTCGCGAGCGCCCCGGCGAGGCCGGACTCGACGGCGAGGACGCCGGCCCGGCCGGTCAGGCACGCGTACTCGCCGGTGCCGCCGCCCTCGACGATGACGACATCGCCGTACTGAAGGGCCTGGAGCGCGATGGAGCGCACGAGTGTGGTCGTGCCGCTGCCGGGATTGCCGGCGATCAGCAGGTGCGGCTCGGTGGAGCGGATGCCGGTGCGCCAGACGACCGGGGGGACGTCTCGCTGTTCCTCCCCGTAGGTGAGGGGGAGGGTGCGCTGGACGTCGGCCGGGTCGGTGAAGCCGAGGACCGTCTCGCCGGGTGAGGTGACGAATCGCTGGGCGGCGATGTCGGTGGGAAGCGGCGGGAGGACGGTGACGGTGAGCTCGTTGCCCTCCTCGTCCCAGTCGAAGTGGTACTCGCGACCGCGGCCCGACTTGGCGTGCAGAAGCTGCTCGATCCGGGCCCGGGACTCCGCCTCGCCGTCCGTGAAGTACGCCGGGTAGCGGATGAGCAGCCGGGACACGCGCCCGTCGTCGTCGAAGTCGTGCGTGGGGAAGGCCTTCTCCCAGTCGCCGCCGTGGGCGTACAGGGGGGCCGGGTCCTCGGCCACGGAGAAGTACGGGACGAGGGCGTCGTACAACGACTGGAGTCGTTGGATCTGCGCCTCGTCGGGGCCCGTGGGCTCCGACGAGGCCGGCTGACGGCCCGTCCATGCTGCCGCCGCCATCAGGGTGATGGCGGCGAGCAGCGGTCCGTACGGCACCAGCGCCACGACCAGGATCACCGAGGCCACCAGGAACAGCAGCGGCCCGCGCCGGTCCTTGGGGGTGGCGGCCCACTTGCGCCCGCCGGCGGCTGCCAGCCGGCGCAGTCCACGGGTGACCGTGATGAGTGGATGGAGGACGTCGGTGGCGCTGTCGGCTGCCGTTCGGGCCAGCTCCCGGCTTCGGGCGATCTGTGCGCTGCCGTTGCGGAGGATGCGGGGGAGAGGGCGCCGGGCCACTGCTGTCTCCTGAAGGTGCGTGCGATGGGCAGGGATGTCAGAACTTGATCCCGCCGAGGAGGCTCGCCAGGCTCTCCCCGCCCGCCTTGATGCTCGGCGCGATGGCCGTGCTGGCGAGGTAGAAGCCGAAGAGCGAGGACACACAGGCGTGCGACGCCTTGAGTCCGTCCTTGCGGAAGAAGAGGAAGACGATGATGCCGAGCAGGACGACGCCTGACATGGACAGAATCATTTGTGTTCTCCTGGTTCGTGGGGACAGTCACCATGAGTACTTCCAGGATCACAGGATGTATCCATACGATAAAAGGTGCAACTGAGTGAATTTCGGCCGATTTCATCCAGTCGGCGGAACCGTTCCGGGCCCCTGAGCGGGCCTGTCGCCCCCTGTCGGCTCTCGGGTGGCTTGTGGTGATCTTTACCTCGGTCGGCGCCGGTCGTGTGCCGCCGGAGCCAGTACGCTGGCGAATCACCCGTACGGCCGCACTCTTCGCTGTCGTACGGACCTGCGCATGACAGCCCACCGCTGTCGTACGCTCCCGCAGTCCCCCATGACGTAGCTGTCGTTGTCCTTGTGAGAGGTGGTCCGGCCGATGAGTGAAGCCCCCGACCCCGAAGTCGTGGAGCTGGCGACCAAGATCTTCGATCTGGCGCGCCGAGGGGAGACCGAGGCGCTCGTGGCGTACGTCGACGCGGGTGTTCCGGCCAACCTCACCAACGACCGCGGTGACTCGCTGGTGATGCTCGCCGCCTACCACGGCCACGCCGAGGCGGTGCGCGCCCTGTTGGAGCGCGGCGCCGAGGCCGACCGCATCAACGACCGCGGCCAGACCCCCCTCGCGGGGGCCGTCTTCAAGGGCGAGGCGGCGGTCATCCGCGTGCTTCTGGACGGCGGCGCCGACCCGGCCGCGGGCACCCCCTCGGCCGTCGACACCGCCCGGATGTTCGGCAAGACGGAACTACTCGAGTGGTTCGGCGCGCACTGATCCGTCCGCGCTGACCAGGTACAACACCGAAAACGGGGGAGGCGGTACGGGGCCGCCGGAAATACGGTCGCGGCAAGAAGAACTGCCGAGTCATCATGACGTCGTGATTCACGGACGCGATGGCTGGGCAGGTGTTGCCGCACCGCGCGGGCCGTGACGCGGCCCGTATGGGCCACCGACGAGAGGCAGAGGAAGATGGTCTACAGCAAGCAAGAAACGGCGGGCGCTCCGACGTGTTGTCACGCGGCCAGGTAATGCAGGATCCCGGTTGCGTCGACGCTTGATGTGAGGCTGTTTCCCATGTTCGATCCGGTCATAGCGCCCAGCGGTACGCTGCTCGGCCTGCTTCAGAGGGGCCGCGGCGACGGTACGCTGCACGCGCTCACCGCACCGCGAGCCGAAGCGCTCGCGGCACTGAACCACTGTGTGCTGCGCGATCCCCGCCACGACTGGCAGGTGGAGAACCGCTCCCTGTACTACGCCCGTCTCTACCTCGATCTGAGCGGTGAGCTCGACGAGATCGAGCGGCACCTCTTCGACGCCGAGGACGTCCTCGACGACTGCGAGTCACGCACGGGGCTCGCCCTCGCGGTCCTCGGCCACCTCGCCTCGTACGGCAGGCGGGACGCCCTGGAACTGCTGCGCAGGTACGCCGCCTCGGGCACCAACTGGGCCTGGGCCCTGGACGAGCTGGCCCTGCGCGACGACGACGCGGGACTGCGTGCCCTCGCCGTGCCCGTCCTCGCCCGCTTCCCGGCCGATCCGGAGGGCGAGGCCGCGCTCGTCGCCCAGGTGCGCGACGCCTTCGAGCCCCGGCCCTGGCGGCTGTGGGCGGACGACTCCCGCGAATCCATCGCCACGCGTGTGCGGGCCGCCCAGGAACAGGGCTCCTTCGACCGATGGCAACGGCAGTTGCGCCCCACCGGACCACGTCCGGGGTGGAGCGTGCGGGCCGTGTTCGAGTGGGCCCAGCAGGGCCTCGACCGCGGAGCCGCACTCCATGTGCCGGCCGCGCGCTGCCTCACGGCCGTCGCGGGCCCCGAGGACCGGCCCGAGATTCTCCAGGCCGCCCGGGACGGCGGCGACGGAGCCCGCTGTACCGCTCTGCGCTACCTCGCCGACAGCAACGATCCGGACGCTCTCGACCTGATCGAGGCCGCCGCGACCGGCGGCACGGCGACCGTCGGGGAGGCCGCCGTCGACGCGTTCGAACGTATGCGCAGTGTCGCCGCCGTCGAGCGGGCCCGACGCTGGGCCGAGCGGCCCGACGCCCTCGGCGCCGCCGCGGGACGGATGCTCGCCTGCCGGGGCGGCACCAAGGACAGCGAACTGGTGCTGGGCGCCCTGCGTGAGGCCGTACGGGGCGAGGGCCCCGACGCGCCCACACTCTGGACCCTCGTCGATGGAGCCGGACGCCTCGGCATCGTCTGCGCCGCCCCCGTCCTGCGTCATGTCTACCGGGAGACGGCGTCCTCCCATCTGCGCGGGCGAGCCGCCCGCGCCCTCGCCGCCACCGACCCCTCCTTCCCCGCCGGCTTCGCCGTCGAGTGCCTGTGGGACTGCGAGGAGTCGACCCGCGAGGTGGCCGCTCGACACGCCGAAACCGGTGACGCGCGCGTCGTCGATCAGTTGCGGCGGCTGGCGTCGGATCCGGCCGAGGAAGCGGAAGTGCAGACAGCCGTGCGCAGCCGGATCGGGCCCGACGCACCCGCAGTATGAACATGAAGTGACTCGCGGGTCAGGAGGGCGTGGCCGCGGGCTGACCTGGAAAAGCGTGCAGTACAACGCTCACGGGGCGTTCCCCGGTAGGAAAGATCGACGTTGACGCGGCCACGTCCAGCACGGCGACAACACGGGTATGCGTGTCGTCATCGTGACCGAATCCTTTCCCCCCGATGTGAACGGCGTGGCCCACTGCGCGCTCCAGACCGCCCGGCACCTCGTCGATCGCGGTCACGCTCCCCTCGTCGTCGCCCCGGCCACGGCGGCCGGGCACGGGCCCGACGCCCTCGCGCCGTGCCCCGTCGTCCGTGTCCCCTCCCTACCGCTCCCCGGCTACCCCCAGGTCCGCGTCGCTCTCCCCAGCCGACGCGTCGCCACCGCGATCACCGAACACCGCGCCGACATCGTCCACCTGGCCAGTCCCTTCATCCTCGGCGTCCGCGGCATGGCGGCCGCCGCCCGGCTCGGCGTCCCCGCCGTCGCCGTCTACCAGACCGACCTCGCCGGTTACGCCCGTACGTACGTGGGCGCGGGCGAAGCCACCGCCTGGCGGCGCATACGCTCCGTCCACGCCGCCGCCGACCGGACGCTCGCCCCGTCCAGCGCGGCCCTGCACGACCTGGAGGCACACGGTGTGCCCCGGGTGCGGCTGTGGCCGCGCGGTGTGGACACCGTCCGCTTCCGCCCCGAGCACCGGGACGAGGCCCTCAGGCGCGAACTGGCGCCGAACGGTGAGCTCATCGTCGGCTACGTCGGCCGGCTCGCCCCCGAGAAACAGGTCGAACTGCTCGCCGGAGCCTGCGGCCTGGAAGGCGTACGCGTCGTGATCGTGGGCGACGGGCCCAGCGAGACGAGCCTGCGCGAGGCGCTGCCCGGCGCCGTCTTCCTCGGGCGTCGCACCGGCGACGAACTCGCCCGGATCTTCGCCTCCCTGGACGTCTTCGCGCACACCGGCCCCTTCGAGACCTTCTGCCAGACCGTCCAGGAGGCCATGGCCAGCGGCGTACCGGTCGTCGCACCCGCTGCGGGCGGACCCCTGGACCTGGTCGCACACGGCCGTACGGGGCTGCTGGTGCCGCCCCGCGACGAGGCCGCCGTGCGCGACGCGGTGGCGGCGCTCGCCGCCGATCCGGCGCTGCGAGCGGCCTACGGCGCCGCCGGGCGGGCCACCGTCGAGGGCCGCACCTGGGCGGCCGTCGGCGACCAGCTCATCGACCACTACGCCGATGTGCTCTCCGCGCGGACGGTGGTGGCGGCATGAGCCTGCGCATCGTACGGCTGGCCAACTTCGTCGCCCCCGCGTCGGGCGGTCTGCGCACCGCCCTGCGGGAGCTCGGCAGCGGCTACCTCGCCGCCGGACACGAGCCCGTGCTCATCGTCCCCGGCGAGCGTGCCACCGACCGCCAGACCGAGCAGGGGCGGGTCATCACGCTGCCCGGTCCGCTGCTGCCCGGAACCGGCGGCTATCGCGTCCTCACGGACAAGCGGCGGGTCGCCCGCGTCCTGGAGTCGCTCGCGCCCGACCGCCTCGAGGTCTCCGACCGGACCACCCTGCGCTGGACCGGGGTCTGGGCGCGGCGCGCCCGGGTGCCCGCGGTCATGGTCTCCCACGAGACCGCCGACGGCGTGCTGCGGACCTGGGGGCTCTCCGAGGGAATGGCCCGCAAGGCCGCCGACGCCCTCAACATCCGTACGGCGCACACCTACGCGCGGGTCGTGTGCACCACGGAGTTCGCGGAGCGCGAGTTCGTCCGCATCGGGGCCCGCAATGTCGTACGGGCCCCGCTGGGCGTCGACCTGGTCGGCCGGCACCCCGGGCTGCGCGATCGCGAGGTGCGCGAGCGGTACGCGCGCGCGGACCAGGTGCTGCTCGTGATGTGCTCCCGGCTGTCCGTGGAGAAGAGGCCCGGTACGGCGCTCGACGCGCTGGAGGCGCTGCTGCGGCGCGGCGAGCGTGCCGTGCTCGTCGTCGCCGGGGACGGGCCGCTGCGGGCCCGGCTCGAACAGCGGGCCCGGGAGCGGCGGCTGCCCGTCACCTTCCTCGGGCATGTCGCCGACCGCGCGCTGCTCGGCGCGTTGCAGGCCTCCGCCGACGTGTGCATGGCTCCGGGGCCCGCCGAGACGTTCGGGCTGGCCGCCCTGGAGGCGATGGCCTGCGGTACGCCCGTGGTGGCCAGCGCGGTGTCGGCGCTGCCGGAGGTGGTCGGGTCCGCCGGAGCCACCGCCGCGGACAGCGGGGACTCCTTCGCGGACGCGGTACGCCTGCTGCTGGGGCGTCCCGAGGCCGCGCGCAGGGAAGCCGCACGCGCGCGTGCGGAGTGTTTCGGCTGGGGCACCGCGGTGGAGGCGTTCCTCGCCGCGCACGACGCGGTGGTCGAGTCCCGGCCCCGCCTCCAGGAGGGCGTCGGATGAGACCCCTTCGGTTCGTCGCCCTCGGTGACTCGTTGACCGAGGGCGTGGGCGACCCCGTCGGCGAGGCGTGGCGGGGCTGGGCCGCGCTGCTCGTCGACGGGCTGTCCGACGGCCCGGACACGTCCGTGGAGTTCACCAACCTCGCGGTGAGCGGGGCCCAGACGCGCGACGTCCTGGAACAGCAGACCCCGGCGGCGCTGGCCCTGGGTCCGGACGTGGTGTCCGTCGTGATCGGTGTGAACGACACCCTTCGCTGCACCTTCGACATCCACGCCGTGGCCGCGCGGCTCGACCAGGTGTACGCGGCGTTCCGGGCCCAGGGCACCGTCCTGCTGACCGCCTGCCTGCCGGATCCCGGCGCGATGCTCGGGCTGCCAGGCGTGCTGGCCAGGCCCCTGGCCCGGCGGCAGCGGGCCGTCAACACGGTCGTGCACGCCCTGTCCGAGCGCCATGGAGCCGTGCATCTGCACGCGGCGGAGGGTGTCTGGCTCACGGACCGCGCGATGTGGAGCGCGGACCGGCTGCACCCGGGGGAGCGGGGGCACCGGCAACTCGCCCTGCGTTTCCACGCGCTGCTCGAACAGGAGGGCATCGCCACCGGCGACACCCCCTCCGCCGAGCCGGAGTTTCCCGCGCCCACACGGTCGGCCAGTCTGTGGTGGCTGGCCACCGCGGGGACGGGGTGGGTGGCCCGGCGGTGCACCGATCTGCTGCCGCAACTGCTCACCCTGGCCGCCGCCGAGGTGCGCCACCGGGCGCGCGGCACCAGCGCCCGGCTCGACCTCAGTGCCTCGCACGCCGTGGCGTCCGCGCTGGCCGCCCTGTCGGTGGCGGAACAGCCGGACGCGGCATGACGGTTCGAGGCGGTGGGCCGACGCCCGTCAGCGGCGGCGCACGACCATGAAGCGCACCGGCGTGCCCGGGACCGCCTGAGCGGCCGCGGGGAGGTCGGCCCCACGGACCACCGCGATCACCGGGTACCCCCCGGTGGTCGGATGGTCGGCGAGGAAGACGACCGGTCTGCCGTCGGGCGGCACCTGCACGGCGCCCAGCACCATGCCCTCACTGGGGAGTTCACCGGAAACGGCCCTCTCCAGTGAGGGCCCTTCCGTACGCAGCCCTATGCGGTTGCTCGCGGAGGACACCCGGTAGGTGCCCGTCGCCAGGGTCCGCAGGGCCGAGGCCGTGAACCAGTCGTCGCGCGGGCCCGGAGTCACCCGCAGGACCAGCTCCGAGGGCGGCCCCGGATGCGGAACCACGTCCACACGCGTGTGCACGCCGTCGGGGCGCCCCAGAGGCAGCACCGTGCCGTCCGTCAGCGGCGGCGGACCGAGCCCCGAGAGGAGGTCCGTGGAGCGGCTGCCGAGGACCGGATCCACGGCCACTCCGCCGGCGACGGCCACATAACTGCGTACCCCCGCGCGGGCCGGGCCGATGTCCAGCAGCGCTCCGGCGGGGACGCGCACGGGCGCTCCCCAGGGCGCCGGACGGCCGCCCACCGTGACCGGGCAGGGCGCGCCCGTGACGGCCACGGTGACCGCCGAACGCGGACGCAGGGCGCATCCGTTGAGCGTCGTCTCCAGTACGGCCGCCTCGACGGGGTTGCCGACGAGCCGGTTGGCCAGCGCCGCGGCGGGCGCGTCCAGCGCGCCGGAGCGGGGCACGCCGAGGTGGGCGTGGCCGGGGCGGCCCCGGTCCTGGACGGTGGTCAGGGCCCCGGCGCGCACGACGGCGAGGGCCCGGTCGGTCATGAGCACCCCACCGGTACGAACCGGACGCGCGTCCCGGGGACGAGCAGCGCGGCCGGCACGCGCGCGTGGTCCCACAGCACCGCGTCCGTCGTGCCGATCAGCTGCCAGCCGCCAGGGGAGGAGCGTGGGTAGACGCCCGTGTACGGGCCCGCGAGCGCCACGGAACCCGCCGGAACCGCCGTCCGCGGAGTCGCCCGGCGCGGCACGTCGTACCGGGCGGGCAGCCCCGTGAGATAGCCGAAGCCGGGCGCGAACCCGCAGAAGGCGACTCGCAACTCGGCCGCCGCGTGGATCGCGGGCACCTCGTGCTCGGGCACTCCCCACAGAGCCGCGACATCCGCCAGGTCGGGACCGTCGTACCGTACGGGGATCTCGATCGCCTCCTCCGCGCGCGCGGCGTGCGGAGGGATCTCCCACCCGGGGAGCTGCTCCGCCAGCCGCCGGGGGTCCTCCAGACCGTCCAGGAGGACCGTTCGGGCGGCGGGCACGATCTCCGCGGCCGAGAGCGAGCCCTCGGCGCGGCGGCGCAGCAGTTCGGCGTGCAGGGCCTGGGCCGCCGCGACCGAGGAGACCTCGACGAGCAGGGCGTGGTCACCGACCGGCAGCGCCCTCGTGCCGCCGGTCGCCGGAGACGTCTGCGTGTCGTGGGCGGCCGGAACAGCCTTCATACGAAGGCCTTCACGTGGACGCCCGAGGACTCCAGACGCGCGCGGACCCGATGTGCCAGGTCCACCGCGCCCGGGGTGTCGCCGTGCAGGCACAACGAGCGGGCGCGGACCGGGATGCGCGCCCCGGAGTGCGACGTGACCATGCCGAAGCGGGCCAGGCCCAGCGAGCGTTCGACGACCGCCTCGGGGTCCGTGATCACCGCGTCGGCCTGGGTACGGGGCACCAGGGTGCCCTGCTCGGTGTAGGCGCGGTCCGCGAACGCCTCCGTGGCGGTGGGCAGTCCGGCCTGCTCGGCCAGCTTCAGGAACCGGGAGGACGGGAGACCGAGGACGGGCAGCGCGGCGTCCGCGAGCAGCACGCCCTCGACGACCGCCGCCGCCTGCTCCTCGTCGTGCACGACGCGGTTGTAGAGCGCGCCGTGCGGTTTCACGTACGACACGCACGCCCCGGCCGCGCGTGCGAAGACCTCCAAGGCACCGATCTGGTAGGCCACTTCGGCCGCCAGCTCGTCGGGCGGCACGTCCATCGCGCGCCGCCCGAAGCCCGCCAGGTCGCGGTAGGAGACCTGGGCGCCGATCCGTACACCCCGCTCGGCCGCCAGCTCGCACACCCGCCGCATGGTGGCCGCGTCCCCGGCGTGGAAGCCGCAGGCCACATTGGCGCTGGTCACGACGGACAGCAGTTGTTCGTCGTCGGTCAGCCGCCAGCGGCCGAAGCCCTCGCCGAGGTCGGCGTTGAGGTCGATCGGGGTCATGAGGTGCGGTCTCTCCTTCGTAGGTCGTTCTCAGGCCACGCGGTACTGCTCGTCGCGGGCGTCGGTGAGGAACATCTGGCCCGGTGCGTGGGTGATGGCGAAGGGCGGGCGGGACGCCATCACGGCCGCCTGGGGCGTCACCCCGCAGGCCCAGAACACCGGGATGTCGTCCGGCTCGGCGTCCACCGCGTCCCCGAAGTCGGGGCGCGAGAGATCCTCGATGCCCAGCCCCGAAGGCTCGCCGCAGTGCACCGGGCTGCCGTGCACGGCGGGCAGCAGGCTGCTCTCCCTGATCGCCGCGGCCACATGCTCGGGAGGGACCGGGCGCATCGACACCACCATCGGTCCGTGCAGCCGCCCGGCGGGGCGGCTCTCGCGTTCCGTCACGTACATGGAGACATTGCGGCCCTGCTCGATGTGACGCATCGGGACGCCCGCCTCGGTCAGCGCCCACTCGAAGGTGAAGCTGCATCCGATGATGAACGACACCAGGTCGTCGCGCCAGCGGTCGATCACGTCCGTGGGCTCGTCGACCAACTCGCCGTGCTCCCAGACCCGGTAGCGCGGGAGGTCGGTGCGCAGATCCGCGTCCTGGGCGAGCGGGGTGGTCCAGGAGCCGGCGTCCGTGACGTCGAGGACCGGGCAGGACTTCGGGTTGCGCGTGCAGAACAGCAGCATGTCGTACGCCCAGTCGGCGGGCACCGAGATCAGGTTCGCCTGGGTGTGGCCGGTGGCGACTCCGGCAGTGGGGCCGGACACGCCCGAACGGAACCGGGCGCGCGCCTCCTTGGGGGTCCACCGGTGCGCGTGGCCGTCGATGTGGAGGAGGCTCGAAGGGCGTTCCTGGAGGGTGTGCTTCACAGCAGTTCCTTCCCACGCGTCTCGGGGAGTCCGATCAGTGCCAGGGCGGCGAGGGCGTAGCCGATCGCGCCGAAGACCAGAGCGCCGCCCACACCCCAGCTGTCGGCCAGGAAGCCGACGGTGGTGGGGAAGGCGGCCCCCACGGCGCGCCCGGTGTTGTACGTGAAGCCCTGCCCCGTGCCGCGCACCGCCGACGGGTACAGCTCGCTGAGGAAGGAGCCGAACCCGCTGAAGATCGCCGACATGCAGAAGCCGAGCGGGAAACCGAGCACAAGGAGAAGCGTGTTGGCGCCGCTCGGGATGTTGGCGTAGGTGAGGATGCAGGCCGCGGAGAGGATCGCGAAGAGCAGGATGTTCCGTTTGCGGCCCAGCTTGTCGGTGAGATAGCCGCCGGTGAGGTAGCCGATGAAAGCCCCGGAGATCAGGAACGTGAGGTAGCTGCCGGTGCCGACGACGGACAGACCGCGCTCCGTCTTCAGGTACGTGGGCACCCAGGTGGCCAGCGTGTAGTAGCCGCCCTGGACGCCGGTGGAGAGCAGGACCGCGAAGAAGGTGGTGCGCAGCAGGCCGGGGCCGTCGGCCGAGGCGGGCTTGAAGATCGCGGCGAACGAGCCCTTCTCGGCGCTCTTCTCGCGCACGGCGGCCGCCTCCGGGGCGTCCTGTACCCGGCGCCGCACCCACACGACGAGCAGTGCGGGCAGCGCGCCGGTCCAGAACATCACGCGCCAGGCGAGGTCGTCGCCCAGGAACTGGAAGACCAGGGTGTAGATGATCACCGCAAGCCCCCAGCCGACGGCCCAGGAGCTCTGGATCGCGCCGAGCGTGCGCCCCCGGTGCCGGGCGCTCGAGTACTCGGCGACGAGGATCGCGCCGACCGCCCACTCACCGCCGAAACCGAGGCCCTGAAGGGCACGGAAGACCAGCAGCGTCTCGTAGTTGGGCGCGAATCCACAGGCCACCGTGAACACCGCGTACGTGATCACGGTGATCATCAGTGCCTTGACACGTCCGATCCGGTCCGCGACCACACCCGCGATCGCGCCGCCGACCGCCGAGACGACCAGCGTGACGGTGGTGAACAGGCCGGTCTGGCCGCTGTCCAGGCCGAAGTACGCCGCCAGCGCGACCATGCTCAGCGGCAGCGTGAAGTAGTCGTACGAGTCCAGGGCATAGCCGCCGAACGCGCCGGCGAACGCCCTGCGGCCCTGCGGACCGAGGGCGCCCAGCCAGGCCAACGCGCCGTCGTCCGAGGTGAGTTCACCCGCTTCGGGGTGTGCGCCGGTGGTCAGGGCCTGTGGTGGAGGGGTCGTGCTCATGGGCACCTCGCAGTGGGAGGACGGAGGGTGCTTGAGGACTGAGCCGTGCCGTGCGGAAGTCGTCGGCGCTCGGGTGAGCGGGTGGCGCCGTGTGTAGCAAGGTAGAGGATCGTTGAACGATCCCTCAATACCCGTGTTGTTTCGTTCTCATTTCTGCGATTGAATTCCGGGCATGGCAGAGCTGACGGGACTGGCCGACGATCGCGCCCTGCTGGGCCGCACCAGCACCGCCGAGCGGGTCTCGGACATCCTCAGGAGCCGCATCGCCGAGGGGTACTTCCCGCCCGGGACACGACTGTCCGAGGACAGCATCGGCGGGGCGCTCGGCGTCTCCCGCAACACACTGCGCGAGGCGTTCCGGCTGCTCACGCACGAACGACTCCTGGTGCACGAGCTCAACCGCGGGGTCTTCGTACGGGTGCTGACCGTCGAGGACGTCGAGGACATCTACCGCACCCGCACCCTCGTCGAGTGCGCCGTGGTCCGTGGCCTCGGTGAGCCGCCGTACGCCGTGGACGACCTCGCCCAGGCCGTCGCCGACGGGCAGCGGGCGGCGCGCGAAGGTGACTGGAAAGGCGTCGGTACGGCCAACATCCACTTCCACCGGGAACTGGTGGCGCTCGCCGGGAGCGACCGCACCGACGAACTGATGCGCAGCGTCTTCGCCGAACTGCGCCTCGCCTTCCACGTGGTGGCCGACCCGCGGCGACTTCACGAGCCGTACCTCGCGCGCAACCATGAGATCCTCAAGACGCTCCGGGCGGGCGACCGTGACGGGGCCGAGCAACTGCTCGCGGTCTATCTCGACGACTCGCTCACAGGGGTCGTGGAGGCCTATGCGCGGAGGGTCGCCGACGGGGCGCAGGGGATCGGCTGAGGCGGGTCGTGGTTCTCGGGGACGGCCGCGGTGGCGGTTCGCTCCGCTGCACTCGCCGCTGCCCTCGCGGGACGGCGACCGCGAGGCGCTGTGTGGAGCCGGTGTGACGTGCTGCGCGGAGCCGGTGTGAGGCGCTGTGTGGAGCCGGTGTGACGTGCTGCGCGGAGCCGGTGTGAGGCGCTGTGTGGAGCCGGTGTGACGTGCTGCGCGGAGCCGGCGTGAGGCGCTGTGTGGAGCCCGTGTGACGTGCTGCGTGGAGCCGGTGTGACGGCGGTCGCTTCTGCGTCGTTTCGACCGTTGTCAGACCGAGGACCTAGTCTGTGCACCGTGACTTCGCCTGCATCGACGGACAGCGTTCCGCCCCAGCTCAGCGCGGGGCCGCGCCCCGCTCCGGGCCCGGCCGCCGACGAGGGCCTGGCGCGGCGGCTGCGCGCGCTCGCATGCACCGCGCCGCTGCACGACCTCGATGTACGCAAGGCGAATCTCGCGGGCGAGTACACGGTGTACGGGATGGCCGAGGTGGCCCTCGCCGCCATCGACCTCGTCACACTGAACATGGACTTCGACACGGGCGCCGACCACGACCAGATAGTGGCCCGGCTCATCCCGCGCATCGCCGCGCAGGCCCCGCAGCGCCCCGTCGCCGAGCACGAGCGCGTGGCCAGGTGGGTCCTGGAGAACCTGATCAACGTCGGCAGCGTCGACCGCGGCTTCCGGGCCGTATACGGCACCTTCGCCCCCGACGGTTCCTATGTGCGCCGCGACTACGACTTCAAGCTGATCGAGGAGGTGCCCGGGTACGGGGGGACCGTCTACCTCCGTACGACGGACGAGGCGGTCAACGTTCTCGTCGGCGCCCTCGACACCGACGTCACCAGCGCGCAGATCGCCGCCGAGGTCAAGCTCGAGGTGCTGATCAGCCGCGGCCGCCTCGCCGACGCCCAGCTCGCCGCCGAGCAGGCCCGGTACCGGACCGTGCAGTACTCGGAGACGCTCCGCAGGGCGCTCGACGCGACCCGGCGCAATGTGCGGGCCGTCGACTGGCTCCAGGCCGTGCCCGACATGATCGCCGAGGCGCTCGACCACGTCGCCGACCGCTACCGCCACGAGAACGCGATCCTCACCAACATCCGCAAGGCCCGCGACGAGTCGGAGGACCCCGAGCAGAAGCGCCGCGCCGCCGAGCTCGTCGACATCGTCAAGGACTGCATCCGCCGGCACACGCAGTTGCAGTCCCGGCTCCTGGAGGCCGGGCCCCTGTTCCGCGCCGAGCAGGACCGGCAGGCCTTCGCCACACCCATGACGACCTCGGGGATCGACCTCTACGGCCACCTCGTCGCGCCCGTCCTGCCGCTGCCCGTCGCACAGGCTCGGCGCGTGACGGACGCGTTCTTCGCGCGCGGGACGGGGCTGCGCACGCCGGTGGCCGTACGGGTGGGGGATCTTGTCGAGCTCCTGCTGACACCGCCCCTGGAGCGGGAGCACCTCGGCGCGGAGATGCCCGAGCCGGACCTGATCGCCACGCCGGACGACAGTCGGTTCAGTGAGGAGCAGCTCGCCGCCGCGATGGAGCTGCTGGATCTGCCGGCGGACGCGCCGCGACGACTGTCCGGGCTGCTGGCCGAAGCGCGCCGTCGGGATCCCGAACTGCCCTACCTCGTCGCCCTGTTGGCCGTTCACGCGGCCAGTCCGCCGGTGGGCACCGCGTATCGGCAGGGTGAGGAGAAGTTGTTGTTCGCCGTGGATGACGGGGTCGAGCTCGATGATCCCGAGTTCGGCGGGGCCGATCTGATAGTGGGGATGGCTTTGCTGGACGCGGCGGGGATGGCGGCGGATCGGTCGTGAATCCCAGCCTCGTAACTCTGTACAAGGAGCCTCTGTCGTGACCGAGCAGCACGTCGAGTGGAGTGAGCCGGATGCCGTCGCCGCGCCGGCGAACGCTCCCGTCACACCCGCCGACGCCGCCGACGCGGCGCGGCTCGTCGCCTTCGGGCTCCAGCCCAAACTGCAGCCCGCGCGGGACCAGGAGTACGCGGAGCTGTTGCGGCGGTACCGCGAGGACCCGGCGTTCGCCCGGCTCGCCGACGCCGTGGCGGCCGGGCTCGGGCTGGTCGTGCTGGAGGTGTCCCCGCGCGCGGGGATGGCCGTGACGGCCGCCGAGGACTCGGTGTTCGCCGTCCGGATGGGCGACTACGCCCGCCGTACCTCGGCCGACTCCGCGGACCGCTTCCTGCACGGCCTCGCCCACCTCGCCGTCGCCGCGATGGCCTTCCCACGCCCCGAGGACCTCGCGGACGACGGGTACATCGGGCGGGTCTCGGTCAACGGCGTCGACGCGTTCGTACGACAGGCCTGCCGCCGTCTGGAGGAGCGGGCCGATGAGCAGGGCGAGAACACCGATCCGGCGACCGAGGCGCCCGGCCTGGAGGCGGCCTGGCGGATCTGGGCACGGCGCAGCTCCACCGGGGCCACCAAGGACGCGCGAAGACTGTCCGGTTCGACCACCGGCATCATCGGCAAGGCCGTCGCCTTCCTCACCGACTCCGGCTTCCTCCAGCGGACCGGGGACGACTCCGGGGGGACGTACCGGACGACGGCCCGCTATCAGCTCCAGGTGCGGGACTTGGCGGGCAGCGCCGCGATGGCCGAGCTCCTCGAGCTGGGCGTCGTCCCGGTGACCGACGGCACCCCGACGCTGCTGCCCGCCGATCACACCGACGACCTGGAGCTGGTGGCCGACGCAGGCCTGCCGTTCCACTCCTGAACCCATCCTCCGTTACGTATCTCCCCTACGCATCCGAAGACTTACTACGAGAGTCCGCCGCCATGTACGAGCTGTCCCGGGTCCGCCTCTACTCCATCGGGCCTGCTGGCGCGCGCTATGCCGACACCGTCCTTGACCTGAGGGGTGTCGGCGAGCCCGTGCCCGACCCCGCCCCCACCCAGGCGGAGTTCTTCGAGGAGGAGCCCGTCGGGCCGCCGCGCCGGCCCGCGCCCGCGGGCGTGCTCTTCCTGGAGAACGGCGGCGGCAAGTCGGTGCTGCTCAAGCTGATCTTCTCGGTGATGCTGCCGGGCCACCGCAACACCCTGGGCGGCGCCAGCTCCGGTGTGCTGCGCAAGTTCCTGCTCGCCGACGACTGCGGCCATGTCGCACTGGAGTGGCAGCACACGCTGACCGGCGAGTGCGTCGTGGTCGGCAAGGCCAGCGAGTGGCGGGGACGGCAGGTCTCCAACGACCCGCGGAAGTTCGCCGAAGCCTGGTACTCCTTCCGGCCCGGTCCCGGCCTGAGCCTGGACAACCTGCCCGTCGCCGAGGCGACCGCCGTCCGGCCGCCCGTCGAGGGCGCGTCCGGCGCGCAGGGACGGCGGCGCACCATGAAGGGCTTCCGCGACGCCCTCACCGAGGCCGGAAAGGCGTATCCGCACCTCGAAGTGCACTGGGAAGAGATCCACGACCGCTGGAACGAGCATCTGACGGACCTCGGCCTCGACCCCGAACTCTTCCGCTACCAGCGGGAGATGAACGCCGACGAGGGTGAGGCCGCCGGTCTCTTCGCGGTCAAGAAGGACTCCGACTTCACCGACCTGCTGCTGCGCGCGGTCACCGACACCCGGGACACCGACGGGCTCGCCGACCTGGTCGGCGGCTTCGGCAACAAGCTGGGGCGGCGCGCCGAGCTGATCGCCGAGCGGGACTTCACGGCGGGGTCCGTGGATCTGCTCGGCCGGATCGTCGAGGCCGCCGAGGCACGGGCACGCGCGCGTGACATCCACGCGGGCGCCGAGCGGCGTACCCGCACCCTGGCCCGGCGACTGTCCGCTCGCGGCGTGCGGGAGCGCGTCCGCGCCGGTGAGCTCGCACAGCGCGTGACCGCCGCCGCGTACGCCGTCACCCACGCCGAGGGCGCCCGCGAGCGCGGCGCCCTCATCGCCGCCGAACTCGCCTACCGGCACGCCTCGTTGGCGCTCGCCGGGGCCGAGAAGTCGGCGGCCGCCCAAAAGCGCGAACTGGCCGACGCGCGCACCCTGCACTCCTCCTGGCAGGCCGCCGAGCTCGTGCTGCGGCACCGTGCCGCCGCCGACCGCTCCGCGCGCGTGGCCGCCGCGATCCTCGAGGCCGAGCGGGACGCCGCGCCCGCGCTCGCCGCCCGCGCCAAGGCCGCCGTCGACCTCGTCCGCGCGCTGCACCGCGCCGCCGATGGAGCCGAGGCGCTCGCCAACGAGGAGGAGGAGCGCTCCGCCGGACTCCAGGAGGTCGGCGAGACCGCGTACGCCGACTCGACCGCCGCGGCCACCGCCGCCCAGCGCGCCCGCAGCGAGGTCGGACATCTGCGCCAGCGCCTGAGCGAGGTCGAGCAGGAGACCGCCGAGGCGGTCCGCGCCGGCTGGCTCGACGACAGCGCCCCCGACGCCGACCCGGCCCGCGCCGCCCTCGCCGCCAGCGACGCCGAGAAGGTGGCCGTCGCGGAGTGGGACACCGCGCGGGAGGCCTCGCGACGGGCCTCGGAGCACGGCCGCGAGGCGGCGTCCGCCGAGTCCCGCGCCGAACTGACGGCCGCCCGCGCGGCGGACGCGGCGACGGCGGCCGAGCGCGCGTACGACGGCGAGCGCCGTACGGCCGAGGCACTGGCGGGGGAGGAGCGGCTCGCGGAGCTGCTCAGCCTGCCGGGTGCCGTCGGAACGCGGCACGGCGGGGTACCGGTGCCCCGGACGGCCGGGGACGCCGCTGCCTCGATCGGCCACGGCAAGGGCGGCGACACCGGCCGAGGCGCCCGCGGCAACTCCGCCGACGTCTGGGCGGAGACCGAAGGCGCCCTCACGCCCGAGGAGTTGGACCAGTACGCCGACGAACTGCGCGAGCTGCTCGACGACGGAGTCGCCTCCGCCGAGCGCCAGCTCTTCGAGCTGCGCACCGCGGCGGCCGACGACGCCCGCATCCTCGGCGCCCTCGGCGACGGCGGACTCCTGCCGCCCGGCCCCGACGTGCTGGCCACGGTCGAGTACCTCGGTGAACACGGCATCCCCGCCCTGCCCGGCTGGCGCTATCTCGCGCAGGCCGTCGACCCCGTCGACCACGCGCGCGTACTGGCCGCCAGGCCCGAGCTCGTCGACGGCGTGATCATCACCGACCCGGACACCCACGCGCGGGCCCGTGAGGCGCTCAGCGAGGCGGCGCTGCTGCCGCGCTCCGCCGTCGCCGTCGGCACGGCCGCCGCGCTGCTCGCCCCGACCCCGGCCGCCGACGCGGGCGACGGCGGCGTCTTCCTCGTACCGCCGAACCCGGCCATGCACGACGAGCACGCCGCCGACGAGGAACGGCGGACGCTGCGCACCCGAGCGACCGAGCGGGACGAGGAGATCCGCATCCTCGCGGCCCGGCTCGGCAAGGACCGGGAGCTCGCGGCGCGGCTCGCCTCCTGGCGCACCGGCTGCCCCGCCGGGCGGCTCGTCGAACTGGCCGCGGAGGCCCGGGACGCGCGCGCGTTCGCCGAGGAGGCCGAGGCCGAACTCGCCGAGGCGCGCACCGTGCGGGCCGAGGCCGACGAGGCGGCGGCCGAGGCGGCCCTCGTGCGCGACGAACGCCAGGACGCCGCCCAGCGCGCCCGGCGCGCGGCCGACGCCCTCGCCGGACTCGCTTTCCGCCTGCGCGAACGCGCCGGCTGGCAGGTCAAGGTGCGCGAACTCGCCGACGAGGCCACCGAGTCGGAGGCCCGCGCCCAGGTCTGCCTGGAGCGCGCCCGCGCCGCCGACGAGGACCGCCGTGCCACCCAGCGCGCCGCCGACGACGCCCGCCGCACGGCCCGCGCGCTGCGCGCCGAGCGCGCCGAGATCGCGGGCGCTCCCGACGACGTACCGCAGGACGCGTCGGAGACGGCGAAGTCCTCGCTGCCCGCCCTGCGTGAGGCCTACCGGGCCGCGTCACAGCTGTACGAGAAGGTCGGCGTCGGCGCCGATCTGCGCGCCGAGCAGGCCCGCGCCGAGAGCGACGAGACCGCGGCCCTCGCAGAGCTGGACCGGCTCAGCAACAAGGTGCGCACGCGCGCCGCACAACTCCTTCAGGCGCCGGACGGTTCCGACGGGCCGTCCCGGCAGGCCGCGGCCGCCCGTGCCGAGGAGCTCGTGCAGCTCCTGGAGACCCGCATGTCCACCGCGAGCGAGCAGCTCGGGCGGCTGCGCGGCGAGGCCGAGCGGCACGCGCCCGAGGACGGCGAGGCCCACACCGAGCTGTCGCAGGAGCTGGTCCCGCGCGACGCCGAGCACGCGCAGTCGCTGCTGCGCACGGCCACCGGTGAACTCGCCTCCCGCGCCGAGGCGCTCAGCCAGGCACGCGAGGCGCACGCCGAGCTGCTCGACGCGCACCGCGCCGCCGAGGACGCGGCCGGTGGCTTCGACGAGACGGCCGCCCTGCTCAGGGACCTGCTGCGGGAGCACTCCGACGAGGAGCAGGAGGAGCCCGAGCCCTACCCCGGTACCCTCGAGGAGGCCCGGCACTCCGCCGCCGAGACCCGCCGCTCCCTGCGCGGCTGCGCCGCCGACCTCTCCGCGGCCGAGGGCGCCGTGCGCGAGGCGAGCGACATCCTCGTACGGCATGCCAACTCCAACCGGTACGAGCAGGTGCGCACCCCTGCCCGGCAGCAGATCCGTGAGCTGCCGGCGTCCGCGCTGCCCGAACACGCCCAGAAGTGGGCGGACGCCTTCGCGCCCCGACTGCGGGTGCTGACCGACGAGTTGGCGCAGCTGGAGCGCAACCGGGACTCGATCGTGGACCGGCTGCGGGGGCTGGTGGAGTCGTCGCTCGCCACCCTGCGGTCCGCGCAGCGGCTGTCCCGGCTGCCAGAGGGGCTGGGCGAGTGGTCCGGGCAGGAGTTCCTGCGCATCCGCTTCGACGAGCCCGATCAGGCCACGCTCGCCGAGCGGCTCGGCGAGGTCGTCGACGAAGCCACCCGCGCGGCGGTCAAGAAGAACTCCGACATGCGGCGCGACGGCATGTCACTGCTGCTGCGCGGAGTCAGCGCCGCCCTCGAGCCGAAGGGCGTCGCCGTCGAGATTCTCAAGCCGGACGCCGTACTGCGTGCCGAGCGCGTCCCCGTCGGGCAGATGGGTGACGTCTTCTCCGGCGGTCAGCTGCTGACCGCGGCCATCGCGCTGTACTGCACGATGGCCGCGCTGCGCAGCAATGACCGGGGTCGTGACAAGCACCGGCACGCCGGCACGCTCTTCCTCGACAACCCCATCGGACGCGCCAACGCGACCTACCTGCTGGAGCTGCAGAGGGCCGTCTCGGACGCGCTCGGCGTCCAGCTCCTCTACACCACCGGCCTGTTCGACACGACCGCGCTCGCTGAGTTCCCCCTCGTCATCCGCCTGCGCAACGACGCCGACCTGCGCGCCGGGCTGAAGTACATCAGTGTGGAGGAACACCTCCGACCGGGACTGCCGCGAGAGGCTCCCGCCGGGGAAGCCGTGCACACGGAGATCACGGCGACGCGGATGTTCAAGAGGCCCTCACCCCAAGGGGCCTAGCGGTCCTCCTTCAAAAGATCCGCGCACTTCTCGCCGATCATCATGGTCGTGATGCAGGGGTTGACGGAGATGAGATCCGGCATCACCGAACCGTCCGCGACCCGCAGCCCCTCGACCCCCTTGACCCGCAGCCGCGCGTCGAGCGGGGCCGAGGAGTCGTCGTCCGCGCCCATCTTCACGGTGCAGGACGGGTGATAGACGGTGTTGTGGGTCTTGTGGATGTAGTCGAGCAGCTCGTCGTCCGTCCGCACGTCCGGCCCGGGGGCCAGCTCCGCGCCCGCCCAGCCGCTCAGCGCCGGCTGGGAGGCGATCTTCCGCGCCAGTTTCAGCCCGTACGTCATCACACGCACGTCGTGCTCGTGCGTGAAGTAGCGCGGATCGACCATGGGCTTGTCCCGGTAGTCCCGGGTGCGCAGTCGCACCGTGCCGCGTGACTTCGCGCGCGTCACGTTCGGCGTGAGGCAGAACGCGTTCTCTGACGTCGGGAACCCGTGCCGAGCCGTGTTCATGTCGAACGGCACCGAACCGTAGTGGTACATCAGGTCGGGCCGGTCCAGGCCCGGTTCGGTGTCGTAGAAGATGCCCGCCTCCCACCACTGGCTGGACGTGGTGGTCATGGGCTGCTTGGCCTCCCACATGATGACGCCCTCGGGGTGGTCCTGGAGGTTCTTGCCGACCCCCGCCGAGTCCACCACCACCTCGACCCCCACCTCGCGCAGATGCGCGGCGGGCCCGATGCCCGACAGCATCAGCAGCTTGGGAGTGTCGATGGACCCGCAGGACACGATCACCTCGCGGCGTGCGCGCACCGTCCGGGTGTGGATCAGGTCCGGGTCCAGGTACTCGGCGCCCACACAACGGCGGCCGTCGAGCACGAGCTTCTTGGCCCGTACCCCGGTGCGCACCTCCAGGTTCGGCCGCTTGCCCATGACCGGATGCAGATACGCGACCGACGAGGACTGCCGGATGTTGTTCTCGTCGGAGTTGATCTGGAACCAGTTGGCGCCACGGACCACGGTCTTGCCGGTGTTGAACGCGGTGGTCGCAATGCCCGCCTGCGCACACGCCTCCAGCAGCGCGGAGCCGCAGGGGTCCGCGCCCTTCAGCGTGCGCAGTTTCACCGGGCCGGTGCGGCCGTGGTGGTCGCCGGGAGCGTCGTTCGACTCCAACCGCCGGTAGAGCGGGAAGAGTTCGGCCGCGCTCCACCCCGTACAGCCCGCGGCGGCCCAGTCGTCCAGGTCCTCCGCGGGTGCCCAGAAGGCGATGCAGGAGTTGTGCGAGGAACAGCCGCCGAGCACCTTGGCGCGCGCATGCCGCATGAAACTGTTGCCGCTGACCTGCGGTTCGACCGGGTAGTCCCAGTCGTATCCGGACTCCAGCAGTCCCATCCAGCGTTCCAGCTTCAGGATGTCGTCGTCGCCGACATCGCTGGGGCCCGCCTCGAGGACGCACACGGTGACGGACGGATCCTCGGAGAGCCGGGCCGCGACCACGTTGCCCGCGGTGCCGCCGCCGACCACGACATAGTCGAACTCATCGACATTCATGGGGAGTTGACCTCCTTGATTTGCTCTTCGGTCGGTCGTGTGACGGTCCTTCAGTCGGTCGCGGGAGTCGCGGGGGTCGCGGGGGTCACGGGAGTCGCGACGGAAGCCGTCGCGGAGGCCTGGAACTGGTGCTCGGCGAGCACCCCGGTCCGGTGCCGCTGCACCAACCAGTAGTAGGCGAAGCCGCCGCCCGCGACGACGCCCACGAACAGGACGGCACCCCAGCGCAGGTACCAGTGGTACGGCGCGGCCGCGTTGTAGACCGCGGAGCGCGGCCAGATCAGGTTGATCGTCATGACCGCGCCCCACACCACGGCGACGATGTTGACGAGCAGCCCCCAGCGGCCGAGCGAGAACTTGCCGTCGCCCGCGGGCTGCCACTTGCCACGCAGCCGTGCGACCAGCATCGGACCGGTGACCAGCAGATATGCCAGGTAGATCATGATGATGCCGATGCTGGTGACCACGGTGAAGATCTGCGGCTGGCGGATGTTGACCACCAGGATCGCCAGTGCGAGCAGACCGATGATCACGGTCGGCAGGACCGGCGTCTGGAAGCGCGCGTTGACCTTGGCCAGCTTCGAGGAGGCGGGCAGGTTGTTGTCGCGGGCCATCGCGAAGGCCAGCCGGATCGCCGCCGTGTGCACGGCCAGGGCGCACACGGTGACCGCGATCAGCACGCACCACAGCATCGCCTTGCCGGCCGTCGGGCCGAGCACGTCGAGGACGATGTACTGCAGACCGTCGGTGGAGAGCTTGTCGCCCTTCAGGCTGGAGACGCTCATCAGCGCGAGCAGCAGCACGAGCCCGCCGAGGACGAACGAGGCGACGATGGCACGGATGATGGCGCGCGGCGCGTTGCGCGACGGGTCGAGGCACTCCTCACCGAGCGAGGAGGCCGTGTCGAATCCGTACATGACGTACGCGGACGCCAGCGAGGCCACCAGGAACGCGCCGAGGTAGCCGAACGACTGCCCGTGGCCGGTGCCCTGGGTGTCCATCACCACCTGCGGGCCGCGTGTGATGTGCACCGCGAACAGGATGATCAGTACGACGGTGGCGATCAGCTCGATGAAGACGCCCGCCGTGTTGATGGTCGCCATCAGCTTCACACCGAAGGCGTTCACCAGGGTGGTGAACAGGATCAGTACGGCCGCCAGCAGAACCGCGTTGGTGGCGACGTCGTACTTGCCCGTGCCGTCACCCACGAACTGGAAGGTGGAGGAGATCTGGGGAAGCGTCAACTGATAGGCGAGTGCCACGGCCGAGATCGACACGATCGACGCGAGCAGCATCATCCAGCCCGCGAGCCAGCCTATGTGCGGATTGCCCACCTTCTTCGACCAGTTGTAGACGGAGCCGGCCACGGGATAGCGGGCGGCGAGCTCGGCGAAGCAGAGGGCGACCATGAACTGGCCGATGAAGACCATCGGCCAGGACCACCAGTAGGCGGGGCCACCGCTGCCGTAGCCGAAGTAGAAGAGCTGGAAGGTTCCGGTGAGGATGGAGATGTAGCTGATGCCGGCGGCGAAGGTGTGGAAGTTGCCAAGGGTGCGCTTGAGTTCGGGCTTGTAGCCGAACTCGGAGAGTTCGGCGTCGTCGTTCTGCTCGGTCGCGGATGGAAGGGTGGTCATGAGCGGCCTCCTGGATCAGGGGAGAGGGGCGCGGCTCGTGCGGGTGGTGGGGGGAATCAGGGGATCAGATCATCCGGACGTCACCGGGGGATTACGCGAACCACCCCTGTGGGGACGGGTTGGTGTTGCGCCAGATGTGCTTCGCCTCGCGGTACTCGGCGAGGCCGGCGGGTCCGAGCTCGCGCCCGAAGCCCGACTGCTTGAAACCGCCCCATTCCGCCTGAGGGACGTAGGGGTGGTAGTCGTTGATCCAGACCGTGCCGAGCCGCAGCCGGGCCGCCACGCGCTGGGCCTTGGCCTCGTCGGTGGTGAAGACGGCGCCCGCGAGTCCGTAGATCGTGTCGTTGGCGAGCCGTACGGCCTCCGCCTCGCCGCTGAAACGCTCCACGGTCAGCACCGGCCCGAAGGACTCGTCCTGGACCACGGACATGTCGGACGAGCACTCGTCCAGCACGGTCGGCGGATAGTAGAAGCCCGCCTCGAACTCGGGCCCGGAAGGCCGCGCGCCGCCGCAGCGCAGCACCGCGCCTTCCGCCAGCCCCTTGGCTACGTACGCCTCGACCTTGGCGCGATGCGCCGCCGAGACCAGCGGCCCGCTCTGTGCCCGCTCGTCGAACGGGCCGCCGAGTCGGATCTCCGAGGCCCGGCGGACGACCTCGTCGACGAACCGGTCGTGCAGCGAGTCCTCGACCAGCAGCCGGGCCCCGGACGAACAGACCTGCCCCGAGTGCAGGAAGACCGCGGTCAGCGCCATGTCGACGGCCGTCTCGAAGTCGGCGTCGGCGAAGACGATGTTCGGGTTCTTGCCGCCGAGTTCCAGGGCCACCTTCTTCACCGTCCCGGCCGCGGCGGCCATCAGCCGCCGCCCGGTCTGCAGCCCGCCGGTGAAGGAGACGAGGTCGACGTCCGGGTGATCGCCGAGCGGGGCCCCTGCCTCGGGGCCCGCGCCGAGGACGAGGTTGGCCACTCCGGGCGGCAGCCCGGCCTCCTCCAGCAGCCGCATCAGATGGATCGCCGTGTGCGGGGTGAGCTCGCTCGGTTTGAGGACGAAGGTGTTGCCCGCGGCGAGCGCCGGGGCGACCTTCCAGGCGGTCTGCAGGAGCGGATAGTTCCAGGGTGTGATCAGCGCGCACACCCCGACCGGTTCGTACACGACCCGGCTGTCGACGCTCGCCGTACCGGTCTCGACGACCCGGCCCGTCTCGGCGGTGGCCGCCCGCCCGAAGTAGCGGAAGCAGTTCGCGATGTCGTCGATGTCGTACTCGCTCTCGACGAGCCGCTTGCCCGTGTCGAGCGACTCGGCGCGAGCGAGCGCGTCCTTGTCCCGTACGAGGAGGTCGGCGACGCGCAGCAGCAGGTCACCGCGGTCCGCGGCCGGGGTCGTGGGCCAGGGACCCTCGTCGAAGGCGCGGCGCGCGGCGGCGATCGCCTCCACGGTGTCCTTGCCGCCCGCCTCGTCGACGACACCCACCAGGGAACCGTCGGCGGGGCAGTGGATCTCGCGCGTGCGCTCGTCGAGAGCGCTCCGCCATGTACCGTCGATGAACAGGTCAGGCACTGGGGCCTCCCAATTGCTGGATCAGCCACTCGTGGAAGATCCCGATGTGGTGCTCGGTGGGCACCAGGACACCACCGTTCCGGTAGGCCCGCGAGGTCATGGCCGGCTGCGTACGTTCACACGCCTCGAAATCCTGTTCGTTGACCCGGTGGAAGAGCTCGACCGACTTGGACACGTCCGCGCCGGACTCCACGACCTCCGGCGCGTAGAGCCAGTCGCACTCGACGACCGTGCGGTCCTCGGCGAGCGGGAACATGCGGTGCAGGATGACATGGTCGGGGACCAGGTTGATGAAAACCGTCGGTTTCACAGTGATCGCGTAGTAGCGACGGTCCTGGTCGTCCGCTATGTCCGGCAGCCGGCCGAAGCCCTCGCTGCCGTCGACCGTGAAGCCCTGGATGTCCTCGCCGAACTCGGCGCCGTGCCCCACGTAGTACTGGGCCGCGTAGCCTTCGGCGAACTCAGGGAGGACGTCGACGAGTTCGGGGTGGATCGTCGCGCAGTGGTAGCACTCCATGAAGTTCTCGACGATCAGCTTCCAGTTCGCCTTCACGTCGTAGGTGATGCGCTTGCCGAGGGCCAGCTTCTCAGTGCCGTAGTACTCGATGGCGGCCGCGTCGCCCAGACGCTCCACGGCGGCGCCCATCACCGTCTCCTCGAAGGAGGGTGGCTCGTCGGCCAGGCACACCCAGGCGTACCCGAGCCACTCGCGCAGCGCGACCTTGACCAGGCCGTACTCGACGCGGTCGACGTCCGGCATCTTGATCAGGTTCGGCGCGGCGACCAGCTTGCCGTCGAGGTCGTAGGTCCAGGCGTGATACGGGCACTGCAGAGTGCGGCGGACCTCCCCGGACTCCTCGGTGCACAGCCGGGCCCCGCGGTGACGGCAGATGTTCAGGAAGGCGCGCAGCTCACCCGTGCGGGAGCGGGTGATCAGGACGCTCTCGCGGCCCACCTGGACGGTGCGGAAGGCGCCGGGCCGGGCGAGATCCGCGGAGCGGACGGCGCAGAACCACATCGACTCGAACAGCGACTCCTGCTCCTGCCGGAAGATCTCCGGGTCGGTGTAGTAGTGCCCTGGGAGGGTGGCGATCAGGCTGGGGGAGATGGGGGACGGGGAGACGGGGGTCGTCGTCACGTGCGTACTCCTCAGGCGGGCGCGGCGGCGAGGCGGTGGGGGTCGAACAGCCCGATCGGGTGATCGGTGGTGCCGGTCAGGGCGAGGTCGGCGACTATCTCGCCGACGACCGGCACGAACTTGAAGCCGTGCCCGGAGAATCCGCAGGCCACGGTCACGGACTCCGGGTGGGCGGGGTGGCGGGCGATGACGAAGTGCTCGTCGGCAGTGTTGGAGTACATGCAGGTGGCGGCCTTGAGGAAGGCGCCCGGCAGATCCGGGATGTGCCGGGACATGTGATCCGCCATGGCCTGGACCTCGTCCTCGTGGACCGTCCGGTCGATGGTCTCCGGGGTGGTCACGACCCCCTTGCGGAAGAAGGCGACCTTGGCGCCCAGGTCCGGCCCGTCGATCGACGGGAAGCCGTACGCCTGGACTCCGGCCGCGTCCTCCCAGATGTAGATCGGGTGGTTCTCCGGCAGGAACGGCTGGACCCCGCCCCTCGGCTGGAACCAGTACATGACCTGGCGCTCGATCGTGAACGGCACCCCGAGGTCGGTGAGCAACCGCGGTGCCCACGCGCCCGGGCAGATCACCAGGTGGGCCGCCGTGTAGGTGTTCTCGGCCGTGTGGACGCGTACGCCGTCCCTGTACGGCTCCCAGCGGGTCATCGGTTCCTCGAAGTGCAGGTCCGCTCCCTGCCGGGTGGCGAGCTGGAGGTGCGCGGCGACGGTGTTCTCGGGGCGCACGAGCCCGGCGCGCGCCTCGAACAGCGCGACCTCGTCGTCCTTCGGGGTCAGGGTCGGGAAACGCCGGCGGATCTCGGAGGCGTCCAGCATCTCATGCGGCAGGTCCCACTGCTCGGCGGAGAGCAGCGAACCGGAGACCGTCCGCGAGTCGGGGCGTCCGACCATGACGCCACCGCACAGGGTGGCGATCTCCCGGCCGGTCGCCCGCTCCAGCTCCTCGTACAACTCGTACGAGCGCAGCAGCAGCGGCACGTACGCCGGGTCCTCGAAGTAGGACTGGCGGGTGATGCGGGAACCGCCGTGGCTGGAACCGCGGTTGTGCACCGGGCCGAACTTCTCCAGGCCGAGCACGCGGGCACCGCGGGCGGACAGATGGTGGGCGGCGGCGCTGCCCATACCGCCGAGACCGATCACGATCACGTCGTACGTGGGGGACACAGGGGCCTCCTTTTGCCGTGTGGCCGGGCTCTTGTCTATTGATCGATCTCAGCGGCGGATTCGGTTCATCTTCGGGTCGAAGAGGGGTTCTTCCGCGACGGTCGCGGGGACCTTCTCGCCGAAGTACTCGATGTGCACGCCCGTACCGGTCGGGAGCGCCGGCAGCCAGGCGTACGCGACGCAGCGGCCCAGCGTGTAGCCGTACGAGGCGCTGGTCACGTAACCGGCCGGGGCGCCGCCGACGTAGACGGGCTCCTTGCCGAGCACGACGGCGACCGGGTCGTCGAGGAGGAGGGGGGTGAGCCTGCGCGCGGGTTCCTCCGCGGCGAGACCTTGCAGCGCCTCCTGGCCGACGAACCCGTCCTTGTCCATCCGGACCGCGAAGCCGACCCCCGCCTCGAACGGGTTGTGCTCGTCGGTCATGTCCACGCCCCAGGCGCGGTAGCCCTTCTCCAGTCGCAGACTGTTGAAGGCGGAGCGCCCGGCCGCGATCACGCCGTGCTCACGGCCCGCCTCCCACAGCGTGTCCCAGAGCCTGAGCCCCAGATCGGCGGACGTATACAACTCCCAGCCCAGCTCGCCGACGTACGACAGCCGCATCGCCGTCACCGGAACGTGTCCGAGACAGGTCTCCTTCGCGCGGAAGTAGCCGAAGCCCTCGTGCGAGAAGTCGTCGCGGGTCAGCGGCTGCACGAGCGCGCGGGCGAGCGGACCCCAGACGCCGATGCAGCAGGTGCCGGAGGTGATGTCCCTGATCCGTACTCCCCCACTCTCGGCTTCGCTCGAGCGGGAGGTGCCCCCACCCGGGGCGTGCCGGACCAGCCAGTCCAGGTCGGTGGGGGAGTTGGCGCCCACCTGGAAACGGTCCGGGGCGAGGCGCGCGACGGTGAGGTCGGAGCGTACGCCGCCCGTCTCGTCCAGGAGCAGCGTGTAGGTGACCGCGCCGGGCTTCTTGCGGAGGTTGTTGGTGGTCATGCGCTGGAGGAAGTCGAGGGCCCCGGGCCCGGTGACTTCGAGGCGGCGCAGCGGGGTCATGTCGTACAGGGCGACCTTCTCGCGGGTCGCCTTCGCCTCGGCGGCCGCGATGGGCGACCAGTAGCGGGCCGACCAGGCGTCGCGCTCGGGAAGCCGCAGACCGTCCACGAGCGGGGCGTTCGCCTCGTACCAGTGCGGGCGCTCCCAGCCGCCGCCCTCCAGGAAGTACGCGCCGAGTTCCTGCTGCCGGGCGTAGAAGGGGCTGACGCGCAGGGGGCGCGGGCGCTCCATCGGCTGGAGGGGGTGCAGGACGTCGTACACCTCGACGAACTGCTGCGAGCCGCGTTCGCGGACGTACGCCGGTGAGCGCTGCGCGTCCTCGAAGCGTGTGAGGTCGCATTCGTGCAGGTCGATGGAGGCGCGCCCGTCGACCATCCATTCGGCGACCGCCTTCGCGACCCCCGCGGAGTGGGTGACCCAGACGGCCTCGGCCAGCCAGAATCCGCGCAGCTCGCGCGATTCCCCGAGCACCGGCATGCCGTCCGGGGTGAAGGAGAAGACGCCGTTGAAGCCCTCCTCGATCTCCGTCTCGCGCAGGGCGGGCATCAGCCAGCGGCAGTCGTCCCAGCTCGGTGCCCAGTCCTCCTCGGTGAAGGGGTACGACGACGGCATCTCCATGTCGTGCGCGCGCGCCTCGTCGTAGGGGAGGATCCCGAACGGGTCGACGGGCAACGGCTTGTGGGCGTAGCTGCCGATGCCGATGCGGTCGTGGTGCTCGCGGAAGTAGAGGTCGCGGTCCTGGAAGCGGAGGATGGGCTTCGAGGCGTCGGCGGCGGCGTGGGCGGTGGTTTCAGCGGTGGCTTCCGGGGCCGCTTCGGGGGTGGCCTGTGCGGTCGCTTCCGAGGTGGCTGCGGCCAGTTCGGGGAGCTGCTTGGTCTTTGCGTACTGGTGTGCGAGCGGCTGAAGGGGGACATCGACCCCGGCCATCCGGCCGATGACCGGGCCCCAGAAACCGGCCGCGGAGACGACGTGGTCGGCGGGGAAGGTGCCGCGGTCGGTGACCACGGCGGTGACCTTGCCGTCCTCCTGTTCGATACCGGTGACCGTGTGGCGGTCGAGGAAGCGGGCGCCCCGTTCCGTGGCGCGTTCCCTCTGGGCCCGGGACGCGAGGACGGCACGGGCCAGGCCGTCGTCGGGGGTGTGGAAGCCGCCGAGGACGGCCGACTGGTCGATGAGCGGCCACAGTTCTTTGCAGCGGGCCGCGCTGACGATCTCGCCGCGTACGCCCCACGAGGCGGCATGGCCGGCCTTGCGGTGCAGGTCGGCGAGGCGCTCGGGCGTGGTGGCGAGTTCGAGACCGCCGACCGGGTTGAAGCAGGAGACGCCGTCGACCTGGAGCGAGTTGAACTTCTCCACGGTGTACCGGGCGAACGCCGTGAGCGTCTTGGACGGGCTGGTCTGGAACACCAGGCCCGGCGCGTGCGAGGTGGAGCCGCCCGGGGCGGGCAGCGGCCCCTGTTCGAGAACGGTGACGTCGGTCCAGCCGCGGGCGGTCAGCTCGTCGGCGAGCGAGCAGCCGACGATGCCGGCGCCGATGATGACGACACGGGGATGGTTTGCGGGCGTGCTGGACATGCCCCTCCTTGCCGGGGTGGGGAGTGGACGCGCTCGGTGGTGGATCAGACGGTGGGGACGTGGGGGCGCTCGGCGGCGATGGTGGTGTCCTCGCCGTGCCCGGTACGGACCACCGTGTTGCCGGGGAGGGTGAGGAGCCGGTTGCGGAGCGAGGCCTCGATGGTGGGCCGGTCCGAGTACGAGCGGCCGGTCGCGCCGGGGCCGCCGTGGAAGAGGGTGTCCCCGGTGAAGACCGTGTCGAGGAACGGGGCGTAGAGGGAGCAACTGCCCCAGGTGTGGCCGGGGCTGTGGATCACCTGGAGTTCGATGCCGGCGACCGTCAGGACCCGGCCGTCGCGCAGTTCCCCGTCCGGCTTGCGCCCGGGGTGGGTGAAGGACCACAGCTCGTTGTCGTCGGGGTGCAGGAGTACGGGCGCGCCGGTCAGCACGGAGAACTCGGCGGCCGCGTCGATGTGGTCGTCGTGCGCGTGGGTGCAGACGATCGCGGTGACACGGCGTCCGGCGACGGCCTTGTGGATCGTACGGGCGTCGTGGGCGGCGTCGACGATCAACACCTCCTCGTCGTCGCCCACGAGCCAGACGTTGTTGTCGACGTCGAAGGTCTCGCCGTCGAGGCTGAAGGTGCCCGAGGTGACGACGCGTTGGACCCGTACCGCGTGGTCCTGTGCGCGACCGTGTCCCTGGGGCCCGGCTCGGCTCACAGGACCACCACCGACCGCAGTACCTCACCGCGGTGCATCTTCGCGAACGCCTCCTCGACCTGGTCGAGGGAGATGGTCTCGCTGACGAAGGCGTTGAGGTCGAGCAGCCCGTACAGGTACTGGTCGATGAGGAACGGGAAGTCGCGGCTCGGCAGGCAGTCGCCGTACCAGGAGGACTTCAGCGCGCCGCCGCGCGAGAACAGGTCGATCAGCGGGAGGTCGATCTTCATCTCGGGGTCGGGGACACCCACCTGGACGAGCACACCCGCGTGGTCGCGCATGTAGAAGGCCTGTTTGTACGTCTCCGGTCGGCCCACTGCGTCGATGGCGATGTCGACCCCGAAGCCGTCGGTGAGCGCACGGACGGCCTCGACGGGATCCGTCCCGCGCGAGTTCACCGTGTGGGTGGCGCCGAACTTCTCGGCCTGGTCGAGCTTCTTGTCGTCGATGTCGATGGCGATGACCTTCATCGCGCCGTTGAGACAGGCGCCCGCGATGGCCGCGTTGCCGACGCCTCCGCAGCCGATGACGGCGACCGTGTCGCCGCGCCCGACGTTGCCGGTGTTGACCGCGGCGCCGTATCCGGCCATCACACCGCAGCCGATCAGGCCCGCGGCCTCGGGGCGGGCGGCCGGGTCGATCTTCACCGCCTGCCCGGCCGCGACCAGGGTCTTCTCGGCGAAGGCGCCGATACCCAGCGCGTTGCTGAGCGGGGTGCCGTCGAGCAGCGTCATCGGCTGGGTGGCGTTACGGGAGTCGAAGCAGTACCAGGGGCGCCCGCGGCGACAGGAGCGACAGGTTCCGCAGGGCGCCCGCCAGGCAAGGACCACGTAGTCGCCCGGGACCAGGTCGGTGACGCCGTCGCCGACCGCCTCGATCGTGCCGGCCGCCTCGTGGCCGAGCAGGAAGGGGAAGTCGTCGGTGATCGCGCCCTCCCGGTAGTGCAGATCCGTGTGGCAGACCCCGCATGCCTGGACGTTGACGAGCACCTCTCCGGGGCCCGGGTCGGGAACGACGATTGTCTGCACCTCGACGGGTGCGCCCTTCTTGACGGCGACTACGGCACGGACCTCGTGTGGCACGACAAGCTCCTCTGCTGTTGCGCAATGCACGATGGGTTGCGCGATGAGGAACATATTGAGAACGCCGTCATGGGGTCGTCAAGGGGTCGGCGTTAACCCTTGGCAAAAGGAACGGGCCGCCCGAAACGTGCCGGACACACGGACTGGACACACGGGCTGGACACACGGGCTGGACACACGGGGACACACGAAGGGGCGGGGCCGGGAGAATCCCGTGCCCCGCCCCTTCGCTCCTGAGGTGCTCTCAGAAGCCGTACCCCATCCGGCGCGACAGCTCGGCCCCCGCCGCCACCGTCCGCTTGGCCAGCTCCGGCAGCCGATCGGAGTTCAGCCGGTACACCGGCCCCGACACGCTGATCGCCCCGATCACCTTCCCGTCGTGCGCCCGGATCGGCGCGGCCACGGCGGCGAGCCCCAGCTCCAGTTCCTCGATGGTGACCCCATAGCCCTGCTCGACCACGGCCTCCAACTCGGCGCGCAGCACGGACGTACCCGTGATCGTGCGCTCGGTGAAACGTGGCAGGGTGCGCGCGAGCAGACCTTCGCGCAGGGTGGGCGGCATGTGCGCGAGCAGCACTTTGCCGCTGGAGGTCGCGTGCAGTGGGGTGCGCCTTCCCAGCCAGTTCTGCGCGGTGACCGACGCGGTGCCGCGCGCCTGCATGATGTTGACCGCCGCGTCGTCGTCGAGCACCGCGACGTTGACGGTCTCGCCCAGTTCGTCGGCGAGCTCGCGGCAGACCGGGACGCCCTCCTGGGAGATGTCGAGGCGCACCGCCGCCGCCCCCGCCAGACGCAGTACCGCGGCCCCCAGGTAGTACTTCCCGCGGTCCTTGGCCTGGGCCACCAGGCCGCGGTTCTCCAGGACACCGAGCAGGCGGAAGGCGGTGGACTTGTGCACGTCCAGCTCCTCGGCGATCTCGGTGACCCCGGCCTCGCCGACCCGGGCGAGAATCTCCAGCACGCTCACGGCGCGGTCCACCGACTGGACGGCGCTGCCGGCCCCTCTCCCGTGCTGTTTCTCGGAACCGTCCCCGGTGTGCTCAGCCTGCTTCTGAGTGCGGGTCATAGCTCAACTCTCACCACCTGACGGCCCGGTTTGGGCCGCATCTGCGGGAAGCCCTTGACGTGACGGGACCCCCGCGCGGATTCTGTTGCGCATAGCGCTCCCTCGTGCGCCATGCGAAACACCATGTTACCGAAGCGTCCGGAACCCGAAAGGTCTCCGGACCCACCTGGACCAGGAGGTCCCGGACGAAGAGTCCAGGACCGAGAGGGGGGCCCATGATTCCCGTCTGCCGCCTCGACGACCTCCCCGCGGGCGAATCCGTCCGTGTCGACACCACGCCGCCCATCGCGGTGTTCAACGCCGACGGCGAGTTGTACGCCATCGACGACACCTGCACCCACCAGGACGCCTCCCTCTCGGAGGGCTGGCTGGAGGGCTGCCTGATCGAATGCCCGCTGCACGCCGCCTCATTCGATCTCCGTACGGGCCTGCCGACGTGCCTGCCCGCGCGCCGCCCCGTCCGCACCCACCGCGTCACCGTCGACGACGGAATCATCCACGTCCACCTGGCCGCGGAGGAGGGCACCGCCGCATGAACGCCCTGACCGAGTGCGCCGAGGAGCGCGCCTCATGAGGACCGTGACCGTCGTCGGTGCCTCCCTCTCCGGGCTGTACGCCGCCCGAGAGCTCCGGGCCCAGGGGTTCGACGGCCGCCTGGTGATCGTCGGGGACGAGCCCCACCACCCGTACGACCGCCCACCCCTTTCCAAGGACTTCCTCACCGGCCGCGCCGACGAGACCCAACTCGCCCTCGCCGACGCCGAGGAGACCGCCGAACTCGAGGCCGAGTGGCTGCTCGGCGTACGCGCCCGCGGACTCGACGCCCGGGGGCGCACGGTCCTCCTCCACGACGGCCGCACCGTCTCCACGGACGGCGTGGTCATCGCGACCGGCGCCTCGGCCCGCCGACTCCCGGGGGACGGCCTCGTCGGCGTGCACACCCTGCGCACCCTCGACGACGCCCGCGCCCTGCGCGCGGAGCTCTCCCGGGGCCCGCGCAACGTCGTCGTCATCGGCGGCGGCTTCATCGGCGCCGAGACCGCGTCCTCCTGCGCCGGACTCGGCCACGACGTCACCGTCGTGGAGGCCGCACCCCTGCCCCTCGTTCCCCAACTCGGCCCCGAGATGGCCGCCGTGTGCGCCGCCCTGCATCGCCGCGGTGGTGCGGGCCTCGTGACCGGCATCGGTGTCGCCGGCCTGCGGGGGAGCGGCACCGTCACGGGTGTGGAGCTCGCCGACGGCCGAGTCCTGCCCGCCGATGTCGTGATCGTGGGTATCGGCGCCACCCCCAACACCGGCTGGCTCGCCGGTTCGACGCTCGCTCTGCACGATGGCGTGCTGTGCGACGACGGTTGCGTGACCGCACTGCCGCAGGTGGTCGCCGTCGGCGACGTCGCCCGCGTCGGAGGCGCCCGCGCCGAGCACTGGACCTCCGCCACCGAACAACCCCGCGTCGCGGTACGCAACTTGCTCGCCGGGCGCACTGTCGAGAGCGCACGGTCCCTGCCCTACTTCTGGTCCGATCAGTACGGCGCGCGGATCCAGTTCGCGGGGCGCCGGCACGCGGCGGACACCGTCCGCGTCACCGAGGGCGCGCTCGACGACGGCGCACCGGCCGAAGGCGGCCTTCTCGCCCAATACGAGCGCGGCGGCCGCACCACAGCCGTGCTGTCCATCGACCGCCCCCGCCCCTTCATGAAGGCACGCCGTGAACTGGCGTGCAGCGAGGACCCGGTGGAGCCGGCGGGCGCCGTGGCGAGCTGATGGCCCGTGGGCGGACCCACGGACCGGGACCACCTGGACCACCACGTTCACGGGGTCCACGAGGCCCGCCCCTTGGCCGGTGCCGTGCCCGGCCGTGAGCCGGGCTCAGTCATGAGCCGGGCCCAGCTGCGAGTCGTACCGTACTCAGTCGCGAGCCGTACTCGTCGCGAGCCGTACTCAGGGGTGCGACAACTGCCCGGCGCCGCCCTGCCGCCGTATTCGCTCCTGAGCGCGCTCCGTCGCGCGTGCCTGCCGTCGGGCCCGGCGCCGCTCGCGCCTCAGGGTCCTTGCCGTGCTGCTCGGTTCGGACACCACGCCGTTGCGCTGGTTCCACACCTGGCGGGTGACCCAGACGTCGAGGGCGGCCCAGGTGGCCACCACCGTGCTGGCCACGCTGCTCAGGACCATCGGGAAGGCGAGCCAGGACTCCCCCAGCGTGGACAGAAAGGCGATCACGGCCTGGATCAGCGTCACCGCGATGATCAGCACCGCACGCACGGCCGACGTACGCACCGGATCGGGCAGCCGTCGCCGACGCGCGGGCTCCTCGATCCACAACGGCCGGTAGTACGCCTGCTCTTCGTATCCGTCCGCGTGCCCGGCGACGGCCCGCGCCTGCCCGCCGACATGCCGCTGACCGGCAGCAGCACCCTCCCCGACCGCCTGCTCATGACCACCGGTGGCCGTGCCCCGCCCGCCCACCGGCTCGGGCCCGCCCTCGGCCACGGCCCGGGCGCTCATGCGCTCGCTTCCGATCCCGGCGGCACTCGTCCGGTCGGTCTTCCGGCCGCGTCCCTCCAGGGCCATGCTCTGCCGGCTCACCCGATCGCGCCCGTCCGTGACAACGCCTTGTCCGCCCACTTCGTCGCGTCCGTCCGCCAAGTCCGCCGGTATGTCGCGACCCGGTGTTCGTGTGGCCGATCGCACCGCCACAGGCGCCGCAGTACCCACCCCTGGTGTCCCGCCCCGCTCCGCCGTGCCCATCAACTTGTCACTCCCCACCGCCCAGCAGACCCTCGCACGGGTGTCAGTACGACACCTGCTCCCCAGTGGCTGCCCGGCTTGCGCTGTTTTACGCCGCCTGGACGCGGCATGCGGCCCCTGTGGCCGATTCCGCCCCCATTTCCCGTAGAGAAGGACGAACAATGTGCCCCGAAGATTCCCAACAAGCGAAAAATTCCGGCCAACTGACCAAGTTCACTGGCCCGATGAGCTCCGGCTCGCCATGCCGGATTCGGGGCGGCAATCTCCCCCAATGAACGGACAACTGCCCATCTCCGGTTCCCTCAAGAGCCCGGGTTCCACCCTCTTCACGCCGGGCGACCGCCCGGACACGTCTTCGAGTTACCTGTGGGTCAGTAGTAGGCTCACGCCGTTTGTTGACGCACAGGTGTGCCCCCGGGCCGGAGGGGGTCGAGCTGGGGGAGGCCATGCGCTTTCGCGGGAAGTCCATCCGCCGGAAGATCGTGGCGCTGCTCCTCGTGCCACTCCTCTCCCTGACGGGGATCTGGGCCTTCGCGACGGTACTCACCGGCCGCGCGGCCAACCAGCTGTTCAACGTGTCGGACGTCGTCGAGAAGATCGGCTACCCCACCGAGGACACCATCAGCGTTCTCCAGCAGGAACGCCGCCAGACACTCGTCTATCTCGCCGATCCCCGCGCCTCCGACGCGCTGGCGGCGCTGAAGCGCAGTCGCACCGCGACCGACCGGGCCGTGGCGAAGGTCCGCAAGAACGCCAAGGACGAAGACGTACGGGACGAGATGAACGGGGGCACCTCACAGCGCCTCACCACCATCCTGGACGCCCTCGACGGCGTCGACTCGCTGCGCCGCAGTGTCGAGGAGGGCACCGTCAACCGGGCCCAGGCCCTCGACCTCTACAACCGTCTGGTCGACCCCTGTTACACACTGATGGCCAACCTCCACGTCGTGGACAACGTGGAGATGGACAAGCAGGGCCGCGCCCTCGTCAACGTCGCCAACGCCCGCGAACTGCTCTCCCGCGAGGACGCCCTCCTCGGTTCCGCGCTGGTCGCGGGCCGCGTCACCCGCGACGACATCCGCGACATCTCCGATCTCGTCGCGCAGCGCACCCTGCTGTACGACATCAGCCTGCCGCTGCTGCCCTCCTCGGAACGCGGCCGCTTCGAGCGCTACTGGTCGAACGCCGACACGGCTCCCCTGCGCGTGGCGGAGCAGGCTGTCGTCACCTCCCCGGCCGGATCCCCGCACGGTGTCACCGCGCAGAGCTGGGACCGGGCGGCCGGACACGTGCTCGACGAACTCGCCGACCTCGACGACAAGGCCGGCGACCACTACCAGGACCGTGTCAGCCCCGTAGCCACGGGCGTCATCGTCAAGGCGGTCATCGCGGGTGTCCTCGGACTCATCGCCCTGCTGGCCTCGCTCGTCATGTCCGTACGCATCGGCCGGGGCCTCATCCGCGACCTGCGCCGACTGCGCCTGGACGCCCACGAGGCGTCCGGCGTCCGACTCCCCAGCGTCATGCGCCGCCTCTCCGGGGGCGAACAGGTCGACATCGAGACCGAAGTGCCCCGCCTGGAGTACGACAAGAACGAGATCGGCGAGGTCGGCCAGGCCCTCAACACCCTTCAGCGCGCGGCCGTCGAAGCCGCGGTCAAACAGTCCGAGCTGCGGGACGGTGTCTCCGAGGTCTTCGTCAACCTCGCCCGCCGCAGCCAGGTCCTGCTGCACAAGCAGCTCACCCTCCTCGACACCATGGAACGCAGGACCGAGGACACCGACGAACTCGCCGACCTGTTCCGCCTCGACCACCTGACCACCCGCATGCGCCGGCATGCCGAGGGCCTGGTCATCCTGTCCGGCGCGGCCCCGTCCCGACAGTGGCGCAAGCCCGTCCAGCTCATGGACATCGTCCGCGCCGCCGTCGCCGAGGTCGAGGACTACGAGCGCATCGAGGTACGCCGACTGCCCCGCGTCGCCGTCACCGGGCCCGCGGTCGCCGACCTCACGCACCTGGTCGCCGAACTCCTGGAGAACGCCACGGTGTTCTCACCCCCGCACACGGCCGTGCAGGTCGTCGGCGAACGCGTCGCCAACGGTTTCACCCTGGAGATCCACGACCGCGGTCTGGGCATGGCGGCCGAAGCGCTCCTCGATGCCAACCTGCGGCTCGCGGAGACCCCCGAATTCGAACTGTCCGACACCGACCGGCTCGGTCTCTTCGTGGTCAGTCGGCTCGCGCAGCGGCAGAACGTCCGTGTCTCCCTCCAGCCCTCCCCGTACGGCGGGACCACCGCCGTGGTGTTCATCCCCGACGCGCTGCTCACGGACGACGTCCCGGACACCAACGGCATCGGCTTCCGTCTCGACCGAGCGTTGCCCTCGAAGGAGGGCAAGATCGAGGAGGACCGCAAGGCGGTGCTCTCCGACGTACCGGTGCGTCTCCCCGGCCTGCCTGCCGCGATCCTGGACGGGCCGGTCGAACTGGAGGCGCCGGTCGATCTGGACGCGCTCGGCGGTTTCCCGGGCGCCCTCGACGACGAGGACGCCGAGCAGGGCGGTCTGTTCCGGCCGCGCCGCTCCATAGCGGGTGTCCCGGTCGAGCAGCGCCGGCCCCAGCAGCAGCCCCGCGCAGGCGACGCGGGGACGGCCCGCTCCGGAGACGACGACCACGCGGGGGGCCCGGTCCCCCTGCCGCGCCGCAGAACTCCCAAGCTGGTCAGCTCGCACGGTCGTCCCGTGACCCGGGCGAGGCCCCGGCGCGGCGAGGCGGGCGAGGAGCCCGCCGACGCGCTGAAGCCGGTGGAGAGCCTCGAACCGGTCCTGGAGCCGGTGGAGAGGCAAGGCATCGCGGAGAGGGCGAGCGCACGGTCGTCGACCGCCCGGCGTACTGACCGCACCGAGACCTCCGGGCGCCGCAACGGCGAACGCCCCGAGACTCCGGGCCTTCGCTCCGAGGCGTCCGGCCTCCGAGAGGCCCCCGCTCTCCCCCGGCGCACTCGCTCCGCCGGCTCGCCGTCGGGCAGAGTCGGGACCACCCCGGGCTCCGCCGCCGCGACGCAAGGGGCAGAATCGGGTGCGAGCCCGCTGCCCCGCCGCGTCCGACAGGCCAATCTGGCCCCCCAGTTGAAGGACGGACCCGAACGGCGGGCCGAGCGCGACAAGGACCACACCCCGAAGGGGGCGGAACTCGCCGATCGCGACGCCGACGAGGTACGCAGCCGGATGGCCTCGCTCCAGCGGGGCTGGCAGCGGGGCCGCGAGAAGAACGCCGCGGGCGACGGGGCCCAGGGCGGCACAGCACCAGGAACGACGAAGGGGGACGGTCGATGACCGCACCGAAGGCCACAGGGCCCACCGCGACCAGCAAGACGTCGGGAGAGCTGAACTGGCTGCTCGACGACCTGGTGGACCGCGTGGCCAGCATCAGCAAGGCGATCGTGCTCTCCGGCGACGGCCTTGCCACCGGGGCCTCCAAGGATCTGACCCGGGAGGACAGCGAGCACCTGGCGGCGGTCGCCTCCGGTTTCCACAGCCTCGCCAAGGGCGTCGGCCGCCACTTCGAGGCGGGCGGTGTCCGGCAGACCGTGGTCGAGCTCGAGGAGGCCTTCCTCTTCGTCACGGCCGCCGGCGACGGCAGCTGTCTCGCCGTCCTTTCGGACGCCGACTCCGATGTCGGGCAGGTCGCCTACGAAATGACGCTCCTGGTGAAGCGGGTCGGTGCACATCTGGCCGCCGCTCCGCGCACCGATCTGCCCTCGGGCGGGTAGTGGGATGGCATGAGCGGAGACGGTCAGGGAAAACGCCACTGGTTCGACGACGACGCCGGACCGGTGGTCCGTCCTTATGCCATGACACGCGGGCGCACCACCAGCCCGGCCCAGCATCGCCTCGACCTGATAGCAGTGGTCGTCACGGAGCCCCACGCGGACGACCCCGAAGCCGACCATTCGCTGTCCCCGGAACACGTGGACATCGTCGAGCTCTGCCGCGACACCCCCCAGTCGGTCGCCGAGCTCGCCGCCGAGCTCGACCTGCCCATCGGAGTGGTCCGGGTCCTCATCGGGGACCTCGTGACCGAGGAAATGGTCCATGTGACACGTCCCGTACCCCCTGCCGAGCTGCCGGACGAGAGTATTCTGCGCGACGTGATCAGCGGCCTCCGGGCGCTCTGAGCTGGGCGGAAGCGGGGAGCAGACGTGACAGGCTGGCAGTTCTGGGTCGACCGAGGCGGCACCTTCACCGACATCGTCGCGCGACGCCCGGACGGCCGCCTGCTCACGCACAAACTGCTGTCCGAGAACCGGGCGAGGTACGCCGACGCGGCGGTGGCGGGCATCCGTGAACTCCTCGGCAGTGGCCAGGACGCCCAGGGCGCGCGGATCGACGCCGTCCGCATGGGAACCACCGTCGCCACCAACGCCCTCCTGGAACGCAAGGGGGAGCGCACCCTCCTCGTCGTCACCCGAGGCTTCCGCGACGCCCTGCGCATCGCCTACCAGAACCGCCCCCACATCTTCGCCCGCGCGATCGAACTGCCCGAGCTGCTCTACGAACGCGTGGTCGAGGTCGACGAGCGGATCGCCGCCGACGGCACCGTCCTGCGCGCCCCCGACCTGGACGCCCTTGCCGGGCCCCTCCAGGAGGCGTACGACTCCGGGATCCGGGCCGTCGCCGTCGTCTGCATGCACAGTCACCTCCACCCCGCCCATGAAGAGGCCGTCGGCGAGCTGGCGGCACGCACCGGCTTCCCGCAGATCTCGCTCTCCAGCGAGGTCAGCCCGCTGATGAAGCTCGTCCCGCGCGGTGACACGGCCGTCGTCGACGCCTACCTGTCGCCCGTGCTGCGCCGCTACGTCCAGCACGTCGCCGATGAGCTCCAGGGCGTGCGACTGATGTTCATGCAGTCCAACGGAGGCCTCGCCGAAGCGGGTCAGTTCCGCGGCAAGGACGCCATCCTGTCCGGTCCGGCGGGCGGCATCGTCGGCATGGCCCGGATGTCGCAGCTCGCCGGCTTCGACCGTGTCATCGGCTTCGACATGGGCGGCACCTCCACGGACGTCTCGCACTTCGCGGGCGAGTACGAGCGGGTCTTCACCACCCGGATCGCCGGGGTCCGGCTGCGGGCGCCCATGCTGGACATCCACACCGTCGCCGCGGGCGGCGGCTCGGTGCTCCACTTCGACGGCTCCCGCTACCGGGTGGGCCCCGACTCGGCCGGCGCCGACCCCGGCCCCGCCTGCTACCGCGGTGGCGGCCCGCTCACCGTCACGGACGCCAACGTCGCACTCGGCCGCATCCAAGCCACCCACTTCCCCAAGGTGTTCGGCCCCGATGGCGACCAGCCCCTCGACGACACCCTCGTCCGCGACCGGTTCGCCGCCCTCGCGCGCGAGATCCGTGAGAAGACCGGTGACGACCGCACCCCGGAGCAGGTGGCGGAGGGTTACCTGCAGATCGCCGTGGCCAACATCGCCAACGCGGTCAAGCGGATCTCGGTCCAGAAGGGTCACGACGTCACCCGGTACGCGCTCACCACCTTCGGCGGCGCGGGCGGCCAGCACGCGTGCATGGTCGCCGACTCGCTCGGCATCCGCACCGTCCTCGTCCCGCCCATGGCCGGCGTCCTGTCCGCCCTCGGCATCGGACTCGCCGACACGACGTCCATGCGCGAGCAGTCCGTGGAGGCACCCCTCGAGGCCTCCGCGATGCCCGGCATCCTCAAGACCGCCGACGACCTGGAGAGCGCCGCCCGCACCGAACTCCTCGCCGAGGACGTGCCCGAGGACCGCATCCGCGTCACCCGTCGCGCCCAACTCCGCTACGACGGAACGGACACGGCGCTCACCGTCGAGCTCACCCAGCCCGACACCATGACCCACGCCTTCGAGGAACGCCATCGCGCCACCTACTCCTTCACCCTCGATCGTCCGGTCGTCGTCGAAGCCCTCTCCGTAGAGGCCACCGGACTCACCGAACCCCCCGATCTCTCCGCCCTCGCGACCTCTTCGTCCGCCCGCGGCGCGGCGCAGACGGTCAGCCTCCACACGGGCGGCGCCTGGCGCGACGTATCCCTGCACCGTCGCGAGGAACTGCCCCCCGGTGAAACGGTCACCGGCCCCGCGATCATCACCGAGGCCAGCGCGACGACCGTCGTCGACGACGGCTGGCGGGCCGCGACGACCGACGACGGGCATCTGGTCATGGAACGCGTGGCGGTTACGCAGAGTTCCGATCTCGGCACGGAAGCGGACCCGGTTCTCCTCGAGGTCTTCAACAACCTCTTCATGTCCATCGCCGAGCAGATGGGCGCTCGCCTGGAGTCCACGGCCCAGTCGGTCAACATCAAGGAACGCCTGGACTTCTCCTGCGCGCTCTTCGACCCCGACGGCAGCCTTGTCGCCAACGCCCCTCACATCCCCGTCCACTTGGGCTCGATGGGCACGAGCGTGCAGGAGGTCATCCGGCGACGCGGCGACAGCATGCGCCCGGGTGACACGTACGCGGTGAACGACCCGTACCACGGCGGCACCCACCTCCCCGACGTCACCGTGATCACCCCGGTCTTCGACACGGAGGGTGAGCACATCCTGTTCTACGTCGCCTCGCGCGGACACCACGCCGAGATCGGCGGCATCTCGCCGGGCTCCATGCCCGCGAACAGCCGCACCATCGAGGAAGAGGGCATCCTCTTCGACAACTGGCTGCTCGCCGAGCACGGCCGCTTCCGCGAGGCCGAGACACTTCGCCTGCTCACCGAGGCGCCCTACCCCTCGCGCAATCCGAAGACCAACCTCGCCGACCTGCGTGCCCAGATCGCCGCCAACCAGAAGGGCGTCGACGAAGTCGCCCGCATGATCGAGAATTTCGGCCTCGATGTCGTCCAGGCCTACATGCGGCACGTGCAGGACAACGCGGAGGAAGCCGTACGTCGCGTCATCGACGCCCTGGAAGACGGTGAGTTCGCCTACGAGACGGACTCCGGGGCGGTCATCCGTGTCCGAGTCTCCGTAGACCGCGAAAATCGTTCCGCCACTGTCGACTTCACGGGTACGTCCCCGCAGCTCGGCACCAACTTCAACGCACCCTTCGCGGTGGTCAACGCCGCCGTCCTGTACGTCTTCCGCACTCTGGTCGCCGACGACATCCCGCTCAACGACGGCTGTCTGCGCCCGCTCGACATCGTCGTGCCGCGTGGCTCGATGCTCGCTCCCGAGGCCCCCGCCGCCGTGGTCGCGGGCAATGTGGAGACCTCTCAGGCGATCACCGGCGCGCTGTACGGAGCCCTGCGCGTGCAGGCCGAAGGGTCCGGAACGATGAACAACGTCACCTTCGGCAACGAGCGCTACCAGTACTACGAGACCGTGGCCTCCGGATCCGGCGCGGGCGACGGCTTCCCCGGCGCCTCCGTCGTACAGACCCACATGACCAACTCGCGGCTCACCGACCCCGAGATCCTGGAATGGCGACTGCCGGTCCAGCTCGACGAGTTCGCGCTCCGGCCGGGCAGCGGCGGAGCCGGGCGCTGGAGCGGCGGGGACGGTGCCGTGCGCCGTATCCGGTTCCATCAGCCCATGACAGCCTCCACGCTGTCCCAGCACCGCAGGGTCCCGCCCTACGGCATGGCCGGCGGCGAGCCCGGAGCGCTCGGCGCCAACCGGGTGGAGCGCGCGGACGGCACGGTCACGGAACTTGGCGCAAGTGATACGGCGGACGTCGGCCCCGGCGACGTACTTGTCATCGAAACCCCCGGCGGCGGGGGCTACGGCCCTCCGTCCCACGACCCCCATCAAGCAGGAGAAGAGATCGATGATCTTCGGGCGTTCTGAGCGCGGCAAGCCCCCGGTCGAGCCCGTCACGCTCAAGATCCTGGTGGCCGGTGGCTTCGGGGTGGGCAAGACGACCCTGGTCGGCGCGGTCAGCGAGATCAAACCGCTGCGCACCGAGGAGGTGCTCACCGAGGCGGGCCGCCCGGTCGACGACACCAGCGGCGTGGAGGGCAAGCACACCACCACCGTCGCCATGGACTTCGGCCGCATCACGCTCCGCGAAGACCTGGTGCTCTATCTCTTCGGGACGCCCGGCCAGGACCGCTTCTGGTTCCTGTGGGACGAGCTCGCCTCCGGCTCCCTGGGCGCCGTCGTACTCGCCGACACGCGCCGCCTGGAGGACTGCTTCGCCGCCGTCGACTACTTCGAGCGGCGCTCCATACCGTTCGTGATGGGCGTCAACTGCTTCGAAGGATCGGCCGAGTATCCGGTCGACGAGGTCCGCCAGGCACTCGACCTCGACGACGACGTTCCGGTCGTCCTGTGCGACGCGAGAGACCGTGAGTCGGCCAAGGAGGTCCTCATCGAGGTCGTCCAGCACGCGATGGCGTACGGAGCCGACCGACGCGAACCGGTCACCACCTGACCCGCACATCCGGGCCTAACCACGCATACGGCCCGTACCCCCGCCGACCGGGGTACGGGCCGTCGTCCCGCACACGCGTGTGGCTCAGGCGAGACGCACGCGCGCGTGGACCCCTGTCTCAGCTGACGTCGTCCTCGTGCCAGCCGAAGCTCTTCTCCACCGCCTTGCGCCAGTTGTGGTACTCACGGTCGCGCACGGAGGCCTCCATGGACGGTGTCCACTCGACGTCCTTCTGCCAGTGCGACTTCAGCTCGTCGAGGTCGTTCCACACACCGGTCGCGAGCCCGGCCGCGTAGGCCGCGCCCAGACAGGTCGTCTCGGACACCCGGGGACGGATCACCGGCACACCCAGGACATCCGCCTGGTGCTGCATCAGCAGATTGTTCTTGGTCATGCCGCCATCCACCTTCAGGGTGGTGATCTGCACGCCGGAGTCCTGGAACATGGCGTCGACGACCTCACGGGTCTGCCAGCTCGTCGCCTCCAGGACCGCGCGGGCGAGGTGCGCCTTCGTGACGTATCGCGTGAGGCCGGTGACGACACCGCGCGCGTCCGAGCGCCAGTAGGGGGCGAACAGGCCCGAGAACGCGGGCACGATGTACGCGCCGCCGTTGTCGTCGATACTCGCGGCGAGCGTCTCGATCTCGTCGGCGTTGCGGATGATGCCGAGCTGGTCGCGGAACCACTGCACCAGGGCGCCGGTGATCGCGATCGACCCTTCGAGGCAGTAGACGGGCGCCTCGTTGCCGATCTTGTAACCCATGGTCGTCAGCAGCCCGTTCTTCGAGGGGACGGGCCGGTTGCCGGTGTTGAGCAGCAGGAAGCTGCCGGTGCCGTACGTGTTCTTGGCGGTGCCCACGTCGTAGCAGGCCTGCCCGAAGACGGCCGCCTGCTGGTCGCCGAGCGCCGAGGCGACGGGGACGCCCGCCAGCTGGCCCACGGCGGTGCCGTACACCTCGGCCGACGACCTGATCTCGGGCAGCACCGCCTCGGGGACGTTCATCGCCGCCAGGATCGAGGGGTCCCATTGAAGGGTCTCCAGGTTCATCAGCATGGTGCGCCCGGCGTTGGTGACGTCGGTGACGTGCCGACCGCCGTCCGTGCCGCCGGTCAGGTTCCAGATCAGCCAGGAGTCGATGGTGCCGAAGGCGATCTCGCCGCGCTCGGCACGCGCGCGCAGCCCCGGCACGTTGTCGAGCAGCCAGGCCGCCTTGGGGCCGGAGAAGTAGCTGGCCAGCGGCAGACCGGTCTGTTCGCGGAAGCGGTCCTGGCCGTCCGTGCCGCCCAGCTGGTTGCAGAGCGCCGAGGTCCGGGTGTCCTGCCAGACGATCGCGTTGTGCACGGGTTTGCCGGTGGCCCGGTCCCACAGGACCGTCGTCTCGCGCTGGTTGGTGATGCCGAGCGCGCTCAGCTGGTCGGCGCGCAGCCCCGCCTTGGCGATCGCTCCCGCGACGACCGCCTGCACCTTGGACCAGATCTCGGTGGCGTCGTGTTCCACCCAGCCCGGCTTGGGGAAGATCTGGCGGTGCTCGCGCTGGTCGACGGCGACGATCGCGCCGCTCCGGTCGAAGATGATGCAGCGGCTGGAGGTGGTGCCCTGGTCGATTGCGGCGACGTACTTCTCGGCGTTCTCCGTCATGACGTCCCCTTACGTCTTCTTCGTCAGAAGGCTGCGTTGGAAGGCTGCGTTCTCGTCAGAAGGCTGCGTTGTAGATCGCGGCTCCGATGGCGGCACCGGCGATCGGGCCGACCACCGGGATCCAGGAGTAACTCCACTCCGAGGTGCCCTTGTTGGGAATCGGCAGCAATGCATGGGTGAGGCGCGGTCCCAGGTCACGGGCCGGGTTGATGGCGTACCCGGTGGGCCCGCCCAGCGAGAGTCCGATACCGACCACGAGGAATGCGATGAGCTGGACGGGCAGTCCCGCGTCGCCGATCCCGGCCACGTGTTTGTGGCCACCGACCATGGCCAGGATGGGCAGCATCAGGCCGACGGTGGCGATGATCTCGGTGATGAGGTTCTGCACCGGATGGTCGATTTCTGGCCGGGTCGAGAAGATGCCCAGCGTCTCGATGGCGTTGTCCTCGTCGGCGTTGAGATTGAACTGGCCGAGATAGAGCAGCCAGCAGAGCACGGCGCCGACGATGGCGCCCGCGAACTGGCCCAGAATGTAGAAGGGCACGTCCTCCCACTTCGTCGATCCCTCGATGGCGAAACCGATGGTCACGGCCGGGTTGATCTGACCGCCGGACAGCGGCGCCGCGGTGTAGGCCCCGGCGAGCACGCCGAAACCCCATCCGAACGCGATGACGACCCAGCCGGCGCCCTGCGCCTTGGACTTGTTGAGGGTGACCGCGGCGCAGACTCCCGCGCCGAACAGAATCAGAATCGCAGTGCCGATCAACTCGCCGACAAAAATGTCGCCGTTGCTCATGGCGGCTCCTAGGCCTCGCCCGGAGCGGTCCGCTCCGGGCCACCGTGCGGGGTGCGTTTCCCATGGCTACTTCAGCCGAAGGCAGGGAGGTCCCGCGCCCCGCCCGGCGTTCGTGACGAGCGTGCCGTCGCAGCGGAATCGCCCGTGGGGGACGGCCTTGGAAACAGGTCGGGAACCCGAGCGGTGCGGTGCCTGAAGACGCCCGAATGCGGCGATGCCGACTGACATCCGGAAGTGTTCACCGGCGTCCAGAGGGCGTCAAGGTCGCCGACGGCAACGGTTGAAGGTCGTGAAACAGCCAAGATCGGGGCACGGTAAGGGGCCTGCCCGGGACACGGTCTCGGGCCGACCGTCCCTTCGCCCGCACCCGTCACAGGGGTCTCGGGCGGCACGGCCGTTACGCAGAAACCTCCCGGTCCCTCGCTCAACCGGCCTGTGCCCGCTCCGCCCCCGAACCACGCAGGACCTCGTGCCCCGGCAGTCCCGCCCGCCCCAGCACCCAACTCGCCCCGCTCAGCGACTTGGCGGCCTGCTTGAGCGGTGCCAGGCAGGCCGCCGCCTGTCGGTGGTCGGTCACGCTGCCCGGTGCGCACAGGACCGTGGCCAACGACAAGGTGACGGGTCGTCCGCCCGCCGACCAGGGCGCGTCGAGTACCGTGCCGGCCAGTGGGCCGAGAGTCTCCGGCTCCGCGAGGACGAGGAAGTCGTCGCCGCCGATGTGCCCCACGCGGGTCGTCCCGGAAGCCGCGTGCTGCAGCGTCCGCCCGACCGCCCGGATCAGCTCGTCGCCCGCCGCGAAGCCCGCACCGTCGTTGACCTGCTTGAAGTGATCGACATCGAGCCAACTGAGCGCGAACGTCCGGCCGTCGGCGATCCGCCGGTCCACCTCGCCGGTGATCGCGTCCGAACCGGGCAGCCTGGTCAGCGGGTTGAGCCCGGCTGCCTCCTCGACCCGGCTCTCGGAGAGCGCTCGTACGAGATCGGCCAGGCGTACGACCCCCACGCACCGCCCGTAGTGATCGACGACCGCGACATCGTCCGACGTACGGTCCGGCTCGCCGTCCGCCACCACGTCGAGGACCTCCCACGCGGTCGCGTCGACGCCGACCGTACGCGGCGGATCGCCGAGCTTGGCGGCCGGCCGGTCGGCGTACAGCGCATGCCCGTACGGCCCCGACATCGACAGCAGGAACCGTGACCGGTGCACTGAGCGGACCGGGATCCCGGAAGGATCCACGAGCAGCACACCGGACACGTCGGGCGAGCCGGTGAGCAGCGCCCGCACCTGCCCCGCGGACGCCGTCGCGGGCAGCAGCGCGGCGGGCCGCACGAACTGCCGCACCGACGGTCCCGACCGGGGGGCCGCCGTGACGCCGGGGGAGAGGGCCGGAACGTATACGTCCGCGACGGGCAGCCGTGCGGGCGGCGCGAACAGCTCGCCCTGCGCCAACTGCGCCCCCGCCGACACCGCGGCCGCGCACTGCAGCTCCGTCTCGACGCCCTCCACGGACAGCAGCGCGCCCAACTGCTCGCACAGCGTCCGCATCGCCCGGACCGCCGCCGGTCGCGTCAACAAGGACGCATCGAGCTTCACCAGCTCGGGCGCGAGGTCCGTGAGCAGCCGCAGGGGTACGTCGCCGTCGCCCACTCCGTCCGCACAGATCCGGAAACCTTCGCTCCGCACCGTGGACACCGCCTCCAGCAGGGCCTGGTGCGGCACGTGCGTGTACGGCGGCCCGATGTCGATCGTCACCTCCCACGGCAGCCGACCGGCCTCGCGCACGGCGTCGCGCAGCGCCGCGAGCCGTCCGAGATCGGCCAGTGTCCCGGCGAAGACATTCACGTGCAGCGGCAGCATCGTCTCCCTGCGGGCCGCTGCGCGGATCGCCAACGCCGAAAGCCGCCCGTCGAGTTCGGGATCGCGGCGGGCCTGCGCCAGGATGTCGCCGGATTCGGGACGGGCGAGTATCTCCAGCCCCGCAACCCCTCCGGTCGTCAGGTTGACGACCGGCTGGAAGGCGAAGCGGACAGTATCCGTCCAGGAGGGCACGGGAGCATACTGGCCCGGCCCGCGCCCGCCCGGGCGCGATTCACGAGCTGTTCACGCAGCATTCCGAGGTCGTCACACCGAGTGCGCACGGCCGCGGGGCGAGCGTCCGTGGACAGCGGTCGTCGCGGCGTGCGCCGCCCCTGGACGCGCTGCATTCGGCCGGCCACCGACTCAGCGGACGGCGACGACCGACGAACCGTGTCCGAACAGCCCCTGGTTCGCCGTGATTCCCACGCGCGCGCTCCCGACCTGCCGATCGCCCGCGTCCCCGCGCAGCTGCCATGTCAGCTCGCACACCTGTGCTATGGCCTGCGCCGGAACGGCCTCACCGAAGGAGGCCAGTCCGCCGCTGACGTTCACCGGTATGCGCCCGCCCAGCGACGTGGCACCCTCCCGCAGCAGCTTCGCGGCCTCGCCCTCCCCGCACAGCCCCAGGTCCTCGTACCACTGCAATTCCAGGGCCGTGGACAGGTCGTACACCTCGGCGAGCGAGAGGTCCTCGGGGCCGATGCCCGCCTCCTCGTACGCCGCCCGCGCGATCGAGGCCCGGAAGGTGCCGGCCGCGGGTTCCACCGCGACGGCGGAGTCCGTGGCGATGTCCGGGAGGTCGAGCACGGTGTTGGGGTAGCGCGGTGTCACCGTCGACACCGCGCGGATCCGTACGGGGGCCGCCGCCCCGTGCCGCCGTGCGAAGTCCATACTCGACAGCACGAGGGCGGCGCCCCCGTCGGACGTCGCACAGATGTCGAGCAGCCGCAGCGGGTCGGCGACGACGGCGGAGCCCGCCACCTCTTCGGCCGTGACCCTCTTGCGGTACCGCGCGTTCGGATTCAGCGCCCCCAGGGCGGCGTTCTTCACCTTGACCTGCGCGAAGTCCTCCAGGGTGTCCCCGTGCACGGCCATCCGCCGCCGCGCGTACAGCCCGAAGTACGTCGGGTTCGTCGCTCCGAGGACCCGGAACCGCAGCCAGTCGGGATCGTCGGGCCTGTCCCCGCCCGCCGGACGGAAGAATCCCTTGGGCGCAGCGTCGGCGCCGACCACGAGGACCACGTCCGCGAGGCCCGCAAGGATCTGCGCCCGGGCCGCGTTGATGGCCTGCGCCCCCGACGCGCACGCGGCGTACACACTCGTGACCCGCGCTCCCTGCCAGCCCAGGGCCTTCGCGAACGTCGCTCCCGCCACGTGCCCCGGATAGCCGGCACGCACGGTGTCGGCGCCCACGACCGAGCCGATGTCCCGCCAGTCGACCCCGGCGTCGGCCAGCGCCGCACGCGCCGCCACGACCCCGTACTCGACGAATCCGCGCCCCCACTTGCCCCACGGGTGCATGCCCGCGCCGAGCACCGCCACCTCACCGCTCATGCCGTCACCCCCGTACGCCACATGCCCTTCATGCCGTCACCCCCGTCGGCCGCCAGTGCCACGTCGTCCAGGTCGTCTCCTCGTCCTCGTTCAGCACACCGGGGACGACCTCCACCTCCATGCCCACCGCCAGGTCGGAGACGGTGATCCCGGGAACCGTCTGACCGAGTACGACGAGCCGCTCGGATTCCAGCTCCACAGCGATCAACGCATAGGGTTCCCACGAGAGTTCCGGATCGGTCACATACGGTGACGGAGGTCGGTACCGGCTGTCGGTGTACGACCAGACGCGACCGCGCCGGGACAGTGGAACCTCGGTCAGCTCACCGCCGCGGCATCCCGGATTTCGGCAGAAGGCGTCCTCGCGGGGGAAGAAGACCGAGGCGCACGCGGAGCAGCGTGTGCCGAGGAGACGGAAGTCGTCCCCGTCCCCGGCGAACCATCCGGCGACCACGGGTGTACGTGTACGTGTGCGCGACAAGGCCCCTCCATGACGCTGAATCTGACGGAACGTCAGAAGTGTGTCACGGGCATCGGAAAATGGGCAGCGCGACGGAGAGAACCGTGGAGGCCTCCTGGGCGTCGGAGTATCGGGAGGTGCGGCCGGGGCCCACGGGGGTGGTTCCGGCCGCACCTCCCGGTCCGGCTCCGGGGCCCGTTGGGGGATCCGGTGATTCCCTCACTCGATGGTGCCCGACCGGGGGTGATCCCTTCCCCGACGGATCCCGCACCTGATAGATGCAGGGGGCATGACACGACTCTCCACCGCCGTACGCGGTCTGGTGACCACGCTCGCCGCCTTACTGGCTGTCACCGCCGCTTCCGCCACCGCGCGGGCGACGCCCGAGCCGAAGGCACCCGAGGACTTTGTGTCCCTGGGATCCGTGGACCCGACGATCATCCAGGAGATGCGCTACTTCACGCCGCACAACTTCGTCGGCGAGCGCATCGACGGCTACCGGCAGCCGATCTGCATCCTCACCCGACCCGCCGCCGAAGCCCTCCACAAAGCTCAGGTGACACTGCTGCACGAGGGCTACACCCTCAAGGTGTACGACTGCTACCGGCCGCAACGCGCCGTCGACCACTTCGTACGCTGGGCCGAGGACCTCGACGACCAGGCGATGAAGCCCGAGTTCTACCCGCAGGTCGACAAGACCCGCCTGTTCGAGGACGGTTACATCGCCGAGAAGTCCGGACACAGCCGCGGCTCGACGATGGACCTCACGATCGTGCGGCTGCCGGCGAAGCCGACCCGCCCGTACGTCCCCGGAGAACCCCTCGTGCCCTGCTACGCGCCCCGGGCCGAGCGTTTCCCGGACAACTCCGTGGACATGGGGACCGGCTTCGACTGCTTCGACACCCTCGCGCACACGCTGGACGCACGCATCCAGGGCGTGCAGCGAGCCAACCGGCAGCTCCTGAAGAGCACCCTCGAAGACCTCGGATTCGTCAACCTCGCCGAGGAGTGGTGGCACTACACGTACAAGCCCGAGCCCTACCCCGACACGTACTTCGACTTCCCCGTGTCCAAGGAGTCGCTGACTTCGTCCCCCTGAGCCGGGCCGGTCCGCCCCGGTCCGCTCCGTGACGGCGGGGCGGACCGCATCAGGAGACGCACTTCGACAGGCGCCCGGACCCGCACCTGATGGGCACCCGAAGACGAGCGAGAAGTGATCGGCTACAGTCCGCGGCGTGTCCGCAACCCCGCACCCACCCGCCGACTTCGCGCCGGACTCGCACTGTTCGAGCTGCGGAGCACCCTACGGAGAAGGCAACTCCGGCTGGCCCCGCACCTGCGCCGTCTGCGGCGGCGTGGCCTACCGCAATCCGCTGCCGGTCGCGGTGGCCCTGCAGCCCGTGTACGACGACAGGGGCACCGCCCTGGTCGTCATCACCCGGACCATCGCCCCCGCGCGCGGAGGCATCGCGCTGCCCGGAGGGTTCATCGACCACCGGGAGGACTGGCGGCACGCCGTCGTCCGGGAACTCGAGGAGGAGACGGGAATCGACGTGCCGAGCCGCGAGGTGCGGCTCGCCGACGCGATGAGCTCTCCCGCCGGTCACCTGCTGCTCTTCGGGCTCCTACCGGAGCGCCCGGCCGCCGAACTGCCGCCGTCCGTCGCCACGGACGAGACCGAGGGCTGGCACCTGCTGCGCCGGCCCACCGAGCTCGCCTTCCCGCTGCACACCTTGGCGGCACGCGCATGGTTCGAGGGACGGTACGTCTGAGGGGGTCCCGCAGGGTTCTCGGGGCCGGTCAACGCGCCCCGAGGCCCCGCACCCGGACCGGATACTCCGGCTTGCCCGCTCCGCCCTCTCCGTCCCGCCGCACGACCACGTGCTGCCCCTCCCAGCGCGTCACGTAGCGTTCGAGCTCGGGCTCGTCCCAGCCGTCGCCGGGGTCCGGCACGGCGAGCCCGCCCCCGACACGCCCGCGCGCCGGAGCCCACGCCTCCAGCTCCAGGCCGCCGTCGTCACCCCGGACGGGCACGACGGCACCCGCGCGCGCCAACACCGGAATCCGCGACAAGGGGGCATCGAGCAACACCTGGGCCGGCCCCTCGTACGCCTCCTCGGTCACCGTGTCGTACCAACGCCCCCGGGGCAACTGCACCGCACGACGGTCGGCCCCGTGATCCAGCACCGGTGCCACAAGGAGGCAGTCACCCAGCATGAAGGCGTCCTCGCAGTCCCTGAGCGCCCGGTCCTCCGGCGCCGCCCACCACAGCGGCCGCACATAGGGTGCGCCCGTGCGGCGCGCCAGCAGCGCCAGCGTCATGAAGTACGGGAGCAGCCGCCGCCGCTCGACGAGAGCCACGCGCGCGTGCTCCAGTACGTCCTCACCGAACTCCCATGGCTCCCGGCGCCCCGCCCGCAGACTCGCATGCGTACGGAACAGCGGCAGATACGCGCCGAGCTGGAACCATCGCAGGTACAGCTCGGGAGAAGGGCTGCCGTCGAAACCGCCCACGTCGGGACCCGAGTACGGAACCCCGCACAGCCCGAGCCCCATCACCAGTGACAGCGAGGCCCGCAGCCCGGGCCAGCCCGTGGCCACGTCTCCGGACCAGGTCCCTCCGTAGCGCTGCATCCCGGCCCACCCGGAGCGCGAGAAGAGGAACGGCCGCTCCTGGGGATCCAGTTCGCGCAGGCCCTCGTAGGCGGCTCGGGCCATGCCCAGGGCGTACACGTTGTGCGCCTCACGATGGTCGCCGCCGCGTCCCTCCAGGGAGTGCCGGGCCGACCTCGGCAGCGTCGACTCCCCGAACGCCGTGAACGACGTCGGCTCGTTCATGTCGTGCCAGAATCCCCCGAACCCCTGCGCCAGCCGCTCCTCGTAGAGGCCGCCCCACCACTCCCGCACACGCGCGTGCGTGAAGTCCGGATAGACCGACTCCCCGGGCCATGCGACTCCCCGCACAAGCCGGCCCGAGCCGTCCCGCACGAAGGCGTCCTCGGTGAGGCCGCTGTCGTACACCGCGTTGCCCGGCTCGGACTTGACCGCCGGGTCGACGATCGACACCAGCCGGATGCCGTCGCGGCGCAGCTCCTCGGCGAGCACCGGCAGCTTGGGGAAGCGCTCCCGATCCACCGTGAACACCTGGTGGGCGTCGTAGTGATCGATGTCCAGGTGGACCGCGTCGAGCGGCAGACCGCGCTCCTGATAGCCCGCGACGATCCGCCGCACCTCCTGCTCGCTGCCGAAGCCCCAGCGCGCGTGATGGTGCCCCAGAGCCCACGCGGGCGGCAGCGCGGGCGCCCCCGTGAGCGAGGCCCAGGCATGCAGCACGCGCGCGGGGGTGCCCACCATCAACCAGCAGCGCAGCGGGCCACCGTCCATCCGCAACTCGCATGTTCCTGCCCGGTCGTGCCCCGACCCCGCGCCCTCCTCGCCCTCGCGCAGGTGCACCGTGCCGTCCCAGGAGGTGTCGTGGAACACGAGATGCGTGCCCGCGTCGGAGACCACCATCTGCACGGGCATCGTGATGTACAGCGGATCGACGCCCGGCGTGAAGGTGTGCCCGGGATCCGTGTTCCACAGCCGGTACGTCCCGTCACGCAGCCTGGGACCGGCCGCGCGCCCGCCCAGGCCGAAGAACCGGGCGTCGGCGGCCACTTCCGAGCGCTGCATCCACCGCGCGCCACCCCCGTCGACCGGTTCCCACCAACGGGGCGGCAGATCACGGCGCAGGATCACACCACCCGGGGTTCGCACCTCGACGGCGCCGTGCCGCGAGACGACGACCGTCACCCGTTCGGCCACCACCCGCCAGCCGCCGTCCTTGTCGGGCTCCAGGACGGCCCGCGGGTCCGGCTCCGGGCAACGGCCCGCGAGCGCGTAGGACGGTTCCGGACCGGCCCCGTCCCAACCCCAGAACACCGCCCCGCTCACCGCGACCGTGATCCGCAACTCGGACCGCGCGAACCGGACGACCCCACCCCCGGGACCCGGCTCCGCCCCCTCCACCGGGCCGGGCACCCGCGCACGCTCGGCCCCCCGCCGCGGCAGCCCGGCGGCGTCGGCACGCCTCCTTCGCCATGCGGCCCGCACGGTACGCAAGCCCTGGGCCGCCCCCGTCGAACCGACCGTCTTCACCGAACGCACCAGGTCACGACCGTCCATGCTGCTCACCCTGCCATTGCCTGCGCCAAATGAGTGAGTCGTTCAACTTCCGTTCACCCGCGATGGGGGCACATCTTCACGCGGACGACCATCTGCGGCGCACCCTGGTGCGGAAGTCGATCACATGGCATCGTCCGTGTCAGCCGCGTGACGCGCACACCCCAGCTCGTGCGCGACCGACGCACACAGTCCGGGAGCCGATTCATGTCCACCGCGAACCCCTCAGCGCTCTGGCAGCCCGACCCAGGGCGCATCACCCAGGCGCAGGTCACGAAGTTCCAGGCCTGGGCGGCCGAGCACCACGGAGCCCCTTCCGACGGCGGCTACCCGGCACTGCACAGCTGGTCGGTGCGGGAACTGGACACGTTCTGGAAGGCCGTCACCGAGTGGTTCGACGTACGGTTTTCGACCCCCTACGCGCGCGTGCTCGGTGACCGCTCGATGCCCGGCGCCGAATGGTTCCCCGGGGCGACCCTGAACTACGCCGAGCACGCCCTGCGCGCGGCCGGGACCCGCACGGACGAACCAGCGCTCCTGTACGTCGACGAGACCCACGAGGCGACCCCGGTGAGCTGGTCCGAGCTGCGCCGTCAGGTCGGCTCCCTGGCCGCCGAGCTGCGCGCCCTCGGGGTACGCCCGGGAGACCGCGTCAGCGGCTATCTCCCGAACATTCCGCAGGCCGTGGCCGCCCTGCTCGCCACGGCCGCCGTAGGGGCCGTGTGGACGTCCTGTGCCCCCGACTTCGGCGCGCGCAGCGTCCTCGACCGCTTCCAGCAGGTCGAACCCGTCGTGCTGTTCACGGTCGACGGCTACCGCTACGGCGGCAAGGAGCACGACCGCCGGGACGTCGTCGCCGAGCTGCGCCGCGAACTGCCGACCCTGCGCGCCGTCGTCCACATCCCCCTGCTCGGCACCGAAGCCCCCGAAGGCGCCCTGAACTGGTCCGAACTGACCTCGGCGGACGTGGCGCCCGTCTTCGAAGAGGTCCCTTTCGACCACCCTTTGTGGGTGCTGTACTCCTCCGGCACGACCGGCCTCCCCAAGGCTATCGTCCAGTCCCAGGGCGGCATCCTCGTCGAGCACCTCAAGCAACTGGGCCTGCACTGCGACCTCGGCCCCGAGGACCGCTTCTTCTGGTACACGTCCACCGGCTGGATGATGTGGAACTTCCTCGTCTCCGGCCTGCTCACGGGCACCACGATCGTCCTCTACGACGGCAGCCCCGGATACCCGGACACGGGTGCCCAGTGGCGGATCGCCGAACGCACGGGAGCGACCCTCTTCGGCACGTCCGCCGCGTATGTGATGGCGTGCCGCAAGGCGGGCGTCCACCCCTCCCAGGACTTCGACCTCACGCGTGTGCAGTGTGTCGCGACGACCGGCTCGCCCTTGCCGCCCGACGGCTTCCGCTGGCTGCACGACGAGGTCCGCGACGATCTGTGGATCGCCTCCGTCAGCGGTGGCACGGACGTGTGCTCCTGCTTCGCGGGAGCGGTGCCGACGCTCCCGGTGTACATCGGGGAACTCCAGGCGCCCGGCCTCGGGACCGACCTCCAGTCGTGGGACCCCGGCGGCAAGCCCTTGATCGACGAAGTCGGTGAGCTGGTGGTCACCAACCCGATGCCGTCCATGCCCATCCGCTTCTGGAACGATCCTGACGGCAGCCGCTACCACGACAGCTACTTCGACACGTATCCCGGAGTGTGGCGCCACGGTGACTGGATCACCGTCACCTCGCGCGGTTCCGTCGTCATCCATGGCCGCTCGGACTCGACGCTCAACCGCCAGGGCGTGCGGATGGGGTCGGCCGACATCTACGAAGCGGTCGAGCGCCTCCCCGAGATCAAGGAGTCGCTCGTCATCGGTGTCGAACAGCCCGACGGCGGCTACTGGATGCCCCTCTTCGTCCACCTCGCCCCCGGAGCCGCGCTCGACGAGGCCCTCCTGAACCGCATCAAGCAGACCATCCGCGAACAGCTCTCCCCGCGCCACGTCCCCGACGAGGTCATCGAGGTGCCTGGCGTCCCGCACACGCTCACGGGCAAACGCATCGAGGTTCCGGTCAAGCGCCTCCTCCAGGGAGCCCCTTTGGAGAAGGCGGTCAACGTCGGCTCCGTGGACAACGTCGAGTTGCTGCACTTCTACGAAGAGCTGGCCCGCAAGCGCGGCTGATCAACCTCCGTAGGTGGCCTCGGACTCGCCGAGCACGACAGCGAAGTCCGAGGCCAGGCGCACAGCGTCGGAGGGTTCGAGTTCCGCGACCGAGATCCGTACACCGGGCGCGGAAGCGATCCTGAACCGCGCACCCGCCGCAACCCACCACCCGTAGGACCGCAGCCCATTGACGACGGCCGACTCGTCGCGCACCGGTACCCAGACATTCATTCCGCTCACGGAATGGGACGGGATCCCCTGCTCCGAGAGTTGGTGTCGCAGTGCGTTCCGCCGCAGCGCGTACGTGTCCTGTGCGCGGGCGACCAACGCGCGCGTGTCGTCGTCCGTCATCAGCCCGTACACCGTCTCCTGGAGCAGGTGACTGACCCAGCCGGAGGTGAGCAGCATCCGGCCGTCGTGCCGGGCCAGCGTGATCGGATCGCAGGCCGCAGCCGCCCACCGCAGGTCCGTCCCGAGGAACTTGCTCACGGTCCGCACGTGCACCCAGCGCGCAAGGCCGCCCGCGACCAGAGCGTGAAGAGGCGCATCGGCGACGGCGGACGCATGGTCGTTCTCCACCACGAGCACATCGGGTTCCTCCTGGAGTACGGCGACCAGAGTGTCCCGGCGCTCCGCCGAGAAGCGACCGCCGTACGGATTCTGCGCCCGTGGACTGCACACCACCGCGCGCACGCCGGCCCGTAGCGCGTCGCGCAAGGCCTCGGGTCGCATCCCCTGGTCGTCCACGGCGACCGGGACCGTACGCAGCCCCAGTGCCGTGACCAGGTCCAGCAGATGGTGATAGCCGGGGTCTTCCATCGCGACGGCGTCACCGGGACGCAACTCCACCGACAGCAGTCGTCCGATCAGATCGAGCGCGCCGTGCGCGAAGGTCACGTGTTCCGTCGGCACCCCGTCCGGTCGCAGCCAGTCGCGCACGGCGTCCTCCAACCGCGCCAGACGCGGCGTGCTGCGGTGCGACCGCGCGCCGGGGGAGAGGCGCGAGGGCGGCACCAGGTGCGGAAGCAGCCGAGGGTCGGGATGGCCACCTGCCAGGTCCCGCAGTCCGTCCGGCACTTTCGGTGGTCGTCGTGACGCCACCGAGGGAGCCGCGGCGACCACGGTGCCGCCCCGCCCGTGCGTCACGACGATCCCGCGCCGCCGCAGTTCCTTGTACGCCGTCGCGACCGTCCCCGGGCTCACCCCGAGCTCGTCGGCAAGTCTGCGTACCGGAGGCAGCGCCGCCATCGGCCCCAACGCGCCTTCGGCCACGCCTCGTTCGACGGACGAGGCAATTCCCTTGGCCGTCGCGCCACTGATCCCATATTGTGTTGCCACGTTACCAAGTATGTATCAATACATAAGTGGAAGCAAGGGGGAACGGTGGGACCGATCAGCCGCGCAGCCGCATGGTCGACACGCATTCCAGGAGGCCCCGGCGGCCGAAGAATGCTCTGGATCGCCCTCGTCGACCGGACCGGCAGCGGCCTGTGGGCAGCCGTCTCGGTCCTGTACTTCACCTACGTCACCGGCCTGTCCGTGGCACAGGTCGGCACCCTCGCCGCGGTCTCGGGGGCCATCGGCATCGCCGGCGCACCGCTCGGCGGCCGCATCGCCGACCGCCTGCCCCTCACCCGTGTCCTGATCTCCCTGCAGATCCTGCGAGCCCTGGCCTCCCTCGCCCTGCTCACCACCGACAACTACGCCCTGCTGCTGGCCTTCTCGGCCGCCGGCAGCTTCGGCGACCGGGCCGCCAACGTCCTCACCAAGCTGTACGCCACCCGCGTCTCCGGACCCGACCGCGTCCGCTATCAGGCCGTCACCAGAACCGTCGCCAACGCCGGATGGGCCCTGGGCGGCCTCACCGCCGCAGCCGCTCTCACGATCGGGACCACCACCGCCTACCACTGGCTCCTGACAGGAGACGCGCTGTCGTTCGTCGCCGCCGCGCTCCTCACCGTGCGCTGCGCCGAACCGCCGTCCCCCGCACGCACGATCGCCACGTCCAAGCACCCCGCCCCCATCACCAGGCCGGCCAGCCCCTGGCGCGACCGCGGCTATCTCGCGTACGTCGCCACCGAGACCGTCCTCTTCCTCGACGACGCCGTGTTCAAGGTCGGCCTGCCGCTCTGGATCGCCCACTCCGACCAAGCACCCCACGGCCTCGCCCCGTTGCTCATGGTTCTCAACAACCTGATGGTCGTGGCCCTTCAGGTCCCCCTGGCCCGCCTCGGCGCCACGACGGCCGCCGCGCGCTCCCTGCTCCTCCCCCTCTCCGCCGTCTTCGCTCTCGGTGGCGTCGCGATGGCACTCTCGGCCACGGGCGGAGCCTTCACCGCCACGCTGTTCCTCACGACCTCGGCCGTCGCCTTCACCGTGGCGGAGATGCTGCACGCCACCGTCTCCTGGGAACTCTCCGTCGCCCTCGCGCCCGGGACGGCCCAGGGCGCCTATCTGGGCGTCCATGGACTGGCGCAGTCCGCCCAGCGCAGCATCGGACCACTCGCCGTCACCGCGGCCATCGCGACCGGCCCCCTCGGCTGGACGACCTTCGGCGCGACCATCGCCGTGACCTGCGTGTTTCAGCACCGTCTGGTGCGCGACCAGCTCTCCCGCACCGCGTTGTCAGTGCCGCCAGTTACTGTGAGTGAGCATTGATCGACTGCGCACAGGGGGAAACATGGCGCACACCGAGCACCAGACCATGCGACGCGTCCTGCGCCGCGAAATCGCCGGCACCATCGGTCTGCTGACCGACGAGCGCGACTTCACGGTGATGCAGCGCTACCGCACCTTCACGTTCAACGACCACACGACCTACCTCCAGCAGGTGGAATCCCTGCTCAGGACCCTTGCAGCCCAAGGCAGCCACACCACCGTCGCGCTCTTCGACCCCGAGGAGTACGCGGAGTTCTGCACGCACAACGGCCTGGAACCCGACACCGCCGCAAGCCGCACACGCTTCACCGCCGAACTCGCCGCCACCGGCCCCACCGTCGCGTACGAGGGACAGCCCCTCGCCGAACTCGTCCCCGACCTCGTCGACGAAGCCGTCCGCAAAGCGACCTGGGAGTACGCGACCACACTCCTGTCCCGCATCGGCAACTGCGCGTCCTGCGGAGAGGACATCGGACGAGCGTCCTTCGCCCGCGCCTCCCACCTGCTCACCCGCGTCCTCGACACCGCGAGCCCCGGCGAGCGCCACCTCGTGTGCAGCGTCTCCGCGGCACCCGAAACACTCGTCGCGGTGCTGCGGGCCGACGACGACGCCGAGGGCACCACCCGCCTCGACGAGGCGGAAGCCCTCGAATTCACCACCGTCCTGGCCCTGGGTCTTGCCACCGGTAGCGCCGGAGGACTCGTCATGCGCACCACCGCCCCCGACACGACCGACCGCGTCTACGGATGGCGACTGCGCGGAGAAGGCCTGCAACCCCTCACCGCAGGCGAGGTCTTCGACGCCTACTGCACCGATGTCACATCCGGAGACCTGGTCTCCCCGGAGTCGGGCGTCGACTACTGCGTACCACCCGACCTCGGCAACGGAGGGGAGGCGACAGGCCACACGCACTGAACGCGAAGGGGCGCCCCACCCGCAGGTGGAGCGCCCCTGAGCAACCTTCGCTCGACGAACGGTCCCGGCTACTCGCCGGACAGCACCGCCTGGGCCGCCGTGCGCGCCTCGTCGGCCGTGTCCGTGGCACGTGCCGCCGCGGCGGCACGCTCGCACTGCGCCAGCGTGTACTTGGCGAGCGTCGCCCGGACATAAGGAATGGACGCGGCACCCATCGACAGGGAGGTGACCCCCAGACCGGTCAGCACACACGCGAGCAGCGGATCGGACGCAGCCTCACCGCAGACACCACAGCTCTTGCCCTCGGCCTTCGCCGCCTCGGCGGACACGGCGACCAGGTCGAGCAGCGCGGGCTGCCACGGGTCCTGCAGGCGGGACACCGCTCCCACCTGCCGGTCGGCTGCGAAGGTGTACTGCGCGAGGTCATTGGTCCCCAGCGACAGGAACTCGACCTCCTGGAGGATCGAGCGAGCCCGCAGCGCGGCCGACGGAATCTCCACCATCGCGCCGAACTTCGCCTTCAGCCCGGCGGCACGGCACGCGTCCGCGAACGCCTTGGCGTCGAGGCGGTCGGCGACCATCGGCGCCATGACCTCGAGGTAGACCGGCAGCCCCTCCGCGGCCTTCGCGAGTGCCGTCAGCTGCGTACGCAGGACATCGGGGTGGTCGAGCAGGGTGCGCAGACCTCGTACACCCAGTGCCGGATTCGGCTCGTCGGCCGGAGTGAGGAACTCCAGCGGCTTGTCCGCGCCCGCGTCCAGCACCCGCACCACGACACGCCCCTCGGGGAACGCCTCCAGCACCTGCCGGTACGCCTCGACCTGCTTCTCCTCGGACGGCGCCTGCTTGCTATCGTCCAGGAAGAGGAACTCGGTACGGAACAGACCGACACCCTCGGCCCCGGCCTCGACAGCGGCCGGCACATCGGCGGGACCGCCGACATTGGCCAGCAGCGGCACCTTGTGTCCGTCGGAGGTGGCACCCGGTCCGGTCGAGGCAGACAGCGCCGCCTTCCGCTCGGCAGCCGCGGCCTCCAACTGCGCCCGCTTCTCGGCGCTCGGCTCCACGAAGATCTCGCCGGTGCTGCCGTCCACGGCGACCACCGTGCCTTCGGCAAGCTCTCCGGCGCCGGGGAGCGCGACGACGGCGGGCACTCCGAGCGCCCGAGCCAGGATCGCGCTGTGGCTGGTCGGCCCGCCCTCCTCGGTGACGAAGCCGAGGACGAGAGTGGGGTCGAGCAGCGCCGTGTCCGCGGGCGCAAGGTCACGCGCAATAAGGACGTACGGCTCGTCGCTGTCGGGGACGCCCGGCATGGGCACCCCGAGCAACCGGGCCACGATACGGTTCCGCACATCGTCGAGGTCGGCCACACGACCGGCGAGGTACTCACCGGCACCCGCCAGCAGCGCGCGATAGGAAGCGAACGCGTCATAGACGGCACGCTCGGCCGTGCTGCCGACCGCGATACGCCGATCCACGTCCGCCATCAGCTCGGGGTCCTGGGCCATCATGGCCTGCGCCTCGAGCACCGCCTGGGCTTCGCCCCCCGCCAGATTGCCGCGCGCCATCAGATCGGCCGCCACAGCCTCGACGGCCTTACGGGCGCGCCCCTGTTCGCGCTCCGCGTCCTCCGCCGGGATCTGCTTGGCAGGCGGCTCAAGCACCGCCGTTCCCATGTGCCGAACCTCGCCGATCGCCACACCGTGGCTCACGCCGACGCCTCGCAGCGTTGTCTCCATCTCACCCGTCTCCGGTAGTGCGGCGCGTCCCGCCGCCGCGGTCGTTTTCGAACCTGCCGTCTACGACGGCAGCGCTGTTGGTGTCACTGCCAGCTGAAAAGGGCGTCGCCGGCCTTCACGTCGCCGTCTTCGCGGAGATCGGAGAGGGAGTCGGCCGTTGCCTCGAGCGCCACGATCGGGCAGATCGGGGACTTGCCGGCCACCTCGACGGCGGCCGGGTTCCAGCGCACGACGGCCTGACCGCGCGTCACGGTGTCACCCTTGTTGACGAGAAGTTCGAAGCCCTCGCCATTGAGCTGCACTGTGTCGATGCCCAGGTGTGTGAGCACGCCATGGCCCTCTGCGTCGACGACGACGAAGGCGTGCGGGTGAAGCGAGACGATCACCCCGTCCACGGGGGCGACAGCCTCCCCGGGCTCACGCACGGGGTCGATCGCCGTGCCGGGGCCTACCATCGCTCCGGAGAAGACGGGATCCGGTACCGCGGTGAGTCCGATGGCACGTCCTGCAAGAGGGGACGTCACGATGGTCATGGGAAGCCTCCCAGGGGTGGAGATTCATATGGGCCGTCACTGCCTGTACCGGACGGCGCACTGTTGAGCAGGGTATGTCATACGAACTGCCGGTTCCGCATGAGAGGTCCCGGTTGGCGGCCCTAGAACACCGCGCAAACGATTTGCGCGCGCTCCAAACCCCCATGTAGAGTCGTACTCCTGCTTGAGGCCGAGCGACGCGACCAAGCGTCCTTGCCTGGCAGCACCCAACTTGTCAGATCCTATCTCGGGGTCTGGTTCTGCATGTCCGCAGAGCCGTGGTCAGAGAGACGGAAAATCGCTGATAGTGTTTGGACCGCCGGAAAGGGAAACGCGAAAGCGGAAACCTGGAAAGCACCGAGGAAATCGGATCGGGAAACGGTCTGGTAGAGTCGGAAACGCAAGAACAA